>NZ_WXVV01000017.1 GCF_013433315.1 Pseudomonas crudilactis | reverse complement strand
CAACAACTTCAACCACTTGCGCTTCCGATCTCTCGTCAGCGGGAGGCGAATTCTACAGCGTTACACGCTGCTGTCAACACCTCTTTTTCAACTTCCTTTCGGCTTCGATGAACTGAAGCTACCTGCCGCCGAAACCTACATAACTCATTGAATCTCAAGGAGTTTTCCGTTTCGACTGCGCCGGAAGTGGGGCGAATTATAGACATCTGAAATTCGCCGTCAAGACCTATTTTCAAATTTACTCAGATTTCAGCGTGATACGTGCAAACGCCTTCTTGCCTGCCTGGCAAACGTGGGTTGCGCCCAGTACATATATAAAGGAGCGATCAACCACCTCACCATCAACGCGCACACCGCCGGACGCCAACAGGTCGCGTGCCGCTGCCGAGTTCTTCACCAGACCTGCCTTATTAAGGACAGCCGCGATCGGCATATCTTCAGCAGAGGCCAGTTCGATCTCCGGCAGATCATCCGGCAGCTCGCCATCCTTCATGCGGTTGCCCGCTGCACGATGAGCATTGGCCGCAGCCTCCTCACCATGGAAACGTGCGACGATCTCTTCGGCCAGCTTGATTTTAACGTCACGCGGATTGGCACCCGCCTCTACCTCTGCACGCAACGCATTGATCTCATCCATCGAACGGAAGCTGAGCAGCTCGAAGTAACGCCACATCAATGCATCCGGAATCGAAACCAGCTTGCTGTACATGACGCCCGGCGCTTCCTGAATACCGACGTAGTTGCCCAAAGACTTGGACATCTTCTTCACGCCATCCAGACCTTCAAGCAGCGGCATTGTCAGAATGCACTGCGCTTCCTGGCCGTAACCACGCTGCAACTCACGCCCCATCAGCAAGTTGAACTTCTGATCAGTGCCGCCCAACTCAACGTCCGCACGCAAAGCCACCGAGTCGTAACCCTGAACCAGCGGATAGAGGAACTCGTGAATAGCGATTGGCTGATTGGTGGTGTAACGCTTGTCGAAGTCATCACGCTCAAGCATGCGCGCGACGGTGTATTGCGAAGTCAGGCGAATGAAGTCCGCAGGTCCCATCTGATCCATCCAGGTGGAGTTGAATGCGACTTCGGTTTTCGCCGGATCGAGAATCTTGAACACCTGAGTCTTGTAGGTCTCAGCGTTTTCCAAAACCTGCTCGCGAGTCAGCGGAGGACGCGTTGCACTCTTGCCACTCGGATCACCGATCATCCCGGTGAAGTCACCTATAAGAAAGATCACCTGATGCCCCAGCTCCTGGAACTGGCGCAGCTTATTAATAAGCACGGTATGACCCAAGTGCAGATCCGGAGCGGTTGGATCAAAACCAGCCTTGATACGCAGCGGCTGGCCGCGCTTGAGCTTCTCGATCAGCTCGGACTCGACCAATAGTTCTTCCGCACCACGTTTAATCAGCGCTAGCTGCTCTTCAACCGACTTCATAACAGACCCGCAAGGCTCAGATTCAAAGGGAACCAACCATACAAGATCGCGCACCAATTACAAGTTTTGCCCGGCGCACGGACACCAATCCACAGACGTGCTGTCTGTAGACTTGCTTCAGAGATGATTTGGTTATATTTTATACAGTTATTTCATCTTCATCATGTCATTCATCTTTTCCAATTCATCATTTTTCAAAGTCAAAATTACCTATGACCACAGAACCGTCTAAAGCGCCGCCGCTTTACCCGAAGACCCACCTGCTCGCCGCAAGTGGAATCGCCGCCCTTCTTAGCCTGGCTCTCCTGGTATTCCCTTCCAGTGATGTTGAAGCCAAAAAGACGACCCTGAGTCTCGAACTGGAAAGTCCTGCTGAACAACTGACACAAGATCAAGACGCTGCTGACGCGGCTCAAGCCACAAATGAGCCAGTAGCTTCGCCATTTGCTCAAATCGAAAACAGCGACGAAAACGCCCCGCAAACCGCAGAAGCAGCACCGGCATCGGCACCAGCCGCTGAAAAGCCAAAAGCGCCTGGTCATCGTGAAGTCATCGTTGCCAAGGGCGATACACTATCGACCTTGTTCGAAAAGGTCGGCCTGCCTGCCGCCTCCGTTCATGAGGTCCTGGCCAGCGACAAACAGGCCAAGCAGTTCAGCCAGCTTAAGCACGGCCAGAAACTCGAGTTCGAATTGAACCCTGAAGGTCAACTGACCAGTTTGCACAGCAAGGTCAGCGACGTCGAAACCATTACCCTGACCAAGAATGAAAAGGGTTATGCCTTCAACCGGGTTACCGCAAAACCCACCGTTCGCACCGCTTACGTACACGGCGTGATCAACAGCTCGCTTTCACAATCCGCGGCCCGTGCCGGCCTTTCCCACAGCCTGACCATGGATATGGCCAGCGTCTTTGGCTACGACGTCGATTTTGCGCAGGACATCCGCCAGGGCGACGAATTCGATGTGATCTATGAGCAGAAAGTGGTCAACGGCAAGTCAGTCGGCAATGGTCCGATCCTGTCAGCACGCTTCACCAACCGCGGCAAAACATACACCGCCGTGCGTTACACCAATAAACAAGGCAACAGCAGCTATTACACCGCTGACGGCAACAGCATGCGCAAGGCGTTCATCCGTACTCCGGTAGACTTCGCCCGCATCAGCTCGAAGTTCTCCATGGGCCGCAAGCACCCGATCCTCAACAAGATCCGCGCCCACAAAGGCGTTGATTACGCTGCGCCGCGCGGTACGCCGATCAAGGCTGCCGGTGACGGTAAAGTGCTGCTCGCCGGACGTCGTGGCGGCTACGGCAACACCGTGATCATCCAGCACGGCAATACCTACCGCACGCTGTACGGCCACATGCAAGGGTTCGCCAAAGGCGTGAAGACTGGCGGCACGGTGAAACAAGGCCAAGTCATCGGTTACATCGGTACCACCGGCCTGTCCACTGGCCCGCACCTGCACTATGAGTTCCAGGTAAACGGCGTTCACGTCGATCCGCTTGGCCAGAAGCTGCCAATGGCTGATCCGATTGCCAAAGCCGAACGTGCTCGCTTCCTTGCACAAAGCCAACCGCTGATGGCGCGTATGGATCAAGAGAAGGCCACCATGCTGGCTTCGAGCAAGCGTTAAGTCATGGCCCTGTATATCGGTGTGATGTCCGGAACCAGCCTCGACGGTCTGGACATTGCCCTGATCGAACAGACCTCGGCGATCAAGCTGATCGCCACCCACTACATTCCCATGCCTGAATCCCTGCGCGCCGAGCTGCTTGGCTTGTGCGCCAGCGGCCCTGACGAAATCGCCCGCTCGGCAATTGCCCAGCAGAACTGGGTGACGCTCGCGGCGCAGGGCATTCATACCCTCCTCGATCAGCAGCGACTCAAGCCGAAAGACATTCGGGCGATCGGAAGCCACGGCCAGACCATCCGCCATGAGCCGGCACGTGGTTTTACCGTGCAGATTGGCAATCCTGCTCTGCTGACTGAGGTGACCGGCATTACTGTAGTCAGCGACTTCCGCAGCCGTGATGTCGCTGCCGGCGGCCAAGGTGCGCCGCTGGTTCCAGCCTTCCATGAAGCTTTGTTCGAAGAGCGTACCGGTAACCAGGCAGTCTTGAATGTCGGCGGTTTCAGCAATCTGAGTCTGATTGAGCCGACCAAGCCTGTAGCCGGTTTCGACTGCGGCCCTGGGAATGTTCTGATGGACGCCTGGATTCAGCAGCAACGGGGTGAAAACTACGATCGCAATGGCGACTGGGCGAGATCAGGCACTGTTGAGCCGACATTGCTGGAAGCACTGCTCAGCGATCCGTTTTTCATTACCAAAGGCCCGAAGAGTACCGGACGCGAAGTGTTCAACCTGCCGTGGCTGGAACAACACCTGTCACGACTACCAGCCTTCGCGGCGGAAAACGTGCAGGCCACACTGCTTGAGCTGACTGCACTGACCATCGTCGAGTCGTTGCAAAGCGCTCAATCCGATACCCAAGAACTGTTGGTCTGCGGTGGTGGCGCGCACAACAGCGCACTGATGAAACGGCTGGCCGACCTGCTTCCCGAGACAACGGTAGCCAGCACCGCGACCCACGGCGTTGACCCGGACTGGGTCGAAGCGATGGCGTTCGCCTGGCTGGCCCATTGCTGCCTCGAAGGCATTGCCGCCAACCGCCCAAGCGTCACCGGCGCCCGCGGACTTCGAGTGCTCGGCGCCATCTACCCCGCTTAAACATCACGCACAGCAAAACGCCGCAGAACCGTAAGGCTCTGCGGCGTTTTGTTATCTGAAGCGCAGTGCGATCAGATCGAGAACGAAGATCCGCAACCACAGGTCGTGGTGGCGTTCGGGTTCTTGATCACGAAACGCGAACCTTCCAGACCTTCCTGGTAGTCCACTTCAGCACCGGCCAGGTACTGGAAGCTCATCGGATCCACCACCAGACTCACGCCTTCGCGCTCGACGATAGTGTCGTCCTCGGCCACATCTTCATCGAAGGTGAAACCGTACTGAAACCCTGAACAACCGCCGCCCGTAACGAATACGCGCAGCTTCAAGCGATCATTCCCCTCTTCATCGACCAGGCTCTTCACCTTGTGCGCGGCACCGTGGGTGAATTGCAAAGCCGTGGGGGTGAAGGATTCGACGCTCATGCTGACTATCTCCCGGCGTTACGCCGCCATAATGCGTGATGACGCGCATTATCCGCTTGTCCGAGAAAATCGGTCAACTATTGTTACGGTATATCAATAAAGTCGACGAGCTGTTCAGAGTGCAAAAAGGCCCGATTAACGGGCCTTTTTGCTGTGCGGCTTAAAGTGTTACGGCAGCATACCGGCATGGGACAGGCCGAAGCGCTCGTCCAGACCGAACAGGATGTTCATGTTCTGCACCGCTTGGCCCGACGCGCCTTTGACCAGATTGTCGATCACCGACAACACCACCACCAGATCGCCATCCTGCGGACGGTGAACAGCGATACGGCAAACGTTGGCACCGCGCACGCTACGGGTTTCCGGATGGCTACCGGCCGGCATCACGTCGACGAACGGTTCGTTGGCATAACGCTTTTCAAACAGCGCCTGCAGATCTACCGAGCGATCGACCACAGTGGCGTAGAGCGTGGAGTGAATGCCACGGATCATCGGGGTCAGATGCGGAACAAAGGTCAGACCGACATCCTTGCCCGCTGCGCGACGCAGACCCTGGCGAATTTCCGGCAGGTGACGGTGACCTTTCACCGCGTAAGCCTTCATGCTTTCCGACGTCTCGGAGTACAAAGAGCCTACAGCCGCACCACGACCGGCACCGCTAACACCGGATTTGCAGTCGGCGATCAAACGCGAAGTATCCGCCAGACCAGCCTCGAGTAACGGCAGGAAGCCCAGCTGCGTAGCGGTTGGGTAGCAACCCGGCACCGCGATCAGGCGGGCCTTCTTGATCTGCTCGCGATTGACTTCCGGCAGACCGTAAACCGCTTCGTCCAGCAACTCCGGTGCGCCGTGCGGCTGACCGTACCACTTGGCCCACTCTTCAGCGTCTTGCAGACGGAAATCGGCCGACAGGTCGATGACCTTGGTACCCGCTGCCAGCAATTCGCCCGCCAGTGCGTGCGCAACACCGTGCGGTGTGGCGAAGAACACTACGTCACAAGCGCCGAGGGTCTTGATGTCCGGCACGCTGAAGGCCAAGCCATCGTAGTGACCGCGCAGGTTCGGGTACATGTCAGCCACGGCCAGACCGGCCTCGGATCGGGAAGTGATGACAACCACTTCTGCCTGCGGATGCTGCGCCAACAGACGCAGCAGTTCGACACCGGTGTAACCCGTGCCGCCGACGATACCGACCTTGACCATAACCTGCCCTCAAAGAACCCACTGGAAAGCCGTCGATAATAGGGGCCGCGCGCGCCTGCGACAACCGTCAAGGTGACGTGCGGACGCTCAAGCCTCTACTATCCGGCTTACCGTGAACCTGGAATAACTAAAAATGCTCTATCTATGGATCAAAGCTTTTCACATTGTCAGCGTCGTTTGCTGGTTTGCCGGGCTGTTCTACTTGCCGCGCCTGTTCGTGTATCACGCGCAAAGCGAAGACACGCTCAGCAAAGAACGCTTCAGCATCATGGAGCGCAAGCTGTATCGCGGCATCATGGGCCCGGCGATGATTGCGACGCTGATCTTCGGCGGCTGGCTGATCTATCTCAACCCGAGCATCTTCAGCATGGATGGCTGGATTCACGCCAAGTTGACACTGGTCGTCTTGCTGATCGGCTACCACCACATGTGCGGCGCGCAGGTAAAACGTTTTGCCCGTGGCGAAAATACCCGCAGCCATGTCTTTTATCGCTGGTTCAATGAAGTGCCGGTTCTGATATTGCTGGCTATCGTAATTCTGGTCGTGGTCAAGCCGTTCTAACTTCAACAAGTACAGATCTTGGGGTGTTCATAATGTCGCTGCCCGCTTTGCTCGAACAATGTCTGCGTCTGCCGGTGGTGGCAGCGCCGATGTTCCTGATTTCCAACCCCGAGTTGGTACTCGCCTGCTGCCGTAACGGAGTGGTCGGTAGTTTTCCGGCATTGAACCAACGCGAAAGCAGCGGTTTCAAAGCATGGCTCGAGCAAATCGAAGCGGGACTGGCGACACTCGACAACCCGGCGCCGTACGCGGTGAACCTGATCGTGCACAACAGCAACCCGCGCTTGCAGGCGGATCTGAATATCTGCGTCGAACATAAAGTGCCCATCGTCATCACCAGCCTCGGCGCGGTGAAGGAACTGGTCGACGCAGTACACAGCTATGGCGGCCTGGTCTTCCACGACGTCACCACTCGCAGACATGCCGAAAAAGCGGCCGAGGCCGGTGTCGACGGATTGATTGCCGTCGCGGCCGGCGCCGGCGGGCATGCCGGAACCTGGAGTCCGTTTGCGCTGATCGCCGAGATCCGAGAGTTTTTCGATAAAACCCTGCTGCTTGCAGGATGTCTTAACCACGGCCATGAGATTCTTGCCGCACAGCTGCTCGGTGCGGATCTGGCCTACTTCGGTACGCGATTTATCGGCACCACAGAAAGTCATGCGCCTGACGCCTATAAGGAGATGCTGCTGACAGCCAAGGCTGCGGACATCATCCATACTCCAGCGGTGTCGGGAGTGCCGGCGAGTTTTATGCGTCAGAGCCTGGAGGCGGCCGGTTTCGATATGGCTGCTCTGCAAGGCAAGGGCGAGGTCAATTTCGGTGACAAGCTCAAGCCGATCAGCGATGAAGCCAAAGCCTGGAAAACCGTGTGGTCGGCCGGTCAAGGCGTAGGGCAGATCGACGACCTGCCGAGCGTTGATCAATTGATCGCCCGACTGGACGCCGAGTATCGCCAGGCTCACGAACGCGCGGCACAACTGCCGAAACGCTGGCCACGTTAAGAAATAGCGGGCGAGCCCCAAAGGACTGGCCTTACACTGCTGACCTTTCAATCCATTCGCGACAAGGATGCCTCGGCCATGAGCGAAACCCGTTACAAGATCGTGTTCGACGGTGCTCTACAGCCCGGTGTCGATATCACCACGGCCAAACTCAATCTGGCGGATCTGTTCAAAAGCGATGTGACCGCCATTGAGCGTCTTTTTAACGGCAATGTCGTCGCACTCAAGCGCGAGCTCTCCCACAGTGATGCTCAAACGTACCTGCAGGCACTGAACAAAACCGGGATCGCAGCGCGAATCGAAACGGAAACAGCCATCGAGCTGAATCTGGCCGATGTTCATGAGCATGCGCCGGTTGTCGCGGAACCTGACTCTCCATACGCGCCCCCTCGTGCCAGTGTCGGCGAGAGTCTGCCGGCGTTCGCCACGCTCAAGCCGTTCAGCGTTGAAGGTCGAATCGGACGCTTGCGTTTTCTGGCGTGGACGATGGTGCTGAGCCTGGTGACCTTGCCCATTGTCGGCGTATTCGCCCTCCTGGCTCTGGGGCTGGTCAGCGGTGATTCCACTACCGGCCTGATCATCGGCGGGATCTTCGCCTTCTTCCTGTTTATCGCTTTCCTGATTGTCAGCATTCTGTTCAGCGTTCAACGCCTGCACGACATAGGTTGGTCGGGTTGGCTCTGGCTGCTAAACCTGGTGCCTTTCGTGGGCAGTTTCTTTCCGCTGGTGATCATGGTCGTACCGGGCAACACCGGCGCCAATCGCTATGGCCCTCCCCCACCGCCCAACAGCACCGCAGTGAAAGTGCTGTGTTCACTATGGATCGTGTTTTTCGCCCTGGTGTTCGCCGGCGGCATGCTTGGCGGGATCTCGGCGATCCAGCAGGAATACGAAAGCAACCTGGAAAGCAGCTACGAAAGTGGCTCGGTGACCACCGATGAAGTCGAAGTAGAAGTCGAATCACCCGTGGATTCCGCCGACGAAGCCGCCGAAGCGGCGCAGGCCCCTGTAGACTCTGCGAAAGAATGAACAGCGCTCCCCGCCGTGACAACCGCGTCGCTGGCGCGGAGCTGTTGCGATGGAGAATTGCATGACCCGTTACGCTCTGATCACTGGCGCCTCCAGCGGCATCGGCCTAGCACTGGCCGAAGCGCTGGCCCGGCGCGGCCGCAGCCTGATTCTGGTGGCACGACAGCGTGATCAGCTGGAAAGTATTGCGATCGAATTGACCCAGCGCTTTGGCGTCGAGGTACTGTTCCGCGCCTGCGATCTGGGCGAGCCATTGCGTCTGTCCGGCTTCCTGCTGGAACTCGAAGAAGGTGACCGGCAGATCGACTTGCTGGTCAATTGCGCCGGTATCGGTACCTGCGGCCCGTTTCTCGCGCAGGACTGGATGACCGAGCAGGATCTGATCGAGGTAAACATCCTCGCCCTCACCCGCCTCTGCCACGCCATCGGTAACAGCATGGCACTGCAGGGTGGTGGGCAGATTCTCAATGTCGCCTCGGTGGCCGCATTCAATCCCGGCCCATGGATGAGCACCTACTACGCCAGCAAGGCGTATGTGCTGCACTTCTCCGAAGCCTTGCGGGTTGAACTCAAACAAAGTGCGGTGAAGGTTTCGGTGCTCTGCCCCGGCCCGACCCGTACGGCATTTTTCCGCACGGCACAGCTCAATAGCGACAAACTCAAAGACAGCAAATTGCTGATGAGCCCCGAGGAGGTTGCGCTGTACACCGTGCGCGCCCTCGACAAGAACCGCGCGATCATCATTCCGGGACGACGCAATCGATGGTTCGCTTTCCTACCGAGACTGGGTTCGCGCTGGCTCAACCGTACCATTGTCGGCATGGTCAACAAGGCTTACTGCCCGCGCTGAAATGCCCTACAGGTAAAACACTGGGCGGGATAAGCCGCCCTGCGTACACTCAGACCAGCCCAAACAACGGAGAAAACAGCAGTGGATACTCTGTTCACCAAGATCATCAACCGGGAAATTCCGGCCAAGATCATTTACGAGGACGACCAGGTTCTGGCGTTCCACGACATCGCCCCTCAGGCACCGGTGCATTTTCTGGTGATCCCGAAAAAACCGGTGCGCACCCTCAATGACCTGACCGAAGACGACAAGGCACTGGCCGGGCATATCCTCTTCACTGCACAGCGCCTGGCGCTGGAGCTGGGTTGCGAAGAAGGTTTCCGTGTCGTAATGAACTGCAATGAGAAGGGTGGGCAGACCGTCTATCACATTCATATGCACGTACTCGGTCAGCGTCAGATGAACTGGCCACCGGGCTGATACCCAGCAAACCTGTGTGTAGGAGCTGCCGAAGGCTACGATCTTTTGATCTTCGAGTACCAAAAACAAGATCAAAAGATCGCAGCCTTCGACAGCTCCTACATAAAGCAAAGAGCACATCCAGTGTTACTGATGACCCAGCGCAAACCTTCCCCCGGCCGATTCGGTTAAACTGGCCGTCGAGATTCTTCCCGGAGGTCAGCATGACTACCCAACGTCACTACTCGCCGATTGACCGTCTTCTGCTGCAAGCCGATGCCGCGATGCGTACCCTGTTGCCTTTCAGCGGCCAGCCGTACCGTCCATCGCCAGCGATTTTGCAACCGGAAACACCAATGAGCGACGAAGACACCCGCCACGTCGCCGGCCTGATGCGCATCAACCATACCGGTGAAGTCTGCGCGCAGGCGCTGTATCAGGGGCAGGCGCTGACCGCCAAGCTACCTCAGGTGCGCGAGGCCATGGAGCACGCCGCCGAAGAAGAGATTGATCATCTGGTGTGGTGCGAACAACGCATTCATCAGTTGGGCAGCCATACCAGTGTGCTCAATCCGCTGTTTTACGGCATGTCTTTCGGGATTGGCGCGGTGGCCGGGTTGATCAGCGACAAAGTCAGCCTCGGTTTTGTTGCGGCGACCGAACATCAGGTGTGCAAACACTTGAATGAACACCTGGAGCAATTGCCGGCCGAGGACGAAAAGTCCCGGGCGATTCTGGAACAGATGCGCATTGATGAAGAACATCATGCGGAAAGTGCCCTGGAGGCTGGCGGTTTCCGTTTTCCGGCGCCGGTGAAGTTCGGAATGAGTATTTTGGCCAAGGTGATGACCAAGAGTACTTATCGGATCTGAGAACGGTATTGCTGCAAAGGGCTCCTTCGCGAGCAGGCTCGCTCCCACAGGGGGTTGTGGCAGAAATGAAAAAGGCGACCGAAAGGTCGCCTTTTTTGTAGCCGGGAATCTTAGGTCGGCATGTTGCGCGCGTAGAAGATTTCGAGCATTTCGTGTTTCACCCGGTCGGTCACCTGAGCACGTTGCTCGGGGGACAGGTTGCTGGTCGCGTCGCCGAACAGGTAGTTATCCAGTTCGAAGTTCTTCAGCAGCATTTTGGTGTGGAACAGGTTTTCCTGGTACACGTTCACGTCGGTCATCTGGTACGCGTCGCGGGTGTCTTCGGAGAGGTAGTTCTGGATCGAGTTGATCTCGTGGTCGATGAAGTGCTTGTTGCCTTCAACGTCACGGGTGAAGCCGCGCACACGATAATCCACAGTCACGATGTCCGAATCGAACTGGTGAATGAGGAAATTGAGCGCTTTCAGCGGTGAGATGACACCACAGGTCGACACGTCGATGTCCACACGGAAGGTTGCAATACCGTCGTCCGGATGGATTTCCGGGTAGGTATGCACCGTGATGTGGCTCTTGTCGAGGTGGGCCAGGATAATTTCGGGCAACGGGCCCGGCGACTCTTCAATCTGGCTTTCAGTCGGGGTTACCGGCTCTTCAGAAATCAGAATCGTGACGCTGGCGCCCTGAGGTTCGTAGTCCTGACTGGCAATGTTCAGGATGTTGGCACCAATGATCTCAACAACTTCGGTGAGAATCTGCGTCAGGCGTTTCGCGTTGTACTCTTGATTGATGTACTCGACGTAAGCCTGCTGGTCTTGCGGGGTTTCCGCGTAGCAGATGTCATAGATGTTGAAGCTCAAGGTCTTTGTCAGGTTATTGAACCCGTGGAGCTTGAGTTTGCTTTTCACCGTTAAAAACTCTCTATGTATGCGGCCCGGCCGCGTGATCAAGCATGCCCGTCAAGTGCGAACAACGCACCTGCGTAGGACGGTTAACACCTCTTCGCGATGGCGATTTTGGTTATCTGTTCAGGCGGCTGGTCTGTCGGCTGACTGATCACTGCCCTGAAAAAAGTGGCGCATTATGCAGACGTCAGCGGGGGATCGCCAGAGTCTGCACTGCTTTTATGATAGTTGAATGTCGGTTCAACCGAGTTCGACGATTTCGTAGTCGTGGGTGATTGCCACGCCGGCCGCGCCGAGCATGATCGAGGCCGAGCAATACTTCTCGGCAGACAACTCGATGGCGCGCTTGACCTGGGCTTCTTTCAAGCCACGGCCCTTGACCACGAAATGCATGTGAATCTTGGTGAATACCTTCGGATCTTCGGTCGCGCGCTCGGCTTCGAGGAAGGCTTCACAGCTTTCAACGGCCTGACGGGACTTCTTCAGAATGCTGACCACGTCGAAATTGCTGCAACCGCCGACACCGAGCAGGAGCATTTCCATCGGGCGAACACCCAGATTACGACCACCGGCGTCCGGCGGACCGTCCATCACCACGACATGACCGCTGCCGGATTCGCCGAGGAACATGGCTTCGCCAGCCCATTGGATGCGTGCCTTCATCGCCAAGACTCCACTGTATAAAAAAGGGTCGCCAGCTTAGCACAGCGTCCCGGCCTGACAGCGAGTGCCGATCCTAGGACGGATGCCTCTGCGACGTAGGTAATTTCTCGAATTTTCGACGAAGTGTCTGTTAAGCTGGCGCCAATTCGCTGGCGCCCATGCCAGCTGTGTAGCGACCGCCTTCAGCGCCTCATAAAAAAATCAAACATCACCGTGCAGTCTTTTCGGGATACAACCATGGTTGCTATTACCCCCACACCCAAAATCAAGAATCTCGACAAGCTGTTGATGCATTGCCAGCGCCGTCGCCATGCGGCCAAGAGCAACATCATCTGTGCGGGCGATCGCTCGGACACGCTGTACTTCATCATCAAGGGTTCGGTAACGATCCTGATCGAGGATGACGACGGCCGCGAGATGATCATCGCTTACCTCAACGCCGGGGATTTCTTCGGTGAGCTGGGTCTGTTCGAACAAGCGGGCCAGGAACAGGAACGCAGCGCCTGGGTGCGGGCCAAGGTCGAATGCGAAACAGCGGAAATCAGTTACGCCAAGTTCCGCGAATTGTCGCAGCAGGACCCGGACATTCTTTACGTGCTCAGTGGACAAATCGCACAACGCCTGCGCAACACCACGCGCAAGGTTGGCGATCTGGCGTTCTTCGACGTCACTGGCCGGGTAGCACGTTGTCTGCTGGAACTGTGCAAGCAGCCAGATGCGATGACCCACCCGGACGGCATGCAGATCAAGGTGACGCGTCAGGAGATCGGGCGGATTGTTGGTTGTTCGCGGGAGATGGTCGGTCGCGTGCTCAAGGACCTTGAAGAACGCAACCTGGTCGATGTGAAAGGCAAGACCATGGTGGTCTTCGGCACTCGGTAAACCGGTGACGTCAGGCGCGGTACATCTGCGCCAGCATTAGACGAAACAACTCATCGAGACGCGCCAAGGCCTGTGGCGCGTTGAATTTTTCATGCAGGGCAATGTGGCTTTGCGCCCGCACCCGCTGTTCCAGGCCACACGCTTCGTTGAAGCGATTGACCGCCGCAACCATCGATTCGCGCTCGTTATCCATCAGCATTGCACCGTGCACCAAACCGACCGGACGCTGTCCGCCCTGACTCTGGCGCCAGCGCTGGGCGGTGCCGACCATTTTGCGGCCATCGAGGTTGACGTTGAAGCGACCGTCGCAGAAGGCGCCGTCGATTTCACCCAACGATGCTGTGCCACCCAACTCGTCGAGCAACTGACAGATCGGATCGCACAGGCGACGGTAGCCGGTTTCGATGCGGTTCAGATCGCCTTCGCTGCGTGGTGGTGCGTAGACCAGGGCGATATTGATTGTCGCGGCAGATTGCGGGACAGGTTCGCCGCCGGTTTCACGTAGCAGGACGGGCCAGCCAGCGGCGGCTGAGACTTCGCAGGCGTGGTCGAATCCGGGGAGGCGATTGAGGCGGCGTGGCATGACCAGCGCACGGTCACTGGGTTGCCAGAACAGCAGGCCGAACTCCGAGTCGCCGGCGCAGACCGAGGCCAGCAAATCCTGTTCGGCTTGCAGACCGGCTTCGATGGTCATGGGGGTTGGCAGCGACATGGAAGGCTCCGGCAGATCTGGAATCTTTGGGGATTTCTAGTACCTCATCGCGAGCAGGCTCACTCCTACAATTGGAACGCGTTCCCCTGTAGGAGTGAGCCTGCTCGCGATGGCGTCGACTCGGTCTGGAGCGAATCAGTCGAGGGTCGAACCGCTGATGGAAGTGCCACGCTCCGGGAAGAACAGGCGCTGCAGTTCAGTGCCCGGATTTTCCGCGCGCATGAACGCTTCACCGACCAGGAACGAGTACACGTCACTGATTTCCATCAACTCGACATCGGCACGGTTGAGGATGCCGCTCTCGGTAATTACCAAGCGATCGCGCGGAATGCGCGGCAGCAGGTCGAGGGTGGTTTCCAGGCTGACTTCGAACGTGTGCAGGTTACGGTTGTTGACCCCGACCAACGGCGTGTCGAGGGTTTTCAATGCGCGCTCCAGCTCATCGCCATCGTGTACCTCGACCAGCACATCGAGACCGACGCCTTTGGCGACGGCGGCCAGCTCGGCCATTTTTACGTCATCCAGTGCGGAGACGATCAGCAGCACGCAGTCGGCGCCCAGCGCACGGGCTTCAACGATCTGGTAAGGATCGATCATGAAGTCCTTGCGGATCACCGGCAGGCTGCACGCGGCGCGGGCCTGTTGCAGATAGGCGTCGGCGCCCTGGAAGTAATCGATATCGGTCAGCACGGACAGACAGGTCGCCCCGCCCTTCTCGTAACTTTTGGCGATCTCGGCCGGAACGAAGTTCTCGCGGATCACGCCTTTGCTCGGCGAAGCCTTTTTGATTTCGGCAATCACCGCTGGCTGCTTCTTCTTTGCCTGCACCAGTAATGCCTGGGCAAAACCACGGGGTGCATCGGCCGCCTTGGCCAGACTTTCCAGCTCGCTCAGGCTGACGCGGGCACTACGCTCGGCGACTTCCTGAACTTTGCGCGCCAGAATGTTTTCCAGAACCGTCGGTACACTCATCCTTCATTCTCCACTCTGAATACCGCGGTAAAGGCACCCAGCTCCTCGAGTTTTTCCCGAGCGAGACCGGTGTGCAGGGCGTCGTGCGCAAGCTCGACGCCCTGTTTCAAACTGCTGGCCAGGTCAGCGGCATACAGCGCTGCACCGGCATTGAGGACAATCATTTCGGCGGCTTTCTGGCCGTTTTCGGTTTTGCGCTTGCCCAATGCATCGCGGATCAGCGCCAGCGAGGCTTCCGGGCCGTCGACCGACAAGCCGTGCAGGCTCTGGCTTTTCATGCCGAGGTCTTCCGGCTCGACCCAATATTCAGTGATTTCGTTGTTCTTCAGCTCGGCGACAAAAGTCGGCGCAGCGAGACTGAACTCGTCCAGACCGTCCTTCGAATGCACCACCAGCACGTGCTTGCTGCCCAGACGCTGCAAGACTTCGGCCAATGGCCGGCACAGCGCCTTGTTGAAGACGCCCACAACCTGATGCTTCACACCGGCCGGATTCGTAAGCGGGCCGAGCATATTGAACAGCGTACGCAGGCCGAGATCGCGGCGCGGGCCGGCGGCGTACTTCATGGCTTTGTGGTGGGTCTGGGCGAACATGAAACCGATGCCAACGTTGTCGATGCAACGCGCAACCTGAACCGGCGTCAGGTTCAGATAAATACCGGCAGCTTCCAGCAAGTCGGCGCTACCGCTCTTGCCCGAGACCGCACGGTTGCCGTGCTTGGCGACGGTGCAACCAGCAGCCGCGACAACAAACGATGAGGCAGTCGATACGTTGAAGATATTCGCGCCGTCACCGCCGGTGCCAACCACATCGACCACGCCGTCGAGAGTCTTCAGTTCGACCTGATCGGCCAGTTCACGCATCACCGAAACGGCGCCAACGATCTCGTCGATGCTCTCGCTCTTCATGCGCATGGCCATCATGAACGCGCCGATCTGCGCGTCGCTGCATTGGCCGGTCATGATTTCGCGCATCACGTCGCGCATTTCATCGGTGCTGAGGTCGAGGTGTTCGACGATACGGCTCAGGGCTGTCTTGATATTCATGGGAAGTCCTTAGCGCGTGCCGCCGGTTTGTTTGAGGAAGTTGGCAAACAGTTCATGGCCCTGCTCGGTCAGAATCGACTCGGGGTGGAACTGTACGCCCTCAATGTTCAGGGTCTTGTGACGCAGGCCCATGATTTCATCGACCGAGCTGTCATCGTGCTGGGTCCACGCGGTCAGTTCCAGACAATCGGGCAAAGTGTCGTGCTTGACGATCAGCGAGTGGTAACGAGTGACGGTCAACGGATGATTGAGGCCGGCGAAAACGCCCTTGTCCTCGTGGAATACCGGACTAGTCTTACCGTGCATTACTTGACGCGCACGCACTACGTCACCGCCAAAGGCCTGACCGATGGACTGGTGGCCGAGGCAGACGCCGAGGATCGGCAGTTTGCCGGCAAAGTGTTTGATGGCTTCGATGGAAATGCCGGCTTCGGTCGGCGTGCACGGACCGGGGGAAACCACGATGCGCTCAGGCTTGAGCGCTTCGATTTCAGCGATGGTCAGTTCGTCGTTGCGCACAACCTTGACCTCGGCACCCAGCTCGCCAAGGTATTGCACAACGTTGTAAGTAAAGGAGTCGTAGTTGTCGATCATCAGCAACATGGCGTGTCGAACCTCTTGAATTCTGATTTGAAAACAGCCTTCAGATCACTTGCCCGCAGGGCGCTGCACGATGTCGGACGCAGGAAGACGCGTCGGCACAGCGGCATTTCAAACAGGCAAGGAAGGCAAAGCGATACAGATCCGGCGGGGCCGGCAGAAAAGATTCAGGCGCGCCAACGCCAGCGGGCGTGTGCCTTGATGACTTGATCCAGAAGTTTGCTGGTGATCAACACGGGGAAGGTCTCGTTCATACGTTCCGGCACAGTAACTTAGCTGGGCGGAGCGTGCAATATGGCCGGGGCCGCGGGAGATAAAACCGGGGGAGGATTCACGACCGATGGCAAAACGCCGGGAGTTTTTGGTACTGTCGTTTCGTTCACCTACAACAATAAATAAACGGACTTGCTCATGATCAAACAGACGTTGTTTGTACCGCTGGCCGGATGCCTGCTCGCACTGGCTTGTGCTCAGGCCAATGCTGCACCCAATCCTTATTCGAATTTCGTGGTGTTTGGCGATAGCCTCAATGATGCCGGCACGTTTGCCGATACCGGCGGCCCTGCTGGCGCCACTCAGCGCTATACAAACCGCACCGGCCCGATTTATCAGGATGGCAGCGGCGAAGTGCGCTCCCTCAACTCTACACAACTGCTTGGTGGTCGCCTCGGATTCACCCCGGATCAGACAGCGTCCTCCAGCTCGGCAGTACGCGCCGACAACGGCCAGCCCGACGGCAACAACTGGGCAGTTGGCGGTTATCGCACCGACCAGATCCTCGATTCGATCACCACGCAATCCGCTACCGGTGAACGCACCCGCGCCGGTTACCTGCCATCGAACGGCTTCCGCGCCGACCCGAGGGCGCTGTATTACATCTCTGGCGGCGGCAACGATTTCCTCCAGGGGCGCATTCTCAGCCTGCCCCAAGCCAGCGCTGCTGCGGATCGACTGGCCGACAGCGTGCAAACCCTGCAAACCGCCGGCGCCAAATATGTGATGGTCTGGCTATTGCCTGACGTCGGCCTGACTCCGGCCATCAACGGTACGCCGCTGCAAGCGTTCAGCAGTCAGCTCGCGGGCCAGTTCAACAATCAGTTGGTCACACGCCTGCAAGGCATCAACGCCGAGATCATTCCGTTGAACATTCCGGTGCTGCTTTCGGAAGTATTTGCCGATCCGGGGCGTTTCGGTCTGGCCACCGATCAGAACCTGACCGCGACGTGCTTCAGTGGCAGTGGCTGCCCGGAAAACGCCCGTTATGGCATCAACAGTGCCACGCCGGATCCGACCAAGCTGATCTACAACGACGGCGTGCACCCGACCGAAGCCGGGCAAAAACTGATCTCCGACTACGCCTATTCCCTGCTCGCCGCGCCGTGGGAACTGACGCTGTTGCCGGAAATGGCTCACGCCACCGTACGCGCGCATCAGGATGAACTGCGCAACCAATGGCAGGCGGATTGGGAGAACTGGCAAGCGGTGGGCCAATGGCGCGCGATTGTTTCCGCAGGTGGCCAGCATCTGGATGTCGACAGCCAAAGCAGCGGCGCCAGTGCCGATGGCAGTGGTTACAACCTCAACGTCGGTGGCAGCTATCGCTTGAATGAAGCATGGCGCGTCGGTGTGGCGGGCGGTTTCTATCGGCAGAATCTGGAGGCCGGTCACAACGATTCGGACTACAAACTCAACAGCTATATGGCCACGGCATTTGCCCAGTACCAGCAAAACCGCTGGTGGGCTGACGCCGCGTTGACCGGCGGCAAACTCGACTACGACAACCTCAAGCGCAAATTTGATCTGGGCGCCAGCGAAGGTGCTGAAAAAGGCGACACCGACGGCAGCCTCTGGGCGTTCAGCGCTCGTGTCGGTTATGACATTGCCCAGCCGGGCAGCGAGTGGCACCTGTCGCCGTTCGTCAGCGCCGATTACGCCAGCGTCGATGTCGATGGCTACTCAGAGAAGAGCAACCGCGCTACTGCGCTGACCTTCGATGATCAGACCCGCGACTCGAAACGCCTGGGACTGGGCTTGCAGGGCAAATACAACATCACGCCGCAAACTCAGGTGTTCGGCGAGTACGCTCATGAGCGTGAGTACGAAGACGACGTGCAAAAGGTCAACATCGCGCTCAATACCTTGCCGGCGAATGACTTCAAACTTGAGGGCTATACGCCGCAGAGTCACCTGAACCGCTTGAGCCTGGGCGTCAGCCACAAGCTCACGGCGGATCTGGCGCTGCGTGGCGGTTACTCATTGCGCAAGGATGATGACTTTACCCAGCAGGGTGTGAATGTCGGGGTTGTGCTGGATTTCTAAAACCGCAGGCACAAAAAAAGCGGCGCCCTCACAGGCGCCGCTTTTTTAATGGCTACACACAAATCGAATGTGGGAGCGAGCTTGCTCGCGAAAGCGGTGGGTCAGCCAGCATAAATATTGACTGACGGGGCCTCTTCGCGAGCAAGCTCGCTCCCACAGGGAAGATCAGTGATCAGTCCGGGGTTTGCTCGGCCAGGGCCACGGCGCGGAACATCGCGCGGCGTTTGTTCAGGGTTTCTTCCCATTCCAGTGCCGGCACCGAGTCAGCAACGATGCCGCCACCGGCCTGCACGTGCAGTTCGCCGTTCTTGATCACCGCGGTGCGGATGGCAATCGCGGTGTCCATGTTGCCGTTCCAGGCGAAGTAACCGACCGCACCGCCATACACACCACGCTTGACCGGCTCCAGTTCGTCGATGATTTCCATCGCACGAATCTTCGGTGCGCCGGACAAGGTGCCCGCCGGCAGAATCGCCCGCAGCGCATCCATCGCCGTCAGCCCTTGTTTCAACTGGCCGGTGACGTTGGAGACGATGTGCATCACGTTGGAATAACGCTCGATGACCATCTTCTCGGTGAGTTTCACCGAACCAATCTCCGAGACGCGACCGGTATCGTTACGTCCGAGATCGATCAACATCAAGTGCTCGGCGATCTCCTTGTCGTCCGACAGCAGATCTTCTTCCAGCGCCACGTCCGCTTCTTCGGTCGCGCCACGAGGGCGAGTCCCGGCAATCGGACGCACGGTGATCAGGTTGTCTTCAACACGCACCAGCACTTCCGGCGAACTGCCAACAACATGGAAGTCGCCGAAGTTGAAGAAGTACATGTACGGCGTCGGGTTGAAGCAACGCAGCGCGCGATACAGATCGATCGGTGCAGCCTTGAAATCGATCGACATGCGCTGCGAAGGCACGACCTGCATGCAGTCACCGGCCAGGATGTATTCCTTGATGGTGTCGACGGCTTTTTCGTAATCGTTCTGGGTGAAACTGGAACGGAACACCGGATCAGCCGATTGCTGCTTGCTGAAATCCAGGCCACGGCGCGGGGTGATCGGCTGACGGAGCTTTTCCAGCAATGCCTGCAGTTGCGCCTGACCTTGTTCGAAGGCATCCGCCTGCGCTGGGTCGGCCAATACGATCGCGTGCATCTTGCCGGCCAGGTTATCGAACACCACAACAGCGTCGGAGACCATCAGCAGAATATCCGGCACGCCCAGCGGATCCGGGTTCGGGCACTTGCCCAAACGCTTCTCGACATAACGCACGCAGTCGTAACCGAAGTATCCGACCAGGCCGCCGTTGAAACGCGGCAGACCGGCGATGGTCGGCACGTTGTAACGCGCCTTGAAGGTTTCGACGAAGGCCAGCGGATCTTCAACGTCGTGGCTTTCGGTCTCGACGCCATCAACGGTGATGCTGACGTGATGGTCGTGAACCCGCAGCACGGTACGGCACGGCAGGCCGATAATCGAATAACGGCCCCACTTCTCACCGCCCTGCACCGATTCGAGCAGGTAGGAGTTGGGCTGGTCGGCCAGTTTCAGGTAGATCGACAGCGGCGTGTCGAAGTCGGCCAGGGTTTCGCAGGCCAACGGAATGCGGTTGTAGCCGTCAGCGGCCAAGCGCAGGAATTCTTCGCGGATCATAAGGTGCCTCGTGGTGTGAGGGGCAAATCAGTCAGGTATGCAAACGCGCCGGCAGGCCGGCCAGGAACAAGTCAGGCGCGCCAACGCCAGCGGGCCAGGGCCTTGATGACTTTCATCCAGAGTTTGCGAGTGACCACCACGATGGCGTTTCCAGAATGGGAGTGAGAAGCGTCGGGCAACGTTATCTCAGCGGCCGTACCGAGGCAACCGGGAATTAGCTTGCGCAGATCGTCGATCACCAAGGCCGGCGATTCTTCGGCAATCGGTCGGCCATGGTTGTAGCCGTAACTCAGTGCCACGCATTTGACCCCCGCCGCTTTCGCCGCCAGTACGTCGCTGCGCGAGTCGCCGACGAACAGCGATTGCGAGGCCGGGATGTTGGCCATTTTCATCACGAAGAACAGCGCGGCCGGGTCAGGCTTCTTCTGCGGCAAGGTATCGCCGCCGATGATCCACTTGAAGTAGCGGCCGATCTTCATCTGATCCAGCAACGGCGCGACGAAACGCTCCGGCTTGTTGGTGATCAGCGCCATGGCCACGCCTTGCTTGTGCAGCCACTTGAGGGTGTCGCGCACGCCAGGGTAGACCACGGTCAGCTCATGGCTGGCGCCGTAAGCCTCCATGAACACTTCCAGCGCATGCTCGGCCTCGACGTCATCCACCGCCGAATGATCGATGCCAGCGGCCAAAGCGCGGCGCACCAGCACTAGCGCGCCGTTGCCAACCCACTCGCGTACCGATTCGATGCCGGCAGGTCGGCGGCCGAGGGAGAGCAGCATGGTGTCCACCGCCGCTGCCAAGTCTGGAACCGAGTCGATCAGCGTGCCATCCAGATCGAACATCACCAGCCGAGGCAGTTTTCCCGGGAACAGCTGCTCAAATCCGCTCATGGGCGCGCCAGTGCCAGTTCGGAACGCATCTTGTCGATGACTTCCTGATAGTTCGGCGCGTTGAAGATTGCCGAGCCGGCGACAAAGGTATCAGCGCCAGCGGCGGCGATTTCGCGGATATTGTTGACGTTGACGCCGCCATCGATTTCCAGACGGATGTCACGGCCCGAAGCATCGATGATCGCCCGCGCTTCGCGCAGTTTGTCGAGGGTGCCAGGGATGAACTTCTGCCCGCCGAAGCCCGGGTTGACGCTCATCAGCAAGACCATATCGACCTTGTCGATCACGTACTTGAGTACGTCCAGCGGAGTTGCCGGGTTGAACACCAGACCGGATTTGCAGCCGCCTTCACGGATCAGCTGCAGCGAGCGATCAACGTGCAGCGTGGCTTCCGGGTGGAAGGTGATGTAGGTGGCGCCGGCCTCGATGAAGTCGCCAACGATGCGGTCCACCGGACTGACCATCAAGTGCGCGTCGATCGGCGCGGTAACGCCGTACTTGCGCAATGCCGCGCAAACCATCGGGCCGATGGTCAGGTTCGGCACATAGTGGTTGTCCATGACGTCGAAGTGGACGAAGTCGGCGCCAGCGGCCAGAACGTTGTCGACTTCCTCGCCGAGGCGGGCGAAGTCGGCGGAGAGAATCGACGGAGCAATTACGAAGGGCTGCATGACGCACCTTTTCTGAGCTAAATCACGATGGCGCGCATTGTATACCTCAAGTTTCCAAGCGCGCACCGTGACCGCGATGATTGGGTTGTGCCATGACGGATGACTGGCGCTGACTCAATACGCCGCGCGGTAGATCTTCTCGATGTCGACAGCGCTGAGTTTGCGCGGGTTGTTGCGCATCAGGCGCTCGATGCCCGCCGCTTCCACAGCCATCGCCGGGATCGCCTCTTCCGGGACACCGAAACTGCGCAGGCCGGTAGGAATTTCCACCGCTGCGCACAGATCGGTCATGGCCTGCACGGCTTTGTCTGCGGCCTCGGCGGCACTCAGATGAGCGGTCTTCACCCCCATGGCTTCGGCAATATCCTGCATGCGTTCAACGCAAGCCATCTTGTTCCAGGTCATGACATACGGCAGCAGCAACGCATTGCTCACGCCATGAGCGATGTTGAAGCGCCCGCCCAGCGGATACGCCAGCGCATGCACCGCGCCGACCCCGGCATTACCGAACGCCATACCGGCCATCAGGCTCGCGGTGGCCATGTCTTCGCGCGCTTGCAGGTTGGCGCCGTTGGCGTAGGCCTTTGGCAGGGCTTTGGCGATCAATTTGATGGCACCGATGGCCAGCGAGTCGGTGATCGGCGAGGCGTTGACCGACAGGTAGGATTCGATGGCGTGCACCAGCGCGTCGACACCACTGGCGGCGGTGACGCTGCGTGGACAGGTCAAGGTCATTTGCGGGCTGACTAGCGCCACGTCCGGTAATAGAAAGTCGCTGACGATGCCTTTCTTCAGTTGCGCGACTTTGTCCGAAAGGATTGCGACGTTAGTGACTTCTGAACCGGTGCCAGCGGTGGTCGGGATGGCGATCAGTGGCGGGCCTTTGCGTGGCACCTGCTCGACACCGAACAGATCCTCCAGTGCGCCGTGGTAACCGGCGTATGCAGCGACACTCTTGGCGATGTCGATGGCGCTGCCGCCACCGAGGCCGATCAAACCGTCATGCCCGCCTTCGCGGTAAACACGCATGCAGTCTTCGACGATGGCGATTTCCGGGTCGGGCAGCACGCGGTCGAAAATCTCGTAGTCACGCCCGCCGAGTTGTACCAGCGCCAGCTCCACCGTGCCGGATTTGACCAGCGCGGCGTCGGTAACGATCAGGGGGTTGTCGATATCCAGGCGCGTGAGTTCGGCGGCCAGTTGCTCGATGGCTCCGGCGCCGGTGATCAGTTTGTGAGCGATTTTGAACTGGGACAGACTCATCGTGCGCAGCCTCTTATAGATGTGGGAGCTGGGCACAAGATTAGCTGGGGATTTGGGGTTGTCTGCTATTCAGGTGGTGAATGGTTGATCGGCCAGAAGATCCAGAGCCCCTCACCCTAGCCCTCTCCCGGAGGGAGAGGGGACTGACCGCGCTGTACTTTCGAAGTACACCGACCTGAAATACCGAGTCGAACTCAGGTTTTGAAAAGCACAACGATCTGCTCCCTTTCCCCTCGCCCCCATGGGGGAGAGGGTTGGGGTGAGGGGGAAAGGATCTTCAGTTCGCCGCTAGACTTGAGCAGTACGCAGTTTTTCGCTGCGGCCACGTAACCATTCCAGCGTCAGCAGCAGGATCACGGAGAAGGCGATCAGCAAGGTCGCGGCAGCCGCAATCGTCGGGCTCAGGTTCTCACGAATCCCGCTAAACATTTGCCGAGGCAACGTCGCCTGCTCAGGCCCGGCGAGAAACAACGTCACCACCACCTCATCAAACGAAGTCGCAAAGGCAAACAGCGCACCCGAAATCACTCCCGGCGCAATCAGCGGCAAGGTCACCCGACGAAACGCAGTCAACGGCGATGCACCCAGACTCGCCGCTGCACGCACCAGATTGTGGTTAAAGCCCTGCAACGTCGCCGACACCGTGATGATAACAAACGGCACACCCAGCACCGCATGCACGACGATCAGCGAGAAGAAACTGTTGCCCAACCCCAGCGGCGCGAAGAACAGATAACTCGCCACACCAATGATCACCACCGGCACCACCATCGGCGAAATCACCAGCGCCATAACCAGCGATTTCCCGGGGAAGTCACCGCGAGTCAGGCCAATCGCCGCCAGCGTACCGAAGACCATTGCCAACACCGTCGCCGCCGGGGCAACAATGATGCTGTTCTTCAACGCACGCATCCATTCCGCCGAAGCGAAGAAGTCGTGGTACCACTGCAGCGAAAAGCCCTGCAGCGGATACACCAGAAAACTCCCCGAGTTGAACGACAGCGGAATGATCACCAGCACCGGCAGAATCAGGAACAACAGAATCAGGCCGCAGAGGATCCGCAGGCTGTAGAACCACACCCGTTCGATGGGCGACATGTAAGGACTCAGCATCTCGAATTCCCCTTAGCTCAGGCGCAGGCGACTGGCGCCGACCAGCCAGCTGTAAATCAGATAAAGCACCACCGTCGCCAGCAGCAACAGCCCGCCGAGTGCGGTGGCCATGCCCCAGTTGATGCTGGTGTTGGTGTAGAAGGCGACGAAGTAGCTGACCATTTGATCGTTCGGGCTGCCGAGCAGCGCCGGGGTGATGTAGTAGCCGATGGCAAGGATGAACACCAACAGGCAGCCAGCGCCGACACCGGCGTAGGTCTGCGGGAAGTACACCCGCCAGAAACTGGCGAACGGGTGGCAGCCGAGGGAGATCGCTGCACGCATGTAAGTCGGCGAGATGCCTTTCATCACGCTGTAGATCGGCAGAATCATGAACGGCAGCAGGATGTGCACCATCGAGATGTACACACCGGTGCGGTTGAACACCAGTTCCAGCGGTTTATCGATGATGCCCATCGCCATCAGACCGCTATTGATCAGGCCGCCCGATTGCAGGAGCACGATCCACGCGGCGACGCGCACCAGAATCGAGGTCCAGAACGGCAGCAGCACCAAAATCATCAGCAGGTTGCTTTGTCGCGATGGCAGGTTCGCCAGCAAATAAGCCAGTGGATAAGCCAGCAGCAGGCAGATCACGGTGATGACCAGGCCCATCCAGAAGGTGCGGGCGAAGATGTCCAGGTAGATCGCCTGATCCGGTGTAGCTGGGGCGATTTCGCCGAGGTCGTCGATACGGTGATCGACTGCCGCCAGCAGGTAATACGGGGTGATGCTGCTGGTATTGCGTTTGACCGCTTGCCAGTAGGCCGGGTCGCCCCAACGTTCGTCGAGCGCTTCCAGCGCTTCTTTATAAGAGGCCGGTTCACTGGCGAATGGCAGCGCCCGGGCGGTTTTGGTCAGCAGGCTGCGGTAGCCGGCTAACTCCATGTTCAAGCGCTTGGACAGATCGCCCAGCGTCTGGTTTTTGCGCGCTTCGGCGAGGTCTTCGCCGGCAGCTTTGTAGACCGGTTCAGCGGGCAGGCCACGACCGTCCCAACTGGCGATGGCCGCCACGGTGCGCGGCATGCCGCCGACCACTTCGGGGTTGCCGACGCTTTTGTAGAGCAGCGCCACGATCGGCACCAGAAACACCAGCAACAGAAACAGCACCAGCGGAGCTATCAGCGCTTGAGCCTTCCAGCGGTTGACCCGCTCAGCGCGCTTGAGCTTCTGCTTCAAGGTGGGGCTGTTGCCCTCGTTCAGGGGAACGGCGATGGCCATGACGTACTCCGCAAATCTTTGATCGTTACAGAGGTGGTGAACCACCTCGATCGATTGATGCACACAGATCCAAATGTGGGAGCGAGCCCTCGGTTATTTCGCAGCCCAGGAGTTGAAGCGCTGCTCCAGTTGCTCGCCGTTGTCAGCCCAGAAGCTGACGTCGATCTGCACCTGGTTGGCGATGTTTTCCGGGGTGGTCGGCATGTCTTTCAGGACGTCCTTGGCCAGCAGCGGCACAGCCTGGGTATTGGCCGGGCCGTAGGCGATGTTTTCCGAGTAGGTCTTCTGCTGCTGCGGCTGTACCGAGTAAGCGATGAACTTCTTCGCCGCTTCGGCACGCTTGGCGTCCAGACCTTTCGGGATGGCCCAGGCGTCGAAGTCGTAGATACCGCCGTTCCACACCACTTTCAGGTTGGATTCTTTCTGCACGGCAGCGATGCGACCGTTGTAGGCCGAGCTCATCACCACGTCACCGGAGGCCAGGTATTGCGGCGGTTGTGCGCCGGCTTCCCACCACTGGATGTTCGGTTTCAGCTCATCGAGCTTCTTGAACGCACGGTCCTGACCGCCCTTGCTCGCCAGTTCCTTGTAGACGTCTTTCGGCGCCACACCGTCGGCCATCAGCGCGAATTCGAGGGTGTACTTGGCGCCCTTACGCAGACCACGCTTGCCCGGGAATTTCTTGGTGTCCCAGAAATCCGCCCAACTGGTCGGTGCGGTTTTCAGCTTGTCGGCGTTGTAAGCGAGTACGGTCGACCAAACGAAGAAGCCCACGCCGCAAGGCTGAATCGCGCCTTTGACGTAGTCTTCAGTCTTGCCGAACAGCGCCGGGTCGAGTTGTTCGAACATGTCTTCGTCGCAGCCACGGGACAGCTCTGGCGATTCAACTTCCACCAGGTCCCACGACACGCTCTTGGTGTCGACCATGGCTTTGACCTTGGCCATTTCGCCGTTGTATTCGCCGGCGACGATCTTGCCGTTGCCCGCCGCTTCCCACGGTGCATAAAAGGCTTTGACTTGCGCCGCCTTGTTCGCCCCGCCAAACGACACCACGGTCAAATCCGGGCCAGCGGCCATTGCGCTGGCCGCACCCATCAGGCCCAGGGTCAGGGCGGTGAACTTCAGGGATCTCAACATTTATTGTTCTCTCCACGTGCAGGGTTGGTGTTGGTATTGCCGGGGCGATCAGTTCGCCTCTAAAAGCGGATCAAGCGCGCGAACGTGCTCGACCTGCCAGCCAAGCGGAACCACGTCACCGACGGCGAGCGCGGGATCGAGCTCGGCAATCGGCTGTTTCACGAAGAAGTCGGTCTTGCCACAGACTTCCAGGCGCACCCGGACGTGGTCGCCCAGATAGATGAATTCCTCCACCCTCCCTGAGAAGCGGTTAACGCATTGATCGCTCGAACCGTTGAGGCTGACGCGCTCCGGACGGATCGACAGGGTTACCGGTTCGCCGGTCTGGCCGACATTGACCGCCAACGCCTCGACCTTTTCGCCACGGCCCAACTCGACCACGCAACGTTCGCCGGTCTGACTGAGCAGACGGCCGTTGAGGCGGTTGTTTTCGCCGATGAAATTGGCGACGAAGGTATTTTTTGGTTCTTCGTAAAGGGTGCGCGGTGGGGCGATCTGCTGGATTTCGCCTTGATGGAATACCGCGACACGGTCGGACATGGTCAGCGCTTCACCCTGATCGTGGGTCACGTAGACCACGGTCACGCCGAGACGCTGGTGCAGGTGTTTGATTTCCATCTGCATGTGTTCACGCAGTTGTTTGTCGAGGGCGCCAAGGGGTTCATCCATCAGCACCAGTTGTGGCTCGAACACCAGCGCGCGGGCCAGCGCCACACGTTGCTGCTGACCACCGGACAATTGCGCCGGATAGCGCGAGGCGAACGCGTCGAGCTGAACCATGCTGAGGACTTTCTTCACGCGGTCGCTGACATCACTTTTGTTCAGGCCACGCACGGTCAGCGGGAACGCGAGGTTTTCCGCCACGGTCATGTGCGGGAACAGCGCGTAGTTCTGGAACACCATGCCGATGTCACGTTTGTGCGGCGGCACGTTATTGATCGAACGCCCGGCCAGCAGAATCTCGCCAGCGGTTGGTGTTTCGAATCCGGCGAGCATCATCAGGCTGGTGGTCTTGCCGGAGCCGGACGGCCCGAGCAGGGTGAGGAATTCGCCTTTGCGAATGTCCAGGTTGAGGTCTTTGACGATCAGGTTCTCGCCGTCGTAGCTCTTCTGCACTCCACGAAAGCTGACCAGCACATCACTGGCCCCTGCGTTTGTATCGACCTGGCTCATACCCACACCTTTGTTGTTGATGACTGCTTGTGGGTTAAGCCTAGTGGCTGCTGACAGGCGCGCAAATCGGGGCGCAGGAGAGAATCGCCTCAGCCGGATGGAAGGTTGGGGGTAGGGATTGCCCTACAAGGATGGCGCTGATGGATAAGGCAGTGGCGAGGGTTGAGCTGCAAGCTGCAAGAACAAGCAAAAGCGCGTGTCGCTAACAGATATGCCCAAAATTTCTGGCGCTAAGGAGATCCCCTACAGTTTTGATCGCGGTGATCTTTAGAGGAGTTTGTGTTCCATCGCGTATTTGACCAGTTCGGCCAGTGAGGTGATGTTGAGCTTCTGCATCAGCCGCGCCTTGTGAGTGCTGATGGTTTTGCTGCTCAAGGCCAGTTGCTGGGCAATGTCGTTGACATTGGCGCCTTGGGCCAGGCGTTCGAACACCGAGAATTCGCGTTCGGACAGTAATGAGTGCAGCGGCCGTGTATCGGTCAGGCCGACTTCAAACACCATGCGATCCGCCAGATCCGGATCAATATAACGTCCACCCGCCGCGACCTTGCGAATGGCGGTGAGCAACAGCGCCGGATCACTGTCTTTGGTCGCATAGCCGGCCGCGCCGACCTTCAGCGCCCGCGCTGCCATCTGCGCCTCGTCGTGCATCGACAACACCAGAATCGCCGGCGGATTGTTCAGTGCCCGGATGCGCGGAATTGCTTCGAGGCCATTGACCCCGGGCATGGAAATGTCGAGCAGCACCACTTCGCACGGAATATGGCGCAGGGTTTCGAGCAGTTGTTCACCGTTGCTCGCCTCGCCCACCACTTGCAGGTCCTTGGCCAGGCCGATCAATTGCTTGATGCCTTCGCGGACGATGGTGTGGTCTTCGGCTACCAGTACACGAATCAAATCTTTTCTCCAGATTTCAGGTACACACCAATCCCTGTGGGAGCGAGCCTGCTCGCGATAGCGTCAGCCCAAACACCACAAGTCTTCAAACCTCACTCACCGGCACCCGCACCACCAGACTGGTGCCCTCCCCCGGTTCACTCTCCAGCACCAGCCGCCCACCCATGATCAGCACCCGCTCACGCATGCCCACCAGACCAAACGAAGTCGGCCGACCGGCAGTGGCGACGAATCCTACGCCATCATCACTGACCGTCAGACACACTTCGTCGCCTTCCAGCGCCAGCGTCAGTTCCACAGTATGCGCCTGGGCATGCCGCATCACATTGGTCAGCGCCTCCTGCAAAATCCGAAACAACCCAATCGCCTTGGCATCACTGAGCGCAGGCAGATTGTCCGGCACCTGCACCAGACACGGAATCTGTGTACGCGCTTCAAATCGCCGCGCCTGCCATTCGATCGCCGAAGCGATCCCGGCATCGAGAATCGGTGGGCGCAGCGCCGTCGCCACATCGCGCACCAATTGAAACAACTGCGCGATCAGGCGTTTCATGCTGTTTAGCCGTTCATTCAGACCGGGATCGAGTTGCGCGTAGGCCAGTTCGCACATCGATGTTTCCAGCTTCAGCACCGTCAACATTTGCCCCAATTCATCGTGAACCTCGCGAGCAATGCGCGCCTTCTCTTCTTCACGCACGCTCTCAAGGTGCGCCGACAGTTCGCGCAGTTGCTCACGCGATGCCGCCAGCTCCAACTCGATACGCTTGCTCTCGGTGATGTCCCAGACGATGCCATCCCAGACGTAAGCGCCATCCTCCAGTTGCCGGGTGATCGCCTTGATCTCGGCCCAGCGCTGTTCGCCCTGACGCGTGAGGATTCGGCCCTGCCATGACCAGTCGCTGTCGGTGTCCAGCGCCTGATCCTGAGTGCGGTGATAACTGGCCTTGTCGTCGGGATGCACCAGACTGCGCAGGCCCATGTCGCGATGAGCGATAGCGGCCGGTGCGTAGCCGACCAGACTTTCACTGCCCTCACTGATATAGGCAAAGTCGATCTGCCCAGTCACTGGCGCCCGCTCCAGACGGAACACCAGCCCCGGCACGTTGGCGGCGATACCTTGCAGACGCGCCTCGCTTTCCTGCAAAGCCGCCAAAGCGCGACGGCGGTCGGTGACGTCGGTGAGGTACACCACCAGATATTCACTGTCGCGGAAACGCAGAAAACTCAGCGACACGTCCGCAGGTAAAACACTGCCATCGGCGCGCACGCAACTGGTCTCGAAACTCAGCGGCCCTTCTTCGCTGGCACGCGCGCGCTTCCACAGGTTGAGCCAGCGATCCATGTGCAGGCCCGGTTCGAAGTCGATCAGCGGTCGCTCGATCAATCCGCCTGAGGGATAACCGAGCATGACTTCCGCCGCGCGATTGGCGTAGCGCACATGGCTGTCCCAGTTGACCCAGAGGATGCCGACAGTGCTTTGATCGATGGAGAACTGCGTCAACCGCAGCGCTTCTTCACTGGCCGCGCGCAAGGCGATGTCTTCCCGCGCGGCCAGCAGCCGCTGTTCGAGGCTGTGCTGTTGGCGGCGCTGCCAGAATACGATCGCGACACAACTGAGCAGCATTACCGCGAACAACAGACTGAGGTTCTGCCAGAACCCCCGTGACTCCGACAGCCGCGGATATTTCGGTTGCAGCCATTGGCTGTGCAATTGCTCCAGATCCTTGGCGGGGACTGCACGCAAGGCGCTTTGGACGATGCCGGCCAACTCTGGCCAATCGCGGCGTGAGCCGACTCGCAGCAGTTGCGGCAGGCCGATGTCGCCGACCACCACCAACTCGGCGAACTCCGGTTCCGCCGACAACCGTCCGAGTTGCGCCTCATCGACCACAGCGTAAGTAGCCTGCTGACTCAACAGCAACTGCAACGCCTGACGCTCCAGCGGCACACCTTGCAGATTCAGATGGGGGTAGTTGCCGCGCAGATAGTCGGCGGTGCTGCTGGGCATGCGCACGGCGACGCGGGTCTGGCTGTCGAGTTTCTCCAGATCGACCACACCACTGGCTTTCTGGTCGCTGACCACCAGTTGTGGCACGCGCATGTACGGATCGGAAAATTGCCACAGGCGCAGCGCACTCGGGGTTTGACTGAGGCCCGGAGCGATATCGACCTCGCCCTCGCGCACGGCGGTTTCCAGTTGTGCGAGATCCTGAAAATTGCGCCAGCTCAATTCGACGTCGAGCGCCTTGGCCAACAACTTCATCAGCTCGACGTTGGCCCCGGACAGCCGTTGCAGGCGCCGGTCGTATTGCGCATACGGCGCTTGCAACACCAGGCCGACGCGCAATTCACTGTGCTGCGCCAGCCATTGCTGCTGGCTTGCCGACAACTGTGCGAGATGAGACGGCGGCGCAGGCGCCGCCCAGCCCATCAAGGGAAACCATAAACAGCCGATAACCCACAGGCAGCAAAATCGCTTCATTGAAGTCTCATACACTGACAAATTCTGACCAACCCATTAGGCTGCCGGGATACTTTCTGGCCTGGAATAACCGATGCCCTCTGTTTACCGCCTGGCACTGCCAGCATTGTGCCTGTCGCTGATCCTGCCTTGTGCGTTTTCCGTCAACGCCGCCGACCCCGCCCCTGCGGCGGAAAAACCGGCAGAAGAAAAACCGGCCGAACGCCAGCCATTGCTAGAGCGTAGTCAGGAAGAGGCCGCCGCACTGGAACGTCAAGTTCCGGCGCAAGAACAGCAACAGTTGCAGGCCGGCAGCGACACCTTCCTCGCCCTGTGGAAACCGGCCAACACCGCCGACCCCAAAGGTGCGGTGATCATCATTCCTGGCGCTGGCGAAACCGCTGACTGGCCACAGGCAATCGGCCCGCTGCGGCGTAAATTGCCCGATGCGCAGTGGAGCAGCCTGAGTATTACGCTGCCCGACCTGCAAAGCGATGCCATCGCGGCGCGTGTCGTCGAAGCGCCCGCTGTGCCGAAAGCGCCGGAGTCCGGCAGCAAAGACGCCACCACCGCGCAGCCGATCGAGCAGGCCGCTGGCGGTGAAACCGAAGTGGCGGATCAAGTAGTCGCCGAAACCACTGAAGAGCAATCCAAGGCTGACGCCGAACGCATCTTCGCGCGCATCGACGCCGCGCTTGCCTACGCCGAGCAGCAGAGCGCACGCAGTATTGTTGTGCTTGGACACGGCACGGGCGCCTATTGGGCCGCGCGATACCTGAGCGAAAAACAAACGGCGCAGGTGGAGAAATTTGTCATGGTCGATGCGCAGATGCCGGCCAAGGCAAAACCGGCGTTGGCCGAGTTGACGCCAACGCTGAAATTGCCGACGGCCGATATTTTCTACATGGACAAGCCGCTGGATCGCAACGCGGCGCTGGAGCGCATGCAGGCGAGCAAGCGCTTGAAGACCTCGGCGTTCAGCCAGGTCGCGCTCAGAGCCTTGCCAGACAACAAGGCTGAGCAGGAACAGTTGTTCCGCCGGGTGCGTGGCTGGTTGAACCCGCAGAACACGGACTGACCGAATAAGACCGAGGCGCCTTCATTCGCGAGCAAGCTCGCTCCCACAATGGATTGTGTACGCAGATCCAATGTGGGAGCGAGCTTGCTCGCGAAGGGGCCATCACTGGCAACACAGCTCTAACGGTTAGCGAAAATCCCGCCGCTCACGAATCAACGTGTAGGCATTGTGCAGCTCACGGGTTTTATCGGTTGCTTCACGCACCTGCACTGGCGTCGCCCCTGACCCGGCAATCTTGTCCGGATGATGACGACTGAGCAGGCGCCGATAAGCGCGCTTGATCTGCGCCGGTTCACTGGACGCCGACACGCCCAATAAACGCATCGCCTCCTGATAACTCACTGCAGCACTGACGATCGGTCGTTTGCCCGGCTCGTAATCACTGGCCAATGCCTGCACCTGATGCGTCGTCCAGCCGAGCCACTTGCCCCACTGCGCCAGCAATTCACGCTCACTGACACCCGCGCGGCCATCGGCCCAGACCATCCGCCAACAGGCGCGCAACACACCTTCGCTGGCGTGCGGCTGGACACTGAGGCGGCGCAGATAACCGCGCAGATTGTCGCTGCCGGACTTGCCACGGTTGAACGCGGCAATCGCCCGACGTGTCGCCGGTTCGCTCATCTCCAGCGCACGCATCTCGTTTCGCGCCTGCTGGATATGCCCATCGGTGACGCGACCGTCGCTCTTGGCCAGACGACCGAGCAACACGAACAACAATTCATCATTGCGCAGCATCGGCTTACCGCCGAGCTTTTCCCGCAGATGCCCCCAGCTCTGCAAGTGCAGACGCCGATCCAGCGCCTGCCCCAACAATGCCCCAAGCATGGCCCCCGGAATGCTGGCAACTGCAAAACCCGCTCCGGCTCCAATCAGAGTCCCTGGCCACAACATGTCAGCGACTCGCTTCTATCAAGGTTTCAGCTTCGGCCAGACGCTCGTGCGTACCGACATCAACCCAGTGACCTTTCAGACGCTCGCCCGTGACTTCACTAGCCGCCATGGCCTTGCGCAGCAGCGGTGCCAGTTTGAAAGCACCGTCGCTGCAGCCATCGAACAGTTGCGGATGAAGTACGGCGATGCCGCTGTAGGTCAGGGTTTGCGCGTCAGGTTGGCCGTCGTGCACCTTACCGTCGATCAGTGTGAAATCGCCGTTCGGGTGGTGCGCCGGATTGTCAGCCAGCACCAGATGCGCGAGCCCGTTGATCGGCTGATGCAGCACGCTGAAATCGTAATCGGTCCAGATATCACCGTTGACCACCAGAAAGGCATCATCGCCGAGCAGCGGCAGCGCGCGGAAAATCCCGCCGCCGGTTTCCAGTGGTTCACCTTCCGGCGAGTACTGAATGCTCACGCCAAACTGCGAACCGTCCCCCAGGTAATCTTCGATCTGCTGACCGAGCCAGGCGTGGTTGATGACGATCTCGTTGAATCCTGCGGCCGCCAAAGCGCGCAGGTGATACTCGATCAGTGGCACGCCACCCGCACGTACCAGCGGTTTCGGCGTGGTCAGGGTCAGCGGGCGCATGCGCTCGCCTTTGCCTGCCGCCAGAATCATTGCCTTCATGCTGGCGCTCCGCCCCGCAGGCTGGTGAACAGCGCTTGCAGCTCCGCCAGTTCAGGGCGACGCGCAATCACCGCTTCTATATAGGAGAAGAAACGCGGTACGTCGGCCAGATAACGCGGCTTGCCGTCGCGGTGACAGATACGCGCAAAGATGCCGATGACTTTCAGGTGACGCTGCACGCCCATCAGATCACTGGCGCGCAGGAAATCTTCGAAGTCAGGCTGCACCGGGATGTTCAGCGCCGAGGCTTGTTGCCAATAACTTTCCAGCCAGCCGCGTACACGTTCTTCAGGCCAGCTGAGGAAGGCATCCTTGAACAGGCAGGTCACGTCGTAGGTCACCGGACCATAAACCGCATCCTGGAAATCCAGCACACCGGGATTCGGCTCGCTGAGCATCAGGTTGCGCGGCATGTAGTCACGGTGCACCAGCACTTTGGGCTGCGCGAGGGCGCTGTCGATCAACAGGTCGCTGATATGTTGCCATTGTTGCTGCTGGACCGCGTCGAACTCGATGCCGAGCTCACGCTTCACATACCACTCGGGGAACAGTTCCAGTTCACGGCGCAGCAACGCCACGTCGTAACTCGGCAACGGCGCAACCATCGGCAACTGCTGAAAAGCCAGCAGCGCTTGCAGGGCATCGTCGAACAAAGCATCGGCATTTTCGCCATCGATCACGTCGAGATAGGTCTTGTTGCCCAGGTCATTGAGCAAAAGAAAACCGCGCTCGAGGTCTTCGGCATAAATTTTCGGCACATTTATTCCGGATTTCGCCAGCAAAAAGGCGATATCCACGAACGGTTTGCAGTTTTCCTGGGGTGGCGGCGCGTCCATCACGACAAAGCTGCGACCCTCTCCTTCCCAACGGAAGTAACGGCGGAAACTCGCGTCGCTGCTGGCCGCAGTCAACGTGGCCGGGGGCACGGCGCCCCAGCCCTGATCTGCAAACAGGGTTGCCAACTGCTCATCGAGCCAAACTTTCAGGTGTTGCAAGCGTACATCTTGGTCAGGCATTGCAAGGGTCTCCGACGGCGCTAGCCGTCAAGCGGGTCATGCTTTATTATCCAGCATCTTTTTCAGACCATCGAGAGGCGTGCGGCCCACACCGCGGGCAGATGGCACGCAGGAAGCCCGGACTAATAAGATGGCATTGAAATCCCCCGCGTTTCGTAAAAAATTTCCGTTGTTGGTAACCGGCAGTCTGCTGGCTATGCAACCTCTGGCCAGTCAATTCGTTGTTGCCGCCGAGCAGTATGACTGCTCCGTCTCGGCTTCGGGTGGTTGGGCCTGTGCGCCCAAATCAACCGCTGCTGCGTTGCCGCCGCGCCCAGTGCATGACGGCAGTGCCGTCAGTGCCACCGGCGAAGCGGCGAGCGAGAACGGTTCGACTGCCGACACAGCCCCTAAAACGGCATTGGTCACCGAAGCCAAGGGCCGCGGCCTGAAGTCCCGTAGCGAAGACTTCAGTCACCTCGACTGGGTTCCGCGCGAGAAGCTCACCGCCGCTCAATTGGCCGAGACCGGACCTTACTGCTCTGGTGCCTATATCGAACCGATTCGTCCTGGCATGAATGACAAGACGAATAAAAGTGACGCCCCGACCTTTATCGGCGCGAAAGCCTCGCGCTATAACACCGATGATCAAGTCGGTACGCTGGCCGGTGATGTCGTCCTGCGTCAGGGCAGCATGCAGGTCGAATCCGACGAGGCCAGCCTGTATCAGGCCGAGAGCCGCGCCGAACTCAATGGCGATGTGCGTATCCGTGACAACGGCGCGCTGATCGTCGGCGATCACGCCGATGTGCAACTCGACACCGGTGAAGCCAAGGTCGACAACGCTGAATACGTGATGCACAAATCGCGCATCCGCGGTAACGCGCTGTACGCCAAGCGTGCAGAAAACGCGATCATCCGCCTGAAAGACGGCACGTACACCACGTGCGAACCGAACAGCAACGCCTGGCAGCTCAAGGGCAACAACATTACCTTGAACCCAGCCACCGGCTTCGGTACCGCGACCAACGTGACGCTGCGCGTAAAAGACATTCCGATTCTGTACACGCCGTACATCTATTTCCCGATCGACGACCGTCGCCAGTCGGGCTTCCTGCCGCCGACCATCGGCAGCGGCAGCGATACCGGCTTCATGCTGGTTACACCGTACTACTTCAACCTGGCGCCGAACTATGACGCCACGTTGTACCCGCGTTACATGAGCAAGCGCGGCATGTTGGTGGAAGGTGAGTTCCGTTACCTGACCAAGTCGAGTGAAGGTCAGTTTGGTGCGGCGTATCTGAATGACGAAGACGATGATCGCAAGCGTCAGTCCGACTACAACGAGACTCGCTACATGTACAACTGGCAACACAAGGGCGGTCTCGACTCCCGCGTGTTCACCCAGGTTGACTACACCAAGATCAGCGATCCGTATTATTTCCAGGACTTGCAAACCGACCAGATCGGCGTCAAGAGCGAAGACTTCGTCAACCAGCAGGGTTCGATCACCTATCGTGGTGACAGCTACACTGCGCGTCTGAACGCCCAGGCGTATCAACTGGCCACCGTTTCGAACATCACGCCTTACGACCGTCTGCCGCAGATCACCTTCAACGGTCAACTGCCGTATCATCCGGAAGGCTTGAACTTCGATTACGAGACTGAGCTCGTCCGTTTCGACCGTGATCTGAGAAGCGGCACGTTTGTACAGGAAGATGGCGTCACAACCGAGTCGCGTCTGGACAACAACATCACAGGTCTGGCACGTGCCAATGGCGACCGCTTGAATCTCAAGCCGGGTGTCAGCCTGCCAATGAACTGGACTTATGGCTTCCTGAAGCCATCGCTGAAATATCAGTACACCCAGTATCAGCTTGACCTGGACAACACCGGCAAATCGCAGATCGATGCGATGACTGCAGAGCAAAAGAAACTCAACGGTGAATTCGACAGTAACCAGAACCGTGGCGTACCGATCGCCAGCATCGACGGTGGCCTTTACTTCGACCGCAATACCCAGTATTTCGGCAAAAACTACCGTCAGACTCTGGAACCACGCCTGTTCTATCTCTATGTACCTGAGGTCGACCAGGAAGATATTCCAGTGTTCGATACCAGCGAATACACCTTTAACTATGCATCGCTGTTCCGTGACAACCGCTTCTCCGGCTCCGACCGTGTCGGTGACGAGAACAAACTGTCGCTGGGCGTGACCAGCCGCTGGATCGAAGATGACGGTTTTGAACGTCAACGCATCAGCGTAGGCCAGGCGTTGTATTTCAAGGATCGCAAGGTTCAACTGCCAGGCATCGCATTCAACGATCGTGACGACGCCAAGTCCAACGTCTCGCCATATGCTCTGGAATACGAATACCGCTGGAACCGCGATTGGCGGACCACTGCCGACTACAACTGGGATCCGGACAGCCGCAGCCCGCGTTCCGGCAGCGCGATGTTCCACTACCAGCCGGAAGACAACCCGAACAAGGTTATCAACGTCGGCTATCGCTATCGCAACGACCAGGTTCGCTACGACCAGAACACCGGTAAGTGGACTGTGGGCGGTGGCGACTACGGTACCCCTGGCACGCCTGGCTACGTGAAGGATTACTACAAGATCCAGCAGCATGACTTCTCGGTCATCTGGCCGATCGTTCCACAGTGGAACGCGATCAGCCGCTGGCAGTATGACTACAACCGCAACCGTACCCTGGAAGCCTTCGGTGGTTTCGAGTACGACAACTGCTGCTGGAAACTACGCCTGATCAACCGTTACTGGGTTTCCTATGACGAGTTCAGCCAGGAAGCTCCGCAAAACGAGAAAGGCGACCATGGCATCTTCCTCCAAATTGTTCTGAAGGGACTCGGCGGCCTCACCGGCGCCAAGGTAGAGAGCTTCCTCGACAAAGGCATTCAAGGTTATCGTGAACGTGAAGACCAAGCTTTCTGATTGTCTGCGCCCGCTGGTGTTGGGCGCGCTGTTCCTGGGTACTGCGGCCAACGCCGCAGTACAGTCCATCGATAAAGTGGTAGCGATCGTCGACAACGATGTGGTCATGCAGAGCCAACTGGATCAACGCGTCCACGAAGTTCAGCAGACCATCGCCAAGCGTGGTGGCGGTCTGCCGCCTGCGGGTGTGCTGGATCAGCAGGTGCTCGAACGCCTGATCGTTGAAAACCTGCAATTGCAGATCGGCGAACGTTCCGGCATCCGCATCACCGATGAAGAGCTGAACCAGGCGGTCGGCACCATTGCCCAGCGTAACAACATGACCGTGGATCAGTTCCGCGCCGCACTGGCTCACGACGGCCTGTCCTACGACGACGCACGTGACCAGATCCGCCGGGAAATGATCATCAGCCGTGTCCGTCAGCGTCGCGTGGCAGAGCGCATTCAGGTCTCCGAACAGGAAGTGAAGAACTTCCTCGCCTCCGACCTGGGCAAGATGCAACTGTCCGAAGAACTGCACTTGGCCAACATCCTGATCCCGACCCCGGAAAGTGCCAACTCTGAAGCGATTCAGAACGCCGCACGTCAGGCGATGGAGGTTTACCAGCAGCTCAAGCAAGGCGCCGACTTCGGCCAGATGGCCGTTGCCAAGTCCGCCAGCGACAACGCACTGGAAGGCGGCGACATGGGCTGGCGTAAAGCCGCGCAACTGCCACCACCGTTTGATCGTGAACTGAGCAGCATGGCCATCGGCGATATCACTCAGCCTGCGCGCACTCCAGGTGGTTTCATCATCCTGAAGTTGCTGGCCAAGCGTGGCGGCGAAGCCCAGATGCGTGATGAAGTGCATGTGCGCCACATCCTCGTCAAGCCGAGCCCGATCCGCGACGAAGCCAAGACCAAAGCGCTGGTTCAATCGCTGTATGACCGCATCGTCGCCGGCGAAGACTTCGCCGAACTGGCGAAGAACTATTCGGAAGACCCCGGTTCTGCCCTCAACGGCGGCGACCTGAACTGGATCGACCCGAACGCACTGGTACCGGAATTCCGCGAAGTGATGGCCAAGACCCCACAAGGTCAGCTGTCCAAGCCATTCCAGACCCAATACGGCTGGCACGTTCTGGAAGTCCTTGGCCGTCGCGCCACCGACAGCACCGAACAGGCCCGCGAGCAGCAAGCCATGACCGTACTGCGTAACCGCAAATACGATGAAGAGCTGCAAACCTGGCTGCGTCAGATTCGTGACGAAGCGTACGTAGAGATCAAACTCCCTGGTGCAGACCAGGCAGCGCAGTGAAACCCCAGCGTTTCGCGCTGACACCCGGCGAACCAGCCGGCATCGGTCCCGACCTGTGCCTGCTGCTCGCCTCGCAAGCCCAGCCACATCCCCTGATTGCCATCACCAGCCGCGACCTGCTCCTTGAGCGGGCCGCGCAGCTGGGGCTGGTCGTCAATCTGCTGGATGTTGCGCCCGATCACTGGCCGGACGCCCCGGCGCCCGCAAACAGCCTGTATGTCTGGGATACGCCACTGAGCGCCCCCGTGGTTGCCGGGCAACTGGACAAGGCTAATGCCGCTTTCGTCCTCGAAACCCTGACCCGCGCCGGCAACGGCTGCCTGAACGGCGATTTTGCCGGGATGATCACCGCGCCCGTTCACAAAGGCGTGATCAACGAATCGGGCATCGCGTTCTCCGGGCACACGGAGTTTCTGGCTGACCTGACCCATACCGAACAAGTAGTGATGATGCTGGCAACGCGCGGTTTGCGTGTGGCACTGGTCACCACTCACCTGCCCCTGCGCGACATCGCCGATGCGATCACGCCGGAACGGCTGGAACGGGTCACACGGATTCTGCACAGCGACCTGCAAAACAAGTTCGGCATCGCCCAGCCACGCATCCTGGTCTGCGGACTTAACCCGCACGCCGGTGAAGGCGGCCACCTGGGCCATGAAGAAATCGACATCATTGAACCTACCTTAGAGCGCCTGCGCGGCGAGGGCATGGACCTTCGTGGCCCGCTGCCTGCCGACACTCTGTTTACCCCCAAATATCTGGAGCACTGCGACGCAGTGCTGGCGATGTACCACGACCAGGGTTTGCCTGTGCTCAAGTACAAAGGCTTCGGCGCTGCCGTCAACGTGACCCTTGGCTTGCCGATCATCCGCACGTCGGTTGACCATGGCACCGCCCTGGATCTGGCCGGCAGCGGCAAGATCGATACCGGCAGCCTGCAAGTCGCCCTGGAAACCGCCTACCAGATGGCCGAGACCCGTTTATGACCGAGCAATACCAACACAAGGCGCGCAAACGCTTTGGCCAGAACTTCCTGCACGATGCCGGCGTTATCGACCGCATACTGCGCTCCATCAGCGCCAAGTCTGAAGACCGCCTGCTGGAAATCGGCCCGGGCCAGGGCGCATTGACCGCCGGCCTGCTCAACTCCGGCGCGCAACTCGATGTGGTGGAACTGGACAAGGATCTGATCCCGATCCTCAACCAGCAGTTTGCCGGCAAGAACAACTTCAACCTGCACCAGGGCGATGCACTGAAGTTCGACTTCAACACGCTCAACGCCGCACCGAACAGCCTGCGTGTGGTCGGCAACCTGCCGTACAACATCTCGACACCGCTGATTTTTCACCTGCTGAACAACGCCGGCATCATTCGCGACATGCACTTCATGCTGCAGAAAGAAGTCGTCGAGCGCCTGGCCGCAGGCCCGGGCGGCGGTGACTGGGGTCGTCTGTCGATCATGGTTCAGTACCACTGCCGCGTAGAGCACCTGTTCAACGTCGGCCCGGGCGCGTTCAACCCGCCGCCGAAAGTCGACTCGGCCATCGTTCGCCTGGTACCGCACGCCGTGCTGCCGCACCCGGCCAAGGATCACAAGTTGCTCGAGCGTGTTGTGCGCGAAGCGTTCAACCAACGCCGCAAGACCCTGCGCAACACCCTCAAGCAATTGCTCAGCAATGCCGAGATCGAAGCCGCCGGCGTCGATGGCAGCCTGCGTCCGGAGCAACTGGATCTGGCCGCGTTCGTACGCTTGGCCGACCAGCTCGCCATTCAGGTCCCGGCCTCCCCCGCCGCCGACTGACAAGCGATGAACGCTATCGGGCAGGACGCCACTCTGGTTTACTGCCCGATACTTGCCTAGACTGATTCCCCATCAGCTACGCCCCGCGTTCCGCTTCGTTTAAGGCCCCTTGCATGTCCGATTCCCGTTACCAGGTCGATGTCAGCGTCGTTACCCGCTATCTGGCAGACCAATCGCAACCCGAGCACGACCGCTTCGCCTTCGCCTACACCATCACCGTGCAGAACAATGGCGCGATTCCGGCCAAGCTGCTGTCACGGCACTGGGTGATCACCGATGGTGATGGCCATGTCGAGGAAGTACGCGGCGCCGGCGTCGTGGGTCAGCAACCGTTGATCAATGCCGGGCAAAGCCACACCTACAGTAGCGGCACGGTGATGACCACCAAGGTCGGCACCATGCAGGGCACCTACGAAATGGTTGCCGACGATGGCAAACATTTCGACGCCATCATCAAACCTTTCCGCCTGGCAGTGCCCGGAGCCCTGCACTGATGGCGACGTATGCCGTCGGCGACCTGCAAGGCTGCCTCGAACCGCTCAAGTGCCTGCTCAAGCAAGTGGCATTCGATCCGACGCTTGATCGGCTGTGGCTGGTGGGCGATCTGGTCAACCGTGGCCCGCAATCACTGGAAACCCTGCGCTTTCTCTTTGGCATGCGCCAATCGCTGGTCTGCGTACTTGGCAACCATGACCTGCATCTGCTGGCAGCGGCGAAAAACATCGAGCGCCTGAAGAAGTCCGACACCTTGCGCGAGATTCTCGATGCACCGGACAGCGCTGAATTACTCGAGTGGGTACGCCAGCAAAAGCTCATGCATTACGACGAGACACGTGATGTCGCCATGGTGCATGCCGGCATTCCGCCGCAGTGGTCCCTGAGCCGCGCGTTGAAGTGCGCCGCTGAAGTCGAAAGCGCCCTGCGTGACGACAATCTGTTCCCCGCCTACCTCGACGGCATGTACGGCAACGACCCGGCGAAATGGGACAACGACCTTAAAGGCGTGACCCGCCTGCGCGTCATCACCAACTATTTCACGCGCATGCGCTTCTGCACCGCCGAGGGCAAGCTCGACCTCAAGAGCAAAGAAGGCCTCGACACCGCGCCCGCCGGTTACAAACCGTGGTTCCAGCATAAAGAGCGCAAAACGAAAGGCTTGCGAATCATCTTCGGCCACTGGGCAGCACTCGAAGGCAATATCCATGAGCCAGGTATCTCGGCGCTGGACACCGGTTGTGTCTGGGGCGGCAGCCTGACCCTGATGAATGTCGACAGCGGTGAACGCTTGTCATGCAAATGCGATGAACACGGCGGCCTCGCCCCGACTGTCGCACCACTTATCCCCCAAACTTCGCCAGTCAGCGTCCCGCGTTAGACTGCGCTTTCAGCCGAGCAACAGGAACCCGCCATGAGCGAATTCAAACGAATCCCCCCGGAACAGGCCCAGGCCCTGCGTGAACAAGGTGCTGTCGTGGTCGACGTGCGCGACCCGGCGACTTTTGCCGCTCTGCATATCAGCGGTTCGAAGCATCTGGACAACCATTCTCTGCACGCCTTCATTCAAGGCGCCGACCTTGATGCCCCGACCGTCGTCGTCTGCTACCACGGCAACTCCAGCCAGGGTGCTGCGGCCTATCTGATCAGCCAAGGCTTCTCCGACGTCTACAGCATGGACGGCGGCTTTGAGTTATGGCGTACGACTTATCCTGCAGAAACCGCGCAAGGCACCGCCGAATAATTTTTTTGTCACGCGCAGGCCCCGGCTGCCTTGGGCCTGCGCGCGGCAGACGAACGGTCAGAGACAACTAATTACGTATCTGCCCTTTACCTCCCGAATTCCCAACTATCCTTAAGCCCAGGCCATCCAAAACAGGGGAGAGCCGGTACACCGGCGCACGGGTCATCGGGAGTGACTTTCGCGATTGTCGATCGCGGAAGTGTTCTGGGGGGTAAACAAACAGCCGCCAAAACGGTTGTTTGCCAGCATCGACTGAGTGATCCGGCGTCGGCTCCACGTATCGAGCGAGGTGACGTCATGAGTATCTTTAGCCACTTCCAACAACGCTTCGAGTCCACACGCCAGGAAGAACTCTCGCTGCAAGAGTACCTGGAGCTGTGCAAGAAAGACCGTAGCGCCTACGTTTCCGCCGCCGAGCGTCTATTACTGGCCATCGGTGAGCCGGAACTGCTCGACACCTCGACTAACTCGAGGCTGTCACGCATCTTCTCCAACAAGGTGATTCGTCGCTATCCGGCCTTTGAAGACTTCCACGGGATGGAAGAATGCATCGACCAGATCGTCTCGTATTTCCGCCATGCCGCCCAAGGCCTGGAAGAGAAGAAGCAAATCCTTTATCTGCTCGGCCCCGTCGGCGGCGGTAAATCATCCCTGGCCGAGAAGCTGAAACAGCTGATCGAGAAAGTGCCCTTCTACGCGATCAAGGGCTCGCCCGTGTTCGAATCGCCACTGGGTCTGTTCAACGCCACCGAAGATGGCGCGATCCTCGAAGAAGACTTCGGCATCCCACGGCGCTACCTGAACACCATCATGTCGCCATGGGCAACCAAACGCCTGGCCGAATTCGGCGGCGACATCAGCCAGTTCCGCGTGGTCAAACTGTACCCGTCGATCCTCAACCAGATCGCCGTGGCCAAGACCGAACCGGGTGACGAGAACAACCAGGACATCTCGGCGCTGGTCGGTAAGGTCGACATCCGCAAACTCGAGGAATACCCACAGAACGACGCCGACGCCTACAGCTACTCCGGTGCGCTGTGCCGGGCCAACCAGGGCCTGATGGAATTCGTCGAAATGTTCAAGGCACCGATCAAGGTGCTGCACCCGTTGCTGACCGCCACACAGGAAGGTAACTACAACAGTACCGAAGGTCTTGGCGCGATTCCGTTTACCGGGATCCTGCTCGCCCACTCCAACGAATCGGAATGGCACACCTTCCGTAACAACAAGAACAACGAAGCGTTCATCGACCGGATCTACATCGTCAAAGTGCCGTATTGCCTGCGCGTCAGCGACGAAGTGAAGATCTACGACAAACTGCTGTTCAACAGTTCTCTGGCCAAAGCCCATTGCGCACCTGACACCCTGAAGATGCTCGCGCAGTTCACCGTGCTGTCGCGCCTCAAGGAGCCGGAAAACTCCAACATTTATTCGAAGATGCGCGTCTACGACGGCGAAAACCTCAAGGACACCGATCCGAAAGCCAAGTCGATCCAGGAATATCGCGACTCGGCAGGCGTCGACGAGGGCATGAACGGTCTGTCGACCCGCTTCGCGTTCAAGATCCTGTCCAAGGTCTTCAACTTCGATCCGCATGAAATCGCCGCCAACCCGGTGCACCTGCTCTATGTGCTGGAACAGCAGATCGAACAGGAGCAATTCCAGGCCGAAACCCGCGAGCGCTACCTGCGCTACCTGAAGGAATACCTGGCGCCGCGTTATATCGAATTCATCGGCAAGGAGATCCAGACCGCTTACCTCGAGTCTTACAGCGAGTACGGCCAGAACATCTTCGACCGCTACGTGCTGTACGCGGATTTCTGGATTCAGGATCAGGAGTACCGCGATCCGGAAACCGGCGAGATTCTCAACCGCGTGGCGCTGAACGAAGAACTGGAGAAAATCGAGAAACCGGCCGGCATCAGCAATCCGAAGGATTTCCGCAACGAGATCGTCAACTTCGTATTGCGCGCCCGCGCCAACAACAACGGCAAGAACCCGACCTGGCTCAGCTACGAAAAACTGCGCGTGGTCATCGAGAAGAAAATGTTCTCGAACACCGAGGATCTGCTGCCAGTCATCAGCTTCAACGCCAAGGCCAGCAAGGAGGATCAGCAAAAGCACAACGACTTCGTCACTCGAATGGTCGAACGCGGCTACACCGACAAACAGGTACGTCTGCTGTCCGAATGGTACCTACGGGTCCGGAAATCGCAGTAAAACAGCTACAAGCTTCAAGCTACGGGCTGCAAGAAAAAAGCAGATGAACCCTGACCCATGGGCAACCGCTTCTTCTTGCAGCTCGCAGCTCACAACTTGAAGCTGCCCGGAGGGCCACGTATGAGCTATGTGATCGACCGACGTCTGAATGGCAAGAACAAGAGCACGGTGAACCGCCAGCGTTTCCTGCGGCGTTACCGTGACCACATCAAAAAGGCTGTCGAAGAGGCGGTCAGCCGGCGTTCCATTACCGATATGGAACACGGCGAACAGATCAGCATTCCCGGTCGCGACATCGACGAACCGGTGCTTCACCACGGCCGTGGCGGCAAGCAGACCGTGGTTCATCCCGGCAACAAGGAATTCACCGCCGGCGAGCATATTGCCCGCCCACCGGGAGGTGGCGGCGGACGTGGTCCCGGCAAGGCTGGCAATTCCGGCGAGGGCATGGACGAGTTCGTCTTCCAGATCACCCAGGAAGAATTCCTCGAATTCATGTTCGAAGACCTCGAACTGCCGAACCTGGTCAAACGTAACCTCAGCGGCACCGACACCTTCAAGACCGTTCGTGCCGGGATCAGTAACGAAGGTAACCCGTCACGCATCAACATCATCCGCACGCTGCGCTCGGCTCATGCGCGACGCATTGCCCTGTCTGGCAGCAGTCGGGCAAAACTGCGCGAAGTCAAAGAAGAACTTGAGCGCCTGAGACGCGAAGAGCCGGACAACTTCGGCGATATTCAGGAACTCGAAGCGGAAATCGAAAAGCTCAGCGCGCGCATCCATCGCGTGCCGTTCCTCGATACCTTCGACTTGAAGTACAACTTGCTGATCAAACAGCCCAACCCCAGTTCGAAAGCGGTGATGTTCTGTCTGATGGACGTCTCCGGCTCCATGACCCAGGCGACCAAGGACATCGCCAAACGCTTTTTCATCCTGTTGTACCTGTTCCTGAAACGGAATTACGACAAGATCGACGTGGTATTCATCCGCCATCACACCAGCGCTCGGGAAGTCGACGAAGAAGAGTTTTTCTATTCCCGGGAAACCGGCGGCACCATCGTGTCCAGCGCCTTGAAACTGATGCAGGAGATCATGGCCGAGCGTTACCCGAGCAACGAGTGGAACATCTACGCAGCCCAGGCTTCCGACGGTGACAACTGGAACGACGACTCGCCAATCTGCCGCGACATCCTGATCAACCAGATCATGCCGTTTGTGCAGTACTACACTTACGTGGAGATCACCCCGCGCGAACATCAGGCATTGTGGTACGAGTACGAACGCATCGCCGAAGCCTTTTCTGACACTTTTGCCCAGCAGCAACTGGTCTCGGCCGGGGATATCTATCCGGTCTTCCGTGAACTCTTCCAGCGCAGGTTAGTGACATGACCGCCAAAGAGCAGAAGCGCCAACCCATTTCCACCGGCTCCGAATGGACATTCGAGCTGATCCAGACCTACGACCGCGAAATCGCCCGGATCGCGGCCCGCTATGCCCTGGATACCTATCCCAACCAGATCGAAGTGATCACCGCCGAGCAAATGATGGATGCGTACGCCTCGGTGGGCATGCCACTGGGTTATCACCACTGGTCCTACGGCAAACACTTCCTCAGCACCGAAAAATCCTACAGCCGTGGGCAGATGGGCCTGGCCTACGAAATCGTGATCAACTCCGATCCGTGCATTGCTTACCTGATGGAAGAGAACACCATCTGCATGCAGGCGCTGGTGGTGGCGCACGCGTGCTACGGCCACAACAGCTTCTTCAAGGGCAATTACCTGTTTCGTACCTGGACCGATGCCAGCTCAATCATCGATTATCTGGTGTTCGCCAAGCAGTACATCATGCAGTGCGAAGAACGCCACGGCATCGATGCGGTGGAAGACCTGCTCGACTCCTGCCATGCCCTGATGAACTACGGCGTCGATCGCTACAAGCGTCCTTATCCGATTTCCGCCGAAGAGGAGCGCCGGCGGCAGAAAGATCGCGAAGAGCACATGCAAAAGCAGATCAACGATCTGTGGCGCACCATTCCCAAAGGCGCGGACAAATACAGCGACAGGGACAACGCGCGCTTCCCGGCCGAGCCGCAGGAAAACATCCTCTACTTCATCGAGAAACATGCGCCGCTGCTGGAGCCGTGGCAGCGCGAAATCGTGCGTATCGTGCGCAAGATCGCCCAGTATTTTTATCCACAACGCCAGACCCAGGTCATGAACGAAGGCTGGGCAACGTTCTGGCACTACACGCTGATGAACGACCTGTACGACGAAGGCCTGGTCACCGACGGTTTCATGATGGAATTTCTCACTTCGCACACCAGCGTGGTGTTCCAGCCGGGTTTCGACAGCCCCTATTACAACGGGATCAACCCTTATGCACTGGGCTTCGCCATGTACCGTGACATTCGGCGCATGTGTGAAGAACCAACCGAGGAAGATCGTCACTGGTTCCCGGAAATTGCCGGTACGGACTGGCTATCGACCATCAAGTTCGCCATGAGCAGCTTCAAGGATGAGAGTTTCATCCTGCAATACCTGTCACCGAAAGTGATCCGTGATCTGAAGTTATTCAGCATCATGGATGACGATCAGAAGGACGACTTGTTGGTGCCTGCAATTCATGATGAACCCGGCTACCGGATCATTCGCGAAACCCTGGCCGCGCAATACAACCTCGGCAATCGTGAACCGAACGTGCAGATTTACAGCATTGATCGGCGCGGCGACCGCTCACTGACCCTGCGTCACCAACAGCATGATCGTAAACCGCTGGGAGACTCCACCGAAGAAGTACTTAAACACCTGCATCGCCTGTGGGGCTTTGATATCCATCTGGAAACCCTGCAAGGCGACCAGATCATGAAAACTCATCACGTTCCACCACGCAGTGACCACAGCGAAGGGGATTACGGTCGACTTGACCTCGCCGTCATTCATCTTTGATCCGGTTCCGACCTCCGAAAGTCTGACGCAAGGGTTATCCTGTCGGGCTAACGGAGGTTTTTTATGCAGATTTTCAAGGTTGGCGGCGCCGTACGTGATCGCTTGCTGGGCAAACCGGTTACTGACATCGATTGGGTGGTGGTCGGCGCTACCACGGAAGAAATGCTCGCCAAGGGCTATCGCCCGGTGGGCGCGGATTTCCCGGTGTTTCTTCATCCCAAAAGCGGCGAGGAATACGCCCTCGCCCGCACCGAGCGCAAGAGCGGGCGCGGTTATGGCGGCTTCACCTTTCACGCCAGCCCCGAAGTAACGCTTGAAGAAGACCTGATTCGTCGCGACCTGACGATCAATGCCATGGCCGAGGACGACCAGCAGAATCTGACCGATCCGTACCATGGCCAGCGCGATCTTGATGCGAGAATCCTGCGCCACGTTTCCCCGGCGTTCGCCGAAGATCCTCTGCGGGTATTGCGCGTTGCCCGCTTCGCCGCGCGCTATGCCGAGCTCGGTTTCACGGTCGCGCCAGAGACGCGGGAATTAATGCGTCAACTCAGCGACTCCGGCGAACTGGAGGCGCTGACCGCCGAACGCAGCTGGAAGGAAATCTCCCGCGCCTTGATGGAAGATCAGCCGCAGGTGTTCATTCAGGTGCTGCGCGACTGCGGCGCGCTTAAAGTACTGATGCCAGAGGTCGACGCGCTGTTTGGCGTGCCACAACCGGAAGCCCATCATCCGGAAATCGACACCGGCCTGCACACGCTCAGCGTTCTGGAGCAATCGGCGCTGTACAAACAACCGCTGACAGTACGCTGGGCTTGCCTGCTGCACGATCTCGGTAAAGGTCTGACCCCGGAAGAACAGTGGCCGCGACACATCGCCCATGAGCACACGGGGTTGAAGCTGATCAAAGCGGTCAACGAACGCTTTAAGGCACCAAAGGATTGTCAGGAATTGGCGCTACTGGTCGGCAAGTACCATACCCATGGCCATCGGGCGCTGGAACTGAAGGCTTCGACATTGCTGGAGTTGCTGCAGAGTTTTGACGTGTATCGTCGGCCACAGCGGTTTGAAGAGTTCATCGTCGCATGCGAAATGGACGCCCGAGGCCGCAAAGGGCTGGAGCAGAGAAATTATCCACAGGCGGATTATTTGCGGGGTGCGGCGAAGGCCGCGCGGGAAGTCGCAGTGCAGCCGTTGCTGGAGAAGGGATTCAAGGGACCGGAACTGGGCGAAGCGCTGAAGCGTGAACGACTGAGGGCGTTGAAGGCTTACAAAGAGGCGGCGTCAGTCTGAAAACCTTCGCAAACAACCTCGCTCCCAAATTGGAATAGGGCCCACTGTGGGAGCGAGCTTGCTCGCGAAGACGCCAGTCAAGTCAACTCAGATCTGAAGAGGTTAACTGCTGACCACGCCACTCGAACGCTACTGGCGCCAGCACCTGATCAATCTGCGCCTCTGCCCACAACGTCGCGAAGCTTTTTCCCACACTCGGATGTACGCGATCCGGCGCAATCAGTGACAGCGGCCACAACACAAAAGCATTTTTCAGAATCTCGGCACGTGGCAAAACCAGCCCGTCGAAACTCCCCGCCAGCTCGCCATACAGCAGCACGTCGATATCCAGCGGCAAACCCTTGCGATCAGGCGCGTAACGACCGTTATCCGCCTCGATGAATTTCAAGCGTCGATCCAGCTCCATCAACGGCAGGTCGGTATACGCCGACACTACAAAATTGAAGAACGGCCCACTCTTGATCCCCACAGGCGCGCTCTCGAACACCGCCGAACAGCGGATATCCACCAGAAACGTCGCCAATGCGTCGAGTCCGGCACGCAAATGGATTTCGCGCTCGATATTACTGCCGAGCCCTAAGTAGACCTGAGTCAGCGACATCCGCGCTCGATCTCCACGCCCACACCGCCCTTCGCGGCCGGTACAGCGCCAGGCTTGGTCAACTTCAGCCGCACCCACGTGATGTTGAATTCGCTCATCAGCACTTCGACCAGACGCTCGGCAAAGGTCTCGACCAACTGAAACTGCGCTTGCTCGGCAAAAGCCTGAATCCGCGTGGAAACGCTGGCGTAGTCGAGCGCCAGGGTCAGGTCGTCACCGGCAGCGGCCGGGCGATTGTCCCAGGCGAAGCTCAGATCAAGTCGCAGGCACTGTCGGATGCCGCGCTCCCAGTCGTAGGCACCAATGACGGTGTCGACTTCCAGGCCCTCGATAAACACTCTGTCCAAGCACTTTTCTCCGCTGCACGACAAGGGCGCAATGCGCCGTTAGAATCAGGGCGTCCTCGCCCGGAATAGTTAGCATGTTTTGGTTACTGGCGACTATCGCCTACCTGCTCGGCTCGCTGTCCTTCGCCATTTTGCTCAGCCGCCTGACCGGAAATCCGGACCCGCGAATGAGTGGCTCGGGCAATGCCGGCGCCACCAACATGCTGCGCCTGGCCGGTCGCAAACTGGCGATCCTGACCCTGCTCGGTGATCTGTGCAAAGGCCTGGTGCCGGTGCTGATCGCCTCGGCAGCAGGTCTTTCGCTACAGGATCAGGCGTGGATTGGCGTATGCGCCGTGATCGGTCACCTGTTCCCGCTGTACTTTCGCTTCCGTGGCGGCAAAGGTGTCGCCACCGCTGCCGGCATGCTCCTGGGCCTGTATCCGCCTGCAGCACTGCTGGCAGTATGCGCCTGGTTGCTGACGTTTTACCTGACCCGCACCAGCTCGCTGGCGGCACTGATCGCCACGCCGCTGACCCTGCCGTTGCTGGCCTGGCAGGAACCGGAAGCGCTGTTGCCGATGAGCGCACTGACCTTGCTGATCGTCTGGCGCCACCGCGGCAATCTACGCGACCTGTTTGCCGGGCGCGAACGGCATTTTTAAATTCCGGCCATGAACGCCGCTCATCACAACGCCGATAACTGCTCCATCGGCCAGCGCGCCTGCACGCTGATCGCCAGACTTTCCTGCTGACCCGCCTGCAAACGCTGGCAACCGGCAAACGCGATCATCGCGCCATTGTCGGTGCAGAACTCGGGGCGGGCGTAAAACACATCGCCCTTCATGTCGCCGAGCATCTTTTCCAACGAAACCCGCAAGGCCTTGTTGGCACTGACGCCACCAGCGATCACCAGACGCTTCATGCCGGCCTGTTTCAGGGCACGCTTGCACTTGATGGTCAAAGTCTCCACCACGGCCTGCTGGAACGCCAGCGCGATGTCGCAACGGGCTTGCTCGTTGTCGTCCCCGGCGCTGACGCACTGCTGCCAGGCGTTGAGCGCAGAGGTTTTCAGACCACTGAAGCTGAATTGCAGACCCGGGCGATCACACATCGGACGTGGAAAGGTGAAACGTCCTGCAACGCCCTTCTCCGCCAACTTGGCGATTTCCGGCCCGCCCGGATAATTCAGGCCCATCATCTTCGCGGTTTTGTCGAACGCTTCGCCGGCGGCATCGTCGAGCGTCTCGCCAAGCAAGCTGTATTGGCCAATGCCATCGACCTGAACCAGCTGCGTATGACCACCGGAAACCAACAAAGCGACGAACGGGAATTCCGGCGGTTTTGGCTCGAGCATCGGCGCCAGCAAGTGGCCTTCCATGTGATGCACGCCCAGCGCCGGAATGCCCCAGGCAAACGCCAGTGCCTGGGCGCAGGAAGCCCCCACGAGCAATGCGCCAACCAGCCCAGGACCCGCGGTATAGGCGATCGCATCGATCTCGGTCGGCACGCAGTCCGCCTCGGCCAAGACCTGACGGATCAAGGGCAGCATGCGTTTGACGTGGTCACGCGAGGCCAGCTCCGGCACCACACCGCCATAAGCGCGGTGCAGGTCGATCTGGCTGAACAGTGCGTCAGCCAAGAGGCCGCGTTCACTGTCATATAATGCGACGCCGGTTTCGTCGCAGGAGGTTTCTAATCCCAGTACTAGCATGGGTTTGCGCCTTGTTTAGGCTGACTTCGAAGGCGCGCATAATAGTCGCCGCGTGATGCCCCGACCAGCGGTTTTCGATCAGAGGCTTTGCATTCCGAGCGATGAGGGGTTAACATCCGCAACCCTTAAAAACCGACGTCTTCAAGTGCTCTTTTGCCGCGAGGATGTTGACCCCGGTAATGAATGAAGGTAGCTCTGGATGCCAGCCGTCAAAGTTAAAGAGAACGAACCCTTCGACGTAGCTCTGCGTCGTTTCAAGCGCTCCTGCGAAAAAGCCGGTGTACTGGCTGAAGTTCGTAGCCGCGAATTTTACGAGAAGCCAACTTCTGAGCGTAAGCGCAAAGCAGCAGCCGCTGTTAAGCGTCACGCCAAGAAAGTTCAGCGCGAACAGCGCCGCGCCGTTCGTCTGTACTAATACACAGACGTTCGTAGCAAGCTTCTTGCCTAAGCCCGGCTCTCAGCCGGGCTAATGGCATTTGCGTAAAACGCTTGATGCTTCACCGTCGAAGCCGCACACGCGACCGAGACAAATCTGCTTCACGCGTCAGACCTGGCTCTTTTGCCAGCGGTGCACGTCTTTTCTGACGAGCCTTTCAAGGCTACTGACGAGCACACCCACTGATTCCTCTTACGACGATCAGCCCAAGGCACCTGCATGCGTGCCCGCTTTATTGAGCTATCCGAGGCCCTTTATCGGCCGCCAGCGGATTCAGCGCAACACTTTCAAATAGTCGAAGACTGATTGGTACTAACGTCAGTGGATTTTCGGCAGATACACTTCCCGACAGCGATTACGCAGACGACACCGGTCGAGCCGCATATTTTGCGTGCCTACAGTAACGACCCGCGTCCGAATGCCCTTCGTATCGGACCATTTACAGCGCAGACGATGAGAACGCCATGGCCGGGCTGATACCCCAGAGCTTCATTGACGACCTGCTGAACCGCACCGACATCGTCGACGTGGTCAGCTCGCGCGTGCAATTGAAGAAGGCCGGCAAGAACTACACCGCCTGCTGCCCGTTCCACAAAGAGAAAACCCCGTCATTCAGCGTCAGCCCCGACAAGCAGTTCTACTACTGCTTCGGCTGCGGCGCCGGCGGCAATGCCCTCGGTTTTCTCATGGATCACGACAACCTGGATTTCCCCCAGGCTGTTGAAGATCTGGCCAAAGCCGCCGGCATGGAAATTCCCCGCGAAGAAAGCGGCCGCGAGCGCAAGCCACGGCAACCGACCGATTCGCCGCTCTACCCGCTGCTCAACGCCGCCGCTGACTTTTACAAGCAGGCGCTCAAGAGCCATCCCGCCCGCAAGGCTGCCGTGGATTACCTCAAGGGCCGCGGCCTGACCGGCGAAATCGCCCGCGACTTCGGTCTCGGCTTCGCGCCGCCGGGCTGGGACAACCTGTTCAAACACTTGAGCAGCGACACACTTCAGCAAAAAGCCATGATCGACGCCGGCCTGCTGATCGAGAACGCCGAAACCGGCAAACGCTATGACCGCTTCCGCGATCGCGTGATGTTCCCGATCCGCGATACCCGTGGGCGGATAATCGCTTTCGGCGGCCGCGTACTCGGCGACGACAAGCCGAAGTACCTGAACTCACCGGAAACCCCGGTCTTCCATAAAGGCCAGGAGCTCTACGGCCTTTATGAAGCGCGCAAGAACAACCGCAACCTCGACGAAATCATTGTCGTCGAAGGGTATATGGACGTCATCGCCCTCGCCCAGCAAGGCCTGAAGAATGCCGTCGCGACGCTGGGCACCGCGACCAGCGAAGAACATTTGAAGCGTCTGTTCCGCGTCGTACCGAACGTATTGTTCTGTTTCGACGGCGACCAGGCCGGCCGTAACGCCGCATGGCGAGCTTTGGAAGCAACGCTGTCGAGCCTGCAGGATGGGCGCCGGGCGCGATTCCTGTTCCTGCCGGAAGGCGAAGACCCGGATACCCTGGTGCGCGCCGAAGGCACTGACGCCTTCAAGGCCCGGATCAATCAGCACGCGCAACCGCTGGCGGATTATTTCTTCCAGCAACTGACCGAAGAGGCCGACCCGCGCTCGCTCGAAGGCAAGGCCCATATGGCTACCCTCGCCGCACCGTTGATCGACAAAGTGCCGGGCGCCAACCTGCGTATCCTGATGCGTCAGCGCCTGACCGAAATCACCGGCCTGAGCAGCGAAACTGTCAGCCAGCTCGCACAAAATGCGCCGCAGGAAGCGCCGCCCGCCTACGATCCTGGCATCGATTACGACGCAATGCCGGACTACAGCGACTACCATCAGCCGCAGGCACAAGACATGTATGTGCCGCAGCAGGAGTGGACGCCAAAGAAACCCGGCGCCGGCGGCAAGAAGTGGGACAAGAAGCCCTGGGACAAAAACGGCAAGCGTGGCGGCGATCGTGACCAACAACGCCCGCGCACGCCGATCGGCGTCGAATCGCCGACCCTGACCGCCCTGCGCACCTTGCTGCATCACCCGCAATTGGCCGAGCGCGTTGAAGACGCCGGACACATTGCGGACGAAAATCAGACCAACGCCCAGTTGCTTGTGGCGCTGCTCGAAGCCGTACAGAAGAATCCCAAGCTAAACTCATTTCAGTTGATCGCGCGATGGCACGGCACTGAACAGGGTCGCCTGCTCAAGGCACTGGCAGAAAAGGAATGGCTGATTGACGGAGATAACCTTGAACAACAGTTTTTCGACACCATTACTAGCTTGTCAGCCCGCCAACGCGAGCGAAATCTGGAACAGTTGCTCAGGAAAGCGCGTCAAAGCGAACTGAGCATTGAAGAGAAAAACCAACTGCGCGACCTATTAAGTCGCAATGTTTCCGCATCAAACCCGACCTCAACTGGCGCGTGAGGTCATAGCTCAGGTATAATCCTCGGCTTGTTTTTTGCCCGCCAAGACCTTCAGTGGATAGGGTGTTATGTCCGGAAAAGCGCAACAGCAGTCTCGTATTATTGAGTTGATCAAACTGGGTCGTGAGCAGAAGTATCTGACTTACGCCGAGGTCAACGACCACCTGCCCGAGGATATTTCAGATCCTGAGCAGGTGGAAGACATCATCCGCATGATTAACGACATGGGGATCCCCGTACACGAGAGTGCTCCGGATGCGGACGCCCTTATGTTGGCCGACGCCGATACCGACGAGGCCGCTGCGGAAGAAGCAGCCGCCGCGTTGGCAGCGGTGGAGACCGATATCGGTCGCACCACTGACCCAGTGCGCATGTACATGCGTGAAATGGGTACGGTCGAGCTTCTGACTCGTGAAGGCGAAATCGAAATCGCCAAGCGTATCGAAGAGGGCATCCGTGAAGTGATGAGCGCAATCGCGCACTTCCCTGGCACGGTTGACCACATTCTCTCCGAGTACACTCGCGTCACCACCGAAGGTGGTCGCCTGTCCGACGTTCTGAGCGGTTATATCGACCCGGACGACGGCATTGCGCCGCCTGCCGAAGTGCCGCCGCCTGTCGAAGCGAAAGTGGCGAAAGCCGACGACGAGACCGACGACGATGAAGCCGAATCTTCCGATGACGAAGAAGAAGCCGAAAGCGGTCCCGATCCGGTCATCGCTGCCCAGCGCTTTGGCGCCGTGGCTGACCAGATGGAAATCACCCGCAAGGCCCTGAAAAAGCACGGTCGCAACAACAAGGCAGCGATTGCCGAGTTGCTTGTACTGGCCGAGCTGTTCATGCCGATCAAACTGGTACCGAAGCAATTCGAAGGCCTGGTCGAGCGTGTTCGCGGCGCCTTGGATCGTCTGCGTCAGCAAGAGCGTGCGATCATGCAACTGTGTGTACGTGATGCACGTATGCCACGCGCCGATTTCCTGCGTCAGTTCCCGAGCAACGAAGTCGACGAAAGCTGGTCCGACGCCCTGGCCAAAGGCAAGAGCAAGTACGCCGAAGCCATCGGTCGCGTGCAGCCGGACATCATTCGTTGCCAGCAGAAACTGATCGCGCTGGAAACCGAAACCGGTCTGACCATCGCAGAAATCAAGGACATCAACCGTCGCATGTCGATCGGTGAGGCCAAGGCCCGCCGCGCGAAGAAAGAGATGGTTGAAGCCAACTTGCGTCTGGTGATCTCGATCGCCAAGAAGTACACCAACCGCGGCCTGCAATTCCTCGATCTGATCCAGGAAGGCAACATCGGTCTGATGAAAGCGGTGGACAAGTTCGAATACCGTCGTGGTTACAAGTTCTCGACGTATGCCACCTGGTGGATCCGTCAGGCGATCACTCGCTCGATCGCCGACCAGGCCCGCACCATCCGTATTCCGGTGCACATGATCGAGACGATCAACAAGCTCAACCGCATTTCCCGGCAGATGTTGCAGGAAATGGGTCGCGAACCGACCCCGGAAGAGCTGGGCGAACGCATGGAAATGCCTGAGGACAAGATCCGCAAGGTATTGAAGATCGCTAAAGAGCCGATCTCCATGGAAACGCCGATCGGTGATGACGAAGACTCCCATCTGGGTGACTTCATCGAAGACTCGACCATGCAGTCGCCAATCGATGTCGCCACTGTTGAGAGCCTGAAAGAAGCGACTCGCGAAGTACTGTCCGGCCTCACTGCCCGTGAAGCCAAAGTACTGCGCATGCGTTTCGGTATCGACATGAACACCGACCATACGCTCGAAGAAGTGGGCAAACAGTTTGACGTAACGCGTGAGCGGATCCGTCAGATCGAAGCCAAGGCGTTGCGCAAGCTGCGCCACCCGACGCGAAGCGAGCATCTGCGCTCCTTCCTCGACGAGTGATACCAGAACCCCCGGCCCAGGCCGGGGGTTTTGTTTATATGGCAGATTAAATCCTTCGCAACACCCCTCCCCCGCATACCCCGTCTACACTCGAAACAATCATCCCCGAGCCATAACGAGAGCGTTATGCCCAGATTGGCGTCCGTGCTTTTTTTGCTGTCACTGATGACCTGGACCGCAACGGCTGACGCGCTGACTCTGACCGATGAAGAACGTAGCTGGCTGGCGGCTCACCCGGACTTGCGCCTCGGCGTGGACGCGTCGTGGCCGCCGTTTGAGTTTCGTGACGATCAAAACCGTTATCAAGGGCTGGCGTCCGATTACATTGATGTCATTCGCCAACGCCTGGCAATCAAGCTCACCCCTATTGAGCCGGTGAGCTGGACGGTTGTGCTGGAACAGGTGAAACAGGGCAAGATCGACCTGTTGCCGGGGATCATGTCCACACCGGAGCGCCAGACCTATCTGTCATTCACCCGCCCTTATCTCGACTTCCCGATTGTCATCCTCGCTCACATCGGCGGTGTACAACCGCGCAAGCTCGATGATCTGTACGGTCTGAAGATCGCCGTGGTGGAAAACTACGCGCCTCACGAATTGCTGCGTACCCACCATCCGGATCTGAATCTGGTCGCCATGCCCAACGTCAGTTCAGCATTGCAGGCACTGGCGACCGATGAAGTGGATGCCGTGGTCGGCGACCTTGCATCCAGCGTCTGGAGCTTGCGCCAGTTGAAACTTGACGGCTTGTACGTCAGCGGTGAAACCCCGTATCGCTACCAACTGGCAATGGGCGTGCCCCGTGACAACAAAATGCTGGTGGGGATTCTGGACAAAGTCCTGGCCGATATGACCCCGGCTGAAATCAGCAGCATTCAAGAGCACTGGGTGGGCAACGTCCTCGATCATCGGACATTCTGGTCTGATCTTCTGATTTACGGCTTGCCCGGTCTGGTATTGCTAGTCATCATTCTGGCGGTGGTGATCCGTATCAATCGCCGCCTGAGCTCGGAGATCGCCCGACGCATTGACCTCGAACAGGAACTGCGCAGCAGCGAATATCACTATCGCGGCCTGGTGGAGAGCCTGTCAGCCATTGCATGGGAAGCGCGAATGAGCGACTTCACCTACAGCTATGTTTCGCCGCACGCCGAAGACCTGCTCGGCTATCCGCTGGCGCATTGGCTGATTCCAGGGTTCTGGCGCAACATCATCCATCCGGCGGACCTTACCCGCGCCCAAAGCTTTTGCGATCACGAAGTATTGGCCGGGCGTGATCACAGCCTCGATTACCGAGTGATCACAGCCGATGGTCGCTGCCTGTGGGTGCGCGACATCGTCAGCCTGATCGAACACGGCCACGAACCGGTGATGCGCGGGTTGATGATCGACATCAGCGAAACCAAGCGCACCGAAGAAGCCCTGCGTCTGTCGGAGCAGAAATTCGCCTCGGTGTTCCAGCAATGCCCGGACATTCTGGTGATTGCGCGACTCTCCGACGGCTGCTTGCTGGAAGTCAACGAGGCGTTCGAGGAGCAGATCGGACTGAAAGCCGAGGACGTCATCGGCCAAACTGCTACTGACTTGAATATCTGGGGCATTCCCGGCGTTGGGCCCGGGCTGTTGCAGCGCTTGCAGGCTGGCAGCATCCGCAACCTGGAAATGCCCTTCCGGCGCAACAATGGTCAAGTGTTCACCGGACTGATCTCCGCCGAACCGTTCGACCTCGACACCACACCAGCGCTGGTTGTAGTGGTGCGCGACATCTCCCAACTCAAGGAAACCCAACAGCAACTGCAGACGTCGGAAGAGAAGTTTGCCAAGGCATTCCATGCGTCGCCGGACGGCCTGCTGCTGTCGCGTCAAAGCGACGGACTGCTGCTGGAAGTCAACGAAGGTTTCAGCCGCATCACCGGCTTCAACAGCGCGATGTCGGTGGATCGCTCGGCACTGGACCTGGGAATCTGGGTCAACCTCAACGAACGCAAGCAGATGCTCGACCTGCTGCATCGCGACGGCTTTGTCCGTGATTTCAGCTGTCATATCCGCCGCAGTGACGGGCAGATCCGCCTCTGCGAAGTGTCCGCCCGTCCGCTACCGATCGGTGACGAAGACTGCATGCTGACCATCGCCCGGGACATTACTGAACGCCATCTGATGCAGGAAAAGTTGCAACAGGCCGCGACTGTATTCGAAAGCACAGCCGAAGGTGTATTGATCACCGATACCCAACAGCACATCAGCGCAGTCAACCGGGCTTTCACCGAGATCACCGGCTACAGCGAAAGCGAAGCACTCGGCCACACACCGCGCCTGCTCGCTTCAGGCCTGCACGACAGCGCGTTTTATGCGGCGATGTGGCACCAGTTGACCGACGAAGGTCACTGGCAAGGCGAGATCTCCAACCGGCGAAAAAACGGCGAGTTGTACCCCAGTTGGCTGACCATCAGCGCCGTACGTAACCGCGACAGATTCATCACCCACTTTGTCGCAGTATTTGCCGATATCTCCAGCCTCAAGCATGCACAGGCCAAACTCGATTATCAGGCTCACCACGACCCGCTCACCGGCCTGCCGAACCGTACGTTGTTCGAAAGCCGCTTGCTGATGGCACTGAACAGTCAGCAAGAAAACGGCGGTCAGGGCGCGGTACTGTTCCTTGATCTTGACCGCTTCAAACACATCAACGACAGCCTCGGCCATCCGGTCGGCGATCTGCTGCTCAAGGGCATCGCCGTGCGCCTGAAAGAACAGCTGCGCGACATCGACACCGTTGCCCGCCTGGGCGGTGACGAATTCATCATTCTGCTCCCCGGGCTGCAGCAAGCCAGTGACGCCGACAATCTCGCCACGAAACTGCTCAACTGCTTCGGTGCGCCGTTCCAGGCCGGCGAACACGAGTTTTTCATCAGCGCCAGCATCGGCACCAGCCTCTATCCGCGCGACGGTTGCGACGTGGCCACTCTGGTCAAAAACGCCGATGCGGCGATGTACCGCTCCAAAGCCAAAGGTCGCAATCGCGTCGAGAGCTACACCCGCGATCTGACAGCGCAAGCCATCGAACGCGTGGCACTGGAGCACGAATTGCGCCGCGCCATCGAGCGTGATGAGCTGTTCCTCTACTACCAACCGAAAATAAGCCTCGAAGATCACAGCCTGGTCGGCGCCGAAGCGCTGATTCGCTGGCGTCATCCGACCTTTGGCGAAGTGCCGCCAGAGCATTTCATTCCTTTGGCCGAAGAGAACGGGATGATCCTGCAGATCGGCGACTGGGTGCTGGAGACTGCCTGCCGGCAGATGTTCGAATGGAACCAGATCTACGACAGCCTCGGGCCACTGTCAGTCAACCTCGCTGGTGCGCAACTACGCCAGCCCAATCTGCTTGGGCGCATTGAACAACTGCTTAAGGAAAACCGCCTCAGACCAGATTTACTGCAACTGGAAATTACCGAAAATTTCATCATGAGTCAGGCTGAAGAGGCATTGTCGGTGCTGCATCAACTCAAGCACCTGGGCGTACAACTGGCAATCGACGACTTCGGCACCGGCTACTCCTCACTCAGTTACCTGAAACGCCTGCCGTTGGACATCCTCAAAATCGACCAGTCCTTCGTCCGCGGGCTGCCCGACGACCCCCACGATGCGGCGATTGTCCGAGCCATCATCGCCCTGGGCCGCAGCATGCAATTCACCGTGATCGCAGAAGGTGTGGAAACCCAGGCGCAACAACAATTCCTCGCGGCCGAGGGCTGCGAACAGATCCAGGGCTATATCGTCAGCCTGCCCCTGCCACCTGAAGAATTCGCTGCAACGTTTCTTCGTATTGCCGTATCGGATTTTTCGGATAGCACAGCCGAGAAACCGTCGCTATAATCCGCGACCTACTGAGGGCCTATAGCTCAGTTGGTTAGAGCAGAGGACTCATAATCCTTTGGTCCACGGTTCAAGTCCGTGTGGGCCCACCAAACCTGAAAGCCGCGCAAATGCGCGGCTTTCGTCGTTTCTGGGGCCTGAAAGAAATACGCGGATGAACTGTTCCCGTGTCCGTGCTTGCGTCTGTGTCGCGTAAATTTCAGAATGCCGGCAAAGGATGCCAGTCGGCTTCAGGGACGAATAATCGTGTACAAACTTTCCTCGCTACAAGCGGCCAGAGGACTGGCAGCTCTTTTTGTCGTAGCGTTTCACTCACTATTCATCAATGCCAAGTATGTAAAAGGTGAACGCCTGTTGCCGGAGCTGTTTGTTTTTGGACAAACCGGTGTAGATCTGTTTTTTGTCATCAGTGGTTTTGTGATGATTATCGCTTTCCGTAACAAGTTCGGTCTCAAGGGCGAAGTTGCTGAGTTTCTCAAAGGGCGATTCTTTCGAATTTACCCAATTTATTGGGTTTATTTTCTCGCTATCTTCTTTGTCGCTCAGGTCAAACCTGAACTGGTGAACGGTTCTCAGGGAGGGGCTGTCGACATGACCTGGTCATTTTTCCTGCTCCCGCACTCGGCGTTACCGTTGTTAATGGTCGCCTGGTCACTTATCCATGAAGTCTGGTTCTATCTCGTATTTGCCTTGATCCTGATGCTCCCGGCCAAGCGGATAACTCATGCGTTTGCGCTGTGGTTAATCACGATTATCGGCGTTTCAATTTTTTCGGATACGCCGGAAAATCCTTATCTTCGGGTGATGTTCCATGAGTTCTCCATTGAATTCATTCTCGGTGCCTTGGCGGGAATCACATACCTGAGGCTTTCATCGGTTTCTTCTGCGTCTCCTTTTACCATTCCCTTGATGGGTCTGACTGGGCTGGCTGGTCTTGTCTACGCATTGACCACCGATGTAGTCGGCGACGCCGATGTCATTCAATCCATACCCCTGGAACGAGCCTTTGCGATCGGTGGCGGTTACACGCTTTTACTGTTGGCATTTGCCCTGCAAGAAGCGAAAGGTCGATTAAAGTCATTCGGTTTTCTCAAATCAGCTGGGGATATGTCCTATTCGCTGTACCTTTCGCACGTGCTGACACTCAGTGTTTGCGGGCGCCTATGGGTTATGACGGGGCTCAGCGGTAACAACTTCTGGCATGCAACTTTGTTCTGGACAGTTTCCTACACGGCAGTCCTGGTGGTTGCTTACTGCAGTTATCAGTTGATAGAGCGCAAACTGCTGAATCTCTCGCGCAACATTCAACTCCCTGTACGAACGTAAAAAAAACCGCACATCCGCGCGGCTTTTTCATTGCCTGTAACATGTGCAGGCCAAAGATCCGCGCCAATGGAGTCGCCCCTTGCCAGATATTCGCCCGCCCGTACTTGATGAAGTCGACCGCCAGTTGATCGCCGCTCTGCAAATCAATGCCCGTGAGAGCGTGGCCATGCTCGCCCGGCAATTGGGCATAGCGCGCACCACCGTAACGTCGCGGCTGGCGCGGCTGGAAAAGGCCAAAGTGATCACCGGGTACGGCGTACGCCTGGGCCAGCGCGTAGTCGATGGCGGCCTGCAGGCGTATGTCGGGATCAAGGTGCAGCCGCGTTCCGGCAAAGAGGTGGTGCGCCGGTTGAGTGCGATGGCGCAGGTGCAGCAGCTGTGTGCGGTGAGTGGCGAATTTGATTATGTGGCGTGGTTGCGTACGGATTCGCCGGAGCAACTGGATCAGTTGCTGGATCAGATTGGCAGCGTGGACGGGGTGGAGAAGACTACGACGTCGATCATTTTGAGTAGCAAGATTGATCGGGGGCAGCCGGTTTAAGATTTTGATCGGGCTTCTCGGGTGAATTTCAGGACCTCTTCGCGAGCAGGCTCGCTCCCACATTTTGGTCGGTGTGCAGCCTCTAATCGTCATATTGATCGTTAATCTGGCAAAACGACGACACTTTGCGTCTTATTAACGTGTTCTACGCTCCCTAGAATGGCTGGCATCTTTTCCTATACTCAGACGCGCATCCCGCGTCGGGTCGCCAGCAAGGTCAGCCATGAACAAGAACAATCGCCATCCTGCAGACGGTAAGAAACCCGTCACCATTTTCGGTCCGGACTTTCCGTTCGCCTTTGACGACTGGATCGAACACCCGGCCGGCCTCGGCACCATTCCTGAACACAATCACGGCGCCGAAGTGGCAATCGTTGGCGCAGGTATTGCCGGTCTGGTCGCCGCTTACGAGTTGATGAAACTTGGCCTGAAGCCAGTGGTTTACGAGGCGTCGAAACTGGGTGGCCGTCTACGTTCACAAGCCTTCAACGGCACGGACGGTATCGTCGCTGAACTCGGCGGCATGCGTTTCCCGGTGTCGTCCACCGCGTTCTATCACTACGTCGACAAGCTCGGTCTCGAGACCAAACCCTTCCCGAACCCACTGACGCCGGCCTCCGGCAGCACCGTGATCGACCTCGAAGGTAGAACCCATTACGCACAGAAACTGGCGGATCTTCCTGCACTGTTCCAGGAAGTGGCTGACGCCTGGGCGGATGCGCTGGAGGCCGGCTCGCAGTTTGCCGATATCCAGCAAGCCATCCGCGACCGCGATGTGCCACGCCTGAAAGAGCTGTGGAATACCTTGGTGCCACTGTGGGACGACCGCACCTTCTATGACTTCGTCGCCACCTCGGAAGCCTTCGCCAAACTGTCGTTCCATCACCGCGAAGTGTTTGGTCAGGTCGGTTTCGGCACCGGCGGCTGGGACTCGGACTTCCCCAACTCGATGCTGGAAATCTTCCGCGTGGTGATGACCAACTGCGACGATCACCAACACCTGGTGGTCGGCGGCGTCGAGCAAGTCCCACAAGGCATCTGGCGGCATGTGCCGGAGCGCTGCGTGCACTGGCCCGAAGGCACCAGCCTGAAATCCCTGCACCGTGGCGCACCGCGTTCCGGCGTGAAGAAAATTGCCCATGCACCGGATGGCCGCTTCGCGGTCACCGACAACAATGGCGACACCCGCGAATACGCCGCCGTACTGACCACTTGCCAGAGCTGGCTGCTGACCACCCAGATCGAATGCGACGAAACCCTGTTCTCGCAGAAGATGTGGATGGCCCTCGACCGCACCCGCTACATGCAGTCGTCGAAAACCTTTGTGATGGTCGACCGCCCATTCTGGAAGGACAAGGACCCGGAAACCGGCCGCGACCTGATGAGCATGACCCTCACTGACCGCCTGACCCGTGGCACCTATCTGTTCGACAACGGCGACGACAAACCGGGGGTGATCTGCCTGTCGTACTCGTGGATGAGCGATGCGTTGAAGATGCTGCCGCACCCGGTGGAAAAACGCGTTGAGCTGGCGTTGAACGCATTGAAAAAGATCTACCCGAAAGTCGACATCGCCGCGCGAATCATTGGCGATCCGATCACCGTGTCGTGGGAAGCCGACCCGTACTTCCTCGGCGCCTTCAAAGGTGCCCTGCCCGGCCACTATCGCTACAACCAGCGCATGTACGCGCACTTCATGCAGGACGAGATGCCGGCCGAACAGCGCGGGATTTTTATCGCTGGCGACGACGTTTCGTGGACACCGGCGTGGGTCGAAGGCGCAGTGCAAACCTCGCTCAACGCGGTGTGGGGGATCATCAAGCATTTCGGCGGTTCGACACATAAAGCGAACCCGGGCCCGGGTGATGTGTTCAAATACATCGGCCCTATCGCCCTGCCCGAGTAAGAGGAATCCCTGATGCGTGTAGCCCTTTACCAATGTCCGCCACTGCCCCTGGCCCCCGCCGCCAACCTGCAACGCCTGCATCAGGTGGCGATGGAGGCCAAGGGTGCCGACCTGCTGGTGCTGCCGGAGATGTTCATGACCGGCTATAACATTGGCGCCGAAGCGGTCAGCACCTTGGCCGAGGTCTACAACGGTGAATGGGCGCAGCAGATCGGCCGGATCGCCAAGGCTGCGGGTCTGGCGATTGTTTACGGCTATCCGGAGCGCACCGCCGACGGGCAGATTTACAACGCCGTGCAGTTGATCGATTCGCACGGCGAACGCCTGTGCAATTACCGCAAGACGCATCTGTTCGGCGATCTGGATCGCTCGATGTTCAGCCCCGGTGATGATGATTTCCCCATTGTTGAGCTCAACGGCTGGAAGCTGGGTTTCCTGATCTGCTACGACCTGGAGTTTCCGGAAAACACTCGCCGTCTGGCACTCGCCGGCGCCGAACTGATTCTGGTGCCGACAGCGAACATGATCCCGTTCGATTTCGTCGCTGACGTCACCGTGCGTTCGCGCGCCTTCGAAAATCAGTGCTATGTGGCTTACGCCAACTACTGCGGCCACGAAGGCGACATCCACTATTGCGGGCAAAGCAGCCTCGCCGCGCCGGACGGCAGCCGTATCGCCCAGGCCGGACTCGACGAAGCACTGATCATCGGCGAGCTCGACCGGCAGTTGATGCTCGACTCCCGCGCGGCCAATCGCTACCTCAGCGACCGCCGCCCGGAGCTTTACGGCGCGCTCAACCAGCGCTAATCCGCTAGCATTGGCACTTCACTGTTCTGGAAGTGCCCATGCCTGCGCCGACTCACCCCCGTCCTCACACCGAAACCCTGGCCAACGGCTTGCGCGTGACCCTGCGTCATGCGCCCGACCTTAAGCGCAGCGCCGCTGCCTTGCGCGTGGCCGCCGGTAGCCATGACGTGCCGTTGGCGTGGCCGGGGCTGGCGCATTTTCTCGAGCATTTGCTGTTTCTCGGCACCGAGCGTTTCCCAGCGAATGAAGGGCTGATGGCTTACGTTCAAGGTCACGGTGGCCAGGTGAATGCCAGCACGCGAGAGCGGACCACTGACTTTTTCTTTGAGTTGCCGACACAGTCGTTCAGCGCGGGGCTGGAGCGACTGTCAGACATGCTCGCCAATCCGCGTATGAATCTGGACGATCAGTTGCGGGAACGGGAAGTGTTGCAGGCGGAGTTTGTCGCTTGGTCGCAGGATCCTGCGGCGCAGCAGCAGTTTGCCCTGTACGAAGGATTACCGGCAGAACATCCGTTGCGCGGGTTTCATACGGGGAATCGCGACAGTCTCCAAGTCGAGCAACCTGCGTTTCAACAAGCGTTGAAAGATTTCCACCAGCAGTTTTATCGGACCGGGCAAATGACTCTGAGTCTGGTAGGACCGCAGAATCTTCAAGAACTAAAAGCACTGGCTGAACAGTTTGCGGCGGTTTTGCCCGTTGGGGATAAAGTTGTGCAAGCGGCATCCATACCGCTGGCGATAAAAAGTTATCAACAGGTCGGTGAGCGACGCGGCAACCTGATGTTTGCGTTCGATGCCTTGCCTGAGTCGTCTGTCGAGGCTTTGGCGTTTCTCTGCCATTGGTTAAACAGCGCCAAACCCGGCGGGTTACTGGCGCATATGCAGCAGCAGAATCTGGCTGATGGATTAAAATCTGCGCCGGTCTATCACTTTGACAGGCAAGCGTTGCTGCATCTGGAGTTCATCGCAGCTTCCGGATCGTTAAACGCCATTGGCGAGCAGGTCCTGGATTGGCTGAGTTTCTTTGCTCAACAAGATTGGGCGCCACTGCGCAAAGAATACGCAGCTCTGCTGCAGCGCCAGCAGCAAGTCGCAGGTGCGCTGCAGTTGGCGCGACTCGACAGTGAACAGTTGGAAAATGGCCTGTCCGATGCAGGCGTTGAGACCCTCGCTCACATCCTCGGTGAAATCGGCACTGTGGATAACTGCAGCGATCACTGGATCCTGCCTGCTGCCAATCCTTTTCTGCGAGCCAGCGAACCCTTGGCCAACGCCGGACTGATTCGCGGCCAGACCAGCGCCCATAGAGGGCTGCGCACATTTGCTCAGGATCGCTCACGCGGCCGTCGCGAGCGCTCGCCGATGCAGTTCAGTCAAGCGTTGCCGGACAGCACCGATGAAGGTGCGATCTATCTGCGATGGCAAGTAGAGGCCGCAGCCGGTGCTGATCTTCAATCGCGGTTGCAGCGCAGTCTTCAGCAAACTCAGCAAGACGCGCGGGAGGCCGGTGTCGATCTGTCTTTCAACGTCTCTGGCAATCAATGGCTGCTGAAGCTCACCGGCCTGCAAGAGCCAATGCCCTGCGTCCTCGAGCATGCGCTGAAAAGTCTGGCGCAAGTTGACCCTGATTCGCCGAGCAGCGAGCTGGAAACGCCACTGATCGCCATCCGCCAACTGCTTAAAGCGCTGCCGGAACATATTCTGCAATCAGCAAGAACCGGCGACGACGCCAAACACCTGTGGACAACTTCGCGCTGGGACGGCCTCGCTCTGGGACTTAACCAGCAGACGCAATCCGCCATGGGCCTGGCCTTGAGCCGTATTCCCGGGATCCCTGACAATCAGTTGCCTGCGCCGACGAAGATTCCCGCGCAAAAACACTGGCGACATATCGATACCGCCTCCAGTGAACACGCCTTGTTGCTGTGCTGCCTGACCGCCAGCCGCGACATCGCCGACGAAGCCGCGTGGCGACTGTTGGCGCAGTTGTGCCAGACACCTTTCTATCAGCGCCTGCGCGTCGAGTTGCAATTGGGCTATGCGGTGTTCAGCACACTGCGCCAGATTCACGGGCAAGCGGCGATACTGTTCGGCGTGCAATCCCCGAGCACCGCACCTGGGGATCTGCTAGGCCACATTCAGCAATTCCTCGAAAGCCTTCCAATGCGAATCGAACAATTGGATGAAGCGAGTTTTGAACAGCAGCGCAAAAGCCTCGCCGATCAATTCGATGACGCCAGTCTGTCCAGCAAAGACGCCACCGAACTGTTTTGGCAGGCCAAGCTCGCTGGCCACTCATCGGATTATCTTGAGCAATTGATCATTGCGATCCGCCAACTGGATCGCCAGGCATTGCTTAGCGCTGCCCAGCGTTTAATCAACGCCGAAGGCGGCTGGCTCTGCCTCGCCAGCGATCCGAAGCCCAACACCCCATGGCGAGCGGCAAATTGATCATTACCGAGGCTGCAAGGAGCTTTCTCAAAGATTCACGGGCATTTACCCGGAAATTTTGAGTAACATAGCAGCCTAACTATTTGGAACATCTTTGCGCTGCCGTGGACTATAACTATGGACAGCGCTATCCCACCTACCCTGAGGAGACACACCATGTCCTGGACAAAACCTGCTTACACCGACCTGCGTATCGGCTTCGAAGTCACCATGTACTTCGCCAGCCGCTGAGTTCTGCTTACGTAGAATTGCAGTGCAACGCCTCGGCTCGCCGGGGCGTTTTATTTTCCGCGTTGAAATGATGGAGTGTTCATGTTCGTCCAGATTCTGGGTTCGGCCGCTGGCGGCGGTTTTCCGCAGTGGAACTGCAACTGCGTCAACTGCGCAGGTTTTCGCGACGGCAGCCTGAATGCCAAGGCCCGCACCCAATCGTCCATCGCGATTTCCGATGACGGCGTGAACTGGGTGCTGTGCAACGCCTCGCCGGACATCCGCGCGCAGCTGCAAAGCTTCGCTCCGATGCAACCGGGCCGCGCCCTGCGTGACACTGGCATCAGCGCGATCATCCTGATGGACAGCCAGATCGACCACACCACCGGTCTGCTCAGCCTGCGCGAAGGCTGCCCGCATCAGGTCTGGTGCACGGACATGGTTCACGAAGACCTCAGCAGCGGTTTCCCGTTGTTCAAGATGCTCACGCACTGGAATGGTGGGCTGGACTGGAACCGCATCGAACTCGACCAGAGCTTCACTGTGGCAGCGTGCCCGAACCTGCGTTTCACTCCGTTGCCATTGCGCAGCGCCGCGCCGCCGTACTCGCCGCACCGCTTCGATCCGCATCCGGGCGACAACATTGGTCTGATCGTTGAAGACCTGAACACTGGCGGTAAATTGTTCTACGCACCGGGTCTGGGCAAGGTCGATGCGCCGTTGCTGGAGATCATGGCCGGCAGCGATTGCCTGTTGGTCGACGGCACGATGTGGGATGACGATGAGATGCAGCGCCGTGGCGTTGGCACTCGCACTGGTCGCGAGATGGGCCATCTGGCACAGAACGGCCCCGGTGGCATGCTGGAAGTGCTGGAGCAACTGCCAGAGCAGCGCAAAGTGCTTATCCACATCAACAATACCAACCCGATTCTCGATGAAGATTCGCCGGAGCGTGCCGAACTGGCGCGACGTAATGTTGAAGTGGCGTTCGATGGCATGAGTATTGTGCTGTAGCGACCGACCTCTTCGCGAGCAAGCTCGCTCCCACATTGGATCTGTGGCGTTCACAAACCCTGTGGGAGCGTGCTTGCTCGCGAAGGCGTCCGAATAGACACCCAGGATTCCAACGGTTGTTCCCCGGAGAACCGCAATGACCGACACCCCGCTGTCCCCCGCCGAATTCGAAGCGGCCCTGCGCGCCAAAGGCGCCTACTACCACATCTACCACCCGTATCACGTGGCGATGTATGAAGGCCGCGCCACTCGCGAGCAGATCCAGGGCTGGGTCGCCAACCGCTTCTACTATCAGGTGAACATCCCCCTGAAAGACGCGGCGATCCTCGCCAACTGCCCCGATCGGGAAATCCGCCGCGAGTGGATTCAGCGCCTGCTCGACCACGACGGCGCTCCCGGCGAAGATGGCGGTATCGAAGCCTGGCTGCGCCTTGGCCAAGCGGTCGGTCTCGACCCGGACCAACTGCGCTCCCAGGAGCTGGTGCTGCCCGGCGTGCGTTTCGCCGTCGACGCCTACGTCAACTTTGCCCGTCGCGCCAGTTGGCAGGAAGCCGCCAGCAGCTCGCTGACCGAACTGTTCGCGCCGCAGATTCACCAGTCGCGCCTCGACAGCTGGCCGCAGCATTACCCGTGGATCGATCCGGCCGGTTACGAATACTTCCGCACCCGCCTCGGTCAGGCGCGGCGTGATGTCGAGCATGGTCTGGCGATCACACTTGAACATTACAAGACCCGCGAAGGCCAGGAGCGCATGCTGGAGATTCTCCAGTTCAAACTGGACATTCTTTGGAGCATGCTCGATGCCATGAGCATGGCCTACGAACTGAACCGCCCGCCGTACCACAGCGTCACCGAACAACGCGTCTGGCATAAAGGAATCACCTTATGAGTTTCGACCGCAGCAAAGTCCCGACCTGGCGTCCCGGCTACCGCTTCCAGTACGAACCGGCGCAGAAAGGTCACGTGCTGCTTTACCCGGAAGGCATGATCAAGCTCAACGACAGCGCCGCACTGATCGGTGGGCTGATCGACGGTGAACGCGATGTCGCCGCGATCATCGCCAAACTCGATGAGCAGTTCCCCGGTGTGCCCGAGCTCGGTGACGACATCGAGCAATTCATGGAGGTTGCCCGTGCGCAGCACTGGATCGAACTTGCCTGATCTGCCGCCCAAGCCTGAAGTCGGCCTGCCGCTGTGGCTGCTCGCCGAGCTGACGTATCGCTGCCCGCTGCAATGTCCGTACTGCTCCAATCCGCTGGACTTCGCCGAGCAGGGCAAAGAGTTGAGCACCGAGCAGTGGATCAAGGTCTTCCGCGAAGCGCGGGAGATGGGCGCGGCGCAACTGGGCTTTTCCGGCGGCGAACCGCTGGTGCGTCAGGATCTCGCCGAGCTGATTCATGAAGCGCGGCAGCTGGGTTTCTACACCAATCTGATCACCTCCGGCATCGGCCTGACCGAGCAGAAAATCAGCGATTTCAAAAAGGCTGGCCTCGATCACATCCAGATCAGTTTCCAGGCCAGCGACGAGCAAGTGAACAATCTGCTCGCCGGCTCGAAAAAAGCCTTCGCGCAGAAACTGGAAATGGCTCGTGCGGTGAAGGCCCACGGCTATCCGATGGTGCTGAACTTCGTCACCCATCGGCACAACATCGACAAGATCGACCGCATCATCGAGCTGTGCATTGCGCTTGAGGCCGACTTTGTCGAACTCGCCACCTGCCAGTTTTACGGTTGGGCGCAGCTCAATCGTGTCGGCCTGTTGCCGACCAAAGAGCAACTGGTCCGTGCCGAACGCATCACCAACGAATACCGGGCGAAGCTGGAAGCCGAAGGGCATCCGTGCAAGCTGATTTTCGTCACCCCGGATTACTACGAAGAACGCCCGAAAGCCTGCATGAACGGCTGGGGCAGCATCTTTCTGACAGTCACCCCGGACGGCACCGCCCTGCCCTGCCATGGCGCCCGACAGCTGCCGGTGCAATTTCCCAATGTGCGCGACCACAGCATGCAGCACATCTGGTACGACTCGTTCGGCTTCAACCGCTTCCGTGGTTACGACTGGATGCCCGAGCCGTGCCGCTCCTGCGACGAGAAAGAAAAAGATTTCGGCGGCTGTCGCTGCCAGGCGTTCATGCTCACCGGCGATGCGAGCAATGCCGACCCGGTGTGCAGCAAGTCCGAACATCACGGTGTGATTCTCAAGGCCCGCGAAGAAGCCGAGACCGCCACCCAAACCATCGAACAATTGGCCTTTCGCAATGAACGAAACTCACGCCTCATCGCCAAGGGCTGAGCCTTTCAGCGCCTCGCAAGCCGTCGCGGCCGGCATGGATTTCGCCGAGTTGCAGCTCGGTGCCAATGGGCTGTTCTGGAATGAATATCGCCCGGAAGATGCCGCATGCCGGATCTGGCATTGGCGCGATGGCGTGGCGAGATGTCTGACGCCGGATGGCTTCAGTGTGCGCAGTCGCGTGTACGAATATGGCGGTGGCGCGTTTTGTCTGACGCCGGATGGGGTGGTTTTCGTCGCTGAGGCGGATCAGCAGTTGTACCGCCAGAAGCTCGGTGGCGAGCCGGAGGCATTGACGTCGGGCGAGTGCCGTTATGGCGATCTGCATTTTGCTTTCGGCCAAGTGCTGGCGGTCGAAGAACAGCAAGATCAGCATCGGCTCGTAGCAATCGATCTGGCTGACGGGACGCGGTATTTATTGGCTGAAGGCGCGGATTTTTATGCGGCGCCAATCCTCAGTGCGGATGGCCTGCGTTTAGCGTGGATCGAGTGGAGCCGGCCGCATCAGCCATGGACGTCGACGCGGTTGATGGTGGCGGAACGCTTGGCTGACGGCGCCTTTGGTTCGCCGCGCTGCGTTGCTGGCGATGAGGTTGAAGAGTCCATTCAACAACCACGATTTGATGCTGAAGGTCGACTGTATTGCCTGACTGATCGCGGTGGATTCTGGCAGCCGTGGGCTGAGACTTCGGACGGTTTGGCGCCACTGCCTGCCGCGCCGGCCGATCATGCGCCGGCGCCTTGGCAGTTGGGCGGCTGCACCTGGTTGCCTGTTGATAATTCGTTTTTGGCGAGCTGGAGCGAAGGTGGTTTTGGTCGCCTGACGCTCGCTGACGAAGATTTCACTGGTGACTACAGCCGCTTCCGTCATCTCGCTGTGGATGAGCGATTTATCTACTGCATCGCCGCCTCACCGATCAGTCCTTCGGCGGTCATCGCCATTGATCGAACCACGCGAGAAGTGAACGTGCTGGTGGGTGGCGTGGCGCCCCTGCCCGCTAAGCGCATCAGCCGTCCGCAAACCCTGTGCTACCCAAGTGGTTCCGGCGAAGCGCACGGGTTCTTTTATCCAGCCATGAGCGGTGAGACAAAACCGCCCCTGGTGGTGTTCATCCACGGCGGCCCGACGTCGGCCTGCTACCCGATTCTCGACCCGCGCATTCAGTACTGGACGCAACGTGGCTTCGCCGTCGCTGATCTCAACTATCGCGGCAGCAGCGGTTATGGCCGCGAATATCGGCAAGCGCTGCACTTGAGCTGGGGCGAGGTGGATGTCGAGGATGCTTGCGCGGTGGTGAGCTATCTCGCCGAGCAGGGTTTGATCGACGGTGAGCGCGCATTTATTCGGGGTGGCAGCGCAGGCGGCTACACCACGTTGTGTGCGCTGGCGTTCCAACAGGTATTCCGAGCGGGTGCCAGTCTTTACGGAGTCAGCGATCCGGTCGCTCTGGGCCGGGCGACGCATAAGTTCGAAGGTGATTATCTTGACTGGCTGATCGGTGATCCTGAGCAAGACGCCGAACGCTACGCGGCCCGCACACCGCTGCTGCATGCTAGCAACATTGGCGTGCCGGTGATTTTCTTTCAGGGTGAGCTGGATGCGGTCGTTGTTCCGCAACAGACCCGCGACATGGTCACGGCACTTGAGGAGAACGGCATCCCGGTCGAAGCACATTACTACCCGGACGAACGCCACGGTTTCCGCCGTGCGGCCAATCAGGCGCATGCGCTCGAGCAGGAGTGGAAGTTCTATCGCCAGGTAATGGGATTGGCGGACTGATCATCGCGCCCCGTTCAAAACCGAGGTGCCCCATTCGCGAGCAGGCTCGCTCCCACATTGGATCTGTGTTGTTCACAAATCCCCTGTGGGAGCGAGCCTGCTCGCGAAAGCTATCTACTTGGCGCCGCAGAACTCAGCGCTTGGCGATGATGTACACCGCATGCACGATCCCCGGAATATACCCGCACAGCGTCAGCAGAATGTTCAACCAGAACGCCCCGCCAAACCCGACCTGCAGAAACACGCCCAGTGGTGGCAACAGAATAGCGATGATGATGCGAATGAAATCCATGGGGCAGCTCCTGTATGGGGGTTGGCTCACTTGAGCCATACAAGCTAATCGACCTGCGCCGTTCGTCAGGGTTCAGTGCAACTGCCATTTGATCGCCATCACCTCACAAAAAAACGCCCCACGCCAAAAGAATCAGGCGTGGGGCGTGCGTTATACCGCGAGACGGTTCTGGAAATCGGGTAGGAAACTTCAGCTCAGACGGCAATCCCTTTGCGGCATTGCAGTTGTGCGGTACGCACTCGCGAGAACGCGCGGCCCAGGCGCAGGAGCATTTCGTCGATGTTGGTTTTGCTTACGGTGAGGGCCGGAGTGAAGCGCAAACAGTTGGCTTGCGGGGCGTTGAGCAGCAGGCCTTCGTGGAGGGCGGCGTGGACCACAGCTTCGGCGGAATCGTCTGACAGGGTCAATCCGTAGAACAGGCCCTGGCCGCGCAACTCACCGTGGTCGTAACGGTGCGCCAATCGGGCCAGACCTTCACGCAGGTGCTGACCGTTATCGTTGATCTGCTGGAGAAAGCTGCGGTCGTGCACGCTGTCGAGAACTACCAGACCGGCCGCCGTCATCAATGCATTGCCGTGATGCGTGCCGCCCAATTCGCCGGCCTCGAAACAGCATGCTTTGCCCCGCGCCAGCAGCGCCGCCAATGGCACACCGCCGCCAAGTCCTTTGCCGAGCACGACGATATCGGCGCGCACGCCGTAGGATTGTTCGGCGAGCAAAGTACCGCAACGGCCGATGCCGGTTTGTACTTCGTCGAGGATCAGCAGAAGGCCCAGCTCACGGCAGAGACGTTCGACACCCTTGAGGTAATGCTCGGTGGCCGGAACGACGCCGGCATCGCTCTGGATCGGCTCCAGCATGATCGCTACTGTCTGCGCATCGACCGCCGCGTGCAACGCCGGCAAGTCGTTGAACGGCACCAGATCGAAACCCGGCAGCAACGGCGCAAAACGGTTGTGCAGGTTGCAACTGTCGGAGGCGGAAATCGTCGCCAGGCTGCGACCATGACAACCCTGCTTCGCAACGATAATCCGCGAGGCGCCGCCGCGATGCAGTTGGCCCCATTTACGCGCCAGTTTGATCGCCGCTTCACAGGCTTCGCTGCCGCTGTTGAGCAAGTAGGCCTGATCGCTGGAAGTGGCAGCGCACAGACGCTCGGCAAGGCTGAGCATGCCGCGATTATGCAGATTGAAACCGGGATTGATCAGCGCTTGCGCCTGACTGTTGATGGCTTTGACCAGCGCCGAAGGGCTGTGGCCAAGACTGTTGGCGCCACCGGCCTGGGAAAAATCGAGGTACGCGCGGTCGTTACTGTCCCACAACCACGAACCCTGCCCCCGGACGAACACCTGCTGCGGCCGTTCGACGCTGGGCATCAGCCTTTCAACGCTAAGATTTTCGCTGCTTTCAGCAGGATTGGCCTCGAAGGCGAGGTCATCAAGACTCGGCGTCTGGCGCCGCAAACCGAACAGATTCATTGAAAAACACCTCGTTTCAGGTGTTTTGAACTGCCTATGCAAACACTGTCGAAGCGAACGCTATTCATCGCGCTTTCTGGCCCTGTAAGCCTTATGAATGCGGTTAGACTAGGCGCACTGACGCCTGGGGGCCATTTCGATTTCCCAGCATTTTCGATAAGCATTACTTATGGATTTCAAGCAACTGCGTTATTTCGTCGCGGTCTACGAGGAAGGTCATGTCGGCCGGGCGGCGGAACGCCTGTCGATTTCGCAACCGGCGCTCTCGCAGCAGATCCGCCAGCTCGAACAGAACCTCGACGTCACCCTGTTCGAACGCAGCAGCAAGCGCCTGCTGCCTACCCTAGCAGCGCACACCTTGTACAACCACGCGTTGCCGTTGCTCGATGGTTTGCAACGGGCGCGCGAGGCGTTGGGAAATTTCAAAGGACAGGCCTTGCGTACGCTGGCGATTGGCGTGCTGCAAACGGTTCACACCAGTCTGGTGCCGCAAATGCTCGAACGGGTGCGCAAGGCGCAGCCGCATCTGGTGGTGCAGATTTATGAGTTGACCGGACTTGAGATCGAGCGGCGACTGCTCAACGGTTCATTGGACATCGGCATCAGTTATCTACCGCCGCGCCAACCGGGTCTGCACGGCGTGATGCTCTACGAAGATGAACTGACGCTGGTGATCCCGGCGGATCATCCGTTGCGTGAATTCAAGAAAGTCTCAATGCGCCAGGCCGCCGAGTTGCCAATGTTGCTATTGGGCGAAGAGTTCCAGATCCGCCAGATTTGGCAGGCACAACTGACCGCCCTCGGACGCCGCCCGCAGGTGCAAGCCGAGCTGAACAATATGGTGGGAATTCTCGACAGTCTGCCGCACACCAGACTGGTGACGGTGCTGCCGGGGCGTTCGCAGAAGGAATACGACGATCAGGATCTGCTGTGGAAACCGCTGAGCGAGCCACGGGTGCCGCTGAAGGTTGGGTTGGTCTGTCGCGATGTGCAGCGTCAGCAGGCGCCTTTGGCGCTGTTGCAGACACTGCTGGAAGAAGTGATGGAGCGCGAAGTGAAGCCGACGCTTGATCCGATGGCCTGACTACTTTTCTGCAGGCAAAAGAAAACCCCGCCGAAGCGGGGCTTTGCAGACTGTTTCCCTGACATCCATTTCACTCCGCCACCCTGGCAGAATCCTACGTGTCCGTGTTGTTGCTTTGCGCTTCCTGCGCGACGTCCATGAAATGTAGATTAGCCGTGGATCCAATCTACGCATATGGGAGAACAGCAGCACGTCATGTAAGAGAATGCTTACATAACGTCATCGCATCAGAATTGCGCCGCATCCAGCAGGAACAGCGATTCGCTACCGGCCTTCACCGACGCACTCAACGAGTGAATACGCGGCAGCAAACGGGCGAAGTAGAAGCGCGCGGTGCCCAGTTTGCTGGCATAGAAATCGTCCTGTGCTTCTTTGCCCAGTGAGGCTTTGGCCATCAATGCCCACATGTAGGCGTAGGAAACGTATCCGAACGCTTGCAGATATTCGACCGAAGCCGCGCCGATTTCGTTCGGGTTGTTTTTTGCCCGATCCAGCAACCACGAGGTCAGTTCGTCGAGAGTGTCGACGGCATCGTTCAGCGGCTTGGTGAATTCGCCCAGATCGGCACTGGCGGAAGCGGTGAAGTGGCGAATCTCGTCAGCGAACAGCTTGTAGAACGCGCCGCCACTGCCGACGATCTTGCGCCCGACCAGGTCCAGTGCCTGAATGCCGTTGGTGCCTTCGTAGATCTGGGTGATGCGCACGTCGCGCACCAGTTGCTCCTGGCCCCACTCGCGGATGTAGCCGTGGCCGCCGAAAATCTGCTGGCCGTGCACCGTGGTTTCCAGTCCCAGATCGGTGAGGAATGCCTTGGCCACAGGCGTCAGCAACGCGACCAGATCTTCCGCACGCTTACGGGTGGTGGCATCTTCGCTGAACTTGGCGGTGTCGAGTTGCATCGCCACGTACGTGGAGAACGCCCGGCCGCCTTCGTTCGAGGCTTTCATGGTCAGCAGCATGCGACGCACGTCCGGGTGAACGATGATCGGGTCAGCGACCTTGTCTTTGTTCTGCGCGCCAGTCGGCGAACGGCTTTGCAGACGGTCGCGGGCGTATTCAACGGCGTTCTGATACGAACGCTCACCGGTGGCCAGGCCTTGGATGCCGACGCCGAGGCGCTCGTAGTTCATCATGGTGAACATCGCGGCCAGACCTTTGTTCGGCTCGCCGACCAGATATCCCACGGCTTCGTCGAAGTTCATCACGCAGGTCGCGGACGCCTGGATGCCCATTTTGTGTTCGATCGAACCGCAGTTCGCCGGGTTACGCGCGCCCAGGCTGCCGTCGGCATTGACCATGAATTTCGGCACGAGGAACAGCGAGATGCCCTTCGGGCCCGCCGGGGCGTCCGGCAGTTTCGCCAGTACCAGATGGATGATGTTTTCGGTGAGGTCGTGTTCGCCACCGGTAATGAATATCTTGGTGCCGCTGACCTTATAGGAACCGTCGGCCTGAGGCTCGGCCTTGGTACGAATGATCCCAAGGTCGGTGCCGGCGTGCGGCTCGGTCAGGCACATGGAACCTGCCCAGACGCCGGCGTACATGTTCGGCAGGTACGCGGCTTTCAGTTCTTCACTGGCGTGAGCGTTGATCGAGAGACACGCGCCGGCGGTCAGCATCGGGTACAGACCGAAGGACAGGCTGGCGGAGTTGACCATTTCTTCAACCTGCGCCGATACGGCTTTGGGCATGCCCATGCCGCCGTATTGCGGATCGCCACCGACGCCAACCCAGCCGCCTTCGGCGTAAGTCTGATAAGCCTGTGGGAAACCGGCTGGAGTGGTGACGGCGCCGTCAGCCCAATGGCAACCTTCTTCGTCAGCGGCACGGCTCAGCGGCGCGATGCTTTTGCTGGTGACCTTGCCGGCCTCTTCGAGAATGGCTTCAACGGTTTCGGCGTCGACGGTCTCGGCCAGCGCTGGCAGTTCAGCCCAGAGTTTGGCGACTTCGAACACTTCATTGAGGACGAAGCGCATATCGCGCAGCGGCGCTTTGTAGTCAGCCATGGCAAACCTCGCAAGATCTAAACGGTGATTCGTGGAAGGGTGTTTTCGTTGAGCCGGAGTGTACCTCAACAACTTTTGCGACACATAGGGTCAACCAGTGACTGTTTTGTTGTTTTTAGTCATCAAAAAAAGATCACAGCCTTCGCCAGCGCCTACAGGTAAAACACGATCCTATGTAGGAGCTGCCGAAGGCTGCGATCTTTTGATCTTCCTTAAAGCGCAAACAGTTCAGCAGGCAACTTCATCAAACAATCACTCCCCGCCTCAATCGCCGACCGATGCGCCGCCGTACGCGGCAACAGACGCTTGAAGTAAAACTCGCACGTCGCCAATTTCCCGCGCAGGTAATCCGCCTCGCCCTCGCCCGCCTCCAGTTGCGCCTGCGCCACCAATGCCATACGCAACCACAAATAGCCGAGAATGATGTAACCGCTGTACATCAAATAATCCACAGACGCCGCGCCCACTTCATCCGGGTTCTTCATCGCCGCCATGCCGACCTTCATGGTCAGGTCGCCCCACTGTTGGTTCAGCTCATTGAGCTGCGCAACGAAATTGCCCAGTTGTGGATGCTCAGCATTGGTCACGCAGAACTTGTGGACGATCTTGGTGAAACCGCGCAGCAACTTGCCCTGACTGCCCAGCACCTTGCGCCCGAGCAGGTCCAGCGCCTGAATGCCGTTGGTGCCCTCGTAGATCGGTGCAATCCGGCAATCGCGCACCAACTGCTCCATGCCCCATTCACGAATGAAACCGTGGCCGCCAAACACCTGCATGCCGTGGTTGGTCACTTCCAGCCCGGTATCGGTCATGAATGCTTTGCAGATCGGCGTGAGGAACGCCAGCAAGTCCTCAGCCTCCTGACGCGCCTCGGCATCGCTGCTCAGATGCGCGACATCAAGCAACTGCGCGGTGAAATACGTCAGCGCACGATTGCCCTCGTTGAAGGCCTTCATGGTCAGCAGCATACGCCGCACGTCAGGGTGGACGATGATCGGGTCGGCGGCTTTGTCCGGGGCTTTGGCACCGGTCAGCGAACGCATCTGCAAACGGTCGTTGGCGTATTTGATCGCGCCCTGGAAACTCGCTTCACCCAGACACAAACCCTGCATCCCGGTGCCAAGGCGTGCATGGTTCATCATGGTGAACATGCAGTTCAGGCCCTTGTTCGGCTCGCCGATCAGGTAACCCTTGGCGCCGTCGAAGTTCAACACGCAAGTGGCCGACGCCTTGATGCCCATTTTATGTTCAATCGAACCGCAGGAAACGCCGTTGCGCGCGCCCGCCTCGCCTGCAGTATCCGGCAAGAATTTCGGCACGATAAACAGTGAAATGCCCTTGGTCCCGGCCGGCGCATCCGGCAACTTGGCCAACACCAAATGGATGATGTTGTCGCTCATGTCGTGCTCGCCGGCGGAGATGAAAATCTTGCTGCCGGTGACCGCATAACTGCCGTCAGCCTGAGGTACGGCGCGGGTCTTGATGATGCCCAGGTCGGTGCCGCAATGGGCTTCGGTCAGGCACATGGTGCCGGTCCATTGCCCGGCGGTGAGTTTGCTCAGATAAGTCTTTTTCTGTTCAGCGCTGCCGTGGGCATGGATCGCCGACATCGCGCCGTGGGTCAGCCCCGGGTACATGCCCCAGGACGTGTTGCTGGAGCCGACCATTTCGCTGATCACCAGCCCCAGCGAACTTGGCAGGCCTTGGCCGCCGTAGGTCGGGTCTGCGGCCAGACCGTGCCAGCCGCCCTCGACGTATTGTGCGAAGGCCTGCTTGAAGCCTGTAGGCGTTGTCACCACACCGTTGTCGAAATGGCAGCCCTCTTCGTCGCCGCTGCGATTGAGCGGCGCCAGAACGTTCTCGCAGAACTTCGCGCCCTCTTCGAGGATCGCGTTGATCATGTCCGGGCTGGCGTCGTGGGCGCCGAGGATGGCGTAATTGGCGTGGAAGTCGAAGACGTGGTCGATCAGAAAGCGCATGTCGCGCAGGGGAGCTTTGTACTCAGGCATGGTGGCTTCTCCGTCAGCAGATTTCCTCAACCTACTGCCGGCCACCACGCCAAACAATCATTGTGCAGACGCTGAATGCGCCGTCATCACTCAACCTGCGGCCGTGTCCATGCGCACCGCGCCACGGCGGTTTTGTCCGTACGCCATCACGCAGTTACGCCCCGCGCCTTTAGCGGCGTAGAGCGCCTCGTCGGCGGACTTCAGCACTTGTTCCGGGTTGCGCTGCTCCACTCGCTCGGCGACGCCGATGCTCACTGTCACCGACACACTGGACGCACCCGAGCCGGCGCGGCGCTGACGACCTTGCTGATCGTCCTGTGGACGGTTTTCCTGATTGCGCAGTTGAATGCTGTAGGAGGCAATCGACTCGCGGATCACCTCAAGATGCGGCATGCACTCTTCAAGGGTTTTGCCTGCGAACACCAGGGCAAATTCCTCACCACCGTAGCGATAGGCCCTACCGCCACCGCTGATTTTCGACAGCTTGCTGGCGACCAGACGTAGTACCTGGTCACCGACATCGTGACCGTGGGTGTCGTTGAATTTCTTGAAGTGGTCGACGTCGCTCATGGCCAGCACATAGTTGCGGCCCAGGCGCTGCATGCGTTCGTTGAGCGCACGACGTCCCGGCAGACCGGTCAGTTCGTCGCGGAAGGCCATTTGATAAGCCTCGTGCGCAACGGCGGCGGCGATCATCAACATCACCTGACTGCACATGATGTTCAGGGTGAACGGCAGGATGAAGGTTTTCGGCAGCATCCAGAACACGCCGAGCAGGCCAACCAATTGTGCCGCATGCAGTGGACGCGGATTGCGCCAGTACTGCCAGGCCAACAGCAGGAACGCCGAGATGAATACCGGATAGGAAAGCTGGATCAGACTCATCCATGCGCCATGCAGCGCCGGCCAGCGGATTTCCGACAGCCACATCAGCAGCGCCTGGGGATAACTTTGCTCAAGGCCCAGCGCCACGCTGCCGAAGGCCAGCAGCACGGCGAAGCGCGCAACCATGTCCTGAAACAGATGCGTACGTTCCTGCCACGCAGCGAACAGGCCGAACAATAACGGCAGCAGCAAACACACAAGATGAAAGACCACCGCAGCGTCTTCACGGACCTTGCCGTTATCGCGGTAATAGTCGGTCTGGGTGTCGAGCAAAAAGTAGGCGATGTACACCGTGAGCATCAGAAACAGTTCGCGCTGACGTCGGTAAACCGCGCAATAAGCGCCACCCAACAGCAGCACCAAGGTCGGCAACACATTGAACAGCGAAGTGAAGAACACGCTGAGGTCTTTGACGTACGCAGCCGCCAACCCCGCGAGTAACAACAGCAGTGAAGGTAGGAAATGACTGAAACGTACAGCGGAAGAACGCGGCAAGGGTAAAGCTCCGACCCGTCATATCAAAGAGATGGCATTGTGCCTGCAATGTGGCCAGTTAAGCACACACAATGTGATCCACATCACACGCAGTCTCTTTAACGGCAGAAAACCTGACTATCTGAGCGATTTGCCAAGTTTTTTGCCCGATTTGCCATGCTGGCCACCATCACTGATGGCCAGGCCTGGAAATATTCCTCACAAATCGTTGTAGAACGGCAGTAATGGCCCCTCCGCCGTGCTGCGCCCCTCGGCGCCGTAAGGCTTGAGATTGAGCGAAGCGTCCGCTGCCTGGCGGGTGGTGACTTTCGGGCTGGCGGGCCGTTGGGTCACCGCGTTTTCATCACCGATATGGCCTTGCGGGATGACCAGTGACGGATGATCGAACGGCGCCCGTTCCCAGGCCACACGCGGATCGGTCAGGCCGACTTCCATGAATTTCACCAACGCGTCGATCTCATCGGGAGTCAGGTTGAGGTTGGTCATGTCCGGATCGAGGTTCGACGTATTGTGCTGATTCGCCGAAGGATGCTCGAAACCGCTGGTGTTGTTGGCGTCCTCGCCGCGACGGTCGCCGCCACGGTTGTAGAACTCCATCACCTGTTTGAGCGTCGCGCGGCTGCCGTTGTGGAAGTACGGGCCGGTCAGCGCGATGTTACGCAAGGTCGGCGTCTTGAAGGCGCCGTCGACCGAATCACGGAAGTTGACGTTGGGTTTGAGCGTCGCGTCGCACGGAATCGCTGCGCTCAGCGGTGCCTCGAAGGTGCAGACATCGACGTCCAGCGGATCGGGAATGCTGCCGCCTTGCAACAGCTTGTTGTACTGGCGGCTGAAAGACCATGGGTTACCCCAGGCATCCGAGCCACCGAGCGCGAGGTCTTCTGAGGTCGGACGCACACCGGTGTTGTAGAAACCGTTGTCGTAAAGGGTGATCAGGTTATCGGCCATGACCATGCGTTCAATGCGCTCACGCGGGTGCATCAGCAGGCGGCTGGCGGCATTGGTCAGCTCCGCGCCGCCATGGCAGTTCACACATTTACCTTTGCCGAGAAACAGGTTCATGCCTTGGACCTGCTGCGCGTTCATGGCGGTTGAATCGCCTTGCAGATAGGCATCAATCGGCGCCTGGTCAGAGATCAGGGTGGATTCGTACATCTGAATCGCCAACCCGAAGAACAGCGGGAAGTTGGCTTCCATCTGCGTATACGGCGCACCGCCCACCAGCACATTTTGCGTGGCGTTCCACAGGCGTGGCTGGAAGGCGTTTTTGATCAATTCGCGATAGGTCGGACGCCGTGCGCCGGATACCGAAGCGAGCACCGAGTCGTTGGAAGAAATCCGCTGTTGCTTGAGCATCAACTGATCCAGCATGCGCCGGCCGATGTCGGCGAAAGTGCGGCCGCCGCAGGACATTTCCACCCCGCTACCCGGCGGTCCCACCGCTTGCGACGCGGCAGATGCGTCGTTGAGTGCCAGCCGGACTTTGCTTGCCACGGTGTTGCGCTCGCTGGTCACGTAAATGCCCGCATCGGGATCACGATTACCGAACGGCGAAAAACCGTTGAACACGTTGTTCGCGCGGCCATCCCAGAAGTTGCGCACGTTGAACGCAGCATTGATCACCGACGGCGCGTTGCGCCCGGTGCTGCGGCGTACGTTGATGCCGCCGACCTGGAAGATGCCGTCCGGTTGCTGGGTGCACTTGTCGAAGCGCGGTTGATTGGGTTTGACGAAGTTGGCGTCGAATACGCCTTGGGAGCCGACCACGTCATCGCTCGAGTAAACGATCGGCGAGTTGCGCTCCAGTGGGTTGCTCAGCACATGGGTCGGGAAATCGATTTTCTTCAGTGTGTAGTTAGGCCCGCCCTTGCCACCGGACAGCGTCGCGTAGGACGCCACGTCACCGGGAATGTCCGAAGCGACAAAAGGTTTGTTGAAGATCGAGGCGACGTTGGCATTGGTGTGCGCCTGGCCGGGGTTGAGTTGGTTGGTGATGCGGTGATCGACGCCAGCATGATAGTGGCAGGACGCGCACGCGGTGGCGCCATCGCTGCCGACTTCCATGTCCCAGAACAACGCCTTGCCCAGCAGGATAGCGGCGGAGCGGTTGAGCACGTAGTCGGTCATCAGGTCGACCTTGCGTCCGCCCTCGGTTCCGGAGGGATCGGGCGGCAGCATGCCACGCAAGGATTGCAGGCTTGGCACTTCCGGTACCGGCGGATCGACTTCGGCCGGTGTAGCGGCCATCGTGTTGAAAGTGGCGAGTGCAAGGGCTAACCAGACAAGTCGGCAGATGTTCATGTGCTTCACCCTGACGTTGTTGTTATGCGTTTTGCCGGGCGAGAGGCGTCGTGGAACAGCACAGGATTTCTCGTGAGCGCCGGTTAATCAGCGCAGTGCAATTAATTGGCCATCCTTCCGAGAAACATTTTGAATCAATAAACACGGAGAAGGCGCGCTGTCAGCTCACCGTTTCTGCTGGGGAAACATCCCCAGTGTTGGGGATAAATTCAGCGCAAAAAAAACCGCCGCCCCCAAAGGAGCAGCGGTTTTTCAAAAGACTGCGTTAAGGCTTAGTAGCCCAGTGCGAAGTCTTCTTCTTTCATGTCCATCAGGTTGTTGGCGCCCGACAGCATGGTGGCCACGTGCGTACGGGTACGCGGCAGAATGCGCTGGAAGTAGAAGCGCGCGGTTTGCAGCTTGGCGGTGTAGAACGCCGCGTCGCCACTGCCTTCTGCCAGCTTCTCGGCTGCTACACGAGCCATGTCGGCCCAGAAGTAAGCCAGGCAGGCATAACCGGAGTACATCAGGTAGTCCACGGAGGCCGCGCCGACTTCTTCGCGATCCTTCATGGCGGCCATACCGACCTTCATGGTCAGCTCGCCCCACTCTTTGTTGATTGCCGCCAGCGGTGCGACGAATTCTGCAACGGCTTCGTTGCCTTCGTTGTTCTGGCAGAACTTGTGGACGATCTTGGTGAAGCCTTTCAGAGCCTCGCCTTGAGTCATCAGCACTTTACGGCCCAGCAGGTCGAGTGCCTGGATACCGGTGGTGCCTTCGTACAGCATCGAAATGCGGCTGTCGCGAACGTTCTGCTCCATGCCCCACTCGGCGATGAAGCCGTGGCCGCCGTAGATCTGTACGCCGTGGTTGGCGGATTCAAAACCGACTTCGGTCATGAACGCTTTCGCGATCGGAGTCATGAAGGCCAGCAGTGCGTCGGCTTTCTTTTTCTCTTCTTCATCGACGCCGTATTTGACGATATCGACCTGTTTGGCGGTGAAATACACCATCGCACGGTTGCCTTCGGCGAACGCCTTCATGGTCAACAGCATGCGGCGTACGTCAGGGTGCACGATGATCGGGTCAGCGGCTTTTTCCGGCGCTTTCGGGCCGGTCAGGGAGCGCATTTGCAGACGATCACGAGCGTATTTCAGACCGCCCTGGAAACCGATTTCGGCGTGGGCCAGACCTTGCAGCGCGGTACCCAGACGTGCGGTGTTCATAAAGGTGAACATGCAGTTCAGGCCTTTGTTCGCCGGGCCGATCAGGTAACCGGTGGCCCCGTCGAAGTTCATCACGCAGGTGGCGTTGCCGTGGATGCCCATCTTGTGCTCCAGCGAACCGCAGGTCACCGCGTTGCGTGCACCGACGGTGCCATCAGCATTGGGCATGAACTTTGGAACGATGAACAGCGAGATGCCTTTGGTGCCAGCCGGTGCGTCCGGCAGGCGGGCCAGCACGATGTGGACGATGTTGTCGGCCATGTCGTGTTCGCCGGCCGAAATGAAGATCTTGGTGCCGGAGACTTTGTAGGAACCATCAGCCTGAGGTTCGGCCTTGGTGCGCAGCATGCCCAGGTCGGTGCCGCAGTGCGGCTCGGTCAGGCACATGGTGCCGGTCCATTCGCCGGACACCAGTTTGGTCAGATAGGCTTCTTGCTGCTCTGGGGTGCCGTGCTCGGAGATGGTGTTCATCGCGCCGTGCGACAGGCCTGGGTACATGCCCCACGACCAGTTGGCTTCGCCAACCATCTCGCTCACGGCCAGACCCAGCGACTCAGGCAGGCCTTGGCCGCCGTGCTCGACGTCATGCGCCAGGCTTGGCCAGCCGCCTTCAACGAATTGCTTGTAAGCCTCTTTGAAGCCCGTCGGGGTTTTCACGCCGGACTCGCTCCAGGTGCAACCTTCGAGGTCGCCCACGCGGTTCAGCGGTGCCAGTACCTGCTCACAAAACTTGGCGCCTTCTTCGAGAATGGCGTCAACCATGTCCGGAGTTGCGTCTGCGCAAGCCGGAAGGCTCTGATAGTGCGCTTCGTAGCCGAGCAGTTCGTCACGAACGAAGCGAATATCACGCAAGGGGGCCTTGTAGTCAGGCATAGCGATAAACCTCTGCTGATGTAACCGGGAATGAACGACCGTGTTGATTTGTTGTGACGGTCAAACAGTTGTTTGAAACATACGTTTACGCCGAAATCTTGTCAAGCATCGATCTTTTGCCGTTCGTCATCACATTTTTGAAAAGCCGGACACAGCAAACCGCCACGAACTCGAACGAGCCACGGGCGCTGAAAAAAGATTAGTTGAGAGAGAAGGACTTACAACGAAAAACGCCGCGACAAGGCGCGGCGTTCAGGGATGCGATGGCGAAAAATCAGGCGAACGTATCGATGATGGTACCGAGCACTTCGTCGGAAGCCTTGGCGACTTTCACGCCCAGCTCCACTTGAAATTTGCCTTGGGCCATCTGGACCATGTCGCTGCCCAGGTCCATTTGCTGACTGCGATCCACGCCACGCAGACGATCGACCTGCGCTTCCGAAGACTGGCTGGTGACCGAACGCTCAATAGTATTGTTGGCAATCTGGCTGGCAGCCTGATCAACGCGGTTCTGCCCGCTCTGAATCGAGCTCAGACCTGCATAAAAAGCTGTGTTACCGGAGATTTCCATAACAGTTCTCATCCTTGGGAAGGATCAATGGCTGCCATTGAACCAGAGGCGCCAGAAAAACACCCGTCAAAAACACTAATGGCACAGTGCCTGCCCATAGAGAAAAGCTTAGTCGAGCAGATCCAGTTGCAAATGATCCGCCACCGCTTCTGCGCTCAACGCCTTGAGTTTCGGCACGCGCCCCAAACACGGCGCCGGAATTCGCTCGGCCAGCGTCGCGAGGTTTTCTTCCAGCCGCGAAGTCTTCGGATCGATGATATTCGCCACCCACCCCGCTAATTGCAGGCCATCCCGAGCAATCGCCTCAGCCGTCAGCAACGCATGACTGATGCAACCCAGGCGCACGCCCACCACCAGAATCACCGGCAGCTTCAACGCAATCGCCAGATCCGACAAATTGTCCTGATCCGCCAACGGCACCCGCCAGCCACCCGCGCCTTCGATCAAAGTGAAATCGGCATTCATCGCCAGAATCTCGCGCATCGGCGCCAGCAACGATTGCACGGTCAAGGCCACTCCCGCCTCGCGCGCCGCCAGATGCGGAGCAATCGCAGGCTCGAACGCCACGGGATTGACCTGTTGATAACTCAGCGGCAACGAGCATTCGGCCAACAGTGCCAACGCATCGGCATTGCGCAAACCTTTGGGCGTGACTTCGCAACCGGACGCCACCGGTTTGCCCGCCGCTGTACTCAACCCGGCAGAACGTGCCGCATGCAGCAACCCGGCGGCCACCGTGGTCTTGCCGACATCGGTGTCGGTTCCGGTGATGAAATAGGCTGCGCTCATACGGGTTTCTCCAACACGGCGTAGACCACCTGATAAGTTGCCGGCAATCCCGACGCCTCACGGAACTGCTCGTAAGCTTCGACCAGCCCGAGAATCCGCGCGCGGCCGGTCAAACCGCCCGGCCGCCCCGGATTCAGATTGTGCGCACCTAAAGCTTTCAATTCATGCGTCAAGCTGCGCACATCCGGGTAATGCAGCACGTGAGGCTGATTTTCCAGGCTCAACGTACGCAAGCCACTGGCTGCACACAATTGCTCGTAGCGGGCGAACTCGCGGAAGCGATTGACATGCACCATCCCGTCGACTTGGCGCCAGCTGTCGCGCAACTCAAACAGCGTCCCTACACAAAGACTAGCAAACGCAAAAATCCCACCCGGTTTCAACACGCGAAACGCTTCGCTGAGCACTGTCTCGAAGTCCGCACACCACTGTACCGCGAGGCTGGAGAAGATCAGATCGCAAGTCGAATCCTGCAACGGCAGGCGCTCGGCATCGCCAGCAATGAAGTGCTCCGCGCCGCCCAGCGGGCGCGCGTGATCGAGCATACCCTCGGCAATGTCCAGTGCCACACCGTGGCCCTCGGCAAACCGCGAAGCCAACGCGCGGGTGAAATAACCCGTGCCACAACCCAGATCCAGCCAACGCGCCGGCACGAACTCCTGCGGCAAACGCTCAATCAACTGTGTACCGACATCACGTTGCAACTCGGCGACGCTGTCGTAACTGGCCGCCGCGCGGGAGAAAGAGGCCGCGACCTGACGCTTGTCAGGCAAGCCGCCAGGCAGCACTAGAGACAAATCAGTCATCACCGCACTCATGTAAAAAAGCCTGGATAGCACCCGCCAGTCCGTGGGGGTCTTCCAGAAGAAACGCATGACAGGCCTGTTCGATCAGACCGATTTCGATATCCGGCAACAGGACGAACAACGCCCCCGCCGCTTCCGCCGGGACCAGGCCGTCCTGTCCGGCGAACAGATGAAATTGCGGGCCGCGAAATGCTTGCAGTGCTTCGCGGGTGTCCAGTTGCGCGAGCAATTCCAGGCCCGCCATCAACGCCGACGGCGCCGTGTGCGGTGCGCCGCCGAGCATCAACCGCGACAAGCCGCGCGCATCTTGTGCACCTTGAGCACAGAGCAGCGAAAAACGTTTGAGGGTCAGCCGGGGATCGGCTTGGCAACCGGCGAGAAACGCATCGAAAGTCTCGCCGGGCATCGCGGTCGGCCACTGTTCATGGGCAACGAAGGAAGGATTGCTCGCCAGCGTCAGCAATCCGCAGCAACGCTCGCCACGGCGTGCCGCCAGTTCGGACGCGAGCATGCCGCCCAGCGACCAGCCACCGAGCCAGACGTCTTGTGGAATGCGTTCATCGAGTTCATCGAGCCAGTCTTGCAGGTCACTGGAATCCAGCTCCGGCAGCGGCTCGATTTCCACTTTCAGATGCTCGTCGAGCCCTTGCAAAGCGGCGGCCAGAGGCTCCATCGGCGACACACCGAGGCCCCAGCCGGGCAGCAGAATCAGGCGATCACGCATGGCTTGGCTCCGACGACAGTTGGGCAAAGCAATCGGCCAGTCCCTCTAACAATAGCTGCACCTGCGCTTCGTTGTGGGCGGCGGTCAGGGTCACGCGCAAGCGCGCGCTGCCGGCGGGCACGGTCGGAGGGCGGATGGCGGTAACCATCAGCCCGCGCTCGCGCAACATTTGCGAGAACCGCACCGCACGACCGGCATCGCCGATCATGATCGGCTGGATCGGCGTGAAGCTGTCCATCAACTCCAGGCCGATCTGCTCGGCGCCCTGGCGGAACTGGCGGATCAAGGTCTGCAGATGCTCACGGCGCCAGTGTTCAGTGCGCAGCAGCTCCAGACTTTTCAGGGTCGCGCAGGCCAGCGCTGGTGGCTGGCTGGTGGTGTAGATGTACGGACGGGCGAACTGGATCAGGCTTTCGATCAGCTCTTCGCTGCCCGCGACGAAGGCGCCAGCGGTGCCGAAGGCTTTACCAAGGGTGCCGACCAGTACCGGCACGTCCTCCTGACTCAAACCGAAATGCTCGACGATGCCGCCACCGTTCGCACCGAGCGGCCCAAAACCGTGAGCGTCATCGACCATCAGCCACGCGCCTTTGGCCTTGGCTTCACGAGCCAATGCCGGCAGGTCAGCGAGATCGCCGTCCATGCTGAACACACCGTCGGTGACTACCAGCGTATTGCCGCTGGCTTTCTCAAGACGCTTGGCCAGGCTCACCGCGTCGTTGTGCAGATAACGATTGAAACGCGCGCCGGACAACAGACCCGCGTCCAGCAGCGAAGCGTGATTGAGGCGATCTTCCAGCACCGTATCGCCCTGCCCGACCAGCGCCGTGACCGCGCCGATATTAGCCATGTAGCCGGTGGTAAAGAGCAATGCACGCGGTCGACCGGTGAGATCGGCCAGCGCTTCTTCCAGAGCGTGGTGCGGGCCGCTGTGGCCAATCACCAGATGCGAGGCACCGCCACCGACGCCCCAGCGTTCAGCACCGGCGCGCCAGGCTTCGATCACTTGCGGATGATTGGCCAAGCCCAGGTAATCGTTGTTGCAGAACGCGAGCAATGGTTTGCCGTCGACCACCACTTCAGGCCCCTGCGGGGACTCAAGCAGCGGTCGCTGGCGATAGAGATTTTCGGCACGACGGGCAGCAAGGCGTGCGGCGAGATCGAAAGACATGCAGGCCTCGACTTTCAAGTGACACAGATCCCTTGTGGGAGCGAGCCTGCTCGCGAATAGGCCTTCACATCCAACATCAATGTCGACTGAGGCACCGCTTTCGCGAGCAAGCTCGCTCCCACAGGGGTTTTGCATTCCTTCAGAGGAATCCGCGCAGCTTTTTACACTGCGGCGTTGTAGAACTGCTCACTGCTCTTCTGCTCCACCAGCGCCTGCTCGATCGCGGCCTGATGCACCTCATCGGAATGCTCTTCACGGGCTTCCGGTTGAATACCCAAACGCGCAAACAACTGCATGTCCTTGTCCGCCTGCGGGTTGGCGGTGGTCAGCAGTTTGTCGCCGTAGAAAATCGAGTTGGCGCCGGCGAAGAAGGCCAGGGCCTGCATCTGCTCGTTCATCGCTTCGCGGCCGGCGGACAGGCGTACGTGGGATTGCGGCATGAGGATACGGGCCACGGCGAGCATGCGGATGAAGTCGAACGGGTCGATGTCTTCGGCGTTTTCCAGCGGCGTGCCGGCGACTTTCACCAGCATGTTGATCGGCACCGATTCGGGATGCTCCGGCAGGTTGGCCAACTGGATCAGCAGATTGGCGCGGTCGTCCAGTGATTCGCCCATGCCGAGAATGCCGCCGGAACAGATCTTCATCCCCGATTCACGCACGTAGGCCAGCGTTTGCAGGCGCTCGCTGTAAGTGCGGGTGGTGATGATGCTGCCGTAGAACTCAGGCGAAGTGTCGAGGTTGTGGTTGTAGTAATCGAGGCCGGCCTTGGCCAGCGCCTCGGTCTGATCCTGATCGAGACGGCCCAGGGTCATGCAGGTTTCCAGGCCCAGGGCTTTCACGCCCTCGACCATTTTCAGCACGTACGGCATGTCTTTGGCCGACGGATGTTTCCACGCTGCCCCCATGCAGAAACGCGTCGAGCCGATGGCCTTGGCGCGTGCCGCCTCTTCGAGGACCTTCTGCACTTCCATCAGCTTTTCTTTTTCCAGGCCGGTGTTGTAGTGACCGGACTGCGGGCAGTACTTGCAGTCTTCCGGGCAGGCGCCGGTCTTGATCGACAGCAGGGTCGAGACCTGCACGCGGTTGGCGTTGAAATGTGCGCGGTGCACCGTTTGCGCCTGGAACAGCAAGTCGTTGAATGGCTGTACGAAGAGTGCTTTGACTTCGGCCAGAGACCAATCGTGACGCAGGGTGGCGGTGGTGCTCGCGCTCATGGGTAGTTCCTTGGTTATGCTTGGCTGGCGGCTGCGGGAACGGAATACCCACAGGCGCGACACGGATGTTCGGCATATTTAAGGAAGAGTCATGCGCTGTCAACCACGACACGAAGGACAGGTTTACATCTGTTTAAATAACGTACAATCCTGCTTGCTTTGCGATGAGCCGGCAGAAGCAGAAATGCCAATATGCGTGGCTTGCGAAACCGATCTGCCGTGGCTCGGCGATCACTGCGTCACCTGCGCTTTGCCTTTAGCCGCAGCGGGCCTGACCTGCGGCGAGTGCCAACTAGAGCCGCCAGCTTTCGAAGAGGTGGTGGTGCCATGGCTTTATGGCTTCCCGGTCGACAGTCTGATTACGCGGTTTAAACACAACGCGAAATGGCCGTTTGGCCACCTGCTCGCCGACGTTCTCGGGCAATACCTGCAACATCGCTTCGATGAGGGCTTGCCGAGGCCGGATGTGTTGTTGCCGGTGCCGCTGGCGCGTAAACGTCTGCGTCAAAGGGGCTTCAACCAGGCGGCGATGCTGGCGCGCTGGTTGAACAAGTCGCTTGATCTGCCAATTGAGGAAACTGTTCTGCGTCGTATCAAAGACACTGATGCCCAACAGGAGCTCGACGCCAAGTCGCGTAAACGCAATCTGCATAAAGCCTTCGACCTCATGCCTGACGCGCAGGTGAAAGGCCGGCATCTGGCGCTGGTTGATGATGTGTTGACCACTGGCGCCACTGCGCAGGCGCTTGCGCGTCTATTGATCGACGCTGGCGCTGCGCGGGTCGATGTCTATTGCCTGGCGCGCACGCCAAAGCCCGGAAGCTGAAGCCAACACATACTCCCTGTGGGAGCGAGCTTGCTCGCGAAGGGGCCAGAACATTCAAAATCAATGTTGACTGACACGCCGCTTTCGCGAGCAAGCTCGCTCCCACAGGGTTCTGTGTCGGGCTTGACTCTCGCGTCGCTAGCGGCCAACTTCATCCCCCACCGCCACAGCTAAAAAGCACCCATCCATGTCCATGCCCTCCCTGCTGTCCCAGCACATCGTCCGCCGTCCGCAGCGTATCGCGCTGCTGCAACATATCGCCGAACAGGGCTCGATCACCCGCGCGGCGAAAAGTGCTGGCCTGAGCTACAAAGCGGCATGGGACGCCATCGATGAGCTGAACAACCTCGCGCAGAAACCGCTGGTCGAGCGCGCCGTCGGTGGTAAGGGTGGCGGCGGCGCGAAACTCTCCAGCGAAGGCGAGCGCGTTTTGCGCCTGTACCAAAAACTGCAGGCCTTGCAGGCCCAGGTGCTGGAGGCAGCGGAAGACGCCAGTGATCTGGATCTGCTCGGTCGTTTGATGCTCAGAACCAGCGCACGCAATCAGTTGCACGGCAAGGTCGTGGCGATCGAAGCGCAGGGCCGCAATGACCTGATCCGTCTCGAACTGGCCGAAGGCCTGTGCCTCGACGCGCAGATCACCCATGACAGCACCGTGCACCTGGAGCTGCAAGCCGGCACCGAAGTGGTCGCCCTGATCAAGGCCGGCTGGCTGGAATTGCTCAGCAATGAGCAGCCTGCAACGTTTGGTCACAATCTTCTCAACGGCACCATCGAAGCGATCCTCGACGCCGAGGATGGCCCGAGCGAAGTGCGCATTGCCCTGCCCAACGGCCATATCCTCTGTGCCCTAGCGGAACCGTTGGACCTGCGCACTCGCGGGTTGGGCATCGCACAACCAGTGCAGGTGCAGTTTTCGCCGTCCAACGTGCTGCTCGGCACGCAGCTGTAATCAGGCGCTGCAACGAAAGCGTCATCGACGCTCATTAAGGTGGCTGCCAAAACCAAGCAGGGAGCCTGATGTGAGCCTATTAGAAGAAAACCAATCCACTGACCTGGAAAAAATGGTCGGCCTCAGCCGTCGCGGTTTCATCGGCGCCGGCGCGCTGTGCGGCGCGGCGATGTTCCTCGGCGGCAGCCTGTTGAGCCGCAGCGCGCTGGCCACTGGCGTCAGTGCCGGCAACAGCCGTCTGCTCGGTTTCGAGAGTATTCCGGCGGCAACCACCGACGTCATCACACTGCCCAAAGGCTACAAGTCTTCGGTGCTGATCAGTTGGGGCCAGCCCCTGCAAAAGAACGGCCCGGCCTTCGACCCGAGTGGCAACGGCACCGCTGCCGCACAGGAAGTGCAATTCGGCGACAACAACGACGGCATGAGCCTGTTCGCCTTCCCCGACGACCGCAATCGCGCGCTGATGGCGATCAACAACGAATACACCAACTACCGCTACCTCTATCCGCACGGCGGCATGCCGCAATCGGCCGAAGACGTGCGCAAGGCGCTGGCATGCGAAGGCGTCTCGGTGATTGAAGTGCAACGCAAGAACGGTCAATGGCAGTTCGTTCAGGGTTCGCGCTACAACCGCCGCATTCACGGCAACTCACCGCTGCGCATCAGCGGCCCGGCTGCCGGTCACGACTTGATGAAAACGGCGGCCGACAAACACGGCAAGAAAGTCCTCGGCACCTTCCAGAACTGCGCCAACGGCAAAACGCCGTGGGGTACTTACCTGACCTGCGAAGAAAACTTCACCGACTGTTTCGGCAGCAGCAATGCCCAGCAACAGTTCGACCCGGCGCAGAAGCGTTACGGTGTCTCCGTCGCCAGCCGCGAGATCAACTGGCACCCGTACGACCCGCGCTTCGACATGGCGAAAAACCCCAACGAACTCAACCGACACGGCTGGGTGGTCGAGATCGATCCGTTCGATCCGCAATCGACCCCGGTCAAGCGCACAGCGCTGGGCCGCTTCAAGCATGAAAACGCCGCACTGGCCGAGACCGACGACGGTCGCGCCGTGGTGTACATGGGCGACGACGAGCGTGGCGAGTTCATCTATAAATTCGTCAGCCGCGACCGCATCAACCATCGCAACGCCAAGGCCAACCGCGACATCCTCGATCACGGCACCCTGTACGTGGCCAAGTTCGATAATGGCGACAGCAACCCCGACCACCCGAAAGGCCAGGGCCAGTGGATCGAACTGACCCACGGCAAAAACGGCATCGACGCCAGCAGCGGTTTTGCCGATCAGGCTGAAGTGCTGATCCACGCGCGCCTCGCCGCCAGTGTTGTTGGTGCGACGCGCATGGACCGTCCGGAATGGATCGTCGTCAGTCCGAAGGACGGTCAGGTCTATTGCACCCTGACCAACAACGCCAAGCGTGGCGAAGACGGCCAGCCAGTCGGTGGGCCGAATCCGCGCGAGAAGAACGTCTACGGGCAGATCCTGCGCTGGCGCACCGAACGCGATGATCACGCTTCGAAGACGTTTGCCTGGGATCTGTTTGTGGTCGCTGGCAACCCGGGCGTGCACGCCGGCACGCCGAAGGGCGGCTCGAAGAACATCACCCCGCAGAACATGTTCAACAGCCCGGATGGTTTGGGCTTCGACAAGGCCGGACGCTTGTGGATTCTCACTGACGGTGATTCGAGCAATGCCGGGGACTTTGCCGGGATGGGCAACAACCAGATGCTCTGCGCCGACCCCAAGACTGGCGAGATTCGCCGGTTCATGGTCGGGCCGATTGGTTGTGAGGTGACGGGGATCAGCTTCTCGCCGGATCAGAAGACTTTGTTTGTCGGCATTCAGCATCCGGGGGAGAACGGTGGTTCGACGTTCCCAGAGCATTTGCCGAATGGCAAGCCGCGGTCGTCGGTGATGGCGATTACCCGAGAGGACGGCGGGATCGTCGGCGCCTGATCCACCGCCTTCGCGAGCAAGCTCGCTCCCACATTGGGAATGCGATCCCCTGTAGGAGTGAGCCTGCTCGCGATAGCGTCAGCACAGACACCAAACCCCTAAGGGCCTGCCATCTGCGCTACCATGCTGGGCCGGACGCGGCAGCCTGCTGCGCGCAGGAGTCAGCATGGCCCACCCGTTTGAAACCCTCACACCCGACCTCGTCCTCGATGCCGTTGAAAGCATCGGCTTCCTCAGTGATGCGCGCATTCTGGCGCTCAACAGCTATGAAAACCGCGTTTATCAAGTCGGCATCGAAGACTCCGAGCCGCTGATCGCCAAGTTCTACCGCCCACAGCGCTGGACCAACGAAGCCATCCTCGAAGAACACAAATTCACCTTCGAACTGGCTGACGTCGAAATCCCCGTGGTGGCGCCGCTGATCCACAACGGCGAAACCCTGCACGAGCACGCAGGTTTCCGCTTCACCTTGTTCCCGCGTCGTGGCGGCCGTGCGCCAGAGCCGGGCAATCTCGATCAGTTGTACCGCCTCGGTCAGTTGCTTGGGCGGATTCACGCGGTCGGCGCGACCAAACCGTTCGAACACCGTGAAGCCCTCGCCGTGCAGAACTTCGGCCACGCTTCGCTGAACACCTTGCTCGAAGGCAATTTCATTCCGAAAAGCCTGCTGCCGGCCTACGAGTCCGTCGCCCGCGACCTGCTCAAGCGCGTGGAAGATGCCTACGCCAACACACCGCACCAGAACATCCGCATGCACGGCGATTGCCACCCCGGCAACATGATGTGCCGTGACGAGATGTTCCACATCGTCGACCTCGACGACTGCCGTATGGGGCCGGCGGTGCAGGACATCTGGATGATGCTCGCCGGGGATCGTCAGGAATGCCTGGGGCAGTTGTCGGAACTGATGGACGGCTACAACGAGTTCCACGACTTCGATCCGCGCGAACTGGCGCTGATCGAACCGTTGCGCGCCCTGCGCCTGATGCACTACAGCGCCTGGCTGGCGCGGCGCTGGGATGACCCGGCGTTCCCGCACAGCTTTCCGTGGTTCGGCACCGAGCGTTATTGGGGCGATCAGGTGTTGGCCTTGCGTGAGCAACTGTCCGCGCTGAATGAAGAGCCACTGAAACTCTTCTGATCCGCCTCCATCCTCTGTAGGAGTGAGCCTGCTCGCGAAGGCGTCATGTCAGTCAGCTTAATGTTGAATGTCAGTCCGTATTCGCGAGCAAGCTCGCTCCCACAGGGGGTGTGTGTTCACAAATTTCTGACCAATCAGCTACGGCACTCGCCGGCAAACCTCCTTACAATCCCTCCTTTGTCAGCTGCCTGAGCAAGGATTCTGCATGCAAGCCGCCAACCCGCGTCGCGGGTACATTCTGGGCCTGAGTGCCTACATCATCTGGGGCCTGTTCCCGATCTACTTCAAAGCCATTGCCGAGGTGCCGGCGGTCGAGATCATCATCCATCGGGTGCTGTGGTCGGCGCTGTTCGGGGCGCTGCTGCTGATGGTGTGGAAACATCCGGGCTGGCTGCGCGAGCTGCTCGACAACCCCAAGCGACTGGCGATTCTGGCCTTGAGCGGCACGCTGATCGCAGCCAACTGGCTGACCTACGTGTGGTCGGTAAACAACGGGCGCATGCTCGAAGCGAGCCTCGGTTACTACATCAACCCGTTGGTAAACGTGCTGTTGGGGATGTTGATTCTCGGCGAACGCCTGCGGCGGATGCAGTGGCTCGCGGTCGGTCTGGCGGCGGTCGGTGTGGCGCAACAGGTGTGGCAGGTCGGCAGTCTGCCGTGGGTATCGCTGGTGCTCGCGTTGACCTTTGGCTTCTACGGTCTGATCCGCAAACAGGCGCCGGTCAAGGCGTTGCCGGGGCTGGTGGTGGAAACCTGGATGCTGGTGCCGATCGCGATCGCCTGGCTGCTGTTCAACCAGACCGCAACCAGCGCTCAACCAGAGTTCTGGACTACGTCCCAAGCGTGGTGGCTGGTGGCCGCCGGACCGGTCACGTTGGTCCCGCTGGTGTGCTTCAACGCCGCCACGCGCCACTTGCCGTACACCACGATCGGCTTCCTGCAATACCTCGCACCGACCCTGGTGCTGTTGCAAGCGGTGCTGTTGTTCGGCGAGCACTTGTCGTCGAGCACGCTGGTCGCGTTTATCTTCATCTGGGCCGGTCTGGCCGTTTACAGCGTCGATGCGGTGATCAGTTTACGCCGGCGCAGCTGATCAAAAAACGCACAAACCTTCACAGGCCACGGTTCTCGTGGCCTGCATCGTTCCTTCCCAAGGTTATCCACAGCGTGATCCCCGCCGTTTGTGTGCAAGTCACTGAATGTTGGCGGTTTTTTGATCAGGTAGCGCAAAGCCACGGCGGGCCTGGCGTGGCGGGCTGTCTCTACAGGTTATCCACAGGCAGGTGCACGTTTAAACTGGATAACCTGATCGGCGCTTAAACGTCTGTGCGTAACACCAGTTCCACCATCAGATCATCGGCCAGGGTTTCCAGACGCGACTGCAAGACATCGAGCGACAAGGTCAGCGGCACCGCGAGAATCGCCTCGGCGTGAAACAACGGCTCGCTGCTCATCGGCGCCGGACGCACTTCCGTGACCAGCCTTTCCAGATTTACACCCTGCTCGCTCAACAACCGCGTGATATCGCGCACGATCCCCGGACGATCATTGCCCACCAGTTCCATGGCGATCGGTTTCCAGGTACAGGATTGCTCAATGCCACTCTCGGCAATCAGTACGCGAATGCCATGCGTCGACAATGCTTGTAGGGAATCGACTAATTCATCGTAAGCCTCCGCCGGCACGCCCACCCGAAGAATCCCGGCGAACTGCCCGGCCATCCGTGACATGCGGCTTTCCAGCCAGTTGCCGCCATGCTCGGCAATGCATTGGGCGATGCGCTCGACCTGTCCGGGCTTGTCCGGGGCAAAAACGGTGAGTACGAGATGGTCCATGGCGTCGCCCTCTTGTCATGACTTTTGTTATAGAAGGGGAAGTATAGGCAAGGGATGGTCAGGCGCCTCAGACGCCCGAAAAGACAAATCGTGTACAACTTTTTATATTTAGCTGGAACAATCCATCTGTTTTTTGAGAACATCCCGTTCCGCGATGTGACCGCAATGCGACATGAGGTCGCAGAACGACGTAATTAGTCTGATTTTCACAAGCGCAACTCATCATGTAGTATGCCGCAGCGCGCACTACATAACGCTGGATCGATGTCTGCCCAAGGCCTGTTCGCAACCCTGAAAGCCCCGTCAGCAAGGCCCCCAAGCCGTTGATTGGTCCCAGCCCAGCCGCCAGCAATGGCATGTACTGGTCGGCAGGTTTGTGGTTTAAATGGCCAGAGGCTTCATTGTCAAATTGAAGAGCTGAAAAGCGAAATAGCTGAGCAGAGTGAGGCAAGCAATGACTGAACACGTTCAAGTCGGTGGCCTGCAGGTCGCCAAAGTCCTGTTCGACTTCGTGAACAACGAAGCCATTCCCGGTACCGGCCTCACCGCCGAAAAATTCTGGGAAGGTGCCGACAAGGTCATTCATGACCTGGCGCCGAAGAACAAAGCCCTACTCGCCAAACGCGATGACTTCCAGGCTCGTATCGATGCCTGGCACCAGGAACGCAACGGTCAGGCGCACGACGCCGTGGCCTATAAAGCCTTCCTGCAAGAAATCGGTTATCTGCTGCCAGAAGCGGCTGATTTCCAGGCAACGACACAAAACGTCGATGATGAAATCGCCCGTACCGCCGGTCCGCAACTCGTTGTACCGGTGATGAACGCCCGCTTCGCTCTCAATGCTTCGAACGCCCGCTGGGGTTCGCTGTACGACGCCCTCTACGGCACCGACGCGATCAGCGAAGACGGTGGCGCGGAAAAAGGCAAAGGCTACAACAAGGTGCGGGGCGACAAAGTCATCGCCTTTGCCCGTGCCTTCCTCGACGAAGCTGCGCCATTGGCTGCTGGCTCCCATGTCGATTCGACCGCCTACAAAATCGCTGACGGCAAACTGCTGGTCACCCTTAAGGGCGGCAGTAACACTGGCTTGCGCGATGACGCACAACTGATCGGTTTCCAGGGCGACGCCAACGCGCCAATCGCCATTCTGCTGAAACACAACGGTCTGCACTTCGAAATCCAGGTCGACGCCACCACCCCGGTCGGCCAGACCGACGCCGCCGGCGTCAAAGACATCCTGATGGAAGCCGCGCTGACCACCATCATGGACTGCGAAGACTCCGTGGCCGCCGTCGATGCTGACGACAAAGTGGTGATCTACCGCAACTGGCTCGGCCTGATGAAGGGTGATTTGTCAGAATCCGTGTCCAAGGGCGGCCAGACGTTCACCCGCACCATGAACCCGGATCGCACCTACGCCGCGCCGAATGGCGGTGAAGTGACGTTGCACGGTCGTTCGCTGCTGTTCGTGCGTAACGTTGGTCACCTGATGACCATCGACGCGATCCTCGACAAAAACGGTAACGAAGTGCCGGAGGGCATTCTCGACGGTCTGGTCACTTGCCTGGCGGCGATGCACAACCTCAACGGCAATACCTCGCGTCGCAACACCCGTACCGGCTCGGTCTACATCGTTAAACCGAAGATGCACGGCCCGGAAGAAGCGGCGTTCACCAACGAGCTGTTCGGTCGCATCGAAGACGTGTTGGGCCTTACGCGCAATACGCTGAAAGTCGGGATCATGGACGAGGAACGCCGTACCACGGTCAACCTCAAGGCCTGCATCCAGGCTGCCAGCGAGCGCGTGGTGTTCATCAACACCGGTTTCCTCGATCGCACCGGCGACGAAATCCACACCTCCATGGAAGCCGGCCCGGTTGTGCGCAAGGCTGACATGAAGGCTGAGAAGTGGATCGGCGCGTACGAAAACTGGAACGTCGATATCGGTCTGAGCACCGGCCTGCAAGGTCGCGCGCAAATCGGTAAAGGCATGTGGGCAATGCCCGACCTGATGGCAGCGATGCTGGAGCAGAAAATCGCCCACCCGCTGGCCGGCGCCAATACCGCTTGGGTACCATCGCCGACTGCTGCTGCGCTGCACGCGCTGCACTACCACAAGGTCGACGTGTTCGCCCGCCAGGCCGAACTGGCCAAACGTGCTCGCGCTTCCGTCGACGACATCCTGACCATCCCACTGGCGGTTAACCCGAACTGGACGCCAGAGCAGATCAAGAACGAACTGGACAACAACGCTCAGGGCATTCTTGGTTACGTGGTACGCTGGATCGACCAGGGTGTCGGTTGCTCGAAAGTGCCGGACATCAATGACGTCGGCCTGATGGAAGACCGTGCCACGCTGCGTATCTCCAGCCAGCACATCGCCAACTGGCTGCGCCACGGCGTGGTCACCGAAGCGCAAGTGATGGAAAGCCTCAAGCGCATGGCGCCGGTGGTTGATCGTCAGAACGCCAACGACCCGCTGTACCGTCCGCTGGCACCGAACTTCGACAGCAACATCGCCTTCCAGGCGGCGGTCGAACTGGTGATCGAAGGCACCAAGCAGCCGAACGGTTACACCGAGCCGGTGCTGCACCGTCGTCGTCGCGAGTTCAAGGCTGCCAATGGCCTGTAAATTTGCGTAGATGGTGGATGTGAAAAAGCCCTGATCGAAAGATCAGGGCTTTTTTGTTTGTGCGCTGGGATTGGGTTTTGTAGTCGACTTGAGATCCATCCCCCTCACCCCAGCCCTCTCCCCCATGGGGTAGAGGGGAAAGGGAGCAGATCTGCATGCTTTTCAAAATCTGAGCTCGGCTCAGGAATTGCCAAGGGTTGAGGGGCAAGGGAGCAGATATTGGTGCTTTTCAAAACCTGAGTTCGACTGAGGAGTTTCAAGTCGGTGTACCTCGACCATCCACCTCGGTCAGTCCCCTCTCCCTCTGGGAGAGGGCTAGGGTGAGGGGCTTTTAAGGATCGATACCCAACTCGTGTTTGACCAGACCGAGCAACTTGCCCGTATCAATCGGCTTGAGCAGAAAATCCACCACGCTCAAATGCATCGCCGCAATCGCATCCTTCACATCGGCATCACCGGAAACAATGATGATCGGCATCGCCGCCCGTACCGATTCGCGTACTTGCCGTATCAGTTCAAGCCCACCGACGTGGCCCATGCGCAAATCGGTGATGACCAGCCCGATCGAAGGCTTTTCTTCAAGCATCTTCAACGCTGTCTCACCACTGGCTGCAGTCATGCAACGAATGCCATCCAACGCAAGAATCTCCGACAACAGCTCACGAGCATCCTTGTCGTCGTCAACGATCAATACACGCTGCGGCGGCAGATCAGGTTCGAGCATGACTGCACTGAGCGCTTCCCGCTCGGCATCGCTCAAAATATCGTGGTCGGACATGGCGTTCTCTAAATGTTCAAAACAATCCCTTGGCAAGTGGTCAGACATCGCTGGGCAGAGCTTCAATGTGCACTTCGTCGGATTTTTTTCCAAGGGGGTAGACCAGGGAATTTCCGACTGTTTGCGTAGGGCATCTCCGAAACTGCACCAATGGTGGCAAAACCTAGACTTACGTCCAATGGGCACCCTGCCCGCAGGGGTCGACCATGGCTGCAACGATCCGACAACAACAATTCGTAAAAGACTGCGGTAATGGTTATGAGTAAAGCGGACGCCTTCACCCAGGCAGGGAAAACCGCGGTATTGCAGAACATTCAGGGCACCCTGCAATTCCTCCAGCGCTTCCCGCCCTTCAATCAGATGGAACACGCCCACCTGGCTTATCTGGTGGAGCAATGTCAGCTGCGTTTCTACGGCCAGGGCGAGAGCATCATCAAACCCGCCGACGGCCCGGTCGAACATTTCTATATCGTCAAACAAGGTCGGGTGGTTGGCGAACGCCAGCACATCACCAAACCCGGCACCGAAACCACGTTTGAAATCACCACCGGCGAATGCTTTCCGCTGGCGGCACTGCTCGGTGAACGCGCGACCCGTACCGAACATCTGGCGGGCGAAGACACCTTCTGCCTGCAACTGAACAAACTGGCGTTCATCAAGCTGTTCGCCCTCTCCAACGCCTTTCGCGATTTCGCCTTGCGCGGGGTCAGCAGCCTGCTTGATCAGGTCAATCAGCAAGTGCAGCAGAAAGCCGTGGAAACCCTCGGCACGCAGTACTCGCTGAACACCCGCCTGGGCGAATTGGCGATGCGTCACCCGGTGACCTGCAGCCCCGACACGCCGTTGCGTGAGGCGGTAAAGTTGATGCACGAGCAGCAGGTCGGCAGCATCGTTGCGGTGGATGAACACAGGGCACCGCTGGGCATTTTTACCCTGCGCGATCTGCGCCATGTCGTGGCTGAAGGCGTCGGCAATTTCAGTGAAGCCATCGAGCAACACATGACGCCCGCGCCCTTCTATCTGTCGCCGGATCACAGCGCGTTCGATGCGGCGATTGCCATGACCGAACGGCACATTGCGCACGTCTGTCTGGTCAAGGATCAGCGCCTGTGTGGCGTGGTTTCCGAGCGCGATCTGTTCTCGCTGCAACGGGTCGACCTGGTGCATCTGGCCCGGACGATCCGCAGCGCCCAGCGTGTCGAACAACTGGTGAGTCTGCGCGGCGAGATCGGCCAACTGGTTGAACGCATGCTCGCTCACGGGGCCTCTTCGACGCAGATCACCCACATCATTACCCTGCTCAACGATCACACCGTGTGCCGGGTGATCGAACTGACCCTCGCGGAAAAAGGCGACCCCGGTGTGCCATTCAGCTGGCTGTGTTTCGGCAGCGAAGGTCGCCGCGAGCAGACACTGCACACCGATCAGGACAACGGCATTCTGTTCGACGCGCGAGACGCGGCGCATGCCGCGGAGATTCGCGGCAAGCTGCTGCCGATTGCCCAGCAGATCAACCAGAGTCTGGCGCTGTGCGGCTTCACCCTGTGTAAAGGCAACATCATGGCCGGCAATCCCGAGCTGTGTTTGTCGCGAGCGGAATGGGCACGGCGTTTTGCAGCTTTTATTCGAGAAGCGACGCCGGAGAATCTGCTCGGGTCGAGTATTTATTTCGACCTGCGCGTGGTCTGGGGTGATGAACAAGGTTGTGAACAACTGCGCCGGGGCATTCTTGATCAGGTCGGCGACAACCGCTTGTTCCAGCGCATGATGGCCGAGAACGCTCTGCGCAACCGTCCACCGGTGGGGCGTTTCCGCGAGTTTGTCCTGGCGCGCAAGAACGGCGAGAAAGCCACGCTGGATCTCAAGGTTCAAGGCCTGACGCCGTTTGTGGACGGCGCACGCTTGCTGGCGTTGGCCAACGGTATCGACGCCAACAACACCCTTGAGCGCTTCCGTCAGTTGGTCGAAAAAGAAGTCATCGAGCGTCTGGATGGTGCGGCGTATGAAGAGGCCTATCACTTCATTCAGCAGACGCGCATGCAACAGCATCAACTGCAGACGCGGGAGAACCTGCCCTATTCCAACCGCGTCGACCCGGACAGCCTCAATCATCTCGACCGGCGCATCCTGCGTGAATCGTTGCGCCAGGCTCAGCGCCTGCAAAGCAGCCTGACCTTGCGGTATCAGCTATGAGCCTGTTCTCGTGGCTGCGCCCGGCCAGTCCGGTGCTGTCAGCGGATTTGCAGCAGCGTCTGGCCAAGTTGCCGGCGATCACCGAGCTGAGCGAATGCACGCTGCGCGAACAGCGCTGGGTGGTGCTGGACCTGGAAACCACCGGACTCAACCTGAACAAGGATCGCGTGCTGTCGATTGGTGCGGTGGTGATCGCGGATGGCGCGATCGATTTCAGTCAGCAGTTCGAGCGCACGCTGCAGTGTCGCGAATTGAAGCTCAGCCCCAGCGTGTTGATTCACGGCTTGGGGCCGAATGCGATTGCGGCGGGCAGTGAACCGGCCGAGGCGTTGCTGGAGTTGCTGGAGTTTATTGGCGACAGCCCGGTATTGGCGTTTCATGCACCGTTTGATCAGCACATGCTTGGGCGCGCGTTGAAGGAGCATTTGGGGCACAAGTTGCAGCAGGTGTTTCTCGATGTCGCCGACATCGCCCCGCTGGTTTGCCCGCAGGCGCAGATCCGTGAGGCAGGGCTGGATGAGTGGATTGAGTGGTTCAAGCTTGAGGTGTTCGAGCGGCATAACGCGAGTGCCGATGCGCTGGCTACGGCGGAGTTGGCGTTGATTCTGTTCAGCCGGGCGCGGGGGCAGCAGATTCATAGTCCGTTGAACTTGCAGCAGCGGTTGAGTCAGTGGAAGCGGCGGCAGCAGGTGCCTTCTTTTTAGAAGCACCCTCACCCCAGCCCTCTCCCGGAGGGAGAGGGGGCCGACCGTGGTGTCGGAAGCCTCACATCGACCTGAAAGACCGAGTGGATTATGGATTCGCTGAAAATCGTTCAGCTCGGTGTACCTCCAGAATATCCCCCGATCAGTCCCCTCTCCTTCTGGGAGAGGGCTAGGGTGAGGGCCAGCCTTTAAACGCCCACCTGACCAGTGGCCAATTGCTAACCATTCCCACCTCTGCCACAATCGCGAACAATTCGCGTTAGTTAACATTTCCCAATCGGTGATGTCCGGTGTCGTCAGTCCCAAGCCCTAACAGTGAGCTCGTCGGTGCGATGTATCGCGACCATCGCGGTTGGCTGCTGGCATGGCTGCGGCGCAATGTGGCGTGCCCGCAGCGCGCCGAAGACCTGAGCCAGGACACCTTTGTGCGTCTGCTCGGTCGCGACGAAATGCTGACACCGCGCGAGCCGCGTGCCTTTCTGGTGGCAATCGCCAAAGGCTTGCTGTTTGACTACTTCCGCCGCGCGGCGCTGGAACAGGCCTACCTCACCGAACTGATGCTGATCCCCGAAGGCGAACAACCTTCGGTGGAAGAACAGCAAATGATCCTCGACGACCTCAAAGCCATCGACCGCTTGCTCGGCAAATTGTCGACCAAGGCCCGCGCCGCTTTCCTTTATAACCGCCTCGACGGCCTCGGCCATGCCGAGATTGCCGACAAGCTCGGCGTTTCGGTGCCGCGTGTGCGCCAGTATCTGGCGCAAGGCATTCGGCAGTGCTACATCGCCCTGTACGGTGAGCCGACGTGAGCCCGGCCAGTTCCAGACCGGTGCCGGCGCATGTGCTGGACGCGGCGATTGCCTGGCAACTGACCCTCGATTCGAGCAGTCCGCTGGAGCGCGAAGAGTTCGCCAAATGGCATGCGGCCAATGAAGAACACGCCCGCGCCTGGCGCCAGTTGGGCATGCTCGACCAGCGTTTCAGCGTGGCCAAAGGCCCGGCTCGCAGTGCCTTGCTGCAATCGCGCGAGGGCATTCGCCGCCGCGTGCGCAAACTTGGCAGTGGGCTGGCCAGCGTTGTGGTGCTGGTCGGTGCGGGGCTGTTTGCCAGTGAACGGTTTTTACCGCTGGACTACTGGCTCGCCGATCAACGTACCGCTACGGGTGAGCAACGCACCGTGCGCCTGGCGGACGGCACTGTTTTGAATCTGAACACTCACAGTGCGGTGGATGTGCGCTTCGATGACAAGCGCCGATTGATCGTGTTGCAAGAAGGCGAAATTCTCGTCGAGACCGGGCATGGCGATGCGCGGCCCTTCATCGTTGAAACCCGCGAAGGCAGCATGCGCGCCTTGGGTACGCGGTTTCTGGTCAAGCGTGAAGACGAAGGCACGCGTCTGAGCGTGTTGCAGTCGGCGGTCGCGGCGCACCCACAATCCAACCCTGAAGAGCAAATCCTCCATGAAGGCCAGCAAGTGCTGTTGCGCAGTGACGGGTTGGGCTCGATTGTCGCGCTCAATCCCGGCGCCGATGCCTGGACGCGCGGCATGCTGGTGGTGGATAACGCGCGCCTGAGCGATCTGGTGCATGAACTGGGGCGTTATCGTCGCGGGCATCTGGGCGTGGCGCCGGAAGTGGCGGATTTGCGGATTACCGGCAGCTTCCCGCTGCATGACACCGACAAAGCCCTGAGCGCATTGCTGCCGACCCTGCCGGTGCAGATCGAGCGGCATACGCCGTATTGGGTGACCGTCGCGAAGGCGGATATCAAGCCTGAGTAGTGTGGCGCCTGACAAATTGCCTTCGCGAGCAAGCTCGCTCCCACAGGGAAACGCATTCCAATGTGGGAGCGAGCTTGCTCGCGAAAGGGCCATTCGACGCGCGATATAAGTCCGCTCAAACGCGTCAATCAGCAGCATTCAAACTTTAATCGAAATTATTTTCATCCAGCCCTATCACTTTCTGCTTTTCATCCGGCACAGAGGCAATTGAGAAATATTTCCATTCAGGAGCCGCCGTATGTCCCGTTCGCTAGACACCTTGTTGCGCCCCAGTCTGCTGGCCGTCGCCATTGCGCTCAGCGCCCCGCTGATCAGCAGTCCGTTGCTCGCCGCTGAACAAGCGTCCAGCGTGCGTGCCTACAACCTGCCAGCGGCGCCACTGTCGACCACCCTGAACCAGATCGCCAGCCAGGGCGGCATTGCGCTGTCGCTGAATCCATCGCTGGCGGCGGGAAAGACCTCAGCACCGGTGAACGGCCAGTACGACGCGGCTGGCGCTCTGCGCGCGGCGCTGCGCGGCACCGGTCTGCAACTGGAACAAAGCAGCACCGGCACCTACACCCTCGTGGCCGTGCCTGAAGGAACGCTGGCCCTGCCGGAAACTTCCGTCATCGGTGTGGAAAACTTCGAAAGCGCCTGGGGCCCGGTCGAAGGCTACACCGCCACCCGCACCGCTGCTGGCAGCAAGACCGACACCGCACTGGTCGAAGCACCGCGTTCGATCTCCGTCGCGACCCGTCAGCAAATGGACGACCGCAGCGTGCACAGCCTCGACGACGCGGTGCGCTACATGCCGGGCATCACCGCCAGCAGCTACGGCAGTGACACCCGCGCCGACTGGCTGCGTGTGCGTGGTTTCGAACCGACCCAGTTCCTCGACGGCCTGCCGCTGCCGAAAGGCGTGTACGCCAACCCGAAACAGGAAACCTGGAACCTCGACCGCCTCGCCCTGCTGCGCGGCCCGGCCTCCTCGGTTTACGGCCAGACCCCACCGGGCGGCCTGCTCGACATGGTCAGCCGTCGCCCAAGCGCTGAAGCCAGCAACGAAATCCAGCTGCAATACGGCAGCGACAACCACCGCCAGATCAACTTCGCCAGCACCGGCAAGATCGATGACGCCGGCCAGTTTCTCTATGGCCTCAGCGGTGTGGTGCGCGACAGCGACACGCAGATTGATCATATTGAGAACAAGCGTTACAACATTGCGCCAAGCTTGACCTGGAACATCGACGAGGACACTAAACTCACCTTTTTGAGTCAGTTCACCCGCGACGATACCGGCATCACCAGCCAGTTCCTGCCGATTCAGGGCACCAAAATCAAATCGCCGTTCGGTGATATTTCCCACCACAAAAATCTTGGCGACCCAGACTGGGAATACTACGATCGCACCTACTACGCATTGGGGTATGCATTTGAAACCCGCCTGAACGATGTGTGGCAGTTCAAGCAAAACCTGCGATACACCAAATCCGATCTTTCCTTCCAGGCTTTGACAGTTGGCGCCTACGCGTTCAACCCGGTTGATGCCGAAGGCAACGTTGGCCGTACTAGCACCTCTGTCGACGAAGACATCAGCCAGTTCGCCGTAGACAACAACTTCCAGGCCGATTTCGCCACTGGTGACGTTCGCCACACCCTGTTATTGGGTCTGGATCACCAGCGAAATAACGCTAACTTTCTCTCCATCTATGGCGACGGTTTAAAAACCAACGTCAACAATCCGATCTATGGCCAACCCATCATCCGCCCGGATCGCTCGGCGGCTTATCTGGACTACAACCAAAAGACCAACCAGACCGGCCTATACGTGCAGGATCAAATGGCCCTCGACCAGTGGCGCCTGACGCTAGGCGGCCGTGAAGACTGGGTTCATACCAGCACCCTCTTCAACAAAACTGATGCAACAAACACCGATCGCGACAAGCACTTCAGCGGCAACGCGGCGATCAGCTATGTGTTCGATTCGGGCTTCGTACCTTACCTTTCGTACGCTGAATCCTTCCAGACCACCGCCGGCGCGGACGCCAGCGCCACGGGTTCGCTCAAACCGACCGAAGGCAAGCAGTGGGAAATGGGCGTCAAATACCAGCCGCCAGGCAGCAAAACCCTGTTGACTGCTGCGGTGTATGACCTGACACAGAAAAATGTCGCGGTCACCACTACCGTCGGTAATACGCCAATCACCAGCCAGACTGGTGAGGTGAAAGTAAAAGGCTTGGAGCTGGAAGCTACATCCGACCTCACAGACAATCTGAAAGTGATCGCTGCCTACACGTTGGCCAAGTCCGAAGTGCAAAAAGGTGACTTCAAAGGTAATCGTCTTCAATTGATGCCTAACCAGCAAGCGTCGTTGTGGACTGATTACACATGGCATGCCGGTATGCTCGATGGTTTCGGCGTCGGCGGCGGTGTTCGTTACACAGGCAACACCTACGGCGATCAAGCCAATACCTGGCTGGGCAAAGCGGATGCCTACACCGTGTTCGATGCCTCCGTGCATTACGACCTCGGCCGTTTGGACAACAGCCTCAAAGGCGCGTCGCTCGCACTGAATGCGACCAACCTGTTCGACAAGGATTACATTTCCACCTGCGACAGCTACAACTGCTACTACGGCGACCAGCGCAGTGTCGTCGCCAGCGCCACTTACAAGTGGTAAGCGATTGAGCTGAAACAGGCCCTGTTACCTGGCCGTCCCTCGTGGACGGCTTTGGTGTTTTTGAAGGTCATGAAATGAAAAGTAAAACAATCCGCCGCTGGTCGTTCATACACACCTGGACCAGCCTGGTTTGCACTGTGTTTCTGCTGATGCTGGCCTTGACCGGTTTGCCGCTGATTTTCCATCACGAGATCGAACATCTGCTCGGCGATGCGCCCGAAGTGCGCGAGATGCCGGCCGACACGCCGCGGCTGAATCTGGCGCAGCTGGTCGAGGCCGCCGAAAAGCATCGCCCCGATGAGGTCGTGCAGTACTTCGGTTTCGATGACGATGAGCCGAATGCCGTGCTGACGATCATGGCGAAAACCGCCGGCACCGAACCGAACTCCTCGCACACCTTCATGCTCGACGCACGTACCGGTGAAGCGCTGGAAACCCCATCGGCCAATGGCGGCTTGATGCTGTTTATCCTGCGCCTGCACGTCGACATGTTCGCCGGGCTGCCGGGCAAATTGCTGCTGGCGTTCATGGGGCTGCTGTTTGTCGTGGCCATCGTGTCCGGAACGGTGCTGTATTTGCCGTTCATGCGCCGCTTGAAGTTCGGCACGGTGCGGCAGGATAAATCCACCCGCCTGCGCTGGCTCGACCTGCATAACCTGATCGGTGTTGTCACCCTGACCTGGGCGCTGGTGGTCGGCGTGACCGGTGTGATCAGCGCCTGCGCCGACCTGCTGATCGCTGCCTGGCGCAATGACGCACTGACTGCGCTGATCGAACCGTATCGCGATGCGCCACCGCTGACCCACTTGGCGCCGGCCACACGTTTGCTCGACATCGCTGCTGAAGTTGCGCCGGAGATGAAACCGGATTTCATTGCCTTCCCCGGCACACGCTTTTCCAGTGAACACCATTACTCGGTGTTCATGAAGGGCGGCACGCACCTGACTTCGCATCTGCTGACGCCAGTGCTGATCGATGCGACCACGCTGCAGGTCACCGCCGTGGCCGAACGGCCGTGGTACATGGACGCCATGGGCATGTCGCAGCCGTTGCACTTTGGTGACTATGGCGGCATGCCGATGAAAATTCTCTGGGCCACACTCGATGTGCTGACCATTATTGTGCTCGCCAGTGGCGTGTATTTGTGGGTAGTGCGGCGCAAAGCAGCGAAGCCTGTGCTGGAAACGGCGGAGGCGTCTGCATGAAGCCGCGTCAGTCGAGTTTCTGGAAAGTCTTCAGCACGCCGATCGTGATTGCGCTGCTCAGTGCAGCGGGGTTGTTTGCGGCGTTGCTGGGGGATGGGATTTGGGATGCGTTGAGCTGGGTTGGGCTGGGTGTCCCGGCCGTTCTGGCGATCAGGGGATTGCTGCAGCGTAGGTAATATTTGCATTGCCTGAGATGGCCCCTTCGCGAGCAAGCTCGCTCCCACATTTGAAATGCGTTCCCCTGTGGGAGCGAGCTTGCTCGCGAAGGCGACAGTGAATACACCATCAATTCCTCGCCAGCCTCGCCGCATCTGGCTAGGCTAACCACCTGCTCTTCGACGATCACCGAGGTTTGCCAATGTCCGCCCCCAGCATGACCCTGTACCACAACACGCTCTCTCCGTTCGTGCGCAAAGTGATGGTGTTGCTGCACGAAACCGGCCAGCAGGATCGCGTGGCCTTGCAAGATTGCGTGCTCAGCCCGGTCAGCCCGAGCGCCGAGCTCAATCTCGACAACCCGCTGGGCAAGATTCCCGCGCTACGTCTGGCCGACGGCAATGTCATCCATGACAGCCGGGTGATCCTCGAATACCTCGACCAACAACACGTCGGCAATCCGCTGATCCCGCGCGAAGGCGCGGCTCGCTGGCGTCGCCTGACCCTCGCCTCAATGGCTGACGGGATCATGGATGCGTCAGTGATGGTGCGTTATGAAATGGTCCTGCGCGCGCCGGAAAAACATTGGGACGAATGGCTCGAAGCCCAGCGCGACAAGATCCGCCGCGCCCTTGCGGTGTTGGAAAAGGATGCGATTGCCGAGCTGACCAGCCATTTCGATGTGGCGGCGATCAGCGTGGCCTGCGCCTTGGGTTATCTCGATTTGCGCTTTCCGGACCTGGGCTGGCGTGACGCCAATCCGCAACTGGCCAACTGGTTCTTTGAAGTGAGTCAGCGACCGTCCATGATCGCCACGATGCCCAAGCCTTAAATCGGCGGCGCCTGTTCCGGCCTCTTCGCGAGCAGGCTCGCTCCCACGTTGTTTTTGGGTATGGCAGAAATCTCTGTTCCAACACCAATCCTGTGGGAGCGAGCCTGCTCGCGAATGCACCACCTCGGTTCCGGCGGCAGCGCTGCAAAAATCAGTGTCACCAAAACCTCTACCTCCCGCTGATCTTCACGCAACCCGCTCATTGCATCGCCCCCACATCAAACTCCAACGGCTTGCCCGGCTTCTGCCCGATCCCGTACCAGTCCAGTTTGCGCGTCAACACCATGAACACACCGAGCAGACCGAACAGCAACAATGAGCCCATCAGCAACGCGTAATCCTCAGCGCTCAGTAATCCATAAAGCAGGCCATACAACGCCGCCAGTCCCGCCGAAAAACTCAAACCGTGGCGCACACTGCGCAGCACGTGGCAGACGTAAAACCCGATCAACAGCACACAGGCACTGGCTGACAACAGATACGCCAAGGCAAACCCGATGTGCTCCGACAACGACAGCAGCAACAGATAAAAGAACGCCAGCGCCACACCCACCAGCGCGTATTGCACCGGGTGCACGGCCAGGCTCTTGAGCACTTCGAACAGGAAGAAACCGGCGAACGTCAGGACGATGAACAGCAGCGCATATTTGATCGCCCGGTCACTCTTCAGGTACTGATCCACCGGATCGATGAAGCTCACGCCGAAGCTGCGACCGTTGAATGCCTCGCAATCATTGCCGCTCACGCAACGGCTCATGGCGTCTTGCAGGTTGGTGGAGAAAAACGTGGTCTGCCAATCGGCGCTGAAACCTTGATCATTGATCTCACGTTTGCCCGGCAGGAAATTGCCGATGAAACTTGGATGCGGCCAATTCGCCGTGAGGCTGACGCTGCTGCTCTTGCCCACCGGCAGTACCTGCAACGAACCGGTGCCTTGCAGGCGCAAATCGAAACCGAAGCTCAGTTCCGTGGTTTTACTGGTGTCGAGCAGCGGCAGCGTCACTCGCACGCCTTCGCCGAGCCAGCCCACTTGAGTTCCCGGCACGAAGTCCAGACGCTGGCCGTCGAGTTCCAGTTTCAGGGCATTTTCAATGCCGCGAATGTCGCTGATACCGACGGCGAGAAACGGTGCATCGAACTGGTAGTCGCTGAAGTCTTCCTTGATGCCCAACTGTGCAGGCAATGAGAAATGGCCATTGATGCGATTGTCGGCATGGAACAACCGCGCTTCATAAATGCCCCGCGCACGCAGTTCGGTTTGCACCTGACCATCGAGTTCGAAACGCTCCGGCAGGAAATACAGACGACCGCGCTCTTCACTCGGCTCGTCGTAGCGCTGATTGGTTTTGTCGTTGGTTTTCCAGTTGTGAATCACTTTGCGATACGGCACCACCATCACCGGGCCGCTCAGTTGCTGGCTGTAGCTGGAGCTGCGGGCGATGTCTTCAAGCACGCCGTCGCGCAGCTGTTGGCGCTCGTCGATGACGCCGTCGATCATCAGCAACGGGATCAGCAACAGCAGGATCAGCACGGCGATGGCGCCGAGCTTTATCGTCAGATTCTTGTTCATGGGACTCTCCCTGTTTGGATGGGGAGAGTCTGGTGGTGCTGTATGAGGGGAATATGGGGGGATTATGGAGATTGTGTGGAGACTGTTCAGGCCCCTTCGCGAGCAAGCTCGCTCCCACATTGGATCTGCGTCGTTCACAAATCCCCTGTGGGAGCGAGCTTGCTCGCGAAGGCAACGACTCGATATCAAGGCAAGCGCAATGTCACCTCAACACCGCTTTCAACATTGCGAATCTGCATCGCCCCACCATGCAACTTGACCACTTCTTCAACGAAGTTAAGGCCCAACCCCGTACTTTTTCGCCCACTGTCCGGGCGCGGCAATGAGTAGAAGCGCTCAGTCAAACGCGGCAAAGCGTAGTCAGGAATCGCCGCCGTTTCATTGAACAATCGAAATTCGATCTGCTCGCCAACCCGCTCGGCACCAAACCGCAGCTTCCCCTCAACCGGGGTGAAATCCAGCGCATTTTCCAGCAGATTACCCAACGCCTGACGCAACAGAAACGGCTCGCCAATCAGCAGCAGATCCGGCGCGATCGTCTGCTCGACCCGCAACTGTTTGCCTTCAATCCGCGCCGCCTGCCCTTGCAACAGCTCATCAACCAAAACCGCCAGCGGCACAACGACCCGTTCTTCCAGTCCCTGACGTTGCTCGACCTGCGCGAGATTCAGTAACCGTTCGATCAACTGCTGCATCCGCGCACTTTCACTGTCGATATTGCCGACAAAGCGCAGTCGCTGAACCGGCGGCATGTCTCCTTGCAGCAACTCCGCCGCACCACGAATCGCCGCCAGCGGACTTTTCAGTTCATGGGTCAGCGTGTGCACATAGCGCTCAACGTACGCCTTGCCTTCCAGTTGCGTGCGCATCTGCTCAACCGCTGTGGCCAGTTGCTCCAGCTCACCGCCGCGATAGTGCGGCACTTCCACCCGCCGGCCTTCGCTCACCGCTTGGGCATAACCGGTCAAACGGTGCAGCGCGCGGCTCAGCCACCACGACAGCAAGGCGCCAAAGAGCAGACCGAGTCCGATCAGACCTGCTCCGTAAAACAGCAAACGCCGCTCGGTGCGATCAACATAGGGCTGCAAAGAGCTGTTGGGTTTGGCCACGGTGACCACACCGATGATCTGGCCGTTGTCGCGGATCGGCGCGCCGACGTGCATCACCGACGAACTCGCCTCATCCGGGTCGCTGCGGCTCGAACGCGCGCCATATTCACCGCGCAGGGTCAGGTAGACATCGTTCCAGCGCGAGTAGTCCTGCCCCACGGCCACGCCACTGGAATCGAGCACCACAATGCCCTTGGCGTCAGTCACGTAAATGCGGTGGTTGACCTGATTTTTCGGCAAGCCCCAAATCGTCGCTTGCGGCTGACGATCACCATACGCGCGCAGCAATTCAGGCCAGCGGTTCTCGCTGAGGGTGCCGGCCTTGAAATCGTCCCGCAGGATTTCCGCCATCAGGTTGGCGGTATCGACCAGGGTTTCTTCGGTGGACTGGCGCACGCCGGGGCGGATTTCTTCCATCACCGTGTTGAGCACAAAATAACCGGTGAGGCCGACAAACAGCACATACACCAGAAAGATCCGCAGCCCCAGTGACATCAGCTGTGCCCCGGGCTGTAGCTGTAACCGAGGCCGCGATGGGTCTGGATCGGCTCGGCGTCGGCGCGGACCAGACGCAATTTGGCGCGCACGCTTTTGATATGGCTGTCGATGCTGCGTTCATAACCGGCGTCGGCCGCTACGCCGAGGGCATCAAGCAATTGCTCACGACTGAACACTCGCTCGGGTTGTTCGAGCAGGCATTGCAGCAGACGGAATTCGTGACGGGTCAGGGTCAACGTCTGGCCGCGATAAATGATTTGAATCCGCTCCGGATCGATACGAAACAGCGCTGAACTGGCTTCAATCGCAGGACGCGGCGCCATGCGCTTGAGGATGGCCTTGACCCGCGCCGCCACCTCTCGAGGACTGAACGGCTTGACCACATAGTCGTCAGCGCCAATTTCCAGACCCACCACGCGATCAATCTCGGCATCGCGGGCGCTGAGGAACAGCACCGGGACTTCGCTGAAGCGCCGCAACTGCTTGCAGGTCTCGAAACCGCTGATGTCCGGCAGGCCGATGTCGAGGATGATCAGATCGGCCGGCGTTTGTCGCTGATGCTCCAGCGCCGCCGCGCCGAGGCTCAGCCACGTGGTAGTGAAGCCCTCGCCCTGCAAGGCAAAAATCAGCGTGTCGGCAATCGCCGCTTCGTCTTCGACAATCAGGATATGAGGCATGGCGTCCGAGCCCATAGGTTAAGTGCGCGAACGGTGCCCCAAGCCTGACGTTACGTCAATGAGACCACTTGGCTCAGCAGTCCGGCTTGTCAGCCGTGAAGCGCCGCGCCGGGTTCACTGCCGCGCCGAATTCACGCAAGGCTTTGGCACCGATCAGCAACGGGTAATTGAAGTTGCTGCGGTCGGTCAGGTTGACCTCAACGGTACGCTTGACGTTACCCAGGCACAGCTCCAGATCGACCACCGGGCGCTTGGCGACTTCGGTGCTTTCGCCCTCGTCTTCTTCATCCGAACGGCTCTTGATCTTGCTGATGCGCGCGACCTTGTGTTCGTAGACCTTGTTGCTGGCGTCCTTGGTGCCGAGGCGGAACCGCACCCATTCGTCGCCATCACGGGTGAAGGTCTCGATGTCTTTGGCCGACAGCGAGGCGGTCAGTGCGCCGGTGTCCATCTTGGCCTTGAGCACTTCACCGCCGATTTCCGGCAGCGCGATGTATTCGTAGCGCCCGTACAGGGTCGGCTCGGCGGCCATGACCGGCAGGGCGACGAGGGCAAACAGTGCAAGGAGGGATTTCACGTAAGGGGCTTCCTTGGAAAATGAGGGCGGCAGACTGGGATTTTAGACACCCATTGATTCATTCGTTCGCCTTGAAATTGCTTTCGCGAGCAGGCTCGCTCCAACAGGGTTTTGTACTGAGCACACATTTTTAATGCACCTGAATCCAGAGTGGGAGCGAGCCTGCTCGCGAAGAGGCCAGCACATTCAACACAGCGCTTGAGCAAAGCATACCCAGCCAAAAGTGAAACATTCGTCACCAGCGATTTGGCCTGCCGCGCGAAGCTGCTTATCATGACGCGCCCATCCGTTTGCAAAGAGTTGCTTATGCGCCGCCTGCTCACCGGCTGTTTCGTCACCCTGCTGCTGTTGCTCAACACCCTGATCCTGATCGGGCCGTTGCTGGTCTTCGCCCTGCTCAAACTGGTCGCGCCGGGCCGCTGGCGCGATTACGCGTCGGGCGCGGTAATGTGGATCGCCGAGACCTGGGCCGAGATCGACAAGCTGATTTTCCGCCTGTGCATCCCCACCCAATGGGACATTCGCGGCGGCGAAGATTTACGCGGCGACACCTCGTATCTGGTGGTCAGCAACCATCAGTCGTGGGTCGACATTCCGGCGCTGATCCAGACGCTGAACCGGCGCACGCCGTTCTTCAAATTCTTCCTCAAGAAAGAACTGATCTGGGTACCGTTTCTGGGGCTGGCGTGGTGGGCGCTGGATTACCCGTTCATGAAGCGCTACACCAAGGCATTCCTGGCGAAGCACCCGGAGCTGGCCGGCAAGGATCTGGAAATCACCAAGCAGGCCTGCGAGCTGTTCAAGCGTCAGCCAGTGACCGTGGTCAATTATCTGGAAGGTACGCGCTACACCGCTGCGAAAAGCGCGCAGCAGCAATCACCGTTCAACCACTTGCTCAAGCCCAAGGCTGGCGGCGTAGCGTTCGTGTTGGCGGCGATGGGTGAACAACTGGATGCGATTCTCGATGTGACGGTGGTTTATCCACAGGCGAAAATCCCGGGTTTCTGGGATTTGATCAGCGGCAACGTGCCGCGCGTGATCGTTGATATCAAGACCCGCGACCTCGACCCGGCGTTGTGGCAGGGCGATTACGAGAATGATCCGGCGTTTCGCCAGACGGTCCAGAGCTGGGTCAACCAGCTCTGGAACGAGAAGGATCAGCGCATCGCCGAACTGCGCAGCGAGCGCCGCTGAATCAGCTACCGGTGCCAGCGCCCCAGATGCTGCCCAGGCTTTGCAGCAGCGGGCCGCCAACGCCCTGATCACCCAGATACTTGAGCAGCACCGGGGCAAACTGGCCGACCATGCCGCTGTCCATGCCCAAGGCACCAAAGGCATTGTTCAGGTCATTGGTGTCCTTGACGTTGCCCAGCGCATTTTCCAGACCGGCTGATTTACCGGACTGACCGAGCAACCCGCTCAACGCCGCCAGATTGCCGCTACCGCCCGACAGCTTGTCGATGCCCGGCACCTCTTTGGCCAACTGCGAATAATCGGTGCTGCTCAATTGGTTCTTTGCCAGGCCCAGCATCGCACTGGTGCCGCCGACGGCTTGCTGCGGGGTAACGCCCAGGCCAGTGACGGCTTGCAGCAGACCGGCGGTTTCCGAGGTCGGTGCGGCGGCGGTGGCAGCGTTGCCACCCTGCATGCTCGAAGCCGCCTTGGTCACGTCGTCCAGACTGAAACCGGCGAACACCGGGCTGGCCGCAAGGGTCATCAGTGAAGCCAAGGCAATACCGCGTGAAATCTTCATTCAGACATCCTCTTGCGCTGTGAAAACCACCCGTTGAACGGGCAGTGAAACTGCCGGTTTGACCGGGTATCCGCCGGCATGTTCCGGCGCGGCGCATCCATATTCATCCGGCCTGCGTATATAAAACGTGAAATCCCGGACACCCTCGCGATGAATGGCACAACCGCTGTCGCTGAACTAGCCTGTGAACAGTCCGAGCCCAGCCCTCGTCGCTCGACCTTTGCCTGGAGAGTCGTCATTTCCATCGCCGACACCGATCAGCTGCGACAGCTGCTGGCCCAGTGTGCACTGGGTGATCGTCGCGCCTTCGAAACGCTGTACCGCAGCGTCGGCCCGCGTCTGCACGGCGTGGCCCTGCGTTTTATGGGCCGCACCGATCTGGCCGAGGAAGTGCTGCAGGAAAGCTTCGTGCGCATCTGGAACAACGCCTCGCGCTACGAAGCGCACCTGTCGGCGCCGTTGACGTGGATGATCAACATCACTCGCAATCAGGCCATCGATCAATTGCGCAAACACCGTGACCGGCCGCTGACTGATCTCGAACAGGACGCCCTGCCGGACGAGAGTCCTTCAGCGCATGATCAGTTGAACAGCGCCCGCGAGGCTCAGACGTTGAACCGCTGTCTGGACACCCTTGAAAGCATGCAGCGCCAATCGATCACCGTGGCCTACTTTCAGGGATTGTCATGCACGGAACTGGCCGAACACCTGGCCACGCCGCTGGGCACGGTGAAGTCGTGGATTCGCCGTGGCCTGGAACGTCTGCGTCGGTGCCTTGAATCATGAACTACCAGACCCCAGCCCTACGCCGCGCCCTAGCTGCCGATTACGCGATCGGGTTGATGGCTGCGCCTGCGCGGCGGCGGTTTGAACAATTGCTGCTGGACGACGCTGTGTTGCGAGCTGAACTGGCGCAATGGCAGGAAAGCCTCGCCTCTCTCACCGAAGCGCTGCCGGAACATCCCGTGCCCGACCGAGTGTGGCAAGGCATTACCGCGCGGATCGAACCGCAAGTGCTGCATGTGCCCGAGAAGCGGCCGTTCTGGAACTGGCTACGGGTTACCGCTGCGCTGTGTTCGATCGTGTTGCTGGTCTTCCTCGGCTCGCTGTACAACCGCGACGACGCCCGCTACCGCGCCACCCTGCTGACCGCCGATGCGCAACCGGCGCTGAAGGTCGAAGCGCATGCGGATTATCTGCAGGTCGAGCCGCTGACGCTGGCGGCGGTTGATGCGGATCGCAGCCTTGAACTGTGGGCGATTCCGGCTGATGGAAAACCGATCTCGCTGGGGGTGATTCCGGCGGGGGGCAAAGGCAAGGTTGAGCTGAACGAGGTGCAGAAAGCGTTGATCGGTAAACCGATTGCGCTGGCAGTAAGTCTTGAGCCTAAAGGTGGTTCGCCGACCGGGCAGCCGACTGGACCGGTGTTGTACCAAGGGGCCTTGGCGGGCCTGTAAAGCAAAGCCCCTCACCCTAGCCCTCTCCCAGAGGGAGAGGGGACTGACCGAGGGATATTGACGCAATACGCCGACGTGGAAGACTTGCGTTGAATCCATAGTCGACTCGATCTTTCAGGTCGATATACGACGCAAGACACCTCGGTCGGCCCCCTCTCCCTCGGGGAGAGGGCTGGGGTGAGGGTAGCTTTTGATCAATCACAAACTTCTTCGGCACGCCCGCATCGAAGCTCCCACAGGACCTCAAACCCGCGAAACAACCGATGGCGATCTTTTTTAGATCGTTAATTGCTTGTCGTGAAAATCAATATTTCAAAAAGAACTGGACACCTGTCAGATCTGACAGGTGTCCAGCGATCCGGGCTGGAATAGGCTGCTGGTGTGTCAATTGTTCGAAGAAAGCGAGGTGCAATTAACGGTCATTCAACGGGAGATACGGTGATGGAAAAGCAACTCAGTCCGCTCGATCAACTGCTCGAATCAGATGTCCCACCGATCATCTTTTGCATCAGCCCGGACGATCCGATCATCAAACACATCAAAGCGGGGCAGAAGGTTACTTATGACCTTAAGCGCGGTGATAACGGAAAAAACTACGCGGTAAACATTCAAATCGAAGACGACTGACAGGCTGGAAAATCAATACGGCAACATGTGTGAAATGAAGTTCTTCATAAATAGACAGGAAGCAAGGACATGACACAAGCATCAAGCGGAAAACCAAGAAAAAACGGCACGGTTAAATGGTTTAACGACGAAAAAGGCTTTGGTTTTATTACACCGGACGGTGGCGGTGATGACCTCTTCGTCCATTTCAAGGCGATCGAATCCGATGGATTCAAATCCTTAAAAGAAGGGCAAAAAGTTTCTTTCGTTGAAGAAAAGGGGCAAAAAGGACTACAAGCCGAGCAAGTCCGCCCTGAATGAACCATAAACAAAAAAACGGCGACCCTGAGGTCGCCGTTTTGTATTGCGCTTAAACGTTACGCCGCACTGAACAACTTATGCGGATCAATCACAAACTTCTTCGGCACGCCCGCATCGAACTCGCCATACCCTTCCGGTGCCTGATCGAGGCTGATCACTTGCACGCCCACCACTTCGGCGATGTTGATGCGATCCCACATGATCGCCTGCATCAACTGACGGTTGTACTTCATCACTGGGGTCTGCCCGGTGTGGAAGCTGTGCGACTTGGCCCAGCCCAGACCGAAGCGAATGCTCAGGCTGCCCATTTTCGCGGCGGCATCCACGGCGCCCGGATCTTCAGTGACGTACAGGCCCGGAATACCGATCTTGCCGGCGACACGCACCACGCCCATCAGTGAGTTGAGCACGGTGGCGGGAGCCTCGGCTTTCACGCCGTCGTGGCCGTGGCCGCGTGCTTCGAAGCCGACGCAGTCCACCGCGCAATCCACTTCCGGCTCGCCGAGCAGTGCGGCGATCTGTTCGTGCAGCGGCGTGTCCTTGGACAGGTCGACGATTTCAAAACCCTGGGATTTGGCGTGAGCCAAGCGGATGGTGTTGACGTCGCCGACGATCACCACCGCCGCACCGAGCAAACGCGCAGAGGCAGCGGCGGCCAGACCGACCGGACCGGCGCCGGCAATGTACACGGTACTGCCCGGGCCAACGCCCGCCGTGACCGCACCGTGGTAACCGGTCGGGAGGATGTCGGAGAGGCAGGTCAGGTCGCGGATTTTCTCCATGGCCTTGTCGCGATCCGGCAGTTTCAGCAGGTTGAAGTCGGCGTACGGCACCAGCACGTACTCGGCTTGACCACCGGTCCAGTCGCCCATGTCGACGTAGCCGTAAGCGCCACCGGCACGGGCCGGGTTGACGGTCAGGCAGACGCCGGTGTGTTGCTCCTTGCAGGAACGGCAGCGCCCGCAAGCCACGTTGAACGGTACGGAGACCAGGTCGCCGATTTTCAGGTTTTCGACGTCGGAGCCTTTTTCGATCACCTCGCCGGTGATCTCGTGGCCCAGGACCAGACCGGTCTGCGCCGTGGTACGGCCGCGCACCATGTGTTGGTCGGAGCCGCAGATATTGGTGGAAACCACTTTGAGAATGACCCCGTGCTCGATCTTGCGACCGCGCGGGTCCTGCATTTTCGGATAGTCGATTTTCTGTACTTCGACCTTGCCAGCGCCGAGATACACCACACCACGATTGCCAGACATGCTTTCACCTCGCTGTTGTTTTTATGGAACCGCGATGCCCAGGCAGGCAGCGCGTTGAGTGCTCGGGTAGTGCTTGTTGGTTTTGCGTTGTCAGTTATGGCCCTATCGCGAGCAGGCTCACTCCTACACTGGAATGCGTACCCCTTGTAGGAGTGAGCCTGCTCGCGATAGCTATCTAAAGAACGACCGTGCGATTGGCGTTGAGAAACACCCTCCGCTCAATGTGATACCCAACCGCCCGCGCCAGAGTCAGGCCTTCAATATCGCGCCCCTTGGCAATCAGATCCTCGGGGTAATGACTGTGATCCACCGCCTCGACGCCTTGAGCAATGATCGGCCCTTCATCCAGATCGTTATTGATGTAATGCGCCGTCGCGCCCACCAGTTTCACACCCTTGTTGTACGCCTGGTGATACGGCTTGGCGCCCTTGAAACCCGGCAACAGCGAGTGATGAATGTTGATCGCCTTGCCATCGAGCTTGCGGCACAGCTCCGGTGACAGTACCTGCATGTAGCGGGCGAGGATCACCAGTTCGGCGCCGGACTCTTCGATCACCTGCCACACCTGACGCTCCTGCGACGGCTTGTCGTTGGGGTCGAGGGGGAAATGGTAGTAGGGAATCTGGTGCCAGTCGGCCAGCGGTTTCAAATCCGGGTGATTGGAGACTACCGCCGCGACGTCCATCGACAACTGGCCGATGCGCTGGCGGTAGAGCAGATCGTTGAGGCAGTGATCGGCCTTGGAAACCATGATCACCACTTTTGGCCGGTAGTTCGGCGCGGTCAGCTCGAAGATCATGCCGAAGGCCTGACCGCGTTCGGCTAAGCCTGCGCGGAAGGATTGTTCGTCGAAACCGTCGGGCTGGCGGAATTCCACGCGAATGAAGAAACGCCCGGAGAGACGGTCATCGAACGAGTGGTGCTCGGTGACGTAGCAGCCCTGCTCGAACAGAAAACGCGTCACCGCGTCCACGGTGCCGAGGACGCTGGGGCAGTCGGCGGTCAGAATCCATGTGTCTGGGGCGCGGCTCATGGTGCGGTGACTCCTGTTCTTTGTGCGGGGTGTCAGGGGGATTTCCCCCCCTCACCCTAGCCCTCTCCCGGAGGTAGAGGGGACTGACCGAGGTGTTGTTTCGAGCTACGCCGACCTGAAATATCGCGGGTGAATATAGATCACAAAAACACCCGAGATCGGCTCCCTTTCCCCCAGGGGGAGAGGGCTGGGGTGAGGGGGTAGCTCTTGATCTTTCAGGCCTGAACGCTCAACCCGTACTCAGCCGAAGCATCCTGCAACCACAACCACCAGTAATCCGAAAAGCTACGACGAATCAGCAATTCCCAGGTGTCTTCAGCGGTATGGCGAATCATCAGCTGCGATTTGGCGAACACCGTGCCGACCGCTTTACCGACCGGGAAGTTGTTCGGGTGCACGTCGTAGCTGGTGGATTTCATCAGCACCTGACGTACGTTCGGCCCGCTCAATTCGAGCACTTGCTGGCCGCCGCTGACGTTGACGATTGCGATGTGCCGATCGCCCAGCGCTTCGCGCAGTTTCTGTTCGGCAGCGAACTCTTCACCGCTTGGCACGATCAGCAGCCACTCGTCCGGGCCCATCCATTGCAGGCTGGTTTCGCCTTTGACGATAACGCTCAGCGCGCCGGGCAGTTCGATGCCCAGGGCCTTGTGGACACCGGCGGCGAACGCGGCATCGTGGCCATCGCCACGGATGGTCAGGTGGCCGAGGAGTTTTTTCTCACGCACGATCACGCCGGCGTTCTTGCGGCCCTTGCCGACCAGGCTGGCGAGGTCGGCATGGTGCAGCGACGACTCGGCACGGGCCCCGGTGGTTGGGCGTTGTTGGTAAACATTGGCTGTGGTCATAAAGCACCTTTATCAATTCTGTTGGTTCCGGCCCTTGTGGTGGCTGTGACTCCGCCTTCGCGAGCAAGCTCGCTCCCACACTGGACTGATGCCTGACACAAATCCCATTAACAACCCAGAACCTGTGGGAGCGAGCTTGCTCGCGAAGGCGATATCCGCCACCCCACAGAGCTCGAAGCTGTCAGATGTTCTGGCGATCACCCTTCGGATCAAAGAACACCGAAGACACGATTTCCGCCTCGATCACGCTGCCATCGGCCAGCGGTGCAAACACCCGCTCACCGAGGCGCTTCAGACCGCCCTTGACCACACCCATGGCAAACGAATAACCGAGGGAGTTGTGCGCGTAACTGGAAGTCACGTGGCCGACCATGGTCATCGGAATCGCCTGCTTGGTGTTGAACACCAACTGCGCACCTTCCGGCAGCCACACGTTCGGATCGATCGGCTTCAGCCCGACCAGCTGCTTACGCTGATCCTTCACGCAGTCTTCACGGTTCATGCCACGCTGGCCGATCCACGAGAACGGTTTGGTGCGACCCACACACCAGCCCATGTTCAAGTCGTCCGGGGTCATCGAGCCGTCAGTGTCCTGGCCAACGATGATGAAACCCTTCTCGGCACGCAGGACGTGCATGGTTTCAGTGCCGTACGGGGTCAGGTTGTACTGCTTGCCGGCCTCGACGATTTTCTCCAGCACGCCCATCGCGTAATCGGCCTGGACGTTGACTTCGTACGACAGTTCACCGGTGAACGAGATACGGAACACCCGCGCCGGCACGTCGCCGACCAGACCTTCTTTCCAGGTCATGAACGGGAACGCTTCGTTGCTCAGATCAATGTCGGTCACGGCGCTGAGCAGCTTGCGGCTGTTCGGCCCGGACAGGGTCATGGTCGCCCAGTGGTCGGTGACGGAAGTGAAGTAGACCTTCATGTCCGGCCATTCGGTCTGGTGGTACAGCTCCAGCCATTGCAGCACGCGAGCCGCGCCGCCGGTGGTGGTGGTCATGACGAAATGGTTGTCGGCCAGGCACGCCGTGACACCGTCGTCGAAGACCATGCCGTCTTCTTTGCACATCAAACCGTAGCGAGCCTTGCCCACGTCGAGCTTGGTCCAGGCGTTGGTGTACACGCGGTTGAGGAACTCGCGGGCATCCGGGCCTTGAATGTCGATCTTGCCGAGGGTCGAGGCATCGAGCAGGCCGACGCTGTCGCGCACGGCTTTGCATTCGCGCTTCACAGCGGTATGCAGGTCTTCACCGTTTTTCGGGAAGTACCACGGACGCTTCCACTGACCGACGTCTTCAAACTCGGCGCCATTCTTCACATGCCAGGCATGCAGCGCGGTGTGACGCACCGGTTCGAAGATGTGCCCACAGTGACGGCCGGCGACGGCGCCGAAAGTTACCGGCGTGTAGTTCGGGCGGAACATCGTGGTGCCCATCTGCGGGATGGTCACGTTCAGCGAGCGAGCGGCGATGGCCAGACCGTTGACGTTGCCGAGCTTGCCCTGATCGGTGCCGAAGCCCAGCGCGGTGTAGCGTTTGACGTGCTCGACCGACTCGAAACCTTCACGAGTTGCCAGTTCAATCGCTGCAGCGGTCACGTCGTTTTGCAGGTCGACAAATTGCTTCGGCGCCCGTGCGGTGTTCTTTTCATGCGGCACCTGGAACAGCGCCAGCGTCGGTTCTTCGTGACGGCTGAGGGCTTTCGGCAGTACGCCTTCGACGGTCTGAAAACCGGCTTCAGCAGCAGCGCGCACGCCACCTTCAAAACCATCGGCCAACGAATCGCCGAGACCGTAAACACCGTTGATGCCACCGACGCACACGCGTTTCTGCGGTGCTTCGCCCGGTACGAAACCGAGGATGTCTTCACGCCAGGTCGGCTTTCCACCGAGGTGCGAAGCCAAGTGAACCACCGGGCTGTAACCGCCGGAGCTGGCGATCACATCGCAGTCGAGCCATTCGCCCGGGCTGGTCACGGCGTGCGCTTTGACATCGATCGCGGCAACGCGGGCAGCGGTGACACGCTTGCTGCCACGGGCTTCGATCACGGCGCTGCCGGTGAGGATGCGGATGCCTTTGGCACGCGCTTCTTCTACCAGTGCACCACGCGGATTGCTGCGCGCATCGGCGATGGCCACCACTTGCAGACTGGCGTCGAGCCAATCCAGAGCGACACGATAAGCGTGATCGTTGTTGGTCGAAAGAACGAGCTTCTTGCCCGGTGCTACGCCATAACGGCGCACGTAAGTCGACACCGCACCGGCGAGCATGTTGCCCGGCACGTCGTTGTTGCCGTAAACCAGCGGACGCTCGCAAGCACCGGTCGCCAGCACGACGCGCTTGGCGCGGACACGGTGAATACGCTGACGCACCTGACCGATTGGCGCACGGTCACCGAGGTGATCGGTGAGGCGTTCGTGAATGGTCAGGAAGTTGTGGTCGTGGTAACCGTTGACCGTGGCGCGCGGCAACAGCAGCACGTCCGGGGTGTTCTTCAGTTCCGTGATGACACTGGCGACCCAGTCCATCGCCGGTTTGCCGTCGAGGCTTTCACGGGAATCGAGCAGGCTGCCGCCGAACTCTTCCTGCTCATCGGCCAGAATCACTCGGGCACCGCTGCGCGCCGCTGCCAGTGCAGCCGCCAGACCGGCAGGGCCGGCGCCGACGATCAGCACGTCGCAGTGCTGGTTCATGTAGTCGTAGGTGTCCGGATCGTTCTCGGTCGGCGAACGGCCGAGACCGGCTGCCTTGCGAATGTACTTCTCGTAGGTCATCCAGAACGATTGCGGGTACATGAAGGTTTTGTAGTAGAAACCCGGCGGCATCAGCTTGCCGCCGACCTTGCCGAGAATGCCCATCATGTCGTTGTTGACGCTCGGCCAACCGTTGGTGCTGGTCGCAACCAGACCTTGATACAGCGCCTGTTGCGTGGCGCGCACGTTGGGAATCTGCGTGGCTTCGGTAGCGCCGATCTGCAGTACCGCGTTCGGCTCTTCGGCACCGGCAGCAAAGATGCCGCGAGGACGCGAATACTTGAAGCTGCGGCCAATAATGTCGACGCCGTTGGCGATCAGCGCGGCGGCCAGCGAGTCACCCTCGAAGCCTTTGTAGCTCTGACCGTTGAAGGTGAAGCTCAGCACTTTGTTGCGGTCGATCCGTCCACCGTTGGACAGGCGATTGGTCTGGCTCATACCTTCTCTCCCAGCGCCGTCGTGGCTGTTTTCGCCGTATCAGCCTTGTCGGTGAATTGCGGCTTGGTGCCGATCTTGTAGGTTTCGAGAATCTCGTAGGTCACGGTGTCGCGGGTGACGTTGAAGTACTGACGGCAACCGGCGACGTGATCCCACAGCTCGTGGTGCAGACCGCGCGGGTTATCGCGGAAAAACATGTAGTCGCCCCACTCCTCGTCGGTGCAGGCGCCAGGGTCGAGCGGGCGCGGAATGTGCGCCTGACCGGATGCGTGGAATTCCTCTTCGGAGCGCAGTTCGCCGCAGTGAGGACAGAAGATATGCAACATGGGGATTTCTCCTGTTAGTGGGCAACCGCAGCAGCGCCGTGTTCATCGATCAACGCACCGTTGTGGAAACGGTCGATGGAGAAAGGTGCGGCCAACGGGTGCATTTCACCCTTGGCCAGACTCGCGGCAAACACGTTGCCCGAGCCAGGAGTTGCCTTGAAGCCACCGGTGCCCCAACCGCAGTTGAAGAACATGTTCGGTACCGGGGTTTTCGAAATGATCGGGCAAGCGTCCGGCGTGGTGTCGACGATGCCGCCCCACTGACGGTTCATGCGTACGCGCGACAACACCGGGAACATCTCGACGATGGCCTGAATGGTGTGTTCGATCACCGGGTACGAACCACGCTGGCCGTAGCCGTTGTAGCCGTCGATACCGGCGCCGATCACCAGGTCGCCCTTGTCGGACTGGCTGATGTAACCGTGCACGGCGTTGGACATGATCACGCTGTCGATAATCGGCTTGATCGGCTCGGACACCAGCGCTTGCAGCGGGTGGGATTCGATCGGCAGACGGAAACCGGCGAGTTTGGCCATGTGCCCGGAGTTACCGGCCGTGACCACGCCGACGCGCTTGGCGCCGATGAAGCCCTTGTTGGTTTCCACACCGATGCACACGCCGTTTTCCTTGCGGAAGCCGATCACTTCGGTCTGCTGGATCAAGTCGACACCGAGGGCGTCAGCGGCACGGGCAAAGCCCCAGGCCACGGCATCGTGACGGGCAACGCCGCCGCGACGCTGAACAGTCGCGCCCAACACTGGGTAGCGAGTATTTTTCGAGCAGTCGAGGTACGGAATCTCGTCAGCGACTTGCTTGGCGTTGAGCAGTTCGCCATCGACGCCGTTGAGGCGGTTGGCGCTGACCCGACGCTCGGAATCACGAATGTCCTGCAGGGTGTGGCACAGGTTGTAAACGCCACGCTGGGAGAACATCACGTTGTAGTTGAGATCCTGCGACAGGCCTTCCCACAATTTCATCGCGTGTTCGTAAAGATGCGCCGACTCGTCCCACAGGTAGTTGGAGCGCACGATGGTTGTATTGCGCGCGGTGTTACCGCCGCCCAGCCAGCCCTTCTCGACCACGGCGACGTTGGTGATGCCGTGCTCTTTCGCCAGGTAGTAGGCAGTCGCCAGACCGTGCCCGCCGCCGCCGACGATGACCACGTCGTAGACCTTTTTCGGCGTTGGCGTGCGCCACATGCGCTGCCAGTTTTCGTGGTGGCTGAGGGAGTGTTTGAAGAGGCCGAAGCCCGAATAGCGTTGCATAGTCAGTTACTCCAGAACACTCAGCGATAAACCGGGAAGTCTGCGCACAGGGCCGACACTTGCTGGGCAACATTGGCCTCGACATCGGCATCACCGAGGTTGTCGAGGATGTCGCAGATCCAGCCAGCCAACACTTCGCACTGGGTCACCTTGAAACCGCGGGTAGTGACGGCCGGGGTGCCGATGCGCAGGCCCGAGGTCACGAACGGCGATTGCGGGTCGTTCGGCACGGCGTTCTTGTTGACGGTGATGTGCGCGCGGCCAAGGGCGGCGTCGGCGTCTTTGCCGGTCAGGCCCTGACGGATCAGGCTGACCAGGAACAAATGGTTGTCGGTACCGCCGGACACTACATCGTAGCCACGTTTGATAAACACGCTGGCCATCGCCTGAGCGTTGTCGATCACTTGTTGCTGATACGCCTTGAAGCCAGGCTCCAGCGCTTCCTTGAAGCACACGGCTTTACCGGCGATGACGTGCATCAGCGGGCCGCCCTGAGCGCCGGGGAACACAGCAGCGTTGAGCTTCTTCTCGATCTCTTCGTTGGACTTGGCCAGGATCAGCCCGCCACGTGGGCCGCGCAGGGTTTTGTGCGTGGTGGTGGTGACCACGTCGGCGTACGGCAGCGGGTTCGGGTACAGACCGGCGGCAACCAGACCGGCGACGTGGGCCATGTCGACGAACAGCAGCGCGCCGACCTTGTCAGCGATCTGACGGAAGCGCGGGAAGTCCAGCGTCTTCGAGTAAGCGGAGAAACCGGCGACGATCATTTTCGGCTTGGATTCGACGGCGAGACGCTCGACTTCGTCGTAATCGATCAGCCCGGTGTCGGTGTTGATGCCGTACTGCACAGCGTTGTAGAGCTTGCCCGAGGACGAGACTTTAGCGCCGTGGGTCAGGTGACCACCGTGGGCCAGACTCATGCCGAGGATGGTGTCGCCCGGCTGGATCAGCGCCAGGTACACCGCGCTGTTGGCCGACGAACCGGAGTGCGGCTGAACGTTGGCGTAATCGGCGCCGAACAGTTGCTTGGCGCGTTCGATGGCCAGTGCTTCGACTTTATCGACGTGCTCGCAGCCACCGTAGTAGCGCTTGCCCGGATAGCCTTCGGCGTATTTGTTGGTCAGGCCGCTGCCTTGCGCTTGCATCACGCGTTTGCTGGTGTAGTTCTCCGACGCGATCAGCTCGATGTGATCTTCCTGACGTTGCTCCTCGGCATTCATCGCCGCCAGCAGTGCATCGTCGTAACCCTGGATCTGGTCTTGCTTGCTGAACATCGCGTCTCTCCCAGCGGCATCTGTGCGCCATTCGTCTCGGTAAGGCACTGGCAATCACGGCAGTGCCCTTTGATGCCGATGGTATGACCGGCGCAGACAGCTCAAATGCCTGCGCGCGCCACGCAAAGGTGCGTTTACGACATGGCCGGAAATGCCCTGACAAACACAATCCTCAATATGACGAAGAACCCTGTGGGAGCGAGCTTGCTCGCGAATAGGCCGTGTCAGTCAGCATCAGTGCTGGCTGATACACCGCTTTCGCGAGCAAGCTCGCTCCCACAGGGTTATGTGAAAAGTTGGCGGACGGCGAGTAGCAGGAGAAAATGTGCGGGATAGAGGACGTACGCCCAGCGCCGCATCGGTGGCGGCTGGAGATGTCGCGCATGTCGCAACAGGAACATTCCGAGCGTGGGCGCAAACAGACAGGTGGCAATGCCAAGAATGGCGACGCTGCTACCGAACCTTGCAGAGTCGTACAGCACTTGCCATTGGTTCGCTGCGAGGCATATCAAACCCGGCAGCAAGCTGAAATACCACGGACGGCGAAACACCAGCAGCATCGCCAACGGCAGCAACACCCCGAAGAAACCAAACATCAGTCGTTCCGGAAACATGGCGGCCAGCACCAGCGCGGCGACACCCAACAATCGCGCCGTGATCGAGGGGGCCTGCCAACCACGCGCCACGAGCAAGCCCAGCGCCAGCGTCGGCATCACATTCAACGTATCGGGCTCAGGAATGTACAACCGATAGGGAATTTCACTCACCGCACTGAACAGCAACAACCACCCCAGATACCGCCATTCCATCCTCCGCGAACCATCGCGCGAAAGATTCGCCGCCATCGCCAGACAAAACCACGGAAACGCCAGCCGCCCCGGCACGTACAGCCAATCGGCGGAGAACCCGGCATATCGCAGGTGATCGAGCAACATGCACAGCAGCGCCAGCCACTTGAGCAGATCCAGTGCGCCGTCGCGTTTGCTCAGGTGCATAATCGTCCTACAAACTGGTAATTTCCTGAATGTGACATCCCGTGTGCTCCCCGGAAGATCTTCGGTAAAGTGCGCACCCTCATTGACCACGAGCCTTCACAAGAGTCTCGACCACGGAAGCCGGCCATGACCGACAAGAGCCAACAATTCGCCAGCGACAACTACTCCGGTATCTGCCCTGAAGCCTGGGCTGCGATGGAGCAGGCCAACCACGGTCACCAGCGCGCGTATGGCGACGATGAATGGACCGCACGCGCGGCCGACCATTTCCGCCAATTGTTCGAAACCGACTGCGAAGTGTTCTTCGCCTTCAACGGCACCGCCGCCAACTCGCTGGCCCTGTCGTCGCTGTGCCAGAGTTACCACAGCGTGATCTGCTCGGAAACCGCCCACGTCGAAACCGACGAATGCGGCGCCCCGGAATTCTTTTCCAACGGCTCGAAACTGCTGATCGCCGGCACCGAAAACGGCAAGATCACCCCGCAGTCGATCCGCGAAGTCGCGCTCAAGCGTCAGGATATTCACTATCCGAAACCGCGCGTCGTGACTCTGACTCAAGCCACCGAAGTCGGCAGCGTCTACACCCCGGAAGAAGTCCGCGCCATCAGCGCGACTTGCAAAGAGCTGGGCCTGCACCTGCACATGGACGGCGCGCGTTTCTCCAATGCCTGCGCGTTCCTCGGCTGCTCGCCAGCGGATCTGACCTGGAAGGCCGGCGTTGACGTGCTGTGCTTCGGCGGCACGAAAAACGGCATGGCCGTGGGTGAAGCGATCCTGTTCTTCAACCACAAACTGGCGGAGGACTTCGACTACCGCTGCAAACAGGCCGGGCAACTGGCGTCGAAAATGCGCTTCCTCTCGGCACCGTGGGTCGGCATCCTCGAAAACGACGCCTGGCTGAAATATGCGCGCCACGCCAACCACTGCGCGCAACTGCTGGCAGAACTGGTCAGCGACATTCCCGGCGTCGAACTGATGTTCCCGGTGCAGGCCAACGGCGTGTTCCTGCAACTGTCGGAACCGGCCATCGCCGCGCTGACCGCGAAGAACTGGCGCTTCTACACCTTCATCGGCAAGGGCGGCGCACGCTTCATGTGTTCCTGGGACACCGAAGAAGAACGCGTCCGCGAACTGGCGCGCGACATCCGCGAAGTCATGTCCGCCTGACCTGACTACACGGGTTGTGCTTCTGCTTGGTCTACATTGTCTGTCGAGCCCTCCGCTCACATAACAATAAGCAGGAGCATCGGCATGTCGTTACAAGGCAAAACCCTGTTCATCACCGGCGCCAGCCGTGGCATTGGTCGTGAGATTGCGCTGCGTGCCGCGAAGGACGGAGCCAACATCGTCATTGCGGCGAAAAGCGCCGAAGCCCACGCCAAACTGCCCGGCACCATCCACAGCGTCGCCGCCGAAGTCGAAGCCGCGGGCGGCAAGGCCTTGGCGTTGCAGGTGGATGTGCGTGATGAAGACGCCGTGCGTCAGGCACTTGCGCAGGCCAACGAGCATTTCGGCGGCATCGATGCGCTGGTGAACAACGCCGGGGCGATCAAGTTGACCGGCGTGCAACACATCGAACTCAAGCGTTTCGACCTGATGCACCAGATCAACACCCGGGCGGTGTTGCTGTGCAGTCAGGCCGCCCTGCCCTATTTGAAGAAATCCGCCGGACACATTCTCAACCTGTCGCCGCCGCTGAATCTGGCGAGCAAGTGGTTTGCGCAATTCAGCCCGTACACGGTGACCAAGTACGGCATGAGCATGCTGACGCTGGGGATGAGCGAGGAATTTGCCGCGTACGGGATCAGCGTCAATTCACTGTGGCCGCAGACGATGATTGCCACGGCGGCGATTGAGTTTCAGCTGGGCAATCGCGAGTCGTTCAAGCAGGCGCGCACGCCGGCGATTATGGCGGATGCGGCGCATGTGATTTTGGGAAGCAGCGGACGGCAGATTACCGGGCGATTGTTGATTGATGAGGAGATTTTGCGGGAGAGCGGCGTGACTGAGTTCGATCAATATCGCTTTGATCGAGAAAGCGACGCGGCACTGGTGCCGGATTTGTTTGTTGACTGAAAAGCCCCTCACCCTAGCCCTCTCCCAGAGGGAGAGGGGACTGATTGGGGGATATTCGAGAATTACGCCGACCTGAAACTGCTTTGCCGAATCCATAATCGATAAGGTCATTCAGGTCGATGCAGAACGCCAGACACCTCCGTCGGCCCCCTCTCCCTCTGGGAGAGGGCTGGGGTGAGGGGCAAGCCGTACGCAAAAATTCGCCCCACTCAGAAATCGATGCGCACATCCCCTTTAGGCACACTGCAGCACGAAAGAATAAACCCTTCGGCCTCGTCGTCCTCGGTAATCCCGCCGTTGTGCTCCATCTCCACCTCGCCCCCCAGCTTCAACACCTTACACGTCCCACAAATCCCCATCCCGCAAGCTTTCGGAATCATCAAGCCAAGCTTGGCCGCCGCCGCATGCACGGTCTCGCCCGGTGCCACACGAATACTCTTGCCGGACGAAGTGAACTCGACCTGATGCAGATCCGCCGCATCGATTTCCGGCGCGTCGGCTGCCTGCTCCGCCTGCTCCACCGCATCAGCACGAGCTTCCGGCGGCGTCGCACCAAACGACTCCTCGTGATAACGCGACATGTCATAACCGGCCACTTCCAGCAACCGCTTGACCGCATTCATATAAGGCGTCGGGCCGCAGCAGAACACTTCGCGCTCAAGGAAGTCCGGCACCATCAGCTCAAGCATCTTGTGATTCAGGTAACCGCGATACCCGGCCCACGGCTCGCCCAAGCCATGCTTCTCGCAGATCAGGTGCAGGCTGAAGTTGTCGATCCGCGATGCCATGTGTTCCAGCTCGCGGTGGTAAATGATGTCTTTCGGCGAGCGCGCGCTGTGGATAAAGGTCATGTCGACGTTGGCGTTGGTGTCGTAGAACCAGCGCGCCATCGACATGCACGGCGTAATCCCCACGCCGCCGCTGAGATAGAGCACCTTCGGGCTCGGGAAGTCGATGGCGTTGAACAGCCCGACCGGCCCGTGCACCGCCAACTCTTGCCCTTCATGCAGCGTGTCGTGCAACCAGTTCGAGACCTTGCCCCCCGGCACGCGCTTGATCGTCACCGAAAAGCTGTACGGCACCGACGGCGAACTGGAAATGGTGTACGAGCGCATGATCGGCTGGCCTTCGATTTCCAGCTCCAGAGTCACGAACTGCCCGGGCTTGAAGAAGAACAGGATCGGCTGGTCAGCCATAAAGCAGAAGGTGCGCACGTCCCAGGTTTCCTGGATGACTTTGACGCAACGGACGATGTGTCGGCCATTGGCCCAGGTCTGGGTGGTGACCGGATTCAGGAAGCTGTTGGACATGCTGTTCTCCACGGCCGACTGTCGGCCTCATGTCGGCGATTCTGCGTATAGCGCGAACCGCCCGTTTACCTATCCGCGACATCGGCATACTTATCGCGACCAGCCCCCAACCACCGGGGGTTGCGCGTCGGGAACAGATTGCACCATGTCGCCCATGGATAAGGTTGCGCCCTGCGCCGGGCCCACACTCGCCCCAACACCAAGACAGCTTCTTTACACCTTGCGTAGCAACCGTTAGCAGCACACCTGATCAGCCACTTTTCGCCGGCCACGCAGATGGCCATGAGGATCACATCGATGGACGTCACCGCAAAAATCAGCCTGGGCGATCCGCTGGAACCCGCACGCAAGGCCACTGCACAAATGCTGCAAGAGCGCGAGCGCACCTTTTCGCTGCCGCAACCGTTCTACAGCGATGAGCGGCTGTTCGATATCGACATGCAGGAGATCTTCCAGAAAGAGTGGTTGATCGCCGGCATGACCTGCGAGATCCCGGCCAAGGGCAACTACCTGACCCTGCAGATCGGCAAGAACCCGATCATCGTCATCCGTGGCGCCGAAGGCGTTGTGCACGCGTTCCACAACGTCTGCCGCCACCGTGGCTCGCGTCTGTGCACCAGCGAAAAAGGCAAGGTCGCCAAACTGGTCTGCCATTACCACCAGTGGACCTATGAACTGGACGGTCGCCTGCTGTTCGCCGGCACCGAGATGGGCGCCGACTTCGACATGAAGCAATACGGCCTCAAACCGGTGAACGTGAAGACTGCTGGCGGTTACATCTTCATCAGCCTGGCCGAGAACCCGCCGGCCATCGATGACTTCCTGTCGACGCTGAACCATTACATGGAACCGTACGACATGGAGAACACCAAGGTGGCGATTCAAACCACCTTGTTCGAAAAGGCCAACTGGAAACTGGTGCTGGAAAACAACCGCGAGTGCTACCACTGCAACGCGTCGCACCCGGAACTGCTGAAAACCCTGCTGGAATGGGACGACGTCACCGACCCGCGCGCCGATCAAGCGTTCAAGGATCACGTTGCTGCGTCCGCCGCTGCCTGGGAAGCCGAGAAGATTCCTTACGCCCACGCCAGTTTCGGCCTGCGTAACCGCATCGTGCGCATGCCGCTGCTCAAAGGCACCGTGTCGATGACCCTCGACGGCAAACAGGGCTGCGCGAAACTGATGGGGCGGATCAAGAACCCGGATCTGGGTTCGATGCGCATCCTGCACCTGCCGCACTCGTGGAACCACTGCATGGGCGACCACATCATCGTCTTCACCGTGTGGCCGATCAGCGCGCAGGAAACCATGGTCACCACCAAGTGGATCGTGCACAAGGATGCGGTTGAAGGCGTGGATTACGACGTCGAGCGTATGCGTCAGGTGTGGGATGCGACCAACGATCAGGACCGCCGACTGGCGGAAGAGAACCAGCGCGGGATCAACTCGACGGCGTATCAGCCCGGGCCTTACTCGAAGACTTATGAGTTTGGCGTGGTCAACTTCGTTGATTGGTACAGCGAGCGTCTGCTGAACAACCTTGGGGCCGAGCCTGCGCCTTACCTCAAAGGCGTCCCTGTCCAAGGATAAAAAGCATCGCGAGCAGGCGAAGGCCTACATTTGGAATGCGTTCCCCTGTAGGAGTGAGCCTGCTCGCGATAGCTATTTCACATTCACCACATCCCTGAACCTTGATTGCACAAATTCTGACCAACCACCCCACACCCCATACCCACCAAGCCCCCCAGCCTTCCGCAAACAAGTTATCCACATACCCACCCACAGCAAATGGGGACAACTGTGGATGACTCAAAAAATATCTCACTGATTTGCAAAGAAAAACCGTGACTTATCCAGAAGCACGGTTTTCGAAAGGCAATGATCGTTTTTTGATCAACAGGCTGAAAGGCACACAGATCGTGGCCTTCAGCGGATGGCAAACACCTTATCCACAGAAGCGCCAACAGAGATCGGGGGTAACTTTGCATCTGCTGTGGAAAAGCGCTGAAGACTGCGAAAAATCGGGGGTTTCGGAAGATTCATCCGGTTAAAAGTGCAAATTGATCAGTTATTGATCAACTCTCTGAAAGCCACGTTTTATATGGCTGTTAGTGGAAAGCAAACATCTTATCCACAGAAGCGCCAACAGAGATCGGGGGTAACTCAGGAAGTTATCCCGCCGAAAAATCCCGTAAAAACCGTAACTTAGGCTGGTTGTTTTTTGATCTGAAGGCTGCAGGCCACGGCCGACGTGACTTGCAGTGATGGGCGAACATGTTATCCACAGACTGACCAACAGGGATTGTGTGTAAACCCTCGTCAGTGGATAACCGGATTCATGCCCGGTACATAAGATAGGCCTCACCCGTCACCCGGATCATCGGATGCGGTACCACCTGACAGGTTTTGACGATGCCAAAGCCATGTCGCTCATAAAACCGGCGCGCACCGGTATTGGCGGCGTAGTCGATCAGGCTCAGCCCTTTGAGCGTGAGTTGATCGGCGCGCGCCTGGGCATGCTGGAGGAACTGCACGCCCAATCCTTGATTGCGCCAGCCTTCGTGCAGCGCCAGGCTGGAGATGTACAGGGTATCCGCCACCTCCATATCGGCGTAAGGCGCCAGCACAGGATCGGTGGGCGGTGCCGGGTCTGGATCTTCGCGCATGACGTAGCTGTGCATCATGCCGACCACGCCGCCTTCGGCCTCAGCGATCAGGCAGTTCTGCCAGGAAAAGTCCACATCGTCGCGGGCATATCGCCGCTCACCGACATCAAGCAATGTCTCGCCCGGCTCCGCCAACTGACTCCAGATGTAATCCGAGGCGCCCTCTGAGGAGATCTGAAACAAACGCGCAATATCGCGCGCATCCGTGCGCCGGGCAGGTCGAAATTTTACGGTCATTCACTTGACTCCCTGTGTGGTGAGTGGCTTTTCTAACCCGTGCTTGAAGACAGCTGCAAACAGAAGCGCAATGTTTTTCATGTCAATAAATGACAGTTGTCGACCAAATACATGTGGGAGCGAGCTTGCTCGCGAAAGCGCTGTATCCGCCAACATTATTGCTGACTGATCCGATGCATTCGCGAGCAAGCTCGCTCCCACAGGAGGATTGGAGGGGTGTCAGCGGACCACGCCTTCCTCAATCAGCAACTTGAGGATGGCTTCGGCGCCAACCTGCGGGGTAACGCCTTTGAGCACTTGTCCACCGCCACCACTGGCTTTGGCGGTAGCCGCTTTCATCCGGTCGGCACCGCTTTTGGCTTTGATCACTTTCAGGCGTTTGGGCCTTGGTTTGGCCGGCTGCAGGGTGGCGACAGCCAAGAGCTCGTCGTCTACGACCTCGACGTCGTCAGCCTCCAGCACCCCGCGCCGCGCCGGGCCATAGGCACTCTGCCGAGGTTTCGGCGCGGCGTTATCCACAGTCGCCAGAAACGGCAGCTTCACTTTCAACCGGCGCCGTTGCCCACGCGGCAAGGCTTGCAGCACCAGCGCCGAACCGTCGTTGATCGACTCGACCTGCGCCAGCCCGACCACCAGCGGCCAGCCCAGACCTTCGGCGAGCAGAAACGGCAACATCCCCGAACCTTCACCGGTTTCCGCCTGGCTGCCGGTCAGCACCACCTGGGCACCGGCATCGCGCAGATACGCGGTCAGCGCCGGCAGCGCATCGGCGCCAGCCGGTTGCTCCAGCACATGCATCTGCTCAAGACCCATACCCAGATAGGCGCGCAACGCCGGTTCCGCAATGTCGCCGGCATGCAGCACTTGCAGGTTATCCCCAGCCAGTTGCAGGCCCAGTTCAACGGCGCGCGCGTCCTGATCAGCACGGCGTGGCCGCCCGGAAGTCGGGTGAGCGCCGATGGAAACCAGACTGATTACTTTCGTGTTCATAGCGTTTCCTTAAGCCGCATCGCGTTTGGCTTCGTTGCGGTAAGCCGCGACCGCCTCGATCAACGCCTGCAGAATCTCTGCGCTTTCGCCGATCACCGACAAATCGGCACGCTTGATCATGTCGCAACCCGGATCAAGGTTGATCGCCACCACTTTGTCGCAAGCGCCAATGCCTTGCAGGTGCTGAATCGCGCCAGAGATACCCACAGCCACATAGACCCGCGCGGTGACCCAGGTGCCGGACGCGCCGACCTGGCGATCACGGGCCATGAAGCCATCGTCCACTGCAACGCGGGAAGCGCCTTCGGTAGCGCCGAGCGCCGCTGCCGTTTCGTGAAAGAGCTGCCAGTCCTTGACGCCGTTGCCGCCGGAGAAAATGAACTCGGCTTCGGCCATCGGAATCGCTGCGGGGTCCACCGCCACAGCGCCGAGATCTTCAATCCGCGACAGGCTGCGCACGACGCTTGTGGATAACTCCACCGGCAACGCTTCATGTCGGGTTTCGCTGACCGGCTCGGCGCATTCGGCGGCGCCCAGAATCAACCGCGCGACCGGTCGGGCAAGGTCTTGCAAGCCGGCTCCTGCGCGGCCGATGCACTCCTGATCCTTGACCTGCCAGACCCGCGTCGCCGGGCGCTCACCCAGTGCCGCGGCAAAGCGCCGGCCGAGTTCACCGCCACCGCTGCGGCTGTCCGGCAGCAGCCAGTGACGTGGATTGAACTGGTTATCCACAGCACGCAAACCTTGCACCCGCTGTTCCGGTGCATAACCGCTGAACTGTTCGCCTTCGAGCACCAGCAAGCGATCCACGCCGGCGGTGGCGAAAGCGTTTTCCTTGTGTTCGCCAAAGACCACCGCCAATACGGCGCCGTCCTGGCCAGCGAGTTGATGGGCAAGGCCGAGCAAGTCACGGTCGTGGCTGCTTAAGCGGCCACCGACCATGTCCGGCACCACGCTGATGTAGAACGCCGGGGCTGGCACTTGATGCAGCGGCAGTTGCACTTCCACAGCAGCGGAACGTTTGACCGCCCCGCCCTGTTGCGCGCCGCTGCGGTCGATCCGTTTGATGCCGTTGGGCCCGACAAAACCGATGCCGTGCAGGTTCTTGCGGATGATGCCGTTGGGGCCCATCCAGCTGTGTTGCGCCGGTTGCATCGCCGCGTGCAGCGGGTGCAGGCGGTTACGCGCAATCCATTCAGCGCGTGGGTCGCGGCGGATAATGTCGCTCATCAGTGGGCCTCCGCAGGTTCACGTTTGGCCGGGGTGGCAGGCTTGCTTGGCGCGGCGTCTTCGAGCAGCGCGTCGGCGACCAGTTCGGCGATGTCCTTGATCAGCGGCCGCGGTTCGACCACGCCTTCGAGCATCGCCGTGCATTGTGGACAACCCACCGCCACCAGCTCGGCGCCGGTCTCGCGGATGTCTTCCATGCGCATGTCGGGAATCCGCTGCTTACCCGGAATGTCAGTGATCGGCGCCCCGCCACCGCCGCCGCAGCAGCGCGAGCGGAAGCCGGAACGTTGCATCTCTTTGACTTCAATGCCGAGGGCCCGCAACACTTCGCGCGGCGCTTCGTACTCGCCGTTGTAGCGGCCCAGGTAGCACGGATCGTGATAGGTCACGCTGTTGCCTTTGTGCTGCCCGAGGTTGAGCGCGCCGGCCTGGATGATTTCCGCCATGTAGGTGCTGTGGTGCTGCACCAGGTAGTTGCCGTCGAACGCGCCGTATTCGTTTTTCAACACGTGGAAGCTGTGCGGATCGCAAGTGACGATGCGGTTGAAGCTGTATTTGGCCAGGGTCTGGATATTGCGTTTGGCGAGCAACTGGAAGGTTGCTTCGTCACCGAGACGGCGGGCCACGTCGCCACTGTCACGCTCTTCGAGACCGAGTACGGCAAAGTCGATTTTCGCCGCTTTCAGCACTTTGACGAACGCGCGCAGGGTGCGCTGGTTGCGCATGTCGAACGCACCGTCGCCAACCCAGAACAGCACGTCGGTGGATTTCTTTTCGCTGAGCAGATTGAGGTTCAAGTCCGCCGCCCAGTTCATCCGCCCGCCCGGAGCGAAACCACCGGGGTTGTCAGTAGCGATGAGATTTTCGAGGACTTCGGCGCCCTTGTTCGGCGTCGCGCCTCTTTCCAGGGTCAGGTGACGGCGCATGTCGACGATGGCGTCGACGTGCTCGATCATCATCGGGCATTCCTCGACGCAGGCGCGGCAGGTGGTGCACGACCACAGGGTTTCGGCGTCGACCAGACCGTTGACGATCGGTTGATGCGGATTGCCACTGTGTTCGCCAATCGGTTTGCCCGGATAAGGACTGCCGGCGAACTTCGCGTCGGTGCCGCCAGCGAGACCGACGACCATGTCCTGAATCAGCTTCTTCGGGTTCAGCGGCTGGCCGGCGGCGAAGGCCGGGCAAGCCGCTTCGCATTTGCCGCACTGCACGCAGGCGTCGAAACCGAGCAACTGGTTCCAGGTGAAATCCTTGGGTTTTTCCACACCCAGTGGCGCGCTCGGATCGTTCAAATCGAGCGGTTTCAAACCGGTGGAGCGACCGCCGCCAAAACGCTCGGCGCGGCGGTGCCAAGCCAAATGCAACGCACCGGCGAAGGCGTGTTTCATCGGCCCGCCCCACGTCATGCCGAAAAACAGCTCCGACACGCCCCACAGCACGCCAATCCCGAGGATGACCGCGAGCACCCAACCGCCAAAGTTCTCCGGCAGGATTCCAGCCACCGGCAAGGTCAGCAGAAAGAACGACGCCGAGAACGCCAACAGGCTTTTCGGCAGGCGCATCCACGGGCCCTTCGACAGCCGCGCCGGCGGATTGCGCCGACGCAGGTAAACGAAGATCGCGCCGACGAACATCACCGCCGTCATCAGCAGCAAGGCGTAACCGAGGATACGGTTGTGCAGGCCGAAACCGTGCACCAGCAGCGCCAGCACAATCGACGCCACCGCACCGCCGGCCGTGGCCACGTGGGTGTTGGCAATGTATTTGTCCCGCGCCACGACATGGTGCAAATCGACCATGTAGCGCTTGGGCATGGCGAACAGGCCGCCGATCAGATCGACCTTCGAGGCCCGGCCCCGGCGCCACATCGCTACCCGCCGCAACGCGCCAAGGACACCAAGGCCCAGAGCGGCGAACAACAGGATTGGAAGAAGGGTGTTCAACATAGGTGAAGCTCCCAAAGACCGCAGGGTCTTGCAGGTCGAGTTGCCTTACTCGGTCACTGTGGGAGCGAGCTTGCTCGCGAAGGCGGACTGACATTCAACATCAATGTCGACTGATCCACCGCTTTCGCGAGCAAGCTCGCTCCCACAGGGTTGTGTGCAAACCTTTAGAAGTCTTTACACAGTCTGAGCGCGTCATAGATCGCGGCGTGGGTGTTGCGCTGCGCCACGCAGTCGCCGATGCGGAACAGCAAGTAGCCGTCGCCCGCCTCGCTCAGCGAAGGTTGCGGCTGGATCGCGAACAACGCTTCGACGTCGATCTGGCCCTTGTTGCGCGAACCCTCTTTGAGCGCGTAGTAGATTTCTTCATCCGGACGCACGCCGTTCTCCACCACCACCTGATCGACCACCCGCTCCTCTTTGGCGCCGGTGTATTCGTTCTCCAGCACCGCGACCAGTTTGTCGCCCTCGCGGTAAACCTTCTCGAGCATCATGTCGCCGGTCATGATCACTTCTTTCGGGTACATGCTGCGGTAGTAGGTCGGGAACGATGTACCGCCGATGGCCACGCCCGGTTTGATGTCGTCGGTGACGATCTCGACCTGGCTGCCCTTGTCGGCGAGGAAGTCGGCAACCGACATCCCGGTGAATTCGCAGATGGTGTCGTAGACCAGCACGTTCTTGCCCGGCGCGACCTTGCCGTCGAGCACGTCCCAACTGCTGACCACCAGCCCTTCGGCGGCGCCCCAGTGTTCGTTCTGTTCCAGGTACGGATGCCCGCCGACCGCCAGCACCACCACGTCCGGACGCAAGTCCATGATGGTGTCGGCATCAGCTGCCGTGCCCAGGCGCAAATCGACTTTCAGCCGCGCAAGTTCCAGCTGGAACCAGCGGGTGATGCCGGCGATCTGGTCGCGCTGCGGCGCTTTCGAGGCGGTGGTGATCTGCCCGCCGATAAATTCTTTCTTCTCGAACAGGGTCACGTCGTGGCCACGTTCGGCGGCAACCCGTGCCGCTTCCATCCCGGCCGGGCCGGCACCGACCACAACGACTTTGCGTTTCGGTCCGGTGGATTTCTCGATGATATGCGGCACGCCCATGTACTCACGGGACGTCGCGGCGTTCTGGATGCACAACACGTCGAGACCTTGATACTGACGGTCGATGCAATAGTTGGCGCCGACGCACTGCTTGATCTGGTCGATCTGGCCCATCTTGATCTTGGCGATCAGGTGCGGGTCAGCGATGTGCGCGCGGGTCATGCCGACCATGTCGACGTAACCGCCTTCAAGAATCCGCGTGGCCTGGTTCGGGTCCTTGATGTTCTGTGCGTGCAGCACCGGCACCTTGACCACTTCCTTGATCCCGGCGGCCAGATGCAGGAACGGCTCCGGTGGATAACTCATGTTCGGAATCACGTTGGCCAGGGTGTTGTGAGTGTCACAACCCGAGCCGACGACGCCGATAAAATCGAGCATGCCGGTGTCGTCGTAATACTTGGCAATCTGCTTCATGTCCTCGTGGGACAAACCGTCCGGGTGGAACTCGTCACCGCACAGACGCATGCCCACGCAAAAGTCGTCACCGACCTCGGCGCGCACGGCTTTCAGCACTTCCAGACCGAACTTCATCCGGCCTTCGAAGGTGCCGCCCCATTCGTCGGTGCGCTTGTTGACGCGCGGGCTCCAGAACTGGTCGATCATGTGCTGGTGCACCGCCGACAGCTCAACGCCGTCGAGACCACCGGCCTTGGCCCGGCGCGCAGCCTGGGCGTAATTGCCGATCACCCGCCAGATTTCTTCCGGCTCGATGGTTTTGCAGGTCGCGCGGTGCACCGGCTCACGGATGCCCGACGGCGACATCAGCGTCGGCCAGTTGAAGCCGTCCCAGCGCGAGCGGCGGCCCATGTGGGTAATCTGAATCATGATCTTGGCGCCATGCTTGTGCATGGCGTCGGCCAGGTTCTGGAAGTGCGGAATGATCCGGTCGGTCGACAGGTTGACCGAGCTCCACCATTCCTGCGGGCTGTCGATGGCGACCACGGAGGAGCCGCCACAGATCGCCAGGCCGATGCCGCCCTTGGCTTTCTCTTCGTAATACTTGACGTAGCGGTCGGTGGTCATGCCACCGTCAGTCGCGTAGACCTCGGCGTGCGCGGTGCTGAGCACGCGGTTGCGGATGGTCAGTTTGCCGATCTGGATCGGCTGGAACATTGCTTCGAAAGCCATGGCGGGTTCCTCGACTTACAACGGCTTGACGGTGAACAGGCCGTCGTCGTGGCCTTCTTCGGAGCCACCGTAAACTTGCTCGGCAACCGTGCGAATCTTGCTGCCGCGCGCTTCAAGAATCTGATCCATGGCCCCGGCAAACCAGCCGGTGAACATGTAGTCGACCTTGCGCCCGACCTTGCCGTAGACGTAGACGAATGCCGAGTGTTCGAGCTTGACGCTGGCGGTGCCTTTGTCGAGGTCGATGTCCTGGATCTTGAACAGGCCCCAGCCGCGCTGCGACAGGCGCTTCATGTAGTGCTCGAACACCGCGACGCCTTCCAGGCCGTGGCATTCAGCTTCTTTTTCACACCAGTGCCAGGCGGATTTGTAGCCGGCCTTGTAGAGGATCTCGGCGTAGGCGTCAGCGCCCAAAACCTCTTCGATGCCCATGTGGTTATTGACGAAGAAGTGACGCGGCACGTAGAGCATTGGCAGGGCGTCGGAGGTCCAGACACCGGTCTCGCTGTCGACTTCGATGGGCAATTGCGGGGCGATCTTGGCCATGGAAACTTAACTCCAGAAAATTTTAGATTCAGTGTTGGCCGCGGCCCTCACCCCAGCCCTCTCCCAGAGGGAGAGGGAGCAGATCGGCGGCGGTCTCGAGAAAGCGTTACTCGCCCCAGACGTCTTTCAGGACGTTGACCCAGTTCTCACCCATGATCTTGCGCACCACGCGCTCGGAATGGCCGCGTTTGAGCAGGGTTTCGGTCAGGTTCGGGAACTCGCCGACGGTGCGGATGCCCAGCGGGTTGATGATCTTGCCGAAGCTGGTCAGGCGGCGGGCGTAGCCCTTGTCGTGGGTCAGGTATTCGAAGAAGTCCTGACCGTGCCCCTGGGTGAAGTCGGTGCCGATGCCGATGGCGTCTTCGCCGACGATGTTCATCACGTATTCGATCGCTTCGGCGTAGTCGTCGATGGTCGAATCGATGCCCTTGGCGAGGAACGGCGCGAACATGGTCACGCCGACAAAACCGCCGTGGTCGGCAATGAACTTCAGCTCTTCATCGGACTTGTTGCGCGGGTGCTCTTTGAGACCCGACGGCAGGCAGTGGGAATAGCAGACCGGTTTTTTCGATTCGAGGATGACTTCTTCAGAAGTCTTGGAACCGACGTGGGACAGGTCGCACATGACGCCGACGCGGTTCATCTCGGCAACGATTTCACGACCGAAGCCCGACAGGCCGCCGTCACGCTCGTAGCAACCGGTGCCGACCAGGTTCTGGGTGTTGTAGCACATCTGCACGATGCCAACGCCGAGCTGCTTGAACACCTCGACATAGCCGATCTGGTCTTCAAACGCGTGGGCATTCTGGAAGCCGAAGAGGATGCCGGTCTTGCCCTGCTCCTTGGCTTTGCGGATGTCGGCGGTGGTGCGCACCGGCATCACCAGGTCGCCGTTTTCGCGGATCAGCTTCTGGCTGGCGGCAATATTGTTCACGGTCGCCTGAAAGCCTTCCCACACCGACACCGTGCAGTTGGCTGCCGTCAGACCGCCCTTGCGCATGTCTTCGAACAGCTCGCGGTTCCATTTGGCAATGATCAGACCGTCGATAACGATGCTGTCGGCGTGTAATTCGGCTGGGCTCATCAGGCGTCCCCTTATTGGCGATTCATGCGCCGAATCGTCTGCCGGCGCTTTGGGGCCAGCATATGCCTCGGTGCCGGGGCGACCGGGTGCAAAAACGACAGGGGAATTGCCGAAAGCGTCAATCCGCGACAAAGGGTCGCCAGACGCTCCGATCAGCTACCTGTTCAAGCCCGCCAGCTTGAGCCAGAATCTGGCGCATCTTGGAAACACCACTGGATTAGAGCGGCGACAACAATGAAATCGATCTTCCTGGCTTTGGCACTGATAGCGACCGGCGTACACGCCGCTGAGGAATCCGACAACAACCCCTGCGACGCCGTCGAAAACGACGTCCAGACCCTGGAATGCTCGACCTACAGCCGCACCACCGCCGAAGACCTGCTCAAGGACAACTACGCCAGCCTCAACGAACGCATGCAGACCGCGTACGGCAAGAACCCGACGCAACTGGCGGACATCACCGCCAAGCTGAAGACGGCTCAGCAGCAGTGGCTGAAGACACGGGATGCGGATTGTGCGGTGGAAGCGTTCCCGGCGACGGCGGGCAGCAAGGCGTTCACGATTGCGCAGAATGACTGCGTGGCGCGGATGAGTGATGAACGGTCGGAGTTTTTGGAGTCGATTGGGCAAGAGTGATCATTAGAACTGCAGGAAGACAATCGCCAAGCCACGAAAAACAACTCGCGAAAAGATTGCGGCGGCCTTTGGAATCACCTCTGAGCAGCTTGAGCTCTAGCCGGTAACGGCGTGTTTGCCTGCTGCAAAAGCCAGACATTCACACCGCCACCCGATGCCAGCATCAGTCGTGAAATGGAGAACGAGGTTTCACATGATCGAGGATCAGACGTGGCGCCTCGTACTCATACCCCAAGTCAGTAATGTCGCTCACATTCCGAGCAGACTGCGCAAACGGCTCGAGCACATCATCGTAGTTATGTCCCTTCGGACCATTGATCAGCGGCGCGTAATGCGGCGCCCAACGTTCGTTGCTCTGGAGCATCAGCGACTGCCAGTCTGCCCACACTTTGTCGACGAAGCAGTGATGCAGGAAGAACACCGGATCATCTGGCGAAGTCATCGGCAACATATTGCCGCCCACCCAGAGGTGGACGCGATTATGCAGTTGTGAACCCGCAGTGGTTACCTGCGGATCACCGCGCTGGGTGATCCAGCCTTCCAGACGATTTCGGAAGCCGCGCACAGTCGGGCCTGAATCATAAGGCGGGGTGTCGTAAAGATTTTCGCGCAAGGCCATTTGCAGATCTTCCGGGGTCGGCAATGAGTTCACGACCAGCCCGAACTGGCGCTTCAAACCAGGACCTGGCAAATCGTCATCCGGATAGGAGGGAACCGGCCATTGTCCATGCTTAAAGGCAAACCGACCGGTTGCGACACGCCAGTCATCGCCTTCAACACCATTACCGCCCATGAAATCCTCAGCCCACACCGGAGAGTTGAGCGGGTCGGCAGCATCTTCGGTCCAGTTCCAGTACGGAATCGTGATGGAGGGGTCAATCGCCTGAAGGTCATTTTCGAACTTCAGCAAAAACGCGCGGTGCCATGGCAGGAATGAAGGCCCCCGATGGGCGCCATTGCGGTAGTTTGGATCGTTTGGTTCATGTGGCAGAACTGTAGGCTTCATGACTTGGTGATGCAGGTGTACATACTCGTCATATTGACCTGACTGTTTGAGCTGGAGGCAGGCGGCGACGAAGTTGGTTTTTTCGTTTTGGGTCAATGAGCGAATGTTCTTGCGTAGTTTCATGTCTTCAGTCCCTTGAGCGAGGTCACGAATGGGAAAGGACGATAATCGTCCCAATCCCCCGGCAACCAAGCTAGGCGCCTGCCGGAAGGCCGTCTACTGTCAGAAATTACAGGTCAGTAACGAATTCCGACCAGCGGTATTGCACCGCTGGGGCGCCGACGCGAGTGACTTGACCGCCCGACTGCGTCAACATGACTACCATCCAATTCGCTCATAAGGTCACTCGCCCATGAACATCTGCGGCATCGAAATCAAAGGCAGCGAAGCGATCATCGCCGTAGCCGCTCTCGACGGTTCAGCATTGAGCCACGTTCCCCTTGCCACCAAGAAGATCGCCCTCGAAGACGATGACGAGACGGCGAACGTGAAGCTGTTCGCGGCGCAGGTGGCGTCGTTTGTGCGCGAGAACTCGATCGATCGGATTGCGATCAAGAAGCGCAGCAAGAAGGGTGAGTTTGCCGGTGGGCCGACGACGTTCAAGATTGAAGGGATTTTGCAGTTGCTGGACGGTTGTGAGGTGACGTTGTTGTCGCCGCAGACGATCAATGCGCAGGCGAAGAAGCATAATTTCGAACTGCCGGGGACGCTGAACAAGTATCAGCATGAGGCTTATAAGGCTGCGTGTTCGGCGTTGGTGAAGAAGTAACCCGATTTCCGAAATCACAGTAAATCCATGTGGGAGCGAGCTTGCTCGCGAAGAGGGAGTGTCAGTCGACAGTTTTGTTGAATGATCTACCGCATTCGCGAGCAAGCTCGCTCCCACAGGTTTATTTACTGGTCTCAAGATCAGGCCTGGGCGGTACGGCGGTCTTCGCGGGGACAGCGGGCGAATTTTGCGCGGTAACTGCGGGTGAAGTACGACGGCGATTCGAAGCCGCAGGCGATGCTGACTTCGAGCACGCTCATGTCAGTCTGGCGCAGTAGCTGCCGAGCCTTTTCCAAGCGCAGGCGCAGGTAGAAATTGCTCGGTGTGTCGTTCAGGTGCAGCCGGAACAAGCGCTCCAGTTGCCGTCGCGTGACTTTGATCGATTCCGCCAGTTGCAGCGTGGTCAGCGGCGGTTCGCTGTGCTGCTCCATCTCGCCGATCACATGAACCAGTTTCTTGTTGCTGATCCCGTAACGCGTGGCCACTTCCATGCGCTGGTGATCTTTACGCGGACGAATTCGCCCCAGCACAAATTGCTCGCTGACCTGAATCGCCAATTGCGGGCCATGAGCCTGGGCGATCAGATCGAGCATTAAATCGATGGAAGCCGTGCCGCCGGCCGAGGTGATGCGTCGGCGGTCGATCTCGAACAGCTCTTGGGTCACGCTGAGCTGTGGATACGATTCCTTGAAGGCGTCGATGGCTTCCCAGTGCAGGGTCAGGCGATGGCCATCGAGCAGGCCCGCTTCAGCGAGGACAAAGCTGCCGGTGTCGATGGCGCCGAGGGTCACGCCTTCGTTATCCAGCCGCCGCAACCAGTGTTCAAGGGTGGGCGTGGCGAACTTCAGCGGTTCAAACCCGGCCACCACCAACAGCGTCGCGCCTTTCTTCAACGGCTCCAGCGCCGCATCAGCGTTGACCGACATGCCGTTGCTCGCCAGCACCGCCCCGCCATCGGCGCTCAACACATGCCAACGATACAACTCGCCACGAAAGCGGTTGGCCACGCGCAGCGGTTCGATCGCGGAAATAAAGCCGATGGCGGAGAACCCCGGCATCAGCAAGAAGTAGAAATCCTGGGACATGTGCGCACTCGGTTGGCGGGTAGCGTGGGATGTTGATACGCCAGTTGTCTTCGGCATTCAAGAGCGCAGGTCGCTACAGTGCAAATGCCAGTCGCCGCAGTGCGCTTTCATGGGCGTATAGCTGCGTAACTTTGCATCACCGGCACGACAGATGCCGGAACTCACAATAAACGACCTGCCGAGGAACCCGACATGAAACGACTGATCAGCAGCTGTGTTCTTGCACTCAGCGGTACCGCTTTCTTGAGCGCCAGCGTTATGGCGGCGGAACCCGCCTCGTGCCAGAACGTGCGTATGGGCGTGGTCAACTGGACCGACGTGATCGCCACCAGTGCCATGACCCAGGTCCTGCTCGACGGCCTCGGCTACAACACCAAACAAACCAGCGCGTCCCAGCAAATCATCTTCGCCGGGATCCGCGATCAGCGCCTGGACCTGTTCCTCGGTTACTGGAACCCGCTGATGACCCAGACCATCACCCCGTTCGTCGACGCCAATCAGGTCAAAGTCCTCGAAGCGCCAAGCCTGAAAGATGCCCGTGCGACCCTCGCCGTGCCGACTTACCTGGCAGACAAGGGCCTGAAAACCTTCGCCGACATTGCCAAATTCGAGAAGGAACTGGGCGGCAAGATCTATGGCATCGAACCGGGTTCGGGCGCCAACACGCAGATCAAGGCAATGATCGCCAAGAACCAGTTCGGCCTCGGCAAATTCCAGTTGGTCGAGTCCAGCGAAGCCGGGATGCTCGCCGCCGTCGACCGCGCTGTGCGCCGCAAAGAGGCCGTGGTCTTCTTTGGCTGGGCGCCGCACCCGATGAACGTCAACGTGCAGATGACGTATCTGACCGGCAGCGACGACGCCCTCGGCCCGAACGAAGGCATGGCCACCGTGTGGACAGTCACCGCGCCGAAATACGCCGAGCAGTGCCCTAACGTTGGCCGTCTGTTGACCAATCTGACGTTCACCGCCGAAGACGAGAGCCGGATGATGCAGCCGCTGCTCGATCACAAGGACGCTTTCGAATCGGCCAGGCAATGGCTCAAGGATCACCCGGAAGACAAGCAGCGCTGGCTGGAAGGTGTGACCACGTTCGATGGCAAACCGGCCGCTGAAAACCTCCAGCTGACCAGCAAATAACCGCCACCCTCACCCTATCCCTCTCCGTTGGGAGAGGGAACTGAACGACGCTTCGCAGCCCCGAAAAGGGCTGCGGACAGACCCATCACGCCTGAAGGAAACCGCACCATGAACCACGACGTCATCATCACCTGCGCACTCACCGGTGCTGGCGACACGACCGCCAAGAGCCCACACGTGCCAGTCACCCCGAAACAAATCGCTGCGGCGGCCGTTGAAGCGGCCAAGGCTGGCGCCACCGTCGTGCATTGCCATGTGCGTGATCCGCAGACTGGCAAGTTCAGCCGTGACGTGGCGCTGTACCGCGAAGTGATGGAGCGCATCCGCGAGGCCGATGTCGACATCATCGTCAACCTCACCGCCGGCATGGGCGGCGACCTCGAAATCGGCGCCGGCGAGAACCCGATGGAGTTCGGTCCGAACACCGATCTGGTCGGCCCGCTGACCCGTCTCGCCCACGTTGAAGAGCTGCTGCCGGAAATCTGCACCCTCGATTGCGGCACGCTGAACTTCGGTGATGGCGACACCATTTATGTCTCCACACCGGCGCAACTGCGCGCAGGCGCCAAGCGCATCACCGAGCTGGGCGTGAAGGCCGAGCTGGAGATTTTCGACACCGGTCACCTGTGGTTCGCCAAGCAGATGATCAAGGAAGGTCTGCTCGATAACCCGTTGTTCCAGCTGTGCCTGGGTATTCCGTGGGGCGCGCCGGCGGATACCACCACCATGAAAGCCATGGTCGATAACCTGCCGGCCGACGCGGTGTGGGCCGGGTTTGGCATTGGCCGCATGCAGATGCCAATGGCCGCGCAAGCGGTGCTGCTCGGCGGCAACGTGCGGGTCGGGCTGGAAGACAACCTGTGGCTGGACAAAGGTGTGCTGGCGACCAATGGCCAACTGGTCGAGCGCGCCACCGAAATCCTTAGCCGCCTCGGCGCCCGGGTGCTGACCCCTGCCGAAGGCCGCAAAAAAATGGGCCTGACCCAGCGCGGTTAATTGCCCCACCTCGAACCCTGTGGGAGCGAGCTTGCTCGCGAATGCGATGGCTCTGCTGATGAAGATGCTGCGGATGTACCGCCCCCTTCGCGAGCAAGCTCGCTCCCACAGTTGATCGCCGAATTATTCAGGAAATCACCATGAGCTTTATCACCGAAATCAAAACCTTCGCCGCGCTAGGCAGCGGTGTCATCGGCAGTGGCTGGGTGGCTCGCGCCCTCGCCCACGGCCTGGATGTGATCGCCTGGGACCCGGCACCGGGCGCGGAAGCGGCGCTGCGCAAACGCGTGGCCAATGCCTGGGGCGCGCTGGAGAAAAACGCTCTGGCGCCGGGCGCTTCGCAGGATCGTCTGCGCTTTGTCGCGACCATCGAGGAGTGCGTGCGCGAGGCCGATTTCATTCAGGAAAGCGCCCCGGAACGTCTCGAGTTGAAGCTCGATCTGCACAGCAAAATCAGTGCAGCGGCCAAGCCGAATGCGTTGATCGGTTCGAGTACCTCGGGCCTGCTGCCAAGTGAGTTCTACGAGAGTTCAACGCACCCTGAACGCTGCGTGGTCGGCCACCCGTTCAACCCGGTTTATCTGTTGCCGCTGGTGGAAGTGGTCGGCGGCAAGAACACCGCGCCGGAGGCCGTTCAGGCAGCGATGAAAGTCTACGAATCTCTCGGCATGCGTCCGTTGCATGTGCGCAAGGAAGTGCCGGGTTTCATTGCTGACCGCTTGCTCGAAGCGCTGTGGCGCGAGGCGTTGCACTTGGTTAACGACGGTGTCGCGACCACTGGCGAGATCGACGATGCGATTCGGTTTGGCGCTGGTCTGCGCTGGTCGTTCATGGGGACTTTCCTGACTTACACGCTGGCTGGGGGTGATGCGGGCATGCGCCACTTCATGTCGCAATTCGGCCCGGCGTTGCAGTTGCCGTGGACGTATCTGCCGGCGCCGGAACTGACTGACAAGTTGATTGATGATGTGGTGGATGGCACCAGTGATCAGCTCGGCCGCCACAGTATTTCGGCGCTGGAGCGCTATCGTGATGATTGCTTGCTGGCGGTGCTTGAGGCGGTGAAGAGCACCAAGGAAAAACATGGGATGGCGTTCAGCGAGTGATGGGTTGGCATGACATCGCTGCCCTCACCCTAACCCTCTCCCGGAGGGAGAGGGGACTGACCGCGTTGATTGTTCGAGTGACGCCGACTTGCACCACCGAGCCGAATTCAAGTTTTGAAAGGCCCCCGATCGGCTCCCTTTCCCTCTCTGCCCCCTGAGGGAGAGGGGACCGACCGCGGTGCTCATGCGAGTTACGCCGACTTGATCTATCGAGCCGAACTCAAGTTTTGAATAGCCCCCGATCGGCTCCCTTTCCCCCTCTCCCCCCTGGGGGAGAGGGCTGGGGTGAGGGGGTAGCTCTTGATCTTAACGACCCGCCCACTGCCGGAACCCAAACCATGTCACACCTCACCACCTACCAAACCAGAATCATCCCCGACTGGGTCGACTACAACGGCCACCTGCGCGACGCCTTCTACCTGCTGATTTTCAGCTACGCCACCGATGCCCTGATGGATCGTCTCGGCATGGACAGCAACAATCGCGACGCCAGCGGCCACTCGCTGTTCACCCTCGAGCTGCACCTCAACTACCTGCACGAAGTGAAGCTCGACACCGAGGTCGAAGTACGCACGCAAATCATCGGCCACGACAGCAAACGCCTGCACCTCTATCACAGCCTGTACAAGGTTGATGACGATCAGGAACTGGCCGGCAACGAACAGATGCTCCTGCACGTCGACCTCGCCGGCCCACGCTCGGCGCCTTTCAGCGCGGACACCTTGAGCCGCCTGCAAAGCATCGTCGCCGAACAGAAAGACCTGCCCGCTCCCGCTTACATCGGCTGCATCATCGCGCTGCCGCCTGCAAAGTAAATCCATCGATCTCAAGGAGCCGCCATGAACACCGCTGCCGCTGTTGCCGATTTCCGTACTTATCCGTTGATCAGCGCGCTCAGTGGCGTGCAGACCCTGGCGGATCGCGTTGCCATTGAATGGGCTGACGGTCGCATCAGCCCGTTTCACGCTGTCTGGTTGCGGGATAACTGCCCGTGTCAGCAGTGCGTATACAACGTCACCCGTGAACAGGTTTTCGAAATTGTCGATGCGGCTGAGGATCTGAAACCGACAGCCGCGCACATCGATACCGATGGCTGTCTGCGCATCGACTGGCAGGACGGCCATCTCAGCCGTTTCGACCCGGGCTGGTTGCGCGCGCATGCCTACGATGATGAATCCCGCGCCGAACGTCTGGCCGCCAAGCCCAAGCCCTTTCTTTGGCGTAGCGATCTGCAACTCCCGGTATTCGAATACGCGGCACTGATGAACGACAACGCCGCGCTGCTGCAATGGCTGCTCGCCGTACGCGACATCGGCCTGACCCAAGTGCGCGGCGTGCCCACCGAACCCGGTTCGCTGAAGCTCATCGCGCAACGTATTTCCTTCATTCGTGAAAGCAACTTCGGCGTGCTGTTCAACGTACAGTCCAAGGCCGACGCCGACAGCAATGCCTACACCGCTTTCAATTTGCCGTTGCATACGGATCTGCCGACCCGCGAGCTGCAACCGGGGCTGCAATTTCTGCATTGCCTGGTAAATGATGCAGAGGGTGGCGAGAGCATTTTTGTCGATGGTTTTGCGATTGCCAATGCGTTGCGCAGCGAAGACCCGAAGGCGTTTCAGGCGCTGTGTGAAATCCCCGTGGAGTTTCGCAACAAGGATCGCCATAGCGACTATCGCTGCCTGGCGCCGATCATTGCTTTGGATGCCCTGGGACGTGTGGCGGAAATTCGCATGGCGAACTTTTTGCGTGGGGCATTTGATACGTCAGTGGAGAAGATGCCGGTGTTGTATCGGGCGTATCGGCGGTTTATCGCGATGACGCGCGAGCCACGGTTTCGGCTGATGCAACGGCTCAATCCGGGCGAGCTGTGGTGCTTTGATAACCGCCGCACGTTGCATGCGCGCAATGCGTTTGACCCGGCCACCGGGGCGCGGCACTTCCAAGGCTGCTATATCGACCGCGATGAGCTGTTGTCGCGGATTCTGGTGTTGCAACGCTAGACCGCGTCATCGTTCTTCGCGAGCAGGCTCGCTCCCACATTTAATCGCATTCCCCTGAATGAACGCGGTCACCTGTGGGAGCGAGCCTGCTCGCTAAGGCTTCAGCAGCAACACACCGTTCTCTGATTCACAGGCAAAAAAAACTCCGATCAAGCCGTGACAGGATCGGAGCTGAGGAGGGTACTGTTGAGGAGCTGCCGTGCGAGGGTGACCAAACCTTCGTGTTGCAAGCTGAGTTCAGTGTGCCCACTCCCTTGAGCGGCAAGTTAGCCGAAAACGACCTGTTCATAGCCGTCGCAGCCACTGCGACAAAACGCCCTTGCCGTGCCCCGGCGGGGCTACCAGAATCGAGCCACGACCTCCGTTACCGAAGAAGGATGCGCGTCATGATGTATGCCGATTTGATCGATCAGGAAGATTTGTTGGGCCAGCTCAAGGCGTTGGGTATTCAAGTACCCAGTGGCACGACCGCCGATCAGGCTTGCGAGTGCGCGGTGCGCGGGCTGGATAATGTTCGCGCGTTTGAACTGCGCAAGATGGTCAAGGACATGTACACCAGCGGCGCCAGTATCCAGCCGGCGGTGCGTCAGGCGATCGACAAACAATTACTGCCGGCATTGGCGGACTATCAGCAAAGCCATAGCGCCTGACAGCAGATCAAAAGATCGCAGCCTTCGGCAGCTCCTACATTGGAACGCATATCCTTGTAGGAGCTGCCGCAGGCTGCGATCTTTTGCCTTACAGCCTTACGCTGGCAAACGTCGACTCATTACGCGCCTGACTCAACGCCGACATCGGCCCCGACAGCGGCGACATCACGATCGCCTGTGGCAGTGGCAACATCGCCACTTGCTGGGTGGTGTTGGAACCTACGCGCTCGTCACGCGGCGGAATGCCGAAGTACTCGCGGTAGCACTTGGAGAAGTGCGGCGTGGAGACGAAACCACACACCGACGCCACTTCGATGATCGACATCGGCGTCTGCTTGAGCAGTTGCCGGGCGCGGATCAGACGCAGCTTCAAGTAATAACGCGACGGCGAGCAGTGCAGGTATTTCTGGAACAACCGCTCCAGCTGTCGACGCGACACGGCGACGTACACCGCCAGTTCGTCGAGGTCGATCGGCTCTTCGAGGTTGGCTTCCATCAGCGCAACGATTTCCTGCAGCTTCGGCTGGTTGGTGCCGAGCATGTGCTTGAGCGGCACGCGCTGGTGATCCTGTTCGTTGCGGATGCGTTCGTAGACGAACATTTCCGAGATCGCGGCGGACAGTTCACGGCCGTGATCGCGGCTGATCAGGTGCAGCATCATGTCCAGCGGCGCGGTGCCACCGGAGCTGGTGAAACGGTTACGGTCGAGGGTGAACAAACGGGTGCTCATGGCCACGCGCGGAAAAGCTTCCTGCATCGCCGCCAGACATTCCCAGTGCACGCTGCAATCGAAACCGTCGAGCAGGCCAGCGCAGGCCAATGCCCAACTGCCGGTGCACACGGCGCCGAGGCGCTTGGACTGACGCGCCTGGCTTTGCAGCCAGGAGACGTGTTCGCGGGTCACGGTGCGTTGAATACCGATGCCGCCGCAGACAATCACGGTGTCCAGTGGCGGGGCTTTGTGCATGGAGGCGTCTGGAGTGATTTGCAGACCGTCACTGGCCCACACCTGGCCGCCATCGACGGTGAGGGTGCTCCAGCGATACAGCTCGCGACCGGACAATTGGTTGGCCATGCGCAGGGGCTCTACTGCGGAGGCCAGAGAAATCAGCGTGAAATTGTCCAGCAGCAGAAAGCCGATGGATTGAGGCGCACGGTTCTGGGGTTGGGCCCCGGAGTTGAACGACGTCATCGCGGTATCTCCTCACACAAAGCGGGTGATGGCCTCAGGCGGAGGCTCTTGTTATTGCCAGCGTTCTCGCGTGGGAGACGGGCTTTGTTATGACAGAGCAATTGCCATGCCTAAAATTGGATGGCCGTTCAATAACTCCTGAAAACGACGTCGCGACGTGTCTATACGAGCCGTCCGACGAAAGGTATTTCGAAGTGCCATCAGCGGCTGGGAAAGCCCTGTCCCGAGGTGTGTGAGCAAATCGGTAGCACTTGTGGGAACTGGCCTGCGCGCAGTTTGCGGGGAGTGTCACCGCAAGCACGGGTGACGGACGGTAGAAGGGCTGAGCGCGTGTAACAGGTGGGAAAGACTCTTATCTGATTGCGACGCGCTAAAAGGTGGCGTGATTTATTGTCTGTGTTCACTTGGTGAGCAGTTTTGACTGGTCTGACGCTATCGCGAGCAGGCTCACTCCTACAGGGGAACGCGTTTCAAATGTAGGAGTGAGCCTGCTCGCGATTGAGGCGACTCGGTCTCAGCACTCAACCGCACTGACCGCCAATCCACCACGCGAGGTCTCTTTATATTTGTCATGCATGTCGGCACCGGTGTCGCGCATGGTGCGGATCACCCGATCCAGCGAGATAAAGTGCTGACCATCACCACGCAACGCCATCTGCGCCGCGTTGATCGCTTTCACCGCCGCAATCGCATTGCGCTCGATGCACGGCACTTGCACCAGGCCACCGACCGGATCGCAGGTCAGCCCGAGGTTATGCTCCAGACCAATCTCCGCCGCGTTGCACAACTGCTCCGGCGTAGCGCCGAGAATCTCCGCCAGCCCCGCCGCCGCCATCGCGCAGGCCGAACCGACTTCACCCTGACAACCCACTTCGGCACCGGAGATCGAAGCATTCTTCTTGCACAGAATCCCCACCGCCGCTGCACCGAGGAAGTAGTCGACCACGTTGGCGTCCGTCACCGCTTCGCTGAACTTCATAAAGTAGTGCAACACCGCCGGAATGATCCCCGCCGCGCCATTGGTCGGCGCCGTGACCATGCGCCCGCCCGCCGCGTTTTCTTCATTCACCGCCAGCGCAAACAGGTTGACCCATTCCATGGCGCTCAACGTCGAGCCGATCACATTGGGCTTGCCCAATTCCTGAAGGCTGCGATGCAACTTCGCCGCCCGCCGCCGCACATTCAATCCGCCCGGCAGGATGCCTTCGTGCTTCAAACCCTGCTCGACGCAATCCTGCATCGCCCGCCACAGTTTCATTAGCCCAGCGCGGATTTCTTCCTCGCTGCGCCAGACCTTTTCGTTGGCCATCATCAATTCGGCGACGCGCAGGTTGTTTTTCTTGCACAACTCCAACAGTTCAACCGCACTGGAAAAGTCGTAGGGCAACTCAGTGCGATCCAGATCGACAACGCCGCTGGACGCCTGCGCTTGATCCACGACAAAACCGCCACCCACCGAATAGTAGGTGTCGCGATGCAGCTCGCCGTGATCGCCCTCGGCAACAATCGTCATCGCATTGGGATGGAATGGCAGGTTCTCGTCGATCAGGCGCATGTCCCGTGCCCAGACAAACGGCACCGACAAGCGACCATCCAATAGCAGGGTGTGCGTTTCGCGCAGCGCCTGGATACGTGGGCCGATCTGCGACGGGTCGATTGCGTCCGGCCACTCGCCCATCAAACCCATGATCACCGCGTTGTCGCTGCCGTGACCGATACCGGTAGCCGACAGCGATCCGAAAAGCTGCACCTCGATCCGCCGCACCTGTTCCAGTTGATGCTTGCCCCTTAACGACTCGACGAACAACGCCGCCGCGCGCATCGGCCCGACGGTGTGGGAACTGGAAGGGCCGATGCCGATTTTGAACAGGTCGAAAACACTGATAGCCATTGCTGCAGAGCTCCTGAAGATGCCGGTCCGGAACGCAAAAGCGCCCGCTGGCGGAGCTGCTACGCTCAAGCTGAGATCCGCCGGAATGCCCGCATCATCAGGCTTTTGTCGGAGCGCACGGCGTCTGACACCGACGCACTCATGTCCACCAGCGCCGCGCCGTTTTCGTCCCGGTTTTTCGCCGTTTTTGTGCGGTTCAGATGGCCATTCGGGGTAGAAAAAAGCTGTAAACGACGTCACTGACACTGGATGCGACCATCCCTGTACTGGATACGACCCCCCCTGTAGGCGTCAGATTTTCACTGGTACATGATCGTTATGACTCGATTGCAAGGCGCCGTGACAGAGCTGTCTCCAGAACGCCATCCAACCGCAACCTATAAGTGCGGTGGTCCACAGTCGGAACACTGCCAAAAAAAACACCAAGGAGTCCATCCATGAAAGGTTCCCCGTCGTTGTTGTTGGCCGCCATGCTGAGTCTGCCGTTACTGGCGCAAGCTGCAGAACCGGCGCAATGCAGTACCGTTAACTTCTCCGATGTCGGCTGGACCGACATCACCGCGACCACCGCCACCACCTCCGTTGTCCTCAACGCCCTCGGCTACAAGACCAAGACCACCATGATCTCCGTGCCCGTGACCTACAAGTCGCTGGCCGACGGCAAGAACATGGACGTGTTCCTCGGTAACTGGATGCCGACCATGGAAAACGACATCAAGGCCTACCGCGATGCCGGCACCGTGGAAACCGTGCGCACCAACCTCAAGGGCGCCAAGTACACCCTCGCCGTGCCGCAAGCCCTGTATGACAAAGGTCTGCATGACTTCGCCGACATCGCCAAATTCAAGAAAGAACTCGACGGCAAGATTTACGGCATCGAGCCTGGCAACGACGGCAACCGTCTGATCCAGAGCATGATCGACAAGGACGCCTTCGGCCTGAAGACCGCCGGTTTCAAAGTGGTTGAATCATCGGAAGCGGGCATGCTCTCGCAGGTCGACCGTGCGCAGAAACGCGACACAGCGGTGGTCTTCCTCGGCTGGGCGCCGCACCCGATGAACAAGCGCTTCAAGATTCAATACCTGACCGGTGGCGATGATTTCTTCGGCCCCGATTTCGGTGCAGCGACCGTGGCGACCAACACCCGCAAGGGTTACGCCGAGGAATGCAGCAACGTCGGTCAGTTGCTGAAGAACCTGGAGTTCACCGTCGACATGGAAAGCGAACTGATGGGCAACATCCTCGACGACAAGATGAAGCCTGACGCGGCCGCCAAGGCCTGGCTGAAAAAGAATCCACAAGTGCTCGATACCTGGCTCGCTGGCGTGACCACCATTGACGGTAAACCTGGCCTGGAGGCCGTGAAAGCCAAGCTTCAGTAATCGCTTATGCCGGGTGGGCTCGCCCACCCGGGCTGTTTATTTCCTTGCATGCGGACGTTCACTACCATGCTGATTGATCAGAAAATACCTTTAGGCCAGTACATCGCGGGCTTCGTTGAATGGTTGACGCAACACGGCGCCAACACCTTCGACGCAATCGCCGTGACACTGGAAACGATGATCCACGGCGTGACGTTTGCGCTGACCTGGTTCAACCCACTGGTCTTGATTGGCCTGATCGCCCTGCTCGCGCACCTGATCCAGCGCAAATGGGGATTGACCGCTTTCGTGATCGCCTCCTTCCTGCTGATCCTCAATCTGGGCTACTGGCAGGAAACCATGGAAACCCTCGCCCAGGTCATGTTCGCGACCTTGGTCTGCGTGGTCATCGGCGTGCCGCTGGGCATCGTCGCCGCGCACAAACCGATGTTCTACACTGTCATGCGTCCGGTACTCGATCTGATGCAGACCGTACCGACCTTCGTTTACCTCATTCCTACCCTGACCCTCTTCGGGCTGGGTGTGGTCCCGGGCCTGATCTCCACGGTGGTGTTCGCCATCGCTGCGCCGATCCGCCTGACCTACCTGGGCATCCGCGATGTCCCGCAAGAACTGATGGACGCCGGCAAAGCCTTCGGCTGCTCGCGTCGCCAATTGCTCTCACGGATCGAACTGCCGCACGCCATGCCGAGCATCGCGGCCGGCATCACTCAGTGCATCATGCTGTCGTTGTCGATGGTGGTGATCGCGGCACTGGTGGGCGCCGACGGACTCGGCAAACCGGTGGTCAACGCACTGAACACTGCTGATATCGCCCTGGGCTTCGAAGCAGGCCTGGCGATCGTACTGCTGGCGATCATGCTCGACCGTATCTGCAAACAACCCGACGCTAAAGTAGGGGGTGACGCATGAGCATAATTCGCTTCGAAGACGTTGACGTAATCTTCTCCAAAGATCCGCGCGAGGCACTCAAGCTGCTGGATCAGGGCATGACCCGCAACGAGATCCTGAAGAAGACCGGACAGATTGTCGGCGTGGAAAAAGCCACGCTGGATATCAACAAAGGCGAGATCTGCGTGCTGATGGGCCTGTCCGGTTCCGGCAAGTCGAGCCTGCTGCGCTGTATCAACGGCCTCAACACCGTGAGTCGCGGCAAGCTGTTCGTCGAGCATGAAAACCGTCAGATCGACATCGCCTCCTGCACCCCGGCCGAGCTGAAAATGATGCGCACCAAGCGCATCGCCATGGTCTTTCAGAAGTTCGCCCTGATGCCGTGGCTGACGGTGCGCGAGAACATCAGTTTCGGTCTGGAAATGCAGGGCCGTCCGGAGAAGGAACGCAAGAAACTCGTCGATGAAAAACTCGAACTGGTCGGCCTGACCCAATGGCGCAACAAGAAGCCTGACGAACTCTCCGGCGGCATGCAGCAACGTGTCGGTCTGGCGCGGGCACTGGCGATGGACGCCGACATTCTATTGATGGACGAACCGTTCTCGGCACTCGACCCGCTGATCCGTCAGGGTCTGCAGGATGAACTGCTGGAGCTGCAACGCAAGCTCAACAAGACCATCGTGTTTGTGAGTCACGACCTTGATGAGGCGCTCAAACTGGGCAGCCGCATCGCGATCATGAAGGACGGCCGGATCATCCAGTACAGCGTGCCGGAAGAGATTGTGCTGAACCCGGCGGACGACTATGTGCGGACGTTCGTGGCGCACACCAATCCGCTCAATGTGCTCTGCGGTCGCAGCCTGATGCGCACGCTGGACAAGTGCAAACGCATCAACGGCTCGGTGTGTCTCGATCCGGGCGGCGATTCGTGGCTGGACCTGGCCGAAGGCAACACCATCAAGGGTGCGCGGCAGAATGGTTCGGTGCTGAACCTGCAGAACTGGGCACCGGGGCAAGCGGTCGAGGGCCTGGAGCGCAAGCCGACGCTGGTGGATTCGAACATCGGCATGCGTGATGCGTTGCAGATTCGTTATCAGACCGGCAACAAGCTGGTGTTGCACGATAACAATCATGTGGTGGGGATCCTGGGCGACAGCGAGTTGTATCACGCGCTGTTGGGCAAGAACCTCGGTTAAGGCGGGATAAAAAAAGGGATCGCGGTGAGCGATCCCTTTTTTATTGGGTCAGGGAAAAGCCCCTCACCCTAGCCCTCTCCCAGAGGGAGAAGGAACCTACCGAGTTGTACTTTCAAGCTACATCGACCTGAGAAATCGAGTCGAACTCAGGTATTGAAAAGCCCCCGATCTGCTCCCTTTCCCCCTCTCCCTTAGGGAGAGGGCTGGGGTGAGGGGGCTTTTGACTTTAGCTGTACACCCGGCCAAGGAGCTGCCGATGGCTTTCAAACTGATCGAGCACATCCCGCGTGATCTGATCCTGCGTGAAGCCCATCAGGTCGTAATCCTGGCTGCCGTTGTGCAGATACACCTCGGCGCGGTAGTAACGCTGGCGCGCTTCATCGGACTGCGCCGATTCGCTCGGGGTCGCCAGATAGCCGTCCAGGCTCACTTCGTAAACGAAAGGGTTGCCCTCTTCCATCTCGACGCGCACGCCCATGCAACGCTTGGATTTACCCAGCAGCGTCTGCACTTCCAGACCCTGCGCACGCATCTGCGCGGTGGCATCTTCCAGCGCCGGGCTGACCTGCTTGTCCATAAAGCGCTGCACCACCGATTGGCTCGGTTGCAGATCCAGTTGCGTCAGACGCTCGCTGAAACCGCGACGACCGCGCTCCGCCAGTTGCGCCTGCTCCTGTTCGATCTGCACGTCCTGGCGCATCGCCTTGTGCAAGCCGAACATGAAGAACACCAGCACCACCGAGAACGGCAGACCGGCCAGCACCACCATGGTTTGCATGGCTTCGAAGTTACCGGCGAACAACAGACCGATGGTCACCAGGGTGATCACTACCGACCAGAAGATCCGCAGCCAGTGCGGCGCATCTTCATCGACGTTACCGCCCTTGCAGGACAGATTCGCCATCATTACCGCGCCGGAGTCGGCCGGGGTCAGGAACAGCACGAAGCCAACGAAGATCGACACACCGATAACGACTTTCGACGCCGGGTAGTGTTCAAGCAACTGATAGATCGCCATCGACGGCTGTTCCAGCGCCGTCTTGCCGAGCTCCACCGCGCCATGGTTCATCACCAGATCCAGTGCCGAGTTACCGAAGATCGACAGCCAGGCCAAGGTGAAGCCCAGCGGAATCAGCAACACGCCTGCCACCAGTTCACGCACGGTACGACCACGGGAGATACGCGCGATGAACATGCCTACGAATGGCGCCCAAGAAATCCACCACGCCCAGTAGAACAGGGTCCACAGGCCCATCCAGCGCTCGGACTTGGCGTTGTCGCCTTCGTACACATAAAGGTCGAAGGTTTTCAGCACGATGCCATTGAGGTAGTCACCGATGTTCTGCACGAAGCCGTTGAGCAAGTGCAACGTCGGGCCGAACAGCAGCACGAAAATCAGCAGACCACTGAACAGTACGATGTTCAGGTTGGACAGACGGCGGATGCCGTTTTCCACGCCGGACACGGCAGCGATGGTCGCTACGGTGCTCATCACGATGATTACGATCAACAGGTTGGTGTTGCTGTGTTCCATGCCGAACAGGTTTTCCAGGCCCGACGACACTTGCAGCGAACCGATCCCCAGGTTCGTCACCAGCCCAAGCAGCGTCACGAACATGCCGAAGCCGTCCACCGCGTGACCGGCCGCGCCTTTGACCCAACGCTCGCCCACCAGTGGATACAGCGCCGAACGCAGTGCCAGCGGCTGGTTATGACGATAAGCAAAGTACGCCACGGCCAGACCGACCAGTGCGTAGATTGCCCAGCCGTGCAGCCCCCAGTGCAGGAACGTCAGCTGTACTGCCTGACGCGCGGCCAGGTTGCTGGCCGATGCGCCTTCCGGCGGATTGAAGTAGTGATCCAGTGGCTCGGACGCGCCGAAGTACAGCAGCGAAATACCGATACCCGACGAGAACAGCATCCCCGCCCAGGCGCCGTAACTGAAATCCGGGGTGTCGTCCTTGCTGCCCAGTTTGAGTTTGCCGTACGAGGAAAACGCCAGGCCGACGACAAATACCAGATAAGCGGCGATTACCACCATGTAGTACCAGCCGAAGCTGCGCGACAACCAGGCCTGAGCGATACCCAACAGTCTGCCGGCCTCTTGCGGGGCGATAATCAGAATGGCGGTCAACAACAGAATCAGCGCGGTAGAGGTGTAAAACACCCAACCGTTGACCGTCACCTTCTCGGGCGGGGTCTTTATAAGCGAGGCAGAACTCATGGCACAAATGCTCCAGGCAGTGCGAGAGAAGAACACAAGGCAACACGGAACCCGACCAATCGGTTAGTTGGCAGCCGACCGGCGGGTGATATAAAGACACCCCGAAAAAAGCCCGAACCTGCCGAAATGGCGCTGCGAATCGCTTTCGTGGCCGAAGGTGGACGGACGTTCATCCGAAACCTGGCCCTGAGCGTCTTGCCCTTTCAACACGTCCATCGAATCGCGAACCGCGCCATGCCCCATACAGGTTTCGAGCATTTTCGGATGTCGGTTTTATCGCCACTTACACGTAGGAAAAATCTGTAGGCAGCGACGATTTGTCGCAGATCTTATTCTTTGTTGATTGAACGTTCAATCAAAACAAAATAGACTGGCCGTCAATCCGATAGGCGTGATTCGCCGCTCGGAAGGCCTAAGGAGATGTGCAAGATGCCCAAGGTCGGTATGCAACCCATCCGCCGCCAACAACTGATCGAAGCCACATTGCAGGCGGTCGATCAGGTCGGAATGGGGGACGCCAGCATTGCGCTGATCGCCCGTTTGGCCGGTGTCTCGAATGGCATCATCAGTCATTACTTTCAGGACAAGAACGGCCTGATTGCCGCCACGATGCGGTATCTGATGACCGCCCTCAGCGAGAGCGTCACCGCGCGCCGGCAGGCGCTGGCAGATGACAGCCCACGGGCGCATCTGCAGGTGATCATCGAAGGCAACTTCGACGCCAGCCAGGTCAATGGCCCGGCAATGAAAACCTGGCTGGCCTTCTGGGCCACCAGCATGCACCAGCCGTCTTTGCACAGGTTGCAGCGGATCAACGATCACCGTCTGTATTCCAACCTGTGCTGCCAGTTCCGCCGTGTGCTGTCGCTCGAAGATGCGCGCAGCGCAGCAAGAGGACTGGCAGCGTTGATTGACGGCTTGTGGTTGCGCGGCGCTTTGTCGGGAGACGCTTTCGACACGGCGCAGGCGCAACAGATCGCTTACGAATACATGGATTTCCAATTGGCCAAGAAGGTGAGCTAGAGCACACAGAAAACGCTCGGCCCCTGAACGCCACCGCAGCCTCACCGCGGTGGTCAACGCCAACCACCAATGCACTTGCGAGGACACTATGGCCCGTTTCGAACTGCAAAAACTTTACATCGATGGCGCGTACTCTGACGCTGGCAGCGATGCCACCTTCGAAGCCATCAACCCGGCGAACGGTGAAGTCCTCGCCCAAGTGCAACGTGCGACCAAGGAAGACGTCGAGCGCGCCGTGGTCAGCGCCGAAAAGGGCCAGAAAATCTGGGCCGCGATGACCGCTATGGAGCGTTCGCGCATCCTGCGTCGCGCTGTCGACATCCTGCGCGAGCGCAACGATGAACTGGCCGCACTGGAAACCCTGGACACCGGTAAATCCTTCTCCGAAACCAAATACGTCGACATCGTTACCGGTGCTGACGTGCTGGAATACTACGCAGGCCTGGTGCCAGCGATCGAAGGCGAGCAGATTCCTCTGCGCGACACTTCTTTCGTCTACACCCGTCGCGAGCCGCTGGGCGTGGTTGCCGGTATCGGCGCGTGGAACTACCCGATCCAGATCGCCCTGTGGAAATCCGCGCCAGCGCTGGCTGCCGGTAACGCGATGATCTTCAAGCCAAGCGAAGTCACCTCGCTGACCACCCTGAAACTGGCCGAGATCTACACAGAAGCCGGCGTTCCAAACGGTGTGTTCAACGTACTGACCGGCAGCGGCCGTGAAGTCGGCACTTGGCTGACCGAGCACCCGCGCATCGAAAAAATCTCCTTCACCGGCGGCACCGACACCGGCAAGAAGGTCATGGCCAGCGCTTCGGCTTCGTCGCTGAAAGACGTGACCATGGAACTGGGCGGCAAATCCCCGCTGATCATCTGCGACGACGCCGATCTCGATCGCGCTGCCGACACCGCGATGATGGCCAACTTCTACAGCTCCGGTCAGGTTTGCACCAACGGCACTCGCGTGTTCGTACCGGCGCACCTGAAAGCCGCTTTCGAAGCCAAGATCGTTGAACGCGTTGCGCGCATCCGCGTTGGCAACCCGGAAGACGAAAACACCAACTTCGGCCCGTTGGTCAGCTTCGCACACATGGAAAGCGTGCTGGGTTACATCGCCAAAGGTAAAGAGCAAGGCGCCCGCGTACTGTGCGGCGGCGACCGTCTGACCGACGGTGAATTCGCCAAAGGCGCATTCGTGGCACCGACCGTGTTCACCGACTGCACTGACGACATGACCATCGTTCGTGAAGAAATCTTTGGCCCAGTGATGGCGATCCTCTCCTACGAGACCGAAGAAGAAGTGATCCGCCGCGCCAACGACACCGACTTCGGCCTGGCCGCCGGTATCGTCACCAAAGACCTGAACCGCGCGCACCGCGTGATTCATCAACTGGAAGCCGGTATCTGCTGGATCAACGCCTGGGGCGAGTCCGACGCAAAAATGCCGGTTGGCGGTTACAAGCAGTCGGGTGTAGGTCGTGAGAACGGCATCAGCTCGCTGAACAACTTCACCCGCATCAAATCGGTACAGGTCGAGCTGGGCGATTACGTCTCGGTGTTCTAAGACCCGAGTCCTGTATTGCTCGTGAGGCCGTCTTCGCGAGCAGGCTCGCTCCCACAGGAGATCCCATTCCAATGTGGGGGCGAACCTCTTCGCGAATCGAGTGCAAAGCACTCGTCAGGCCCGACCTGACCACATCTAAAGAGGGTGCATTCAATGTCCCAAGAATTCGATTACATCATCATCGGTGCCGGCTCGGCCGGTAACACCCTGGCGACCCGTCTGACTGAAGACGCCGGCGTCACCGTTCTGCTGCTCGAAGCAGGCGGCCCTGACTATCGCCTCGACTTCCGCACGCAAATGCCGGCTGCTCTGGCGTTCCCGCTGCAAGGTCGTCGCTACAACTGGGCTTACGAAACCGATCCAGAGCCACACATGGACGGTCGCCGGATGGAATGCGGCCGCGGCAAAGGCCTTGGCGGTTCCTCGCTGATCAACGGCATGTGCTACATCCGTGGCAACGCGATGGACTACGACGGCTGGGCAAAATTGCCTGGTCTGGAAAACTGGTCGTACCTCGACTGCCTGCCGTACTTCCGCAAAGCCGAAACCCGCGACATCGGCCCGAACGATTACCACGGTGGCGAAGGCCCGGTCAGCGTGACCACGCCGAAGGCTGGCAACAACCCGCTGTTCCACGCCATGGTTGAAGCCGGCGTACAAGCCGGTTACCCGCGCACCGAAGACTTGAACGGTTACCAGCAGGAAGGCTTCGGCCCGATGGACCGCACCGTGACGCCGAACGGCCGTCGTGCTTCCACCGCCCGTGGCTACCTCGACACCGCGAAAAAGCGTTCGACCCTGACCATCGTCACCCACGCCCTGACCGACAAGATTCTGTTCGAAGGCAAGCGTGCGGTTGGCGTGCGTTACCTGGTCGGTTCGGCGGAAGAGCGCGTTGAAGCCAAAGCGCGTAAAGAAGTGCTGCTGTGCTCCGGCGCCATCGCTTCGCCGCAGATTCTGCAGCGTTCCGGTGTCGGCCCGGCCGAACTGTTGAAGTCGCTCGACATCCCGGTGGTTCACGACCTGCCAGGCGTTGGTGAAAACCTGCAGGATCACCTTGAGCTGTACCTGCAATACGCTTGCACCCAACCGGTTTCGCTGTACCCGTCGCTGCTCTGGTACAACCAGCCGGCCATCGGTGCAGAGTGGCTGTTCAACGGCACCGGCATCGGCGCCAGCAACCAGTTCGAAGCCGGCGGTTTTATCCGTTCGCGTCCGGAATTCGAATGGCCGAACATTCAGTACCACTTCCTGCCGGTAGCGATTAACTACAACGGCAGCAACGGTGTGAAAGAGCACGGTTTCCAGGCGCACATGGGTTCCATGCGCTCGCCAAGCCGTGGTCGCATCCAGGCCAAGTCGAAAGACCCGCGCCAGCACCCGAGCATCCTGTTCAACTACATGGCCACCGAGCAGGACTGGCAGGAATTCCGCGACGGCATCCGCCTGACCCGTGAAATCATGCAGCAGCCGGCACTCGACGCCTTCCGTGGTCGCGAAATCAGCCCGGGCATCGAAGTGCAAACCGATGAGCAGCTGGACAAATTCATCCGCGAGCACGCCGAAACCGCGTTCCACCCGTCCTGCTCGTGCAAGATGGGCACCGACGAGATGGCTGTAGTTGATGGCGAAGGTCGCGTGCACGGCATGCAGAGCCTGCGTGTGGTCGATGCCTCGATCATGCCGATCATCACCACCGGCAACCTCAACGCGCCGACGATCATGATCGCCGAGAAAATCGCCGACAAGATCCGTGGCCGTCAGCCGCTGCCGCGTAGCACCGCGCCGTACTACGTGGCGGGCGATGCGCCGGTGAAGGGCAAGCCGATGCGTGATATCACCCCGGCTGCTCAGTAATTCAGTTACACCGCATCAAGGCTGATCGCGAGCAGGCTCACTCCTACAGTTAATCTCCAGTGTCCACAGAGTTTGTGTTCACTGGAGATCGATGTAGGCGTGAGCCTGCTCGCGATCAGCCTTGATGCGGTGTAAC
>NZ_WXVV01000016.1 GCF_013433315.1 Pseudomonas crudilactis | reverse complement strand
TCGGCTGCGGCTTTTGATCTTGATCTGGAAGCCCGTCGGCAGGCTGAGTGGAGGGATTGATCCGGGGGTGGGAGCGCAGCGACCGTTCGACGAAGTCGAACACATCGAAAGTAGGTGCAGCGAAGCAAACCGGAAGCGATGCCCCCGGATCGATCCCGGAGCGAAGGAACCCCGAGCCCCAGCGAGCGGGCCGAACGTCAGGGCACAGACCTTTGGTTCCTTTGGGGCGTTTGCCAAAGGGACTCGCTGTAAAAGCGAAACCGCCAGCGGCAGCACCCGCAGAAACGGATATACACCCAAAACCCCAAGAACATGGTCGGCCCGAAGGCCGCCACGTCACACAAGAATCAACCCTCCCGACGAACCCGGAACCAGGCCGCATACAACGCTGGCAAAAACAACAGCGTCAACGCAGTCGCAACAATCAACCCCCCCATGATCGCCACCGCCATCGGCCCAAAAAACACACTCCGTGACAACGGAATCATCGCCAAAACCGCCGCCAACGCCGTCAACACAATCGGCCTGAAGCGTCGAACCGTAGCCTCGATAATCGCCTGCCAAGGCCTAAGCCCGGAAGCGATATCCTGCTCGATCTGATCCACCAGAATCACCGAATTGCGCATGATCATCCCGGACAGCGCAATCGTCCCCAACATCGCCACAAACCCGAACGGCTGGCGGAACACCATCAAAAACAGCACCACCCCGATCAACCCCAGCGGCGCCGTCAAAAACACCATCGCCGTGCGCGAAAAACTGCGCAACTGCACCATCAACAGCGTCAGCACCACGACGATGAACATCGGCACCCCGGCATTCACCGACTTCTGCCCACGCTCGGAATCCTCCACCGTGCCGCCGACATCCAGCAAATAGCCATCCGGCAACTCGGCACGAATCGAATCCAGCGTCGGCATGATCTGCTTCACCAGCGTCGCCGGCTGCTCCTTGCCATAAATATCCGCCCGCACGGTCACGTTCGGCAGGCGATTGCGGTGCCAGATAATCCCTTCCTCAAAGCCATATTCCAGCGTGGCAATCTGCGACAACGCCACACTGCGGCCGTTATCCGTCGGCACCGCCAGGCTCGGCAACAACGACAACTCAGTACGTTCATGCACCGTGCCGCGCAGCAGAATCTCGATCAACTCATTGTCTTCGCGATACTGACTGACACTCGACCCGGTCAACGAACTCTGGAGGAATTTCGCCAGATTGGCCGTGCTCACACCCAGCGCCCGGGCACGATCCTGATCGATATTCAGGTACACGACTTTGCTCGGCTCTTCCCAATCCAGATGCACATTGACCACATGCGGGTTCTCGCGAACCTTGGCCGCCACCTTGCGCGCCAACGCTCGGACTTCTTCGATGTGTTCACCGGTGACGCGGAACTGCACCGGATAGCCAACCGGCGGACCGTTCTCCAACCGCGTAACCCGCGAACGCAATGCCGGGAACTGCTCGTTAAGCGTTTCAATCAACCAGCTGCGTAGTGCTTCCCGCTCCTCGATGGTTTTCGCCAACACCACAAACTGCGCGAAGCTCGCCGCCGGCAATTGCTGATCCAGCGGCAGATAGAAACGCGGCGACCCCGTGCCAACATAGGCGACGTAATTATCAATGCCGGCATGCTCCTTGAGCATCGCCTCCAGCCGTTTCACCTCACCGGTGGTATTGGCCAACGACGCACCTTCAGCGAGCTTCAGGTCGACCATCAACTCCAGTCGATTGGAAGCCGGGAAGAACTGCTGTGGCACGAAGCGGAACAACATCACCGAGGCGATAAACAGCCCGACCGTCAGCACGATCACGGTCTTGCGATGCGCCACGCACCATTCCACCAAGCGTCGAACGCGCTGATAAAACGGCGTGCCATACGGATCAGGCTGGCCATCGCCGGTGCCGTGTTTGACCGCATGAATTTTCGCCAGATCCGGCAGCAGTTTTTCCCCCAGATACGGCACAAACACCACCGCCGCCACCCATGACGCGAGCAACGCGATGGTCACTACCTGAAAGATCGACCGGGTGTATTCGCCAGTGCCGGACTGCGCCGTGGCAATCGGCAAGAACCCGGCGGCAGTGATCAACGTACCGGTGAGCATTGGGAATGCGGTGCTGGTCCAGGCATAACTCGCCGCGCGGATGCGATCAAAGCCCTGCTCCATTTTGATCGCCATCATTTCCACAGCAATGATCGCGTCGTCCACCAGCAAACCCAGCGCCAGCACCAACGCGCCAAGAGAGATCTTGTGCAGGCCGATGCCGAGGTAATACATGCAGGCGAAGGTCATCGCCAGCACCAGCGGAATGGTCAGCGCGACGACCATGCCGGTACGCACGCCGAGGGAGAAGAAGCTCACCAGCAAGACAATCGCCAACGCTTCGACCAGTACCTGAACGAACTCGCCGACCCCGGTTTTCACCGCCGCCGGCTGGTCGGAAACCTTGCGCAATTGCATACCGGCCGGAAGGTTTTTCTGGATGCGCGAGAACTCGCCTTCCAGCGCTTTACCGAGCACCAGAATGTCGCCGCCATCCTTCATCGCCACCGCCAGACCAATCGCATCTTCGCCCATGAAGCGCATGCGCGGCGCCGGTGGATCGTTGAAACCGCGACGCACATCGGCCACATCGGAGATGCGGAACGTACGATCACCGACGCGGATCGGAAAGTTTTTTATCTCCTCGACCGTCTGAAAATTCCCCGAGACCCGTAGCTGCAAGCGCTCGCTACCGGTTTCAAAGAACCCGGCGGTCGAGACCGCGTTCTGCTCTTGCAGCGCCTGTTGCACTGCTGCCAGCGGCAAGCCGAGGGTCGCCAGTTTGACGTTGGACAGTTCGACCCAGATTTTTTCGTCCTGCAAACCGAGCAGTTCGACCTTGCCGACGTCCTTGACCCGTTGCAGCTGGATCTGGATGCGATCGGCGTAATCCTTGAGCACCGCGTAATCGAAACCGTCCCCCGTTAGCGCATAGATATTGCCGAACGTGGTGCCGAATTCATCGTTGAAAAACGGCCCCTGAATATCCGGCGGCAAGGTCTGGCGAATATCGCTGACCTTCTTGCGCACCTGATACCAAAGATCAGGGATTTGCTTGGAATGCATCGAGTCGCGGGCAATGAACGTCACTTGCGATTCACCGGGACGCGAGAACGACACGATGCGTTCGTATTCGCCGGTTTCCATCAGTTTCTTTTCGATGCGTTCGGTGACCTGCCGCGAGACTTCTTGCGCGGTCGCCCCTGGCCAACGTGTCTGAATCACCATGGCTTTGAAAGTAAACGGCGGGTCTTCACTCTGGCCGAGTTTGGTGTAGGACAACGCACCGACGATGGCCAGCAAAAGCATCAGGAACAGTACGATCTGGCGATTACGCAGCGCCCATTCGGAAAGGTTGAAGCGCATCGGGATTTACTCCTTGTCCGCCAGATTGACCACACGGTTGGAGCGATCCACCGGACGCACCTGCTGCCCTTCAAGCAACACATGCACGCCAGCAGCCACCACCCAGTCACTGGCGTTCAAGCCTTCGAGCACCGGCACGCTTTTCTCGCCAAACGGACCGATGCGCACCGGGGTTTTCTTCAAGGTGTTGTTGCCATTGACGACCCACACGTAGGTTGCACCGTTTTCCGCAGTGAGTGCCGAAAGCGGCACCGACAGGGAAACGCTGTCAGCCGATTGCACGAACACCCGGGCACTCTGGCCCAGTTCGGCCGGGACTTTGCCGCCGGTGAAGGAAATACGCGCAGCAAAAGTGCGTGAGCGTGGATCGGCGGCGGGCGACAGTTCGCGGATTTGCCCGGCGAAGCGCTGGTTCTGTTGCGTCCACAGTTCGACTGTCACTGGCTGACCGACCTTGAAGCGGCCGAAGCTCTGCTCCGGCAGGCTGATCAGCACTTCGCGCTCGCCATCGGTGGCGAGGGTAAACACGGTTTGCCCGGCGGCGACGACCTGCCCCACCTCGACCGAACGCTTGGCCACCACGCCATCCTGCGGCGCACGCAACACGGCGTAACTGGCCTGATTGGTCGATACGTTGAATTCGGCTTTGATTTGTTTAAGGCGGGCTTCACCGGAACGGTAAAGGTTTTCGGCGTTGTCGTAAGCCGAGCGGCTGACCATCTGCCGATCCATCAAGGTTTTGTAACGATCACGCTCGGCGCGCACAAGATTGAGATTGGCTTCGGCGGCGGCAACCTGAGCACGGGTGGCTTCCAGTTGCAGACGCACGTCCTGTGGATCGAGTTCAGCGAGCGGTTGGTCAGCCTTCACACGCTGACCTTCATCGACCAGTCGTCGGCTGACTTTGCCGCCAATACGAAAGGCCAGATCGGGTTCATAGCGGGCGCGTACCTCGCCCGGATAACTTTCCATCGCCTGGGCCGAAGGCTCTGGCTGCACCACCATGGCCGGTCGCACGGTGACTTGCGTCGCCTCTTCCTGACCGCATGCTGACAAAAGGAACGCCAGACTCACTGGCAACGCGAGGGACAACGCATGGCGGAACATGGTGACGGACCTTTCGCTAATGGTGCTTGGAATAATTATACTGGCGGGTATGTTATTAATAGCAAACTCACCAGTCCAGTATTAAAAGCGAAGAATGTCGAACAATCTTTCAGCTCCAAACGGCCCGGGCCGCCCCAAGGATCTGGCCAAGCGCCAGGCCATCCTCGACGCGGCGAAAATTCTGTTTTTGAGTCATGGCTATGCCAACACCAGCATGGACGCGGTGGCCAGCGAGGCTGGCGTGTCGAAGCTGACGGTCTACAGCCATTTCAACGACAAGGAGACGCTGTTCTCCGCCGCCGTGGTGGCCAAATGCGAAGAGCAATTACCGCCACTGTTCTTCGAATTGCCCGAAGGCATCGCTGTGGAAAATGTATTGCTGAACATTGCGCGAGGCTTTCACCAGCTGATCAACAGCGATGAGTCGGTGAATCTGCACCGCTTGATCATGGCCCTCGGCAGTCAGGATCCGAACCTGTCGCTGATCTTCTTCGAGGCCGGCCCGCAGCGCATGGTGCAAGGGATGGAGCGGTTGTTGACGCGCATTCACGAGACCGGTGCGCTGAGCATTGATCTGCCGCGCAATGCCGCTGAGCATTTCTTCTGCCTGATCAAGGGTGCGGGGAATTTTCGGCTGTTGTATGGCTGTGGGGAGCCGTTGAGCGAAGAGGCTGCGGAGAGCCATATTGAGGAAGTGGTGGCTTTGTTTATGCGCGCCTATCGCCCCTGATTCTGTGGTGTCTGGGGGGACGCCTTCGCGAGCAAGCTCGCTCCCACATTGGAATGCATTTCAAATGTGGGAGCGAGCTTGCTCGCGAATGGGGGCGCCTCGGTCTTAAGCCTTGAGCGCTTTCTTCGGGTAAATGTCATACCGGCTGGATTTGCCATCCAGCGCATGACTCGGCTTCGGCCCCGCAATGCACGGTGCCTTGCGCGGGCGCTTGACCACCACCCGGTGCGTCGCCAGAGCCAAAGCGGCCTGCAACAGCGCCGGCGCATCCGGATCATCGCCCACCAGCGGCCGGAACAGACGCATCTCCTTCTTCACCAGCGCGGTTTTCTCACGGTGCGGAAACATCGGATCGAGATAGATCACCTGCGGCGGCTCCCCTTCCCAGTTCTGCATGACTTCGATGGAGTTGCCCTTGAGCAACTTCATCCGCGCCACGATCGGCGCGACATCGAAATCTTCCGCGCCTCGCGCCAGACCATCTTCCAGCAGCGCGCCAATCAGCGGCTGGCGCTCGATCAGACTCATTTCGCAACCGAGACTGGCCAGCACAAAAGCATCCTTGCCCAGCCCCGCCGTGGCATCCAGCACGCGCGGGCGCACGCCTTGGGCGATGCCGACGGCCTTGGCAATCATCTGCCCGCTGCCGCCGCCATACAAGCGCCGATGCGCCGCCCCGCCTTCAACGAAGTCGACCCGCACCGGCCCTGGTGCATCCGGGCCGAGCTGTTGCAGTTGCAAACCCTGTTCGCCAACCTGCAAGGCGAACTCGCCGTCCGCCACTTCACGCGGCAGACCGAGGCATTCGGCCCACTGCTGCGCTTGCGCTTCAAACGTCGCGCCGAGGGCTTCGACATGGATGCGGCAGGCCGCGGGTTGCTCGATCATGGAAAACACGCTCAAAAATTCAAGGATCGGCAAAAACCGCCGATAATTCATTCAACGCGCATTTTGCCAGAGCTGAGCGTCAACCGAAAAAAATGTCAGGCATTCTTCTCACATCGATTGGCTACATCTCGCCCCATGGCGACTTTAGCCGTCACAACACTCAAGCACTGAGCGGCGTCAGTCACCTGTGGCAGGATTTCTTTGCCCAGGCAATGGCCGAACAGACGAGTGAAGTGGTGCCTGCCTGCGGCACGTTTCCACCGGTTGACCTGAGCAGCCCGGTAGAACCGACCATCGGCAGCGAGTTGCACGCGCACATCGTCAGTCAGCGCGAGTGCGATGTAGTCGAAACCGAAGTGCGTCCGCCGGAGCCATTGTTCCTGCCAATCGCCGAATTCGAAATGGACCTGCTGGACAAGCCATTCCCACCGTTCCCGCCTGAAGAACTCAAGGCTCAGCAAGAGCAACAGGATTTCGACAGCAGTTGGGTGCGTCCGGTGGTGATCAACAATGGTCAGCCAACACCAGAACCTGGCCCGGCCCCGCAGAAGAAACCACTGTACCTGCCGATTGCCGAGTTCGACCTCGACCTGATGCAGAAGCCCTACCCGCCGTTCCCGCCAGAAGAAATCGTCGAGCAACAGAAAGCGCTGGACTTCGATAATGGCTGGGCCCGTCCGATCGTTCTGCAGAACCTGCGCCTCGCCGCCTAAACCTCAGCGACACACGCTCCAGCGGCCGACATCGACATGAAAGTGATTGCGATGGGCGGCGTTGTAATCCGGACTCAACACCACACTGAATGCCTCGCAGGCGCCATCGCGCAGCTGACGGAGAAACTGCGCGTCCTGATTTTGCCTGGGCCAGTCCCTGAGTACGCTGATGCTGCGGCCGTCGGCCAGACGAAACCCGGCAATGTCCAGCGCATCAGCACTGGCATGACGGCTGAGCGCGCCGCTTTCGCGGTTGTAGACATTGCGGCAGGCGAAGCTGCCGAGATGATCGAGGCGTACGACTTTCTGACCGTAAACCGACTGTGCTGCGGGTTGCAGCGAATGGTGCTCGAACATCGCGTAGGCCACCGCCAGCGGACAACTGGCGAGGAAACTGCTGCTCAGCGCCACCTCACCGCCCTGTACGCGCAGGGCGCCGATCAGCGGGCACTTGGCGTCAGGACTGTCGGATTGACGCGTGACGCGCAAGTCAGAGCTGCTCAACGCTTGCGCACAGAGTTGTGGGTCGCTGCGCAAACGCATCAGCTTGTAGCCGGTCAGCCAATTGGGCGTGGCTTTGACGTCCAGCGGCGCCCATGGATTCCATTCTGACGGCACGTCCAGCCAACCGCGCCAGACACTGATCAACGCGCCGCCGATGATCAACAGGACGCTTAGCGCAATCCATCGCCCCATGCTCAACCCTTGAAGAACTGATTGGCCTTGGCGTACGGCATCGACTGCGAGGTAAAGCCGAAGGTGCCGGATTGCTGGATCTCTTCAGCGGCGCGGAAAAACTCGCCGAACGCTGCCAACGCCAAGGCCGAACCGGTACTGATCCGCCGCACACCCATGTTTTGCAACTCCTGCACGGTCAGTTTCAAACCGCCGGACATCAGCACGTTGACCGGTTTCGGCGCCACCGCGCGCACCACCGCCAGCACTTCCTCGGCGTTGCGCAAACCTGGCGCGTACAACACGTCAGCGCCGGCCTCGGCGAAGGCCTGCAAGCGGCGAACGGTGTCGTTGATATCGGGATTGCCGTGCAGATAATTCTCCGCACGGGCAGTCAGGATGAAGGGGAATGGCAACGTGCGCACCGCGGCGACCGCAGCTTCGATACGCGCCACGGCGTGTTCAAAGCAATAGATCGGCGCGTCTGCACGGCCCGTGGCGTCTTCGATCGAGCCACCGACCGCACCCGCCTCGGCTGCACAAATCAGGCTTTTCGCGGCTTCGGCCGGGTCATCGGCAAAACCGTTTTCCAGGTCCACCGCCACTGGCAAATCGGTGGCCGCGACAATCGCGCGGACATTGGCCAGGGTCTCATCAAGACTCAAGGCACCGTCAGCCTTGCCCTGGGAAAACGCATAGCCGGCGCTGGTCGTCGCCAAGGCCTGATAGCCGAGACTCGCGAGCATTTTTGCCGAGCCGGCGTCCCACGGATTGGGAATGACGAAAGTCCCCGAACGTTCATGCAGGGCTTTGAAGGCGTGGGCCTTACGGGTTTGTTCTTGAAGGGCTGAGGCGTCCATCGGCTGGCTCCCGGGCAGGAAAAATTCCGCCTCAGAGCAGGTCAAGCTGCTCGGCGGCGGGCTCTCTGTATAGCTCAGGCAGCGCTGGCAGGCCAGGCAAACGTTGCATCAATTGCGTGTGAAAACGTTGCGCCAGTTTTGCCGCCAACAGGTTGTCGGCGGTGTGCAGGAAGATGTACGGCGTACGGCCCTCTTCAATCCACTCGGCGATTTTCGCCACCCACGGCACAAGGAAATTATCGTTAGCCTCAAGCTCGGGATGGCCAATGAAGCGCACTTGCGGAAACTGTGTGAACGCCGCCGGACGCGTCGGCACTCGCGGTTTCTTCGATTGCGCGTGAATCACCGAGGACTCAGTCGACAGGCAACTGAACAGCGCACGCGGGTCGAGGCAGATGCGTTCCACGCCACGGTCCAGCAGCAGGCGATTGAGCAGGCGTTCGCTCTCGCCCTTGGCGAAGAACTGTTCATGGCGCACTTCCACTGCCAGCGGGCAATCCAGCGCATCGATGAACGCCGCCAGTTCCGGCAGCCGCTGCGGCGTGAAGCTTTTCGACAATTGCAGCCACAGCGGCGAGACGCGCGCACCGAGGGGCTTGAGTAATTGCAGGAAAGTTTCTGCGGCGGTCAGCTGGTCGCGCAGATCACCGCTGTGGCTGATGTCGCCGGGAAATTTGGCGGTGAAGCGAAAGTGTTCGGGCATGACCTCGGCCCAACGCTGCACAGTGGCGGGCGATGGACTGGCGTAGAAGGTCGTGTTGCCTTCGACGGCGTTGAACACTTGCGAATAAAGACCGAGGAAATCGGAGGTTTTGGCGTCTACCGGGTACAGATACTCGCGCCAGGCGTTTTCGCTCCAGGACGGGCAACCGAGGTAGTAAGGCAAATCCATCAGATGTACAGATCGAGGCCCAGCACGTCTGCATCCCAATCGACAAAACCGGCGGTGCTCAGGTAGCTGGCCAAGGCCATTGCTACGCTCTTTTTCATCGCACGGTGGTAGATCATGTCTTGCTGACGGGCAGGCAGATTGCTCAGGCGTTGGGCCGAGGCTTTGGCAGCGCGGGCGGCCAGTTGCTCTTCAGTCGGGAATTCCAGCTCGCCGTCGATATCGTCGACGGACTCATCCACAGTCACATTGCCTTTGCGAGGCTTGCGCTTGATGGGGTAGGACTGAGAGGAAAGGCCGTCTATACGCATAATTTCATGCTCGGTATCGATGATGGCAATTTAGCGGCACTTGACCGACTTAGCAAACCGCCGAGTGATAACTAGAACACATAAAGCGCAAAAGGTTTAAAGCGGGGGGTTGGAAACTGACGATTGGCTGGATTCGCGGGCGACTCAGTTCCCTGTGGGAGCGAGCTTGCTCGCGAAGGCGGTGTGTCGGAGAAGCAGATCGAGACTGAGACACCCTTCGCGAGCAAGCTCGCTCCCACAGGGTTTGTGGTGAATCAGCGGGCTTTCGGGGTGGCGACTTTGTCGCGCAGGTAAACCGGTTGTGCGTCATCCGCCGGGATCGACTCGCCGCGTTCCCAGGCAAAACGCGCCAGCGTCAGCAGGTCTTCGGCATGGGGCAGCATGCCCGCATCCGAGCCGGTCAGCTCGACCGCGATCCGCTCGCCATAACCCCAACCGGTGCCGGCGCCGAACCACTCACCACTGGCATCCGCCGGCAGCGCAGCGACTTCCGGTGGCAACACCGCTTCGGCACCGACCAGCCGCATCTCCCCCGCTGTTTCGCGGTAGCAGCCCCAATACACTTCATCCATCCGTGCATCGATGGCCGCCGCCACCTGACTCACGCCATGTTCACGCAATGCGCGCTGGGCCAGCACGGCAAGGTTGGACACCGGCAACACCGGGCGATCCAGCGCGAACGCCAGACCCTGGACCACACCAATAGCGATCCGCACACCGGTAAACGCGCCCGGTCCGCGACCGAAAGCAATCGCATCAACCGCTTGCAGCGTGGTGCCAGCGTCGGCCAGCAGTTGCTGAATCATCGGCAGCAGCTTCTGCGCGTGCAGGCGTGGGATCACCTCGTAATGGCTCGTGACCTTGCCGTCATGCAGCAAGGCAACGGAGCAAGCTTCAGTCGCGGTGTCCAGGGCCAGCAAGGTGCTCATCGATGTTTCCAAAACAGGGGAGGGAAAAAGTGCGTCAGTATAAACAACTACGGCCCGCAAGCGGGCCGTGGATGATGCAGCCGATCAGACTTTTCAGCTCAGCGCGGCCAGCACCTTGGCGGTGATCGCATCGACCGAACCAACGCCCGGGATGTGGCTGTACTTCGGCTTGCCAGCGTTTTTGGCGGACAGGCTCTGATAGAACTCCACCAGCGGCTTGGTCTGCGAGTGGTAGACCGACAGGCGATGACGCACGGTTTCTTCGGTGTCGTCCTTGCGCTGTACCAGCTCTTCGCCGGTGATGTCGTCTTTACCCGCGATTTTCGGCGGGTTGTAGACGATGTGGTAAACGCGGCCGCTGGCTTCGTGAACACGACGACCGGCGATGCGTTGCACGATTTCTTCGTCTTCAACAGCGATTTCAACTACCGCGTCCAGCTCAACACCGGCAGTTACCAACGCTTCAGCCTGCGGAATGGTGCGCGGGAAGCCGTCGAACAGGAAACCGTTGGCGCAGTCTGGCTGAGCGATGCGATCCTGAACCAGTGCGATGATCAGGTCATCCGACACCAGGCCGCCGGCATCCATGATGCTCTTGGCTTGCACGCCCAGTGGAGTACCGGCCTTGACCGCTGCACGCAGCATGTCGCCAGTGGAAATTTGTGGAATGCCGAATTTTTCGGTGATGAACTTAGCCTGAGTACCTTTACCGGCCCCGGGAGCTCCCAGCAGAATGACGCGCATTAGATGTGCTCCTCAATTTTTTTATAAAAAGCTTTTACAAAACAAAGGATTCGCCGCTTGGGACGAATCCTGAAAATACGGGTCGTGGCCGCACAAACGGCCAAAGGCTGATCAAGATACACAGCAGGCTGCGCCCACACAAGACGCCAAAAGTCGGAGAAACCGACGCCCCCCGCGACCTCGCGACGCGGTAACCCAAGTCGCAACCCCATCCTTAACTGTCGCCTGGCGGCACTTTCGCCGGTCAGGCAACGTGACAGCCAGGTCTTCGTCCGGCTACCGCGCCCCACGACAAAAACGTTAGCCGGTATTTCGCAAACCGGCGGCAATCCCCGCCACAGACACCAGCAACGCCTGTTCCACCGGGCTGCCCTGCTCGACATCCTGCTGCCGCGAGCGGGCCAGCAATTCGGCCTGCAATAGATGCAGCGGGTCGAGGTAGGTGTTGCGCAACCGGATGAATTCAAGGGTGTCCGGGCTATGTGCCAGCAGCTGCGACTGGCCAGTCAGGCCGAGCACCACCGTGCACGCCTGCGACAATAGGTCGCGTAACTGCGCGCCCAACGGCAGCAAGTCCGGCTCGACCAGACGCTGATCGTAGGACAGTGCGATGTCCGCATCTGCCTTGGCCAGGACCATTTCCAGCATGTCGATACGGGTGCGGAAGAACGGCCACTGCTCGCGCATCTGCCCGAGCAACTCGCCTTCACCGCGCTCCAGCGCTTTGCTCAGCGCCGATTCCCAACCGAGCCACGCCGGCAGCATCAGCCGCGTTTGCGTCCAGCCGAAGATCCACGGAATTGCTCGCAGACTCTCGATACCGCCCGCACGACGTTTGGCCGGCCGACTGCCGAGCGGCAAACGGCCCAGTTCCTGCTCCGGGGTGGACTGGCGGAAGTACTCGACGAACTGCGGGTTTTCCCGCACCACCTGGCGATAAGCACTGACTCCGTCAGCCGCCAATTCGTCCATCAGATGACGCCATTCCGGTGTCGGTGGCGGTGGTGGCAGCAATGTCGCTTCAAGCACCGCCGCCAGATACAGATTGAGGTTTTGCTCGGCGATGTCCGGCAGGCCGAATTTGAAGCGAATCATTTCCCCCTGCTCGGTGGTGCGGAAACGCCCGGCCACCGACCCGGGTGGCTGCGACAGAATCGCCGCGTGGGCCGGGCCACCGCCACGGCCCACAGTGCCGCCGCGACCGTGGAACAGCAGCAGTTCGACTTGTTGCTCGCGGCAGATTTCCACCAGGCGTTCCTGCGCGCGATATTGCGCCCAGGCCGCCGCCGTAGTGCCGGCGTCCTTGGCCGAATCGGAATAACCGATCATCACTTCCTGCGGACCTTGCAGCCGCGCGCGATAACCCGGCAGCAGCAACAAACGCTCCATCACCGGCCCGGCGTTGTCGAGGTCGGCGAGGGTTTCGAACAGCGGCACCACGCGCATCGGCCGCAACACGCCGGACTCTTTGAGCAGCAGTTGCACGGCGAGCACATCGGAAGCGGCGCCAGCCATGGAGATCACGTAGGAACCGAGCGAAGCGCCCGGTGCGGCGGCGATTTCCTTGCAGGTGTTGAGCACTTCAGCGGTGTCGGCCGAGGGTTTGAAATGTGCTGGCAGCAGTGGCCGGCGATTGCTCAGTTCGCGGGTCAGAAAGGTGATGCGTTGCTCTTCGTCCCAGTCTTCATAACGACCGAGACCGAGGTAATCGGTGATTTCGGTCATCGCCGAACTGTGCCGCGACGAGTCCTGACGCACATCCAGACGCACGAGGAACAGGCCAAAAGTCACCGCCCGACGCAAGCAATCAAGCAGCGGGCCATCCGCAATCACGCCCATGCCGCATTCGTGCAGCGAGTTAAAGCACAGTTCCAGCGGATCGAGCAGATCGCGGTTGTTGTGCAACACATCGGCCGGCGCTGGTGTCGGTGCGGTCAGCGCGGCGTGTGCCCAGTTGCGCGTGGCGCGCAGACGTTCGCGCAGTTGTTTGAGCACCGCACGATACGGTTCGGCACTGTCGCCAGCCTTGGCTTTGAGGGCTTCGCTGGCCTGCTGCATCGACAGTTCAGCCGCGAGATGATCGACATCGCGCAGGTACAAATCCGCGGCCATCCAGCGCGCCAGCAGCAGCACTTCGCGGGTCACCGCAGCGGTGACGTTGGGGTTGCCGTCACGGTCGCCGCCCATCCACGACGCGAAGCGAATCGGCGCCGCTTCCAGTGGCAGACGCAGGCCGGTTGCTTCATGCAACGCCTTGTCGGCCTTGCGCATATGGTTGGGAATCGCCTGCCACAGCGAATGTTCGATCACCGCGAAACCCCACTTGGCTTCATCGACCGGCGTCGGGCGCGTGCGGCGGATCTCTTCGGTGTGCCAGGCTTCGGCGATCAGGCGTTGCAGGGTGTTCTGAATCTGTTCGCGTTCGGCGCTGGTCAGGTCGCGATGATCTTGCGCCGCGAGTTGCCCGGCGATCGCATCGTATTTCTGGATCAGCGTGCGTCGCGCGACTTCGGTCGGGTGCGCGGTCAGTACCAGTTCGATTTCCAGCCGCGCCAATTGCCGGGCCAGCGATTCAGCGCTGTGGCCTTCGTTACGCAAACGCGCGAGCAATTCCGGCAATACTCGAGATTCGAACGGCGCCGGCTGCGACTCTTCGCGCCGATGAATCAACTGATACTGCTCGGCGATGTTCGCCAGATTGAGAAACTGGTTGAACGCCCGCGCCACCGGGAGCAATTCGTCTTCGCTCAATTGATTGAGGCTGGCGCTCAGTTCAGCGTCCATCGAGCCACGGCGATCGGCCTTGGCGCCCTTGCGAATCTGCTCGATCTTGTCGAGGAAAGCCTCGCCGTACTGGTCTCGAATGGTGTTGCCCAACAGCTCTCCGAGCAGGTGAACGTCTTCGCGCAAGCGTGCATCAATATCGGTCATCAGCAATTCCCCAGCAGTAATCCGGACGGCTTAGAAACGAGTGCATGACCTAGAGAGTGCCGCTCTACGACGCTTCTTACAAGCAGCCGACCAAGGGACTTTAAACCTTGCGGACAAAAGCTAGTCTCAACAGTAAGCCGTACAACGGCTTGCCGCCGGCGCTGCCGGACACTCACCCAGGCCTGCCATGAGCAGGCGCGAAATGAGGTCATCATGAAAATTCGTGAACTCGCCCAGCATTGGGAAGAAAACGCCAAGGGTCGCCTGACCGACACTGGCTACACGATTCATCTGGACGTTGAAGCCGCCGCACGGCTGGCGGCGATTGCCGAGATGTACCCGAAACGGCATGCCGAAGAACTGCTCGGTGAACTGATTGGCGCAGCGCTCGAAGAGTTTGAAGCGAGCCTGCCGTATGTGAAAGGTTCGACGGTGGTGGCGACGGATGAGGAAGGTGATCCGTTGTATGAGGATGTCGGGCCTACGCCGCGGTTTCTGGCGTTGTCGCGCCGGCATCTGCATGACCTGTCGGCTGTTGAAGGCAAGCAAAAACACTGACACAACCTAGTCCAAAACTGTGGGAGCGAGCCTGCTCGCGAATGCGGTATATCAGTCGACATTGATGGCGACTGGCACACCGCTTTCGCGAGCAGGCTCGCTCCCACATTGACTGCATTTTTGCCTCCAGATCGACTTGTTTTCAGTATTGGAAACTCCAGCGCGTACCACTCTCTGCCGCCAAAGTTCCCGCCCTAGAGCCTTGTCCATTCGGTCAAAAAATATTTTGGCGATAGGCCATCTTTTCTGAACTTTTGAAAAATCCCGCCGGTCGGAACCTGTAACCACGCCTGGAACGAGCGTTTCAAAAACGCGCTTTCACACGTCGCTTGCGGCTCCTCGACCAGGATGGATTCAGATGTATTCAGGAGATGCCTAATGGAGTTGAAGACCATGAAAAACCAAACCACATTTGCACACTTGCGCGGTCTGAAACTGGCCGCTCTGGCCATCGGCACCAGCTTCGTGCTGGCTGGTTGCGCCGGTAACCCGCCGACCGAGCAGTACGCCGTGACCCAGTCGGCCGTGAACAGCGCGGTCAGCGCCGGCGGTACCGAGTTTGCTGCCGTTGAGATGAAGCAAGCGCAGGACAAACTGAAACAAGCCGAAATCGCCATGCACGACAAGAAGTATGACGAAGCGCGCACCCTGTCCGAGCAAGCCGAGTGGGACGCTCGCGTCGCAGAACGCAAGGCTCAGGCCGCAAAAGCCGAACAGGCTGTGAAGGATTCCCAGAAAGGTGTTCAGGAACTGCGTCAGGAAAGTCAGCGCACCGTGCAGTAAGCGCGCATCCCGATCGCAAAGCTGAAACTTTTATCGATAGAAAGGACGAAAATTATGCGTAAGCAACTGATGATCCCCGCTCTTCTGGCTGCAAGTGTTGCTCTGGCTGCGTGCTCGACTCCGCCTAACCCGAACCTGGAACAGGCGCGTACCAACTACGCCGGCCTGCAAGCCAACCCACAGGCGAGCAAAGTCGCAGCACTGGAAACCAAAGACGCCAGCGACTACCTGGACAAGGCCGACAAGGCTTATCTGGACAAGCAAGACACGGCCAAAGTCGACCAACTGGCCTACCTGACCAACCAGCGCGTGGAAGTGGCCAAGCAGACCATCGCCCTGCGCACCGCTGAAAACAATCTGAAGAACGCCGCCGCGCAACGTGCCCAGGCGCGCCTGGATGCTCGCGATCAGCAGATCAAGCAGCTGCAGGACAGCCTGAACGCCAAGCAGACCGATCGCGGTACGCTGGTGACTTTCGGTGACGTGCTGTTCGCCACCGATCGTGCTGACCTGAAATCCAGCGGTTTGGTGAACATCAACAAACTGGCGCAATTCCTCCAGGAAAACCCTGATCGCAAAGTGATCGTCGAGGGTTACACCGACAGCACCGGGACCGCCAGCCACAACCAGTCGCTGTCCGAGCGTCGCGCCAACTCCGTGCGCACCGCGCTGGTGAAAATGGGCGTTGATCCAGCGCGCATCGTCACTCAAGGCTACGGCAAGGAATACCCGGTTGCCGAGAACGGCAGCGCCTCCGGCCGTGCGATGAACCGTCGGGTGGAAGTGACCATTTCCAACGACAACCAGCCAGTGATGCCGCGTTCGGCGGTCAGCTCGAACTAAGCGCCCTGCTGTAACGCAAAAGCCCCGCCTGAGTGATCAGGTGGGGCTTTTTTGTGGGGGCTGATATCGCGGCCCCTCACCCCAGCCCTCTCCCGAGGGAGAGGGAGCTGATTTGTGGTGCTTTCAGAATTTGTGTTCGACACAAGGGATCAGGCTGGTTTTTTTGTGCGGGCTGAAATCGCGGCCCCCACAAAAAAGCCCTCTCCCGAGGGAGAGGGCTGGGGTGAGGGGCTTTCAGAATTTGTGTTCGAAACGATGGATCAGGTCGGCGCATAGCGAAAGAACACCTCGGTCAGTCCCCTCTCCCTCTGGGAGAGGGTTAGGGTGAGGGCTGAACCTGCAGAATCACTCTTGCAGCTTCTGCGGGGTCTCTTCGCCCATGCAACGCACCGCTTTTTTCTGTGCATTGATCAACACGCCGGTCAGGCCTTTCTGCTCGGTATCAAACAACACCAGCACGCCATCAATGCACTGCGCCACTTGCGGTGCCGGATCCAGAGAGACTTTGTAATCCTCACCCGGCACAGTCTTGAGCATGGTGAATTCATTGAGCAGCAACGCATCCTCGGGTTTGGCGAAATGCAGGTAACCGTAGTACCACAGCGCCCCGACGGTGCCGAGGATGCTGCAGATACCGGTGATGATCAGCGGGATGGCGTTACGTTCTTCACTCATTGCGGACTCTCATCTTCAGAATTCGGGGGTTGCGGGTAATTGGGGATTTCGCCGAGGCGACGCAGGCCGTTGAAATGCTCTGGATCCTCCAGATAGCGCAGCATCACTTGGCGCCACACCGGATCGCCAAACGTCTGCACATGCCCGCCACGGGTCAGTTGCAGCACGCGCGGGGGCGGCGCAGCTTGATACAGACGGATACCGTTGGAAAGCGGCACCAGCGGATCGTCGATACTGTGGTAGATCAGTTTCGGCACGCCGTTGAGCTGCGGCATCGAGTTGATTGCGCTGTCACTGTCCGGCACCAGCCACGACAGCGGCACCTGAAATGGCCAGGTTAGCCACGAGGTGCTGAGAGCATATTGGCCAACGCTGCGATAGCTGGCGGGCACACCGTCTAGCACCAGCGCTTTCAGCTGTTTTTGCCGCTCGGGATGCTGCACCAGCCAATGCACGGCCATTGAACCGCCGAGGCTCTGGCCGAGCAGCACCAGCGGTTTACCTTTGACTTCCGACGCCTTGTCCAGCCACGCAAACGCCGCGTCGATGTCCTGATAGATCGCCGGCAAACTCGGCTCGCCCTCGGACAAGCCATACCCGCGATAGTCCACCAGCAGCACTTGATAGCCATTTTTCGGCAGCCACCAACTGCCGCCCAAGTGCATCGGCAGATTGCCGCCGTTGCCGTGCAGGTGCAGGACGGTGCCCTTGACCTCTACGCCGGGTTTGGCCGGCAGCCACCAGGCATTGAGCTTGAGGCCATCCGCCGTGACCAGCGTGACGGTGCGGTATTCGAGTTTGGCTTTTTCCGGGGTAAAAATCTGGCCCGGCTCGGGATAGAACAACAAAGAGCTGCAACCGCCGAGGGTCAAGAGCAGGCAGAAGATGCCGAGGATTCTCATCCGGTGAAACCTCGCAAAAGATTCGGATTGGAACACCATTAAAAACTGTAGGAGTGAGCCTGCTCGCGATAGCGGTGTTTCAGTCGCTATTTGTGTTGATTGACACACCGCTATCGCGAGCAGGCTCACTCCTACAGGGGGTTAGTGTGTGGGCTAGAGAATGTTGGAGTAATCCGCTTCGATCCGGTCCAGGCTCAAATGATTGAGGAAGTTGGAGAAGCACATCCATGCCGACAATGCATTCAAATCGCGGAACTGGTCCGGCAGATATTTCGGCGGCACCACCAGTCCCTCATCCACCAACTGACGCAAGGTACGCATGTCTTCCAGCGTGGTCTTGCCGCAGAACAACAACGGAATCTGCTCAAGCTTGCCTTTACGCACGGCCAACTGAATGTAGTTGTAAACCATGATAAAGCCCTTGAGGTAGGACAAGTCTTTGGTGAATGGCAGACCGGTCGGCGTCGATCCACGGAAAACCCGACTGGCGTTGCCATAACTTTCTGCCATTTCAAAACCCTGCTCGCGGAAGAACTCGAAGATCTGCAAGAAGTCCGCGCCCTCCTCGACCATGTGAATGGCGCGGGTGCGGTTGGTCAGTTTGCGCAGGCGGCTCGGGTAAGAGGCGAAGGTGATGATTTCCATGAGGATCGCCAGGCCTTCCTGCGTCACTGTCGACGACGGCGGGCCTTTGGACAGGAAGGTGCAAATCGGCTGGTTCAAACCGTTGAGCGTGGTGCCAACGTGCACCAGGCCCTCGTGGACTTCCAGCGCGCGCACGTCGCGGTCGTTGAACATCGCGTCGGTGCGGATCTTGATGTAATCCGCGCCCGCCGCCGCGTCGGCAACGATGCCGTCGGACTCAAACACGCGGATGGTTTCCTCAGCCTCGCCAAAAACCTTGTTCAGACGAGTCTGCAGCAGGTGAACGGCGTCCTTGGCGGTGAGGATTTTCGGCTCGTCCTTCAGATCGCCACGGCCATCAATGTTGTTCAGATAGTCGGACATCATCAGGCCGAGATCGGCCAGCGTCGGGTCACCAGCGTGGAAAGCATCGGACGCGGCGCCGTACAGCTCTTGCGAGATCAGACCGAAATCCTCGGTGCCGCGCGCTTCGAGCATGCGCACCACCATGCGGTATTCCTTGCACATGCGCCGCATGATCTGCCCGACCGGGTTGAACTGGCCGAGCTGGCGGGTGATGTCGCGCTCGATGTTCTGGAACTCCAGTTTGACCTTGCTCGAATCAAAGCTCAGCGGCCGATTGAGGTAGTAGTCGCGATCAATGGCGGGCATTTCCTTGCCCTTGGCCTTGAGGAAACCCTTGCGGATATTCTCGTCCCACTTGACCGCGTCGAGCACACGGATCGGCGTCTGCGCCAGCACAATGCGGTCGGACAACATGCGTATCGTCTGCTGGTAATCGTCCACCCGAAACTCCTGTAGAAAACCTGACGGTCTGAATTATTTGGCGCGGGCCTGACGCTGGTAGCGCACAGCTTCGACGAAAACATCGGAATTGGCCGGATCGTCGAGGTAAGCAAAGACCTTGTCGAGATTACTGTCGACTTGCACACCGTCGCCATCGTCGGTCTGGAAGACCTGACCGTCGAGGGCTTTCTGTTTGATCGCTTGATTGATCTGCTCGAGATCGAGGTTGTAGACCACCAGTTCGTGTTTGTCGGTGAGTTCGAAACCGGCGATGGTGAAATGGCCACCGTACTGCGCGGGGACTTTCGCCGACAGATACCAGCGGTTGCCGTGGCGCGACACGGTGAAGGGATAGGCTTCGCGTTCGTGGGGTTTGGCCTTGAAGTACGTAACGGCCTGATAGCGATCGTTGCCCAATCGCGTCAGCTCAAGGTTCATCGGATCGCCCCAGGCATTGGTGCTCGACCATTTGCCGAGCAGGCCCTTGGGCGCCGGGTCACTGGCGGCCAGCGGCTCCTTGAAGGTCACCAGACAGCCACCGAGCAGCAGGAACGACAAGGCGATCAGCACGCCACGCCAGGCTTTCATTCAATACTCCCTATGAACATTCGCCGCCCCTTGAATACTCCACCGAACCTGTGGGAGCGAGCTTGCTCGCGAAAGCGTCAGCACAGCCAACATTAGTGTTGAATGTCAGTCCGTCTTCGCGAGCAAGCTCGCTCCCACAGGGTTCGGTGTTTCCCCTGAGGATCAGACCGACGCGAGCACCAGGTGCATGTAGCGCGTCAGAATGCCGAGCATGTCCTCTTCGGCCAAAGGCTCGGCGTCGTTGAGCAGGCCCTGATATTCCATCCGTCCGATAATCGCCGTCAACACCTTGGCATCCTGTTGCGGTTCGCGCGAGCCCAATACCTGAAACAACTGGCAAGTGCCCTGCAGCAGAATCTGCTGATGCGAGCGCACCAGAATCGCCAGACGCGGGTTGAGCAACGCCTCCTGACGGAACGCCTGTTCAGCCATCAAGTGCTCACGACGGTTGACCAACTGCCGGTGCACGTAGTCCGCCATCAGCCGCGCAATATCGTCGGCCAGTTGCGAGCGCGACTCCGGACTGCCGTCGCCACTGACGACCATGTCACGCAACAGGCCTTCATTGTTGATCCACAACTTGGCCATGTACGCAGCGCTGCGCTCGACGTATTGAGCGAAGGTATCGGTGAGCAGGTCGTCGATATCCTTGAAGTAATAGGTGGTCGCCGACAACGGCACACCGGCCTCGGCAGCCACGGCGCGGTGGCGCACGGCGCGCACGCCGTCGCGCACGACAATCCTCATCGCGGCGTCGAGAATGTCCTGTCGACGCTGCTCACTGCCCTGTCGGCTGGCCTTGCGACCCTGGTACTGAACACTTTCAGCGACCGCAGTGGCGATACCCGCTGCACCTTCTTGAGCGATTGCAACCATCACGACTGGACTTCCTCTGCTATTTCAAAAGTAACCAATTGATACATTTGTACCAGACAGGCAATAAAAAGCCGCCTGTTTTAGGCGGCTTTTCAACTGAAACGTTTACGCTTGCGGTCGCATGTGCGGGAACAGGATCACATCGCGGATCGACGGTGAGTTGGTCAGCAACATCACCAGACGGTCGATGCCGATGCCTTCACCCGCCGTTGGCGGCATGCCGTACTCCAGCGCGCGCACGAAGTCGGCGTCGTAGTGCATGGCTTCGTCGTCGCCAGCGTCCTTGTCGGCCACCTGCGCCATGAAGCGCTCGGCCTGGTCTTCCGCGTCGTTCAACTCGGAGTAGGCGTTGGCGATTTCACGGCCACCGATGAACAGCTCGAAACGGTCGGTGACGTTCGGGTTGTCATCGTTGCGACGGGCCAGCGGCGACACTTCGAACGGATACTGAGTGATGAAGTGCGGCTGTTCCAGCTTGTGCTCGACCAGCTCTTCGAAAATCATCACCTGCAGCTTGCCCAGACCTTCGAAGCCCAGCACCTTGGCGCCGGCCTTCTTGGCGATGGCGCGAGCCTTGTCGATGTCGTTCAGATCATCGGCGGTCAGCTCAGGGTTGTACTTGAGGATCGAGTCGAACACCGACAGGCGCACGAACGGCTCGCCGAAGTGGAACACCTTGTCGCCGTACGGCACGTCGGTGCTGCCCAGCACCAGCTGCGCCAGTTCACGGAACAGTTCTTCGGTCAGGTCCATGTTGTCTTCGTAGTCGGCGTAAGCCTGGTAGAACTCCAACATGGTGAATTCAGGGTTGTGACGAGTCGAAACGCCTTCGTTTCGGAAGTTGCGGTTGATCTCGAAAACCTTTTCAAAGCCACCAACCACCAGACGCTTGAGGTACAGCTCAGGGGCGATGCGCAGGAACATTTCCATGTCCAGCGCGTTGTGGTGGGTTTCGAACGGCTTGGCAGCAGCGCCGCCCGGAATGGTCTGCAGCATCGGCGTTTCGACTTCGAGGAAGTCGCGCTTCATCAGGAAGCTGCGGATGTGCGCGATCACTTGCGAACGCACGCGGAAGGTCTGACGCACTTCTTCGTTGACGATCAGGTCAACGTAGCGCTGACGGTAGCGCTGTTCGGTGTCGGTCAGGCCGTGATGCTTGTCCGGCAGCGGACGCAGCGATTTGGTCAGCAGACGCACGCTGGTCATTTCAACGTACAGGTCGCCCTTGCCGGAACGCGCCAGAGTGCCTTCGGCGGCAATGATGTCGCCCATGTCCCAGGTTTTTACCGCGGCCAGGGTGTCTTCCGACAAGGTTTTACGGTTGACGTAGACCTGGATGCGACCGGTCATGTCCTGAATCACCATGAACGAGCCACGGTTGAGCATGATGCGACCGGCAACCTTGACCGGGATTGCAGCCTCTGCCAGCTCTTCCTTGGTCTTGTCCGCGTATTTCTTCTGCAGATCTTCGCAGTAGTTTTCGCGGCGGAAGTCATTCGGGAAGGCGTTGCCCTTGGCGCGCTCGGCAGCCAGCTTTTCCTTGCGCAGGGCGATCAGGGAGTTTTCTTCCTGTTGCAGGGCTTGCGGGTCGAGTTGTTGGTCGCTCATGTCTTTAGATATTCCATCAGGTTCGTTGCCCCCTGACCTTGCGGCCCGGGGATCGCCAGCAGGGCTGGCTCCTACAGGGATCGTGCTGAATCAGCCGATGCTGTATTGCGTCTTTTACAGCCCGGATTTCAGGCTGGCTTCCAGGTATTCGTCGATATCACCGTCGAGTACCTTGTCGCAGTCGCTGCGTTCGATGTTGGTGCGCAGATCCTTGATCCGCGACGCATCGAGCACGTACGAGCGAATCTGGTGACCCCAGCCGATGTCGGACTTGGTGTCTTCCAGCGCTTGCGACGCGGCGTTGCGTTTCTGCATTTCCTGCTCGTACAACTTGGCCCGCAGCATTTTCATGGCGGTGTCCTTGTTGGCGTGCTGGGAACGTTCGTTCTGGCAGCTGACCACGGTGTTGGTCGGTACGTGAGTGATACGTACGGCCGAGTCGGTGGTGTTTACGTGCTGACCACCGGCACCGGAGGAACGATAGGTGTCGATCCGCAGGTCTGCCGGGTTGATTTCGATTTCCACCTTGTCGTCGATCTCTGGCGAGACGAAAACCGCGGAGAACGAAGTGTGGCGACGGTTGCCGGAGTCGAACGGGCTCTTGCGCACCAGACGGTGCACGCCGATCTCGGTACGCAGCCAGCCAAAGGCGTATTCGCCCTTGATGTGCACGGTCGCGCCTTTGATACCGGCGACTTCACCAGCCGACAGTTCCATGATGGTCGCGTCGAAACCGCGTTTATCCGCCCAGCGCAGGTACATGCGCAGGAGGATGTTGGCCCAGTCCTGGGCTTCGGTGCCGCCGGAGCCGGCCTGGATGTCCAGGTAGGCGTTGTTCGGGTCCATTTCATGGCTGAACATGCGACGGAATTCCAGCTTGGCCAGATTTTCCTCGAGACGGGCCAGCTCGGCGACGACATCGCCCACTGCGCCTTCGTCGTTTTCTTCGACGGCCATGTCCAGCAGGTCGCGGCAATCGGCCAAACCGCCGTTCAGTTCGTCGAGAGTATCGACGATCTGTGCCAGCGCGGCGCGCTCGCGGCCCAGTTCCTGGGCGTATTCAGGTTTGTTCCAGACACTCGGATCTTCAAGCTCGCGATTGACTTCGGTCAGACGCTCATGCTTTTGATCGTAGTCAAAGATACCCCCGAATAGTTTCGGAGCGCTCGGACAGGTCCTTGATGGTGTTCAGGATCGGGTTGATTTCCATGACGGGCAGCACTCGTTGGCGAACTTTTGAAAGCCGGCGAGTATAACGTAATCAGGCTGTGACGGCAGCCCGTCTGGCGGGTGTGGGGATCATTAAAGCCTTTGCCCTCACCCTAGCCCTCTCCCAGAGGTAGAGGGGACCGATTGGGGGATATTTGAGAGGTACGCCGACGTGAAAGGGCTTGGCTGAATCCGGAAATGCCAAGCTTGCAGATCCATAATCGACTCGGTCGATCAGGTCGATGTACAGCGCCAGACACCTCGGTCGGCCCCCTCTCCCTCTGGGAGAGGGCTGGGGTGAGGGAAAGGGCGTTACTCGATCCCGACCTGATTACGCCCGTTGTTCTTGGCCAGGTACAGGCCCCGGTCCGCCGCCGAAATCAGCAACCGGCAATCACTGCCCGCCTGCGGCACCATCGTCGCCAGACCAATACTGATCGTAAGACTCGCCCCTTCCGCCGGAGTGTTGTGCGGAATCTTCAGCGAAACCACAGTCTGCCGCAGCTTTTCCGCGACCAGTCGCGCGCCGCCCGGCGAGGTGTTCGGCAGCACCAGCACAAACTCCTCACCGCCATAACGCGCCGGCAGGTCCGACGGTCGCGCGCTGGCATCACGAATCGCCGTGGCGACCTTGCGCAACGCCTCATCCCCTTCAACGTGGCCAAAGCTGTCGTTGTAGGACTTGAAGTAATCAACGTCGATCATCAGCAACGACAACTGGCTCTGGTCACGCTGCGAGCGGCGCCACTCCAGTTCCAGGTACTCGTCGAAGTGGCGGCGGTTGGACAGTCCGGTCAGACCATCGGAGTTCATCAAGCGTTGCAACACCAGATTGGTGTCGAGCAGTTGCTGCTGGCTGACCCGTAGCGCGCGGTACGCGGCATCGCGTTGCAACAAAGTCATGTAGGAGCGCGAGTGATAGCGGATGCGCGCCACCAGTTCGATGGTGTCCGGCAGTTTCACCAGATAGTCGTTGGCCCCAGCGGAGAACGCCGCGCTCTTGATCAGCGGGTCTTCCTTGGTCGACAGGACGATGATCGGAATGTCCTTGGTCGCCGGGTGATTGCGGTATTCGCGCACCAGGCTCAGGCCATCGAGGCCGGGCATCACCAGGTCCTGCAGGATCACCGTCGGTTTGATCCGCACCGCCTGGGCAATGGCCTGCTGCGGGTCGGAACAGAAGTGGAAGTCGATGTTTTCCTGATTCGACAGCCCACGGCGCACGGCTTCGCCGATCATCGCCTGATCATCCACCAACAACACCATGGCGGCGTTTTCGTCGGTTTTAATGTCGTCGATCTGTAAGTCATTCATGGGCGGTCACCTGAGTACTGCGGGGGCCAGGATTGCGGATTGACCTGATCATCTGGGGAAAATCTCCTGCAATCGTGGCGCTATTCTTTCCAGCGGACGTATTTCTACGGCGGCATCAATGGCCGCAGCGGCCTTGGGCATGCCGTACACCGCACTGCTTTGCTGATCCTGCGCGATGGTCAGGTAACCCTGTTGGCGCATGAGCTTAAGCCCTTGCGCGCCGTCGCGCCCCATCCCGGTCAATAAAACCCCGACGGCGTCGCCATTCCAATAGCTGGCGACACTCTCGAAAAACACATCGATCGAGGGTCGATAGATCTCGTTGACCGGCTCGGCGGTGTAGGCCAGCGTGCCGTTTTTCAATAAGCGAATATGGTGATTGGTGCCGGCCAGCAGCACCGCGCCGGCCTGTGGCGGTTCGCCTTCGCGGGCGAGTCGTACATCGAGGCCGCTGGCGCTGGCCAGCCACTCTGCCATGCCAGCGGCGAATACCTGATCGACGTGCTGCACCAGCACAATCGCCGCCGAGAAATCTTTCGGCAAGCCTTTGAGCAACACCTCCAGCGCCGCCGGCCCACCTGCCGATGAGCCGATCGCCACCAATCGCTGGCACGAAGCGGAGCTGCGCTGGGCAGTCGGTACCGGGCGTGAGCGTTGCGGTTTCTCGCCGATCAGCCAGCCGATGTTCAGGATTTTGCGCAACAACGGCGCTGCCGCTTCCCGAGCATCACCGACGCCGAGGGCCGGGGTATCGACCACGTCCAGCGCGCCGTGGCCCATGGCCTCGAAGACCCGGTGCACGTTTTGCTGACGGTCGACGGTGACGATGACGATCGCGCATGGGGTTTCAGCCATGATCCGCCGAGTCGCTTCGACGCCATCCATCACCGGCATGATCAGATCCATCAGGATCAGGTCCGGGGTGTTTTCGGCGCACAGTTGCACCGCCTCGGCACCGTTGCGGGCGACCCAGACCACCTGATGCGCCGGCTCGAAGGCCAGCGCCCGGCGCAGCGCCTCTACCGCCATGGGCATGTCGTTGACGATTGCGATCTTCATGCCCGCGCTCCTCCGATAAGCTCGACCACTGCGTCGAGCAGGGCGTCGTCATGAAAACTGGCTTTGGCTAAATAATAGTCGGCGCCGGCATCGAGGCCACGGCGACGATCCTCTTCCCGATCCTTGTACGACACGACCATCACCGGCAGCGATTGCAGACGGTTATCGCGGCGCAGCAATGTGACCAGTTCGATGCCGTCCATGCGCGGCATGTCGATGTCGGTGATCAGCAAATCGAAGTCCTCCGAACGCAGCGCGTTCCAACCGTCCATGCCGTCCACCGCCACCGCGACGTCGTAGCCGCGATTGAGCAGCAGTTTGCGTTGCAGCTCGCGCACGGTCAGCGAATCGTCGACCACCAGCACCCGCTTTCGCGCCGCCTCGGCGGCCTGATTGCCATGACGGGCGATGCGCTCAAGGCGCCCGGTATTGAGCAGTTTGTCCACCGAACGCAGCATGTCTTCGACATCGACGATCAACACCACCGAGCCGTCGTCAAGCAAAGCGCCGGCAGAGATGTCCTGCACTTTGCCCAGACGTTCGTCGAGTGGCAAGACCACCAGCGTGCGCTCGCCAATGAAACGCTCCACGGCGACGCCATAAATCGTATCGCGCTCGCGAATAACCACGACTTTAAGGGTTTCGCCGCTGTTCTGGCTGGCCGGGCGGTTGAGCAACTGACTGGCCGCAACCAGCCCGACATGCTGGCCTTCGTGCCAGAAATGCTGACGGCCCTCGACTTGCACGATGTCTTCCGGCGCCAGATCACACATGCGCTCGATGTGCGCCAGCGGGAAGGCATACGCCTCTTCGCCGACTTCGACGACCAGGCTGCGCACCACCGACAAGGTCAGCGGCACTTCCAGATGGAAGCGACTGCCCTCGCCCGCCGTCTGCTCCAGCACCACCGCACCGCGCAACTGACGAACCATGTGTTGGACGGCATCGAGGCCAACGCCCCGCCCGGACACTTCGGTGACCGTGTCGCGCAAGCTGAAACCGGGCAGAAAGAGGAAGGTCAGCAGTTCTTCTTCGCTTAGCTGCGCTGCGGTTTCGGCTGGTGATAACTGCCGCTCGACGATGCTGCGGCGGACCTTCTCCAGGTCGACGCCATTGCCGTCATCGCTCAGTTCCAGCACCAGCAGACCGGCCTGATGCGAGGCGCGCAGGCGGATCAGGCCCTCTTCTGATTTGCCTTTAAGCAGACGCTGCTCAGGGGTTTCGATGCCGTGATCGACAGCGTTGCGCAGCAAATGCGTCAGCGGTGCTTCGAGTTTCTCCAGCACGTCGCGGTCGACCTGGGTTTTTTCGCCTTCGATCTCCAGGCGTACCTGTTTGCCAAGGCTGCGACCCAGATCCCGCACCATGCGCACTTGACCGGTCAGCACATCGGCGAAGGGCCGCATGCGGCAGGCCAGCGCGGTGTCGTAGAGCACTTGCGCGCGCTGGCTGGCCTGCCAGGCGAATTCGTCGAGTTCGGCGTTTTTCTCACTCAGCAGTTGCTGGGATTCGGCGAGCAAACGGCGCGCGTCCTCCAAGGCTTCCAGCGCTTCAAGGCTCAGCGCGTGCTCCTTGAGGTGGACGTTGAGGTTTTCCAGCGCACGCAGACCGTTGTTCTGCATGCGCTTGAGACGCTGCATGGTCGCCAGGTGCGGCTTAAGCCGCTGGGTTTCCACCAGCGATTTACTCGACAGATCGAGCAGACTGTTCAGGCGTTCGGCGGTAACGCGCAAGACGCGTTCGCCACCTTCGGTGGTGCGTTTGTTGTTGCGTGGCGCTGGCTCTGGCATCTCAGTCGGAACGTCGATAACGGGCGCTGGCGGTGTCGGCTCAACTCGCGGAGCTTCCAGTTGCAATTCGGCCATGACTGGCGTTGCGACAACGGGCGAGGACGATGGATCCAGCAACTGCGCCATCAACGCCACATACGCTTCGATGTCAGCCGGTTGCGGAGCATTCGCTGGCGTCGCAACGCGCATCAGCAAATCGGTGCCCTGCAACAACGCATCGATATGTTCGGGGCGCAGTAACAAGCGCCCTTCTTGCGCGCTGACCAGACAATCTTCCATGACATGGGCGACGCTGACGCCGCTGTCGATGCCGACAATTCGTGCCGCGCCTTTGAGCGAGTGCGCCGCGCGCATGCACGATTCCAGTTGATCGGCCTGAGTCGGGTTGCGCTCGAGTGCCAGCAACCCGGCGCTGAGTACTTGGGTCTGCGCTTCGGCTTCGAGGCTGAACAACTCCAGCAGCGAGGCGTCGCGCATTTGCTCGGGGGTCATGTGAGGCTCCGGGTCACGGCGGACAGCAGCTGTTCTTCATCCAGCCAACGCAGGCTGCGCCCTCGATATTGCAGAACACCACGGGTGTATTTGGCACTGGTTTGCGCGCCGGACTGCGATGCCGCATCAAGAATGCGCTCGTCGATGGCATGAATGCCGTCGACCTCATCCACCGGCACCACCACCGGCCCGCCATGGGCAGCAATGATCAACATGCGCGGCATGATTCGCACACCTGTGGCCGGCGCGACGTTGCCATCCAGATCGAGCAATTCAACCAGTGACAGGCACGCCACCAGCGCGCCACGCACATTGGCCACGCCGAGCAAGGCTCGCGAGCGCTGGTGCGGCAGCGAGTGAATCGCTTGCAGCGGCGCCACTTCGACGAGACTGCGCGTCGCCAGCCCCAGCCATTCTTCGCCGAGCCGGAACATCAGCAGCGAGCGGGTTTTCACATCGCTTTCCACAGCGATCGCCACCGGGTCGCGCTCGTCCTGCTGCAACGCATAACGGTCAAGCAAGCGCGTGGCGGCGGCGGAATACACCGAGCAATTGCGGCAATGAATATGCTCTTCCAGCAGCGGGCAGGACTTGTCGCCATGAATGCCGATGCGGTTCCAGCAATCATCGATGGCCCGGGCGTCTTCGTGGGTGACGTTCAAGGTGTCGGACGGGATCATCGTTTACGCTCACTGTCAGCGGTGCGGCCGCTGCGGGCGGCGCGCTCCTGCAATCGTCTGGCACCCGCCGTGTCGCCCTGGGCCTGAAGCAGCGCAGCCAGGTGCATCAACGCTTCGGGGTGTTGCGGTTCGAGGTACAAAGCCTTGCGATAGAATCCCTGGGCTTCGAGGGTCAGGCCGGCGACATCACTGAGCAAGCCGAGCCAGTAGAACACCTGGGCCACCGGTTCGTGGCTGCGCAAATACTGTTCACACGCGGCGCGCGCTTCGGCACTTTTACCCTCGTTGGCCAGCGCGGCGATGTTGGCCAGCAACGTCGCCGCGTCCGGGTTCGCGCTTTTACTGGCGATCGGCAGCGGCGGTACGACGGCAAACGGTCGATTGCGCACCGGCACTGGCGGTGTGTTGCGCTGCGGCTGGCTGATCGGCACCGCGACCGGTTTTGCTGTCGGCAGCGGCTCGGGGTGCGGGTCGCTGTGGCGGCTGAAGGCAAAGGATTGCGGGATACCGATTGAGCGCATGCCCAAACGCCCGAGCAGACTGCCCTCGGCCGGGCCGATAAACAGCACGCCATCGAAATGGGTCAGGCGCTTGAGCACCTCGAACACCAGTTTTTGCGTCGGCTGATCGAAATAGATCAACAGATTGCGGCAGAACACGAAATCGAACGCCGGCTCACTGGCCAGAAGCGTCGGATTCAGAACATTGCCGACCTGCAAGCGCACCTGCTCACGTACGTTCTCGTTGACCCGATGGCCGTCCTGCTCAGGGGTGAAATGCCGTTCGCGAAAGTCCAGATCCTGGCCGCGAAACGAGTTTTTGCCATACAGCGCGCGCCGCGCCTTCTCCACCGACAGCGGACTGACGTCCATGCCATCGACCTTGAACTGGTGCGGTTTAAGCCCGGCATCGAGCAAGGCCATGGCAATCGAATAGGGTTCTTCGCCGGTGGAGCACGGCAGGCTGAGGATACGCAGCGCGCGCATGTTGTTCAGCTCGGCGAGGCGATTGCGCGCCAGTTTGCCCAGCGTGGCGAAGGATTCCGGGTAACGGAAAAACCACGTTTCCGGGACGATCACTGCTTCGATCAACGCCTGTTGCTCATCCCGCGAGCCTTGCAGCAACTGCCAATACTCATCGGCATGCGCCGCTTGCGAGAGCGTTGTACGCTGCCGCAAGGCCCGCTCAATGATCGCCGGACCCACCGACGTCACATCAAGGCCGATGCGTTCTTTGAGAAAGTCGAAAAAACGCTGATCGCTGCTCATGTCTGCGCCTCGAGCTGCGCCGGACTCAGCGGACGATCGGGGAACAGCAAGGCGCGCACCTCGTCATCGAGCAAGTCATTGACCCGCACCCATTGCACCAATCCCTGCGCATCTTCGCGAACAGGGCCGAGGTATGGCGCCTCGCGGTTGTCGAGGCCGTAAGGCTGAAACTCGTGCGGATGGCAACGCAGGGTGTCGGTGGCCTGTTCGAGAATCAGCCCGAGCCATTGCGCCGGCTGCGCTTCATCCGGCTGATAATTCACCAACACCAGCCGTGTACTGGTGCGCGCCTCGGCGGGATGGCCAAAGGTCAATGCACTGAGGTCGATCACCGGCACCACCGCACCGCGATAGGCAAACACCCCGGCGACCCACTGCGGCGCGCGCGCAATCGGCTTCAACGGCAGGCGCGGCAGTACCTCCGCCACTTCGGTGGCGCGCAGGGCGTAACGCTCGCTGCTGATGCGAAACAGCAGGAACAACGCCGGCTTCGCCACCTGCGCAGCGCTGCGTTTGGCGATGATTTCGCTCATCAGACTTTGAATCGCGAAACGCCGCTGCGCAGCCCGACGGCCACTTGGCTCAGTTCGTCGATGGCGAAACTGGCCTGACGCAACGATTCGACGGTCTGGCTGCTGGCGTCGCCCAACTGCACCAGCGCGTGGTTGATCTGCTCGGCACCGGTGGCCTGCGCCTGCATACCTTCGTTGACCATCAGCACCCGTGGCGCCAGCGCCTGCACCTGATGGATGATCTGCGACAGCTGTTCGCCGACCTGCTGCACTTCAGACATGCCGCGACGCACTTCTTCGGAGAATTTGTCCATGCCCATCACACCCGCCGACACCGCCGACTGAATCTCGCGAACCATCTGTTCGATGTCGTAAGTGGCGACAGCGGTCTGATCCGCCAGCCGTCGCACTTCAGTTGCAACCACGGCGAAACCGCGACCGTATTCACCGGCCTTCTCGGCTTCGATCGCTGCGTTGAGCGACAACAGGTTGGTCTGGTCGGCAACCTTGACGATGGTCACCACCACCTGGTTGATGTTGCCGGCCTTCTCATTGAGGATCGCCAGTTTGGCATTGACCAGATCGGCCGCGCCCATCACCGAGTGCATGGTGTCTTCCATGCGCGCCAAGCCTTGCTGGCCGGAGCCGGCGAGCACCGAGGCCTGATCGGCCGCGGTGGACACTTCAGTCATGGTGCGCACCAGATCGCGCGAGGTGGCGGCGATCTCTCGGGACGTTGCGCCGATTTCGGTGGTGGTCGCAGCGGTTTCGGTGGCGGTGGCTTGCTGTTGCTTGGAGGTGGCGGCGATCTCGGTCACCGAGGTGGTGACCTGCACTGACGAACGCTGTGCCTGGGACACCAGTGCGGTCAGCTCGGTCATCATGTCGTTGAAGCCGGTTTCCACAGCGCCGAATTCATCCTTGCGGTCGAGGTTCAGGCGCGAACTGAGGTCGCCGGTGCGCATGGTTTCGAGGATCTGCACGATGCGGTTCATCGGCGCCATGATTGCGCGCATCAACAACAGCCCACACAAACCAGCGGCCAGGACGGCGACCAACAGGGAAATGAACATGCTGACTTTGGCAGCCGCCACAGCCTCGTCGATATTGTTCATGGCCTCATCGGCGACTCTCTTGTTTTCACCGATGATGTCGTTGAGCTTCATACGCCCGGAATACCAGGCGGGCGTGAGCTTGTCGTGGAACATCCTGACCGCATCGGCTTCCAGGTTACGCTTGTGCAGGTCCAGCACGGCATCCTGAATCTGGAGGTAGGCGTCGTGGTACTTCTCGAACGCGGCGAACTCGAGACGATCCTCGTCGGTCGCCATGGTCTTGCGATAGTTCTCCATTTGCTCCTGCAAACGCGCCTCGAAAGCCTTGTAGTCTGCCGCGTCCTCGCTGGAAATCCCCTCGCCTTCCTTGAGCCCGAGCAGTTCCTGAGTCTGCAGATAGCTGTCGACCCACGCGCCACGAATCATCGAGCTGTAATAGACGCCGGGAATCGCGTCATCGCGCACGCTGTTTTCACTGGCCTCGATCTTCAATAGTCGCGAATACGAGACGACGACCATCAGCAACATGATGGCGATAATCACCGCAAAGCTCGCCAAAATGCGTTGGCGCAACGTCCAGTTCTTCACAGTGATTCCTCGTGCCTGATCGAAATGCGGGGAGTATAGCCGAGGGCGCTGTTTCATTTATAAGACGCTTTTGACCCTCGTGCCTGTCCGGCGGGGTTGGCGGGAAGGCTCTGGGGTGGGACTGTCCGACAATTGCGGGTGGGCGTGCCAGTGGGGTAATGGCAAAAAGGGACGATGGAATGGTCAGTGCCGTCGCTGTGGCCGGAAAATGCCTTCGCGAGCAAGCTCGCTCTCACATTGGAACGCAATACCCTGTGGGAGCGAGCTTGCTCGCGAAGGGGATCAGCCGGGTTTACGCCGATGCGATGCGCACCTGCTTCTCCAGTTCCACCTTCAACCCCGGCTCCAGCTTCAACTGCCGCGCCAGTTCATCCAGATAGCTCTTCTCCATGAAGTTCTCCTCATCCACGAGCATCACGCTGGCAATGTACATCTCTGCCGCCATCTCCGGTGTGCTCGCGGCGCGGGCGACATCGGTCGGGTCCAGGGGTTTGTTGAGCTCGGCGTGCAGCCAGTGCTGTAGCTCCTGATCGTTGTCGAGCTTGGTGAATTCGCCTTCGATCAGTTGGCGTTCGCGGTCATCGATGTGGCCGTCGGCCTTCGCGGCAGCGACCAGCGCCTTGAGAATGGCCTGGCTGTGCTGTTCGGCCTGCGCCGGTGGCAAACGATCGAGGGTCTGCGGTTCACTTTGTGGGGCGGTGCCTTTTTGCGCGTTGTAGTTGCCGTAGGCTTTGTAAGCCAGCACACCCAGCGCAGCGAGGCCACCGTAGATCGCGACTTTACCGCCGACCTTGCGCACTTTCTTGTTACCGAGCAACAAGCCCATCGCGCCGGCCGCCAATGCGCCACCACCTGCGCCTGAGAGCAAACCGCCAAGGCCACCGGAGCCTGAAGCGCCGCTGAGCAAACCGCCCAAGCCACCGCTGGCCGATTTGTTCTGCGAACCACCGGCCTTGTTCTGCAACAGATCCTGGCCGGACTTGAGTAGTTGATCGAGCAATCCACGGGTGTTCATGTTCCGCCTCCAAAACAGGGGTTATCCGGATCTATAAGGCCTCCAGCCTAGTTCGAAAGTGCCCCTGCCCTGCTTGCGAGTGTGCTTCCAGATGTTGCTCAGTACGCCCAAGCCGTTCGTGAAAATAGATATACACTCAGGCCAATCTATAAAAACCGCCCACTGGGTAGCCCTTCTCATGATGACCCTGCGTCAGATCCGTCATTTCATCGCCGTGGCCGAGACCGGCTCGATCTCCGCCGCCGCGCAAACCGCATTCATTTCCCAATCGACCCTGACCCTGGCGATCCAGCAACTGGAAGAAGAAATCGGTGTCAGCCTGTTCAGCCGCCACGCCAAGGGCATGACGCTGACACACCAAGGTCATCAATTCCTACGCCAGGCGCACCTGATTCTGGCGACTGTGGATAACGCCAAACGTAGCCTTCAGCAAAGCACCGATCAGGTCGCCGGGCAGTTGATCGTCGGTGTGACCAGTCTGGTTGCCGGTTACTACCTGGCGGATCTGCTTACCCGTTTTCAGCGCGCGTATCCCAATGTCGAGATCCGCGTAATGGAAGACGAGCGCCCGTACATTGAGCATTTGCTGGTCAGCGGCGAGATCGATGTCGGCGTATTGATCCTCTCCAACCTCGAAGACCGCCACGCGTTGCAGACTGAAGTACTGACCCATTCACCGCACCGTTTGTGGCTGCCGGCCCAACATCCCCTGCTGGAACACGACAGCATCAACCTCGCTGACGTCGCTCGCGAGCCGCTGATTCAGCTCAACGTCGATGAAATGGATCGCAACGCCCAACGCCTGTGGCGGGGCGCTGGTCTGCAACCGAAGATCACCCTCAGAACCGCCTCGACCGAAGCGGTGCGAAGTCTGGTCGCCGCCGGTTTGGGCGTGTCGATTCAGCCGGACATGACTTATCGCCCGTGGTCACTGGAGGGCGACATCATCGAAGCGCGGCCAATTGCCGACCTCAACCAGACCCTCGACGTCGGTCTGGCCTGGCGCCGTGGCACCGCGCGCCCTGCTCTCGTCGACCCATTCCTGACCGTGGCCCGCGAACAACCCCACGGCGGGCGCAAGCCATCTATTTAATCGAATGCTGCCTTCAGTATTTAGAATTTGTCGACCTCGGAGCCGCGCACTAGTCTTGCTGCATCTATAAGACGGTCGGCTCCCGATATCAGGGAGCAACAATGGCCACACAAGAAAAGAGAACGCGGAAAATGGCTGGCGCGCAGACCCCGATGTGTACCGCGTTGTTGATCGACGGCGAATTGGTCGCCGGGGAAGGTTTCGTCGAGCCGATTCTCAACCCGGCCACCGGTGAAATCCTCACGCACATCGCCGAGGCCAGCACTGAGCAAGTCGAAGCCGCGATCCTCGCCGCCCACCGCGCTTTCGCCGAATGGTCGCGCACCACGCCGCAGCAACGTTCCAACCTGCTGCTCGAGATCGCCAACGCCGTCGAAAAACACGCCGACCACCTCGCCCGCCTCGAATCGCTGAACTGCGGCAAGCCGTTGCACCTGGCGCGTCAGGACGATCTGACGGCGACCGTCGATGTCTTCCGTTTCTTCGCCGGCGCCGTGCGTTGCCAGACCGGTCAACTCAGCGGCGAATACCTGCCGGGCTACACCAGCATGGTCCGGCGCGATCCGATTGGCGTGGTCGCCTCGATTGCGCCGTGGAATTACCCGATCATGATGGCCGCGTGGAAAATCGCTCCGGCCCTCGCCGCCGGCAACACGCTGGTGTTCAAACCCTCCGAACACACGCCGCTGTCGATCCTCGCACTGGCGCCAGCGCTGGCCGAAATCCTCCCGCGCGGGGTGATCAACATCATCTGCGGCGGCGGCGAAGGCGTCGGCAGCCATTTGGTCGGCCACGGGAAAGTGCGCATGGTCTCGCTGACCGGCGATATCGTCACCGGGCAGAAAATCCTCCAGGCCGCCGCGAAAACCCTGAAACGCACGCACCTCGAACTCGGCGGCAAAGCCCCGGTGATCGTCTGCAACGACGCCGACATCCAGGCCGTGGTCGATGGCGTGCGCACTTACGGTTACTACAACGCCGGGCAGGACTGCACCGCTGCCTGTCGGATCTACGCGCAGGCCGGGATTCACGACAAATTGGTCGCCGAACTCGGCGCCGCCGTCAGCAGCCTGCGCTTCGCCGGCAAACGTGATGCAGACAATGAGATTGGCCCGCTGATCAGCACCCGTCAACGTGACCGCGTCGCCAGTTTCGTCGAACGCGCCCTCGGTCAGCCGCACATTGAACGCGTGACCGGTGCAGCGGTGCATTCCGGCGCCGGTTTCTACTATCAACCGACGCTGCTCGCCGGTTGCAAACAGAGCGACGAAATCGTCCAGCGCGAAGTGTTCGGCCCGGTGGTCACGGTGACCCGTTTCGACGAACTCGCGCAGGCTGTCGACTGGGCCAACGACTCCGAATATGGCCTCGCCTCGTCGGTGTGGACGCAGAATCTGGACAAGGCTATGCAGGTTGCCGCGCGCTTGCAGTACGGCTGCACGTGGATCAACAGCCACTTCATGCTGGTCAGCGAAATGCCCCATGGCGGGCTGAAACGCTCGGGTTACGGCAAAGACCTATCCAGTGATTCGCTTCAGGACTACAGCGTGGTGCGGCACATCATGGCCCGCCACGGCCAGCATCTCTGACTACGCTAATAACAAGCCGCCAACGGCATGCTGCACCGCGTTCACAACTGCCCCGACCATAATTTGAAGAAGAGGGTTCAACCATGTTCGTGCACAAGACCGCACTGCTCAGTGCAATCACCACGGCCCTGCTGGCCAGTGCCAGCCTGCAAGCGGCCGAGCCGCTGAAGACTGTCGGTACTGGCGAAGGTCAGCTGGATATCGTTGCGTGGCCGGGTTACATCGAACGTGGCGAGAGCGACAAGGCCTACGACTGGGTGAGCGGTTTCGAAAAAGAAACCGGCTGCAAGGTCAATGTGAAGACCGCTGCGACCTCGGACGAAATGGTCAGCCTGATGGCCAAGGGCGGTTATGACCTGGTTACTGCATCCGGCGATGCGTCGCTACGATTGATCGTCGGCAAACGGGTGCAACCGATCAACACCGCGTTGATCCCGAACTGGAACACCCTCGACCCGCGCCTCAAAGACGCGCCGTGGTACGTGGTCAACAACCAGACTTACGGCACCCCGTACCAGTGGGGCCCGAACGTGCTGATGTACAACACCAACGTGTTCAAGACCGCGCCGACCAGTTGGAACGTGGTGTTCACCGCGCAGGATCTGCCCGATGGCAAGCCGAACAAGGGTCGCGTGCAGGCCTATGATGGCCCGATCTACATCGCCGATGCGGCGTTGTATCTGAAATCGACCAAGCCTGAACTGGGCATCAGGGATCCGTACCAACTCACCGAAGATCAGTACAAAGCCGTGCTCGACCTGTTGCGCGCGCAGCAGCCGCTGATCCACCGCTACTGGCATGACACCACGGTGCAGATGAGCGACTTCAAAAACGAAGGCGTGGTGGCGTCGAGCGCGTGGCCGTATCAGGTCAACGGTTTGATGAACGAGAAGCAGCCGATTGCTTCGACCATTCCGAAAGAAGGCGCTACGGGTTGGGCTGATACCACCATGTTGCACGCCGAGGCCAAGCACCCGAACTGCGCGTACAAGTGGATGGACTGGTCGCTGAAACCGAAAGTCCAGGGTGATGTGGCGGCGTGGTTTGGTTCGTTGCCGGCGGTGCCGGCGGCGTGCAAAGAGAGCGAATTGCTCGGCGCTGAAGGTTGCAAGACCAACGGCTTCGACCAGTTCGACAAGATCGCCTTCTGGAAAACCCCGCAGGCTGAGGGCGGCAAGTTTGTGCCGTATAGCCGCTGGACCCAGGACTACATCGCAATCATGGGCGGCCGCTAAGCCCGGGAGCGACTCGGTCGAGCGCCCTTTCCCCCTCGCCCCCTTGGGGGAGAGGGCTGGGGTGAGGGGGTAGCTTTTGCCTTTGCTCTTGATCTCAGAGCAAAGGCCGAAACCGCTGCCCTCACCCCCCGCCCTCTCCCGGAGGGAGAGGGAGCTAAAAGCGGATCGCATCTCGTCCGCCGAATGTGTGAGCCAAGCAAACCGTAAAACGATTCAGATTTTTCAGAAGTCCAGGCAGGGCCGCTGCGACGGCCTTCGCCTTTTTGGAGCACCGCACCATGACGCTTGCAGTCCAGTTCACCAACGTTTCCCGGCAGTTCGGCGACGTGAAGGCCGTTGACCGGGTTTCCATCGATATCGAGGACGGCGAGTTCTTTTCCATGCTCGGCCCTTCCGGCTCGGGCAAAACCACCTGCCTGCGCCTGATCGCCGGGTTCGAACAACCGAGCACCGGCTCGATCCGCATCCACGGTGCTGAAGCGGCCGGTTTGCCGCCGTATCAACGCGACGTCAACACAGTGTTTCAGGATTACGCGCTGTTCCCGCACATGAACGTCCTCGACAACGTCGCCTACGGCTTGAAGGTCAAAGGCGTCGGCAAAACCGAGCGCCATAAACGCGCCGAAGAAGCCTTGGACATGGTCGCCCTCGGCGGTTATGGCGCGCGCAAACCGGTGCAATTGTCCGGCGGTCAGCGCCAGCGTGTGGCCCTCGCCCGCGCCTTGGTCAATCGTCCGCGCGTGCTGTTGCTTGATGAGCCTTTGGGCGCCCTCGATTTGAAATTGCGCGAACAGATGCAAAGCGAATTGAAGAAGCTGCAACGCCAACTCGGCATCACCTTCATCTTCGTCACCCACGATCAAACCGAAGCGCTGTCGATGTCCGATCGCGTCGCCGTATTCAACAAGGGCCGCATCGAACAGGTCGACACGCCGCGCAATCTGTACATGAAACCGACCACTACATTCGTGGCTGAATTCGTCGGCACCTCGAACGTGATTCGCGGCGATCTGGCCCGTGAAATCAGCGGCCATCCGCAGCCGTTTTCGATCCGCCCTGAACACGTGCGTTTCGCCGAAGGTCCGCTGGCCAGCCACGAAATCGAAGTCAGCGGCCTGCTCCACGACATCCAGTACCAGGGCAGCGCCACCCGTTATGAATTGAAGCTGGAAAACGGCCAGACCCTGAGCATCAGCCACGCCAACAATCAGTGGATAGACAGCAGCGCACAGCATCAGACCGGCCAGCGCCTGAGCGCGCGTTGGGCGCGGGAAGCGATGATCCCGTTGCACGACACCGTGACGAGCGGGGTGTGACATGAGCACGCTCGCGATGACTGCATCGCCGCCGTTGCGCCGGTTTTCCAACCTGCTCTACCGCAAGCCGAACCTGTATCTGTCGATGCTGCTGGTGCCGCCGCTGCTGTGGTTTGGCGCGATTTATCTCGGCTCGCTGCTGGTGCTGTTGTGGCAGGGTTTCTACACCTTCGACGACTTCACCATGGCGGTCACCCCTGACCTGACCCTGGCGAATTTTGCCGCGCTGTTTCAACCGTCGAACTTCGACATCATCCTGCGCACGCTGAGCATGGCCATCGTCGTGTCGATCGCCAGCGCCATCGTCGCGTTCCCGATCGCCTATTACATGGCGCGCTACACCACGGGCAAGACCAAGGCGTTTTTCTACATCGCGGTGATGATGCCGATGTGGGCCAGTTACATCGTCAAGGCCTATGCGTGGACGTTGCTGTTGGCCAAGGGCGGCGTGGCGCAATGGTTTGTGCAGCACCTTGGATTGGAGCCGGTGTTGCAGTTCATTCTGGGGATTCCCGGGGTGGGCGGCAGCACCTTGTCGACCTCGCATCTGGGGCGGTTCATGGTGTTTGTCTATATCTGGCTGCCGTTCATGATTCTGCCGATTCAGGCGTCGCTGGAACGTCTGCCGCCGTCGCTGTTGCAGGCCTCTGCCGACTTGGGCGCGAAGCCGCGTCAGACCTTTATGCAGGTGATTTTGCCGCTGTCGATTCCGGGCATTGCCGCCGGTTCGATCTTCACGTTTTCGCTGACCTTGGGCGACTTCATCGTGCCGCAACTGGTCGGGCCGCCGGGCTACTTCGTCGGCAGCATGGTCTACGCGCAGCAAGGTGCGATCGGCAATATGCCGATGGCGGCGGCGTTCACGCTGGTGCCGATTGTGTTGATCGCGGTTTACCTGTCCATCGTCAAACGACTGGGGGCTTTCGATGCGCTCTGACTCTTCATCACAAGGGCATGCCTCTCTAGGCCTGAAAATCGCTGCCTGGGGCGGGTTGGTGTTTCTGCACTTCCCGATCCTGATCATCTTTCTTTACGCCTTCAACACCGAGGAAGCTGCGTTCAGTTTTCCGCCGAAGGGCTTCACATTGCACTGGTTCAGCGTGGCGTTTTTGCGGCCGGATGTTCTGGAGTCGATCAAGCTTTCATTGCAGATCGCAGCCATCGCCACATTGATTGCGATGGTGCTCGGCACGCTCGCATCGGCCGCGTTATACCGCCGGGAATTCTTCGGCAAACAGGGCATTTCACTGATGCTGATTTTGCCGATTGCGTTGCCGGGGATCATCACCGGGATCGCGCTGCTGGCGACGTTCAAAACGCTGGGCATCGAGCCGGGGATGTTCACCATCATCGTCGGCCACGCGACCTTCTGCGTGGTGATCGTCTACAACAACGTCATCGCCCGCCTGCGCCGTACTTCGCACAGTTTGATCGAGGCCTCAATGGATCTCGGAGCCGATGGCTGGCAGACCTTTCGCTACATCATTCTGCCCAACCTCGGCTCGGCGTTGCTGGCCGGCGGCATGTTGGCGTTTGCGCTGTCGTTCGACGAGATCATCGTCACCACGTTTACCGCCGGGCATGAACGCACGTTGCCGTTGTGGCTGCTCAATCAACTGAGCCGACCACGGGATGTGCCAGTGACCAATGTCGTCGCGATGCTGGTGATGATGGTGACCATGCTGCCGATTCTCGGCGCGTATTACCTGACGCGTGGTGGCGAAAGCGTCGCCGGCAGCGGCGGCAAATAAATATTCAACCGATATCCACTTTCCCCTGTGGGAGCGAGCTTGCTCGCGAAGAGGCCATGACATTCAACATTGATGTCGACTGACACACCGCCTTCGCGAGCAAGCTCGCTCCCACAGGGTTTCGGTTTCTTCAGAAAAATAACAATTGCTGCAAAGAGGACAAAACCATGCAAACCAAACTCCTGATCAACGGCCAACTGGTCAACGGTGAAGGCCCGGCGCAACCAGTGCTCAATCCCTCGCTCGGCGAAGTCCTGGTAGAAATCAACGAAGCCAGCGAAGCCCAGGTCGATGCCGCCGTGCGCGCTGCCGACAACGCCTTCGCCGACTGGTCGCAAACCGCGCCAAAAGACCGCTCGCTGTTGCTGCTCAAACTCGCCGACGCCATCGAAGCCCACGGCGAAGAGCTGGCCAAACTCGAATCCGATAACTGCGGCAAACCCTACACCGCCGCGCTCAACGACGAGATTCCGGCGATCGCCGACGTGTTCCGTTTCTTCGCCGGCGCCAGCCGTTGCATGAGCGGTTCGGCCGGTGGCGAATACCTGCCCGGCCACACCTCGATGATCCGCCGCGACCCGGTCGGCGTGATCGCCTCCATCGCGCCGTGGAACTACCCGCTGATGATGGTCGCCTGGAAAATCGCCCCGGCGCTGGCGGCCGGTAATACCGTGGTGCTCAAGCCGTCGGAACAAACCCCGCTGACCGCGTTGCGTCTGGCCGAACTGGCGTCGGAAATCTTCCCGGCCGGTGTACTCAATCTGGTGTTTGGCCGCGGTCCTACCGTTGGCAGCCCATTGGTTACTCACCCGAAAGTGCGCATGGTTTCGCTGACCGGCTCCATCGCCACAGGCGCCAACATCATTTCCAGCACTGCCGACTGCGTCAAACGCATGCACATGGAACTGGGCGGCAAGGCGCCGGTGATCATCTTCGACGACGCCGATATCGATGCGGCGGTGGAAGGCATTCGTACCTTTGGTTTCTACAACGCCGGGCAGGACTGCACCGCCGCGTGCCGGATCTACGCGCAGCAGGGCATCTACGACAAGTTCGTCGAGAAGCTTGGCGCGGCGGTCAGCAGCATCAAGTACGGCTTGCAGGATGATCCGTCGACTGAACTCGGGCCGCTGATCACCGCGCAACATCGCGACCGTGTGGCCGGGTTTGTCGAGCGTGCCGTGGCGCAGTCGCACATTCGTTTGATCACTGGCGGCAAGGCTGTTGACGGTAACGGCTTCTTCTTTGAACCGACCGTGCTGGCCGATGCCCAGCAGGACGACGAGATCGTTCGTCGCGAAGTGTTTGGGCCGGTGGTTTCAGTGACAAAGTTCACTGATGAAGCACAGGCACTGGAATGGGCCAACGATTCGGACTACGGCCTGGCGTCCTCCGTGTGGACAGCGGATGTAGGACGCGCGCATCGCATGTCGGCGCGTTTGCAGTACGGCTGCACATGGGTGAATACGCACTTCATGCTTGTCAGCGAAATGCCCCATGGCGGTCAGAAATTGTCCGGTTACGGCAAGGACATGTCCATGTATGGGCTGGAGGACTACACCACGGTTCGGCATGTGATGTTCAAGCACTAAGCCTTTACAAGCTTCGCGAGCCTGCTCGCGAAGGCGTCACCCCGGTTTCAGGAAGGAAACCGGCATTACGCACCACCAGGATCCCAAAACAATAACTACCGACCCGGGCGGCGCCTGCATGGCCCCGCCACGGCCTCGGCCATCCGAAATCTGCCGATTTCACGGAGCAAACACACATGAGTTCCTCACCCGATCTCGCCGCAGCCGTCGCCGACAGCGATGCCGAACAACTGCGCAAACTGGGCTACACCTCGAACTTCAACCGCAGCATGAGCCTGTGGGAAAACTTCGCTTTGGGCTTCACTTATCTGTCACCGGTCGTAGGGGTTTATACCCTCTTCGGCCTGTGCCTCGCCGCTGGCGGCCCACCGATGTTCTGGGCCTACTTGCTGGTCGGGTGCGGCCAGTTGCTGGTGTGCCTGATCTTCGGCGAAGTGGTTTCACAGTTCCCGATTTCCGGCGGCGTTTACCCGTGGGCACGCCGATTGGTCGGTAAAAAATGGGCATGGATGGTCGGCTGGATCTACTCCATCGCCCTCTGCGTAACCATTGCTGCAGTTGCCGTCGGCGCTGGCCCGTACCTGGCCGCGATGCTCGGTTTTGAACCGAGCAACAACACCAACATCGTCATCGCCCTGGTGCTGACCCTGTTCGCCACACTGGTCAACCTCAGCGGCACCAAAGTGCTGGCGCGCATCGCCATGTTCGGTTTTCTCTGCGAACTGGTGGGCGCGGTGATCGTCGGCGTGTACCTGCTGGTATTCGAACGCCATCAACCGCTCAGCGTGCTGTTCAACACCTTCGACATCAGCGTCGACGGCTCGTACCTGCCGGCCTTCCTCACCGCATCGCTGGCGGGGATGTTCCTCTACTACGGCTTCGAGGCCTGCGGCGACGTCGCTGAAGAAACCCCGAACCCGAGCGCAAAAATCCCGGTGGCCATGCGCATGACCATCTACATCGGCGGCATCGCAGCAATGTTCGCCTGCCTGGCGCTGATCCTCGCTGTGCCGGACATGCAAGCGGTGATTAACGGCACCGACAAAGACCCGGTCACCACCATCCTCAACAACGCCTTCGGCCCGGTCGGTTCGAAAGTGGTGATGGGCGTGGTGATGATTTCCTTCATCTCCTGCGTCATCAGCCTGCAAGCCGCGGCGAGTCGTCTGTTGTACTCCTACGCTCGCGATGAAATGGTCATCGGCAGCCGACTGCTGAAAAAGATTTCTCCTACCACCCAAGTACCGGTTGCCGCACTGTTCGTGTCCGGCGTCCTGCCCGCGCTGATCATCGCCCTCGGCTTCTTCTTGCAAGACGCCGTCGCCACCATCGTCAGCTTCGCCGCCATCGGCATCTACCTCGCATTCCAGATGATCGTGCTGGCCGCGCTGTACGCCCGCAGCAAAGGCTGGAAACCGAGCGGCAAATTCACCCTCGGCGCCTGGGGCTGGCCGGTGAACATCGGCGCGCTGGTGTATGGCGTTGGCGCAATCATCAACATGGCCTGGCCACGTACGCCGGATGCGGCTTGGTACGTGAACTATGCGATGGTGTTGAGCACGGCCATCGTGATTGGCTTGGGCTTGGTTTATATGTGGATTGGCAAGCCGTATGACCATGGCAAGGCGCCGGCTGGGGATGCGTGGAAGGTGAGTCGCTAAAGCAGAATCGCCCCGGTAGGTTCATTGTAACCGGGGCGATTTGCGAGACCGCACGTCGTGTAGCAATCCATAAGCTCAGGACGGCGTTATCAATTCGACTGAAGGGAAATAAGTGCGGTAACGCTTGGAGTCTCTCGTCAACAAGGGTAATTTTTTTACGGCCGCATGTGCTCCGATGAAAAAATCCGCCAGAACATTATGCTTTCCACCGCCAACCTTCCGATACTTCACGAAGGCCTTACCAGCTAAAAACAGTGCGGGTCTAGGAATCTCCTGCATGACCAATCCCAGTTGACTCACTACTCCGTCCAATGCCTCAAACGTCGAAAATGTCTGTGATAGCTCTGCATAAACTATCGGGTTGATGGCTAACTCATGGATCAGTGATTGAGCACGAAGTTGCTGAATCGACCAATCGGCCCAGACCGGATCGTCTTCGAGCACATCAATCAACACATTCGTATCGACCAGCACCATCAATCATCCCCTCGGAGCAAGGCCATCAAATCATCGGTTCGCCATTTGATATCGGCTTTGCCCCTTACGGCATCAAATCGATCAGGAGTTCGCGCTTTTCCCGATTCGCGCTTAGCACTATGCAGAACCACTTCGCCATGATCGTTGACGCTGAACTCAATGGCCGAGCCCGGCGTAAGATGCAAAGCATCACGAATTGGCTTGGGGATTGTGACTTGCCCCTTGCTGGTCATGGTCGTCGACATGTCATACCCCTAAAGTATTACTCAATGGAACAACGTATTACTTGATCGAGATATCTGCAACCTCCGCTTATCGCAGGATTATTTTTACCGGATTGCAGGCCTCGACCTCTTAGCCCTGATGGCACTCATGCGGTTCATTCCGTGGACCCAAATAGATAAAGGAAAAACTACAGCTTGGGCGGTCGGTTGCTGCCGACACTACAAAATCAGGCATTTCCTACAGATACCGCCTTCAGAAACAAGCTCGCTTTCCTACAGTAGGTGTCGATAGAGCCGACTTGGCGTCGTAGGTTGCTAGCCGATAGGCTTTCTCTCGGCAGCGAAATCAGCGGCCCGGTGTCGGAGCCGGAGTAAATATCAAAACGGCGTGACCGCACTCATTTGAGTGGCGGCTCTATTCTCAATATTGGAGTCGAAAAATGCCTAACCACGTACAAATTCCTTCTGAAACCTCCGCTTTCTTCACCCCCACCATCTTCACCCGCCACAACCGCTTCCTCCACACCTTCATGCAAGACCACGAAGCCTGGTTCTGCGTGCAAGATCTCGGTCGCCTGATGGGCTATCCGCTAAACGAGCGCCTCACCATGAAACTCGATCCCGACCAGCGTCGCCATGTCCTTCTGCGTCGGGACGGCGAAATCATCGATTGCGCGATGGTCAGCGAGTCCGGCCTGTTCGCCCTGCTCGTCCATCACTTCGTCCCGGAAAACCGTCACCTGCGCCAGTGGTTGAGCCATGAAGTCATCCCGATGCTGCGTGAAACCCATTCAAGTCCAGTGGAAAACCACCCAAGTCTGCGTTCGATGCACTGGGCAGGCGTCACCGTGCCACTGCTGCACTGGCAGCAGCAGGCGTGGGTCAAATGGCGGGATGTACCAGAGTTGATGCACGGCCAGCGGCCGTATCCGGTTCAGGGGACTTGTCGCTAAACTCCAGTGAACAAAAAACCTGTGGCGAGGAAGCTAGCTCCCTCGCCACAGGTTTAGCGTGTCACCTCTAGCGAGTTGAATTCAGATGAGTAGAACTGTTCTCAAATTTCCTCAGATTGAGGAAGTGATTCCCTGTGATGAAAGCTTTGCGATCTCTTACCTGAAACTAAACGACAGTGCCGAGCTTCAGAAAGCCATTCACGTCGGCATCACCGATGCCGACGCAGGCAATTTGATTGACCTGGCCACCGTAAAAGCCCAATGGCTTTCACGGTGCCCACCCCAGCGTTAAAACCGCGAAACACTCCGCATCGCATCCACCAGATAGCGCATCGCAATCCGGTCCCCTTCTGAAAGCTCTCGATAACGCTCCACCAGTTTCAGCTCGTCGGAGCTGAGTCGGCGTCTTTTGCGGCCGCTGCCCAGGCAAGGAAAGATGCCCAACATGTCGGTGATGCCTTGGATTTTTGCCATGGACGATGTCCTTCTCTAATACTGCAAAGAATTGCTTAAACACCACATCGCCCTGCCCCTTACAGCAGCGCCGTGTGCCCTACCGGTCAGATGGGTCGCACCGGTCATGCCCATAGAATAGAAATTAAATCGGCGCTGAAAAGCGGTTTTTAGAGTAATTAGTCGAAAAAAGCAGATATGCCGTGTAAATCAGAACGCCCTGTCAGATTTTTAACCGACATGTCTTGTTTCATTGACACACTGGCGCGGTGAATCAACGAATTTTGCATTGCGAGCGAACCGTTTAAGCTAGCCGGCATCTGTTAATAGTCCGTTGCGTTTGGCCGAAGGCTTGTCCGAACCGTTATTTCTGATCCAGCACGTGCCAGGAACGGCGCGGGATTGCACACGACAGGTTGTATTTATGCACCGCAGGAATTTGCTCAAAGCGTCCATGGCCATTGCGGCTTACACCGGTCTTTCAGCCACTGGCCTGCTGGCCAGCCGTGCGTGGGCGGCCAATGGCGGCGCCGCCGATGGCGAGGCGCAGGCCTTCGACTTCGAAGCGCTGAAGCGCCAGGCCAAGCAACTGGCTGGCAGCGCCTATCAGGACACCAAACAGGTGCTGCCGCCAACCCTGGCGACCATGACCCCGCAGAACTTCAACGCGATCCGCTACGACGGCGAGCATTCGCTGTGGAAGGAAAACAAGGGGCAGCTGGACGTGCAGTTCTTCCACGTCGGCATGGGATTCCGTCAGCCGGTGCGCATGTACAGCGTCGACGCCAAGACGCGCACTGCCCGCGAGGTGCATTTCCGCCCGGCACTGTTCAACTATGAAAACACTTCTGTCGACACCCAGCAGCTCAAGGGTGACCTCGGTTTTGCCGGCTTCAAGCTGTTCAAAGCGCCGGAGCTGGATCGTCACGATGTGTTGTCGTTCCTCGGCGCCAGTTATTTCCGTGCGGTAGACGCCACTGGCCAATATGGCCTCTCGGCGCGCGGTCTGGCGATCGACACGTACGCGAAAAAACGCGAAGAATTCCCTGACTTCACCAAGTTCTGGTTCGAGACACCGGACAAGAACGCCACCCGATTTGTGGTGTATGCCCTGCTCGACTCGCCGAGTGCCACTGGCGCTTACCGTTTCGACATCGACTGCCAGGCCGAGCGCGTGGTGATGGAAGTCGATGCGCACATCAATGCGCGCACGGCAATCGAGCAATTGGGCATCTCGCCGATGACCAGTATGTTCAGTTGCGGCACCCACGAGCGCCGCATGTGCGACACCATCCACCCGCAGATCCACGACTCGGATCGTCTGGCGATGTGGCGCGGCAACGGCGAGTGGATCTGCCGTCCGCTGAACAACCCGGCGACGTTGCAGTTCAATGCGTTTGCCGACACCGATCCGAAAGGATTCGGTCTGGTGCAGACCGACCATGAATTCGCCAACTATCAGGACACCGTCGACTGGTACAGCAAGCGTCCGAGCCTGTGGGTAGAACCGACCACGGCGTGGGGTGAAGGCTCTATCGATCTGTTGGAAATTCCTACCACCGGCGAGACCCTCGACAACATCGTGGCATTCTGGACCCCGAAAAAACCGGTCGCTGCCGGGGATTCGCTGAACTACGGCTACAAGCTTTACTGGAGCGCATTGCCGCCAGTGGGTACGCCGTTGGCACGGGTTCATGCGACCCGTTCCGGCATGGGCGGATTCACCGAAGGCTGGGCACCGGGCGAGCACTATCCGCCGGTGTGGGCGCGCCGTTTTGCCGTGGACTTCACGGGCGGCGGTCTCGATCGCCTGCCGCAGGGCACCGGGATCGAGCCCGTGGTGACCTGCTCGAACGGCAAGGTGCAGGATTTCAGCGTGCTGGTGCTGGATGACATCAAGGGTTACCGGATCCTGTTTGACTGGTACCCGACCAATGACAGTGTTGAGCCGGTGGAGCTGCGCTTGTTTATCCGCACCAATGACCGCACGTTGAGCGAGACCTGGTTGTACCAGTACTTCCCGCCGGCGCCGGACAAGCGCAAATACCCTTGATGATTCTCTAGCGTTTGGGCACCTCTTCGCGAGCAAGCTCGCTCCCACACATGATCTCGGCCGATTACAAAAATCATGACCGACTTCGATTCAATGTGGGAGCGAGCTTGCTCGCGAAGGCGGCAGCACAGGCAAAATACAATCATCAGACAAAAACAAAGCCCCGGCCATCACTGACCGGAGCTTTTTGCTTTATCGCTAATACTCAATCGCGCAAATCAGACTCATGAATCGGCTGATCCCGATGAGTCGCACGCTGATACTGCGCCGGCCACACCGCTTTGCGCCCACCCAGATCATCGTCGGCATGCAGCGGCCAGTACGGATCACGCAGCAGCTCTCGGGCGAGGAAGATGATGTCGGCCTGACAGGTGCGCAGAATATGCTCGGCCTGCGCCGGCTCGGTAATCATTCCCACGGTACCTGTGGCGATGCCCGACTCTTTGCGTACGCGTTCAGCGAAACGCGTCTGATAACCCGGCCCGACGGGGATCTCCGCGTTGGCTGCGGTGCCGCCTGACGACACGTCGATCAGATCCGCGCCAAGAGTGTGCAGGCGTCGCGCCAGTTCCACGGTTTCATCCGGGTTCCAGCCGTCTTCCACCCAGTCCGTGGCCGACACCCGAACAAACAGCGGCAACTCCTCTGGCCAGACCGCCCTCACCGCTTCAGTGACTTGCAGCACCAGACGAATGCGGTTCTCAAACGAACCACCGTACTGATCGCGGCGCTGATTGCTCAGCGGCGAAAGAAACTGATGCAGCAGATAACCATGCGCCGCGTGTACCTCGACCACACTGAAACCCGCCTTCAGCGCGCGCTTGGCGGCGTCGACAAACGCCTGAATGACTTCGGCGATCTGCCCTTCATCCAGCTGTTTCGGTTGTGTGTGCTGCGGATCGAAAGCAATCGGCGACGGCCCGACCGGGGTCCAGCCGCCATCCTCCGGTTTGACGCTACCATGCTTGCCGATCCACGGCCGATGGGTGCTGGCCTTGCGCCCGGCGTGGGCCAATTGAATGCCGGCAACCGCGCCTTGGGAGGTAATAAAGCGAGTAATACGTTGCAGCGGTTCGATTTGTTCGTCGTTCCACAGGCCCAGGTCTTCGGCGGTGATCCGCCCATCGGCGGTGACCGCCGTGGCTTCGGTGAAGACCAGACCGGCGCCACCCACCGCGCGACTACCGAGGTGCACCAGATGCCAGTCGTTGGCCAGGCCATCGACGCTCGAGTACTGGCACATCGGTGATACGGCTATGCGGTTGGGCAGGGTCAGTTGGCGAAGAGTGAAGGGTTCAAGCAGCAGACTCATGGGGCACCTCTCAAATCAGTGGGCAGGCTCCAGGGTTCTGTTTGAATAGTCGACGAGTGACAGGAAAAAGGTGCAGCACCCGCCCCCGCGGGCAAAAAATTCGACAAGACGTCACAAGGCCAATCAAGCAGTGCTTAGAGCCTAGTCGACAACCGGGGATGAGGGAGGGTTCAGAGTGATTCAGTGTGTGAAAGGACGCTCTCGCGAGCAGGTCGAATCGTCGCACCGTCGCTCCCACAGGGGATATGCATTCCAAATGTGGGAGCGAGCCTGCTCGCGAAGGACTTAGCGCGGTTCGATATGGGCAATCATCAACTGAACAGTCTCATTCCCCCGAAACTCGTTAACGTCGAGCTTATAAGCCAGTTCAACCCACTTGATCGTCGGGTTCGGCCAGATATCCCGGTCAATACCAAACGCAATGCCATCCAGCTTCACCGAACCGCACTCGCTTTTCAGCACCACTTTCAGGTGTCGTTCACCGACCACGCGCTGTTCGACCAACTGAAACACGCCATGAAACAGCGGCTCCGGGAAGTGCTGCCCCCAAGGCCCAGCGTGGCGCAGCGCGCGAGCCAGTTCGAGGTGGAACTCTTCGACCGCCAGCGTGCCATCGGTCAGCATGCGCCCGGTGAGGTCGTCTTCGCGAAGTTGCCTACGCACTTCAGCGTCAAAGGCCTCGGCGAACAGCGGAAAATTCTCCTGCGGCAAGGTCAGACCGGCCGCCATTGCATGGCCACCGTACTTGGCGATCAGGTTTGGATGCTGCGCCGCTACCACGCTCAAGGCATCGCGAATGTGGAAACCTTGCACCGAACGCCCCGAGCCCTTGAGCAAACCATCGCCCGCATCGGCAAAGGCAATGGTCGGACGGAAGTAACGTTCTTTCATGCGTGAAGCGAGGATGCCGATCACACCCTGGTGCCACTCGGGATCGAACAGGCACAAACCAAACGGCATCGACTCGACCGGCAAGTCCTTGAGCTGCGCCAGCGCTTCACGCTGCATGCCCTGCTCGATGGATTTGCGATCCTGGTTCATGCCGTCCAGTTGCGCGGCCATTTCCCGGGCCAGGTTGGCGTCGGCGGTGAGCAAGCATTCGATGCCCAGGCTCATGTCATCCAGACGCCCGGCCGCGTTCAGACGCGGCCCGACGATAAACCCTAGATCGGTGGAGGTGATGCGCGCAGCGTCACGCTTGGCCACTTCAAGAATCGCTTTGATCCCCGGCCGTGCGCGACCGGCGCGAATCCGTTCCAAGCCTTGATGCACCAGAATCCGGTTGTTGGCGTCCAGCGGCACCACGTCAGCGACGCTGCCCAGCGCCACCAGATCGAGCAGTTCACCGATGTTCGGCTGCGGCTTGTTCTCGTACCAGCCGAGGCTGCGCAGGCGCGCACGCAACGCCATCAACACATAAAAAATGACCCCGACGCCGGCCAGTGCCTTGCTCGGAAATTCGCAACCAGGCTGGTTCGGGTTGACCAACGCATCCGCCTGCGGCAGTTCTTCACCGGGCAAATGGTGGTCGGTGATCAGCACTTTGAGGCCGGCCTTTTTCGCCGCCGCCACACCTTCGACGCTGGAGATGCCGTTGTCGACGGTGACCAGCAAATGCGGCTCCCGAGTCAAAGCGACTTCAACGATTTCCGGAGTCAGGCCATAGCCATATTCGAAACGGTTCGGCACCAGATAATCGACGTGCGCCGCACCGAGCAGACGCAAACCAAGCATGCCAACCGTGCTGGCCGTCGCGCCGTCCGCATCGAAGTCGCCGACGATGAGAATGCGCTGGCGTTGTTCCAGCGCTGTCACCAGCAAGTCCACCGCCGCGTCGATGCCCTTGAGCTGCTGAAACGGGATCAACCGCGCCAGACTCTTGTCCAGCTCCGCCTCGGACTGCACGCCCCGCGCCGCGTACAGGCGGGTCAGCAGCGGCGGAATATCACCCAGAAAGGGCAGCGTGGCAGGCAGTTGACGAGGTTCGATACGCATGGGGTGACGGAAACTTCTCTTTAATACGTGGGATTAATCAGTTGAAGGCGCGGGATCAGCCGCGCTCACCTTGCAGCCATTGCAACTGAACTTCGTGCTGACCACGGTCGTCGGTGACGAAGATCGTCCCTTCGCTGATCATCACGTCCCACTTGATAACGCGGGGCATGTCCTTGGCCAGGGTTTCCAGCACTTCTTGCGGAACCGCAGCGATGTTGACGTTCTTCAGATTCTTGATCGCCGGGATCACTTTGGTTTCCCAAACGCGCAGGCTGCCGTAGGCCAGCAGGCTGGTGCGCTCGGTGCGACGCGAGCACCAGGTCAGGCGATCCGCGTCAGGCTGGCCGACTTCAATCCAGTGCAGGACGCGATCATCCAAGCTCTTTTCCCACAGTGCAGGTTCATCCACGTCTGACAGACCGCGACCAAACGACAACTGCTCGTTGTACCAGAGGGCGTAGGCCAGCAGTCGCACGGTCATGCGCTCTTCGGTTTCCGAAGGGTGACGGGCGATGGTCTGCTTGACGCTCTCGTAGACACTGCGGTCGAGGTCGGTGAGGTTCAGTTCAAACTTGTAGGTAGTGGACGGCTGGGCCATGAACGGGCTTCTTGATACGAGGAAAGTCGGCAAGTCTAACCGATGCGGTAGGCAATCATCGAATTGATGGCGATCAAGCTGCGGCGTCTGACAGCCGGCTATGTTAAAACGCTGTATCCGCTCAGCCTTGTCCTACAGGATTTCGCATGCCGTTCACCAGCAAACCGCTCTCGGGTCTGAAAGTCATTGAATTGGGTACATTGATTGCCGGGCCGTTTGCCTCGCGCATTTGCGGGGAGTTCGGTGCCGAAGTGATCAAGATCGAATCGCCGGACGGCGGGGATCCATTGCGCAAGTGGCGAAAACTGTATGAAGGCACGTCGCTGTGGTGGTTCGTCCAGGCGCGCAATAAAAAGTCGCTGACGCTGAACCTCAAACACCCTGACGGTTTGGCGATCCTGAAACAACTGCTCAGCGAAGCCGACATCCTCATCGAGAATTTCCGCCCAGGCGTGCTGGAAAAACTCGGCCTGAGTTGGGACACCCTGCACGCGCTGAACCCGAAACTGGTGATGGTGCGCCTGTCCGGTTTTGGCCAGACCGGGCCGATGAAGGACCAGCCTGGCTTCGGCGCGGTCGGCGAGTCCATGGGCGGTCTGCGCTACATCACTGGCTTCGAGGACCGGCCACCGGTGCGTACCGGGATTTCCATCGGCGACTCGATTGCCGCGTTGTGGGGCGTGATCGGCGCGCTGATGGCTCTGCGTCATCGCGAAGTCAACGGTGGCACTGGTCAGGTTGTCGATGTGGCGTTGTATGAAGCGATTTTCGCGATGATGGAAAGCATGGTGCCGGAGTTCGACGTGTTCGGTTTTATCCGCGAGCGCACCGGCAACATCATGCCCGGCATCACGCCCTCCTCCATCCACACCAGTGCCGACGGCAAACACGTGCAGATCGGCGCCAATGGTGACGCGATCTTCAAACGCTTCATGCTGATCATCGGCCGCGAAGACCTGGCCAATGACCCTACCCTGACCAGCAACGACGGGCGTGACAATCGTCGCGACGAGTTGTACGGCGTGATCGATCGCTGGGTCAATTCGCTGCCGCTGCAAAGCGTGCTCGACCTGCTCAATCAGGCCGAGGTGCCGGCCAGCCGGATCTTCAGTGCCGAAGACATGTTCAACGATCCGCAGTATCTGGCCCGGGAAATGTTCCTTCACGCCAAACTGCCAGACGGCAAACCTTTCAAGATGCCGGGGATCGTGCCGAAACTCTCAGAGACACCGGGCTCCTCCGAATGGGTCGGGCCGCAGCTCGGTGAACACAATGCGCAGGTACTCCACGATCTTGGCTACGACGAAAAGCAGATCGCCCGATTGCGCGAAGACGGAGCCATTTAAGCTGAAGCGCCTGCCGACACCGGACGCCAATCGCGCCCACCAGTGGTGGACGTGGCGGTTGTTCGGCCTGGTGTTTCTATTGACCTTGCCTGCTTGGGCTCAGGCGAAACCGACGTTGACCTGGTTATTGCGCGACTTGCCGCCACTGACTATTTTCGAAGGCCCGAAAAAGGGCCAGGGCGTCATTGATCACCTCATGCCAATGCTGATCGCCGGCATGCCGCAATACGAACACCAGTTGATGCGGGTCAATCGAGCCCGAGGCAGCCAGATGCTTCACGAAGCCTCCTTCACCTGCGACCCGTCGCTGATATGGAGCAAAGAGCGGACGCAATGGATCGCGTACTCCATCCCGGCCTTTCGCGCCGTCAGCAATGGGCTGGTGGTGCGTCAGAACGATCGCGAAGTGTTGGCGCCGTTTCTCGTGGAGGGTGAAATCGATCTGGCAGCGCTCCTGGCCAATGGCAAAGAGAAAATCGGTGTCGTGGCTGAGCGCAGTTACGGTGAAATGGTCGATGACCTGCTGCGCCAGGCACCACGGGACGCACTGACACCTCATTACGGCAATGACGCCCTGAACAGTCTGCTGATGATGCAGCGCCTGGGACGATTACAGGTGGTGCTGGGCTACTGGCCAGAAATTCGTTATCAGGCTCATCTGGCGCAAATCGCCGAAGACGAGTTGCTGTTTTATCCGATCCGCGGCACCGGTAAATATCTGTCGGGCTACATCGGCTGCTCCGACACACACCAGGGCCGTCAGGCGATCAGCGAAATAAACCAACTGCTGCGCACCCTCCCCCACGATCAACTGAACCAGCTGTACGCCGACTGGCTGGACCCCGCGATGCGAAGCGATTACCTCAAACAGGCCCGATCATTCTTCGAGCAACAAGCGGCGCCCTGAGCCAATTGCAGACAAAAAGAAACCCCGAGAAGTGGGGAGACGACTCGGGGTTAAACGTGGCCTGCATAAGGCCCGTAACAGCAAGCGACAAGCACCGGAGCACAATGCTTGATCCTGCTGTCATGGGGTCTGACTGACAGGGATGCAGGAAGGTTCCCACAAAAGATGTTTGATTTTCAGAGCGCCGGACGCTTGTCCAGAGCCGCATTACGCAAGGCCGCAATCACACAGGGCTCCAGGCGTCCTTCGGCAATCAGAATGTCGCGGTGCAAGCCGTCAACGACATCGGTCAACTGGCGCTTGTCGGTCAACTGCGCCTGGTTGAATTGGCGCTCCACTACAATCGCGCCGTTGCTGTTCTTCAAGGTCACCAGGCATTCACCGTGGGCGCCGCTTGGAGACAAAGAAACCTGATACGGGCTCAGAGCCTCACCGAGCAATAGACTGATACTTTCCATCTCGATCTCCACTCAATAGTCCGAAAACATTGTGTCTGGGGCGTGTCCACAGTAAATGACCACCGGCCCGAGAAGAAAGTTCTGCATTCCGCTCGCCAGCACCGGCGTGTCACGGAGGTATCACCGGTCTGTCAGAGCATGCACGGCAAAGATGACAGAAAAATAACCGGCCGCTTCAGGCCCCGACCGGCAGCGAAGGTGAAATCAGGTAGCTGTCCAGCAAACTGCGCATCAGTACTGCCGAAACAGGTGTTTGCAGAAGCCCCAGCAGTCGCAACCGATGCTCGCACAGCAACGGTTGGAGGTCGTTGAGCACGCTCGGCGCCACCGCGCCCAGCAGGATCAGCGCCCGCGCTTCGCGCTCCACTGCTACGTGCCGAATCAGGGCCAGGCCATCACCGCCCTTGAGCTGCGGATCGCAAATAGCGATATCGACCACGCCACGATGCCCCAGTGAACATAAGGCCGATGCCAGCGATGACGCGGTCAGGACATCATAAATGCCGATAGCATTGAGCATTTGGTGCAACGCCATCAGCTGGAACGGATTGGGTTCAAGAATCAGGACTTTAAGCGAGCGCATGGGCGACCTCTGAAGCGACAATCGCGGACTCTCACCGCAGTTGCTACTCACTGTAGGGCAGCCCTTTGAAGCCTCCCATCGGAAAAGTAGCCGCGTCTTATAGGACATTTCCCATTCTCAATGCAGACATCGGCACCCGCTCTCCGCCCGGCGCTGGGTAATGTCCGTCCAGCCGCCCAGCAGTCCGCGCAATTTGCCATCGACACTGTAAAACGGCACCGTCCACTGATAGACCTCCCGCGTACCGTTCTTGAACAGCAATTGCCGCTTGCTGAAACGTGACTTACGCGTGCGCAACTGCACCATGAATTCGTCGTGAAGCATGCGCGCGGTTGCTTCTGGCAACGCATCGACCTCCATCAACAGCCGCCCCTGCACCTGGTCCTGACGTACCGAAAGCGCTTCTTCATAGCTGCGGTTGCACATGATCAGCCGCCCCTGAAGATCACGGACAAACATCGGATCAGGCATGGAATCGATCAGTGCGTGCTGGAACGCCAATTGATCACCGAGGCTTTTCTCGGCAGCACGGCGTTGCTTGATCACCACCGTCAGGCGGCGGTTCCACACCAGCGACAGCAAGCCGAACACACCGAGGATCACCGCTGCCCAACAGCCCCACTCAATCATCCGTTGCCAGAGCGTGGGGACGGGCTTGAGCGAGATTCCCTCCAGCCACTTCAGGCGAATGGCGCGTAACTCGGGAGCAGGAAAGGCCTCCAGTGCCTTGTTGAGAATACTTAATAGCTCTGGCATGCCCTTGCGCACGGCCAGATGATCAGCTTCCCATTTGCCTTCTACCAAACCACCCACCTTAAGCAGACCCAGCGGGTAAAGTTGCGCCCCGATTTCATTCTCGATCGTCGCGTAGGCTTCGCCGCTTTCGACCAATGCTCGCGCTTCGGCGTAAGTCTTGACCGAACGGATCTCGATCGACGGGTAATCGCGTCGAATCACATCCTCCAGTGCGTGCCGGGCCGGCAACACCAGCACCCGCTTGGCGAGTTGCTCCAGTGACTCTACCGACGGCGCACCGGCGCGCCCGACAAACACCCAGCCAGCCCCACCGAAGGCGTGGCTGAAATCCAGAAACGCCTTGCGCTCATCGCTCATCGCCAGGGTCGTACTGATGTCCGCCTGGCCGCTTTCGAGACGCTCCAGCATGTGATCGGTGGAAAACGACTCCTGATGCATGAACTTCAACCCGGTCATCGCAGTGACGCGCTTGAGCACATCATTGTTCAAACCGCTCCACTGTCCATGTTCATCCTGGAACAGATACAACGGGTATTGCACCGACGCTACCGTTACCCGCGGATTGTCGCGAATCCATTGGCGCTCGTGCGCGTCCAGTTCAACAGGCTGGACGTTGAGTGCCATAACGTCATCGTTCAGCGCCAGTTGCGCCGCCACACTGCAGCGCATCAACCCGAGCAATCCGAACAAGAACAACCAGCCCAGTGCCGGTTTCAAACCTCTATAAAACAGCATTGCCACTTCCTTCGTGATCGACTCACCCGTCCTTCGTGGGTGAAAACCCGAGCAGTGTGGCAGCAGAAACAAAAAAGCCCGTCAGGAGACGGGCTTCAAAATGTGACAGCTTTTGCAGGCTTAAAGCGGCTTGCCGCGGTTGCCATGCTGGCTGACAAAGGCCTGCACGGCTTTCAGCTCGTTTGGCAGAACGGTGCAGCGCTCGTTTCGCTCAAACAAATCAGAAAGATGTGCAGGCAGTTCGAGCGCTTTTCCTACACCGGCTTTCTCCACTGCATCCGGGAATTTAACTGGATGTGCGGTGCCGAGGATCACCATTGGAATGTCCAGGCTGCGACGGCATTCGCGCGCGGCCTTGACGCCAATGGCGGTGTGCGGATCCAGCACTTCACCGCACTGCTCGTAGACTTCGGCGATGGTTTCGCAAGTCTGCGCATCGTCCACAGCCAGCGAGTCGAACAGTTTGCGTGCTTCGGTCCAGCGCTCTTGTTCGACGCTGAAGCCACCACCTTGCTTGAACGTGTCCATCAGCCCGGCGATCGCCGCACCGTTGCGACCGTGCAAGTCGAACAGCAGGCGTTCGAAGTTCGACGAGACCATGATGTCCATCGACGGCGACAGCGTGGCGTGCAGGGTCTCCTTGACGTACTGATTACCGCTCATGAAGCGGTGCAGGATGTCGTTGCGGTTGGTGGCGACGATCAACTGATTGATCGGCAGGCCCATGTTGCGCGCCAGGTAACCGGCGAAGATGTCGCCGAAGTTACCGGTTGGCACCGAGAACGACACCGAACGCGCCGGGCCGCCCAACTGCAGGGCTGCATGGAAGTAGTAAACGATCTGGGCCATGATCCGCGCCCAGTTGATCGAGTTCACCGCGACCAGACGCGTGCCTTTGAGGAAGCTCTGGTCGGCGAAGCTGTTCTTGACCATCTCCTGGCAGTCATCGAAGTTGCCTTCGATGGCGATGTTGTGGATGTTCTCGCCGAAAATCGTGGTCATCTGCCGGCGCTGCACTTCGGACACACGGTTGTGCGGGTGCAGGATGAAGATGTCGACGTTTTCGCAGTGCTTGCAGCCTTCGATGGCGGCCGAACCGGTATCACCGGAAGTAGCGCCGACGATGACAACGCGCTCGCCGCGCTTTTCCAGCACGTAGTCGAGCAGACGACCGAGCAGTTGCAGGGCGAAGTCCTTGAACGCCAGGGTCGGGCCGTGGAACAGCTCGAGCACCCATTCGTTGCCGTTCAGCTGACGCAGCGGCGCGACGGCGCTGTGCGAGAACACACCGTAGGTTTCTTCGAGAATCTTTTTGAAATCGGCGTCCGGAATGCTGCCGGTGACAAACGGGCGCATCACCCGGAAGGCCAGTTCGTGATACGGCAAGCCGGCCCAGGAAGCGATCTCTTCCTGGGTGAAACGTGGCAGGTTTTCCGGAACGTACAGACCGCCGTCGGTGGCGAGACCGGCCAGCAGGACGTCTTCGAAATTCAGGGCCGGTGCCTGGCCGCGGGTACTGATATAACGCATGATTTCAAACCTTCGGTTTGGGCTTCAAGCCGTAAGCTGCAAGCTACAAGTGAAAAGCGGCTCTGCTTTTACTTGCAGCTTGAAGCTCGAAGCTTGCAGCTGCTTCTGTTTAGTTCAGGTGCTCGACGCGGATCCGTACGACCGGACCATTGACGCCGGCCAGCGCTTCGAGGGCGGCGATGGCATCGTTGATGCGCTGTTCCACGACACGGTGGGTCAGCAGGATCATCGGTACCAGACCGTCGTGTTCCTCGACTTCCTTCTGCATGATCGACTCGATGTTGATGCCGCGCTCCGAGAGGATGCTCGCCACCTGAGCGAGAACGCCCGGATGGTCCTTGGCCTGAATGCGCAGGTAGTACGCGCTTTCGCAGGCTTCAATCGGCAGGATCGGATGGGCCGACAGCGAGTCCGGCTGGAAGGCCAGGTGCGGCACGCGGTTTTCCGGATCGGAAGTCATGGCGCGAACCACGTCGACCAGATCGGCGATCACCGACGAAGCGGTTGGCTCCATGCCGGCGCCAGCGCCGTAGAACAGCGTCGAGCCCGCGGCGTCACCGTTGACCATCACCGCGTTCATCACGCCGTTGACGTTGGCGATCAGGCGATCGGCCGGGATCAGCGTCGGGTGCACGCGCAACTCGATGCCGGCGGCAGTGCTACGCGCCACACCGAGGTGCTTGATGCGATAGCCCAGCGCTTCGGCGTAGTTGACGTCGGCGGTGGTCAGTTTGGTGATGCCTTCGGTGTAAGCCTTGTCGAATTGCAGCGGAATGCCGAATGCGATGGAAGCCAGAATCGTCAGCTTGTGCGCGGCATCGATGCCTTCAACGTCGAAGGTCGGATCGGCTTCGGCGTAGCCCAGTGCCTGAGCTTCGGCCAGCACGTCTTCGAAGGTGCGGCCCTTCTCGCGCATTTCGGTGAGGATGAAGTTACCGGTGCCGTTGATGATCCCGGCGACCCAGTTGATGCGGTTGGCGGACAGGCCTTCACGGATCGCCTTGATCACCGGAATGCCACCGGCCACGGCCGCTTCGAACGCCACGATCACGCCTTTCTCGCGAGCCTTGGCGAAAATTTCATTACCGTGAACGGCAATCAGTGCCTTGTTCGCGGTGACCACATGCTTGCCATTCTCGATGGCCTTGAGTACCAGCTCGCGGGCAACGGTGTAGCCGCCCATCAGCTCTATGACGATGTCGATCTCAGGGTTCGTGGCCACTTCGAAGACATCGTTGGTAATCGCAATACCGGTCGTCTGGAACTGAGGCTTTGGCGTGCGCATGGCAATTTGTGCCACTTCGATCCCACGCCCGGCACGACGAGCGATTTCCTCGGCGTTGCGCTGAAGTACGTTGAAGGTACCGCCACCGACGGTCCCTAACCCACAGATGCCTACTTTGACCGGATTCACTGTGAACTCCCCATAAAACGGCCGACGCGGGGTCGGCCGGAAAACAACCGCGTGCTCGCGGCTCTCTATTGATGGCCCGGCGATGTGGCTGCCAGGCCATGATCGTCACGGCTGACCGTGACGATGCGAATTACTTCGCGCCCAGCGCCAGTTTGGCGACTTGTGGCGCAGGCTGGTAGCCCGGAATCACTTGTCCGTCAGCCAAAACGATGGCCGGTGTACCGTTCACGCCAATTGACTGACCGAGGGCGAACTGTTTGGAAACCGGGTTATCGCACTTGGCGGCCTTGATTTCCTTGCCATCGACCATTTTGTCCATGGCGGCTTTCTTGTCTTTCGAGCACCACACGGCTTGCAGTTGCTCATCGCCCGGCGAGTTCAAACCCTGGCGCGGGAAGGCAACATAGCGCACTTCGATGCCGCGCTTGTTCAGCTCAGGCACTTCGGCGTGCAGCTTGTGGCAGTACGGACAGGTGGTGTCGGTGAACACGGTGATGTGCGATTTGGTCTCGCCCACGGCCGGGTACACCACGGTTTCGGCAACCGGAATGGCATTGATCAGTTTGGAGATGCCCAGACGTTCGGTTTTCTCGGTCAGGTTGACCGGTTTGCCGTCCTTGAGCTGAAACAGGTAGCCCTGCACGATGTACTGACCATCGGCACTGGCGTAGAGCACGCGACTGCCTTTGAGTTTGACTTCGTACATGCCCGGCAACGGGCTGGCGCTGATGCTTTCGACCGGAACCTCGAGTTCGAGTTTTTCCAGGCTTTGACGAATGGCTTTGTCGGCCGCGTCATCGGCGACGGCAAAGGTGCTGACCAACGCAATGGCTGCGGCGGCGAAAATCTGGGTCAGACGCATGAGAACTCCTGAAGGCGGACAAATGGAACGATCAGAACGCCCGTGCCGGAACACCGGGTCATAACCGTCCATCGTGCAAACCGGCAAAGCCTAACACATAAGGCCACGGTGGCCGAATGCGCCTGTCGCCATAGATTTTGAGAGCACTGAAGAACCTGTAGGAGTGATCCTGCTCGCGATAGCGGTCCTTCATTCAGCACTGTGTTGTCAGGAATACCGCTATCGCGAGCAGGCTCACTCCTACAAAGACTTTGTTCAGCCGCGCGGGTGATGTTTGGCGTGCAGGTCTTGCAGCCGCGCGCGGGCGACATGTGTGTAGATCTGTGTGGTGGAGAGGTCGCTGTGGCCTAGCAGCATCTGCACCACACGCAAATCCGCGCCATGGTTGAGCAGGTGCGTGGCAAACGCGTGACGCAAGGTGTGCGGCGACAGCGACTTGCCGATCCCGGCGACCTTGGCCTGATGCTTGATCCGGTGCCAGAAGGTCTGGCGAGTCATCTGCTCCCCGCGCTGGCTGGGAAACAGCACATCACTGGGACGGCCACCGAGCAGTTCGCCGCGACCATCGCGCATGTAGCGCTCGACCCAGACGATCGCCTCCTCGCCCATCGGCACCAGCCGTTCCTTGCTGCCCTTGCCCATCACCCGCAGCACGCCTTGGCGCAAGTTGACCTGTTCCAGGGTCAGACTGACCAGTTCGGTCACGCGCAGTCCGCAGGCGTAAAGCACTTCAAGCATGGCGCGGTCACGCTGGCCGATCGCTTCGCTCAGATCCGGTGCTTTAAGCAGCGCCTCGACATCGGCTTCTGACAGGGATTTTGGCAGTGGCCTACCGAGTTGTGGCATATCGACGCGCAAGGTCGGGTCGACGCTGATCATCTTTTCCCGCAGTAGATAGCGATAAAAGCCACGCACCCCGGAGAGAAATCTCGCGGTGGAACGTGGTTTGTAGTTCTGCTCCAGACGCCAGGACAAGTGATCAAGGATCAACTCGCGGCCAGCATTGATCAGCTCCAGGTTTTTCTCCTGCAACCAGCCATTGAACAGCGCCAGATCGCTGCGATAAGCGCCGCGGGTATTATCGGACAGGCCCTTCTCAAGCCACAGAGCGTCGAGGAATTGGTCAATCAGCGGGTGGTCGATGGCAGGCATGGGCGCTCAAGACACACAGCCTCAAGGACTGTGCGCAAATGTAGAGTGAACTGTAGGAATGGGCGCTAGTCTTTCATAGCCCGCTATTTCAAGGAACAGGGATCATCAATGAACGAGCAGCAAATTCTATTGGCGTTTGGCGGGATTGGCGCGGCGGCGCTGGGTTGCCAATGGCTGGCCTGGCGCCTGAAGCTGCCGGCGATTCTGTTTCTGTTGCTGACCGGTATTCTGGTCGGCCCGGTGCTGGGCTGGCTCGATCCGCAGGAAATGTTCGGCCCGCTGCTGATGCCGCTGGTTTCACTGGCCGTCGCGCTGATTCTGTTCGAAGGCAGCCTGACCCTACACCTGTCGGAATGGAAGGAGATTGGTAGCGTCGTTCATCGCCTGGTGACCATTGGCGCTATCTCGACCTGGATCGTCATCGCGGTCGCTACGCACTTCCTGCTCGGTTTCGACTGGATGTTGGCCATCCTGTTCGGCAGCCTGACGCTGGTCACCGGCCCGACCGTCATCGTGCCGATGCTGCGGGTGGTGCGGCCGAAAGCCTCGATCGCCAACATTCTGCGCTGGGAAGGCATCGTCATCGATCCGATCGTCGCGCTCCTCGCCGTGGTGGTTTACAGCTTCATCATTGCCAGCGCCGAAGGCCATGGTCTCAAGCAGAGCCTGTTCACCTTTGGCGGCGTGATTCTCTGCGGCGCTGCGTTCGGCATTCTCGGTGGCTGGCTGCTCGGCACGGTGATCCGTCGGCAATGGCTGCCGGAGTATCTGCATAACCTGGCGTCGCTGGCGGCTGTGCTGGGGATTTTCATTGTCTCCAATGAGGTGATGCACGAGTCCGGTCTGCTGGCGGTGACGCTGATGGGCATGTGGCTGGCCAACATGAAAGGCGTGGATGTACGGCATATCCTGCATTTCAAGGAAAACCTCAGCGTGCTGCTGATTTCCGGGCTGTTCATTTTGTTGGCGGCGCGTCTGGACTTGTATGCCTTGATCGGACTGGGCCCGTTGGTGCTGATTCTGCTGCTGGTGATTCAACTGATCGCCAGGCCGTTGAACGTATTGCTCAGCACGGCCGGTTCCAGCCTGAGCTGGCGGGAGCGTGCATTGCTGTGCTGGATCGCGCCACGCGGGATTGTCGCGGCGGCGGTGTCGGCGATTTTTGCGATTCGGCTGCATGAGGTCGGGCATGAGGGCGCATTGCTGCTGGTGCCGCTGACATTTGCGGTAATTATCGGCACTGTTGTCCTGCAAAGCGCGACGGCACGACCACTTGCACGACTATTGAAGGTGGCCGAGCCGGCGCCGAGCGGTTTCCTGATCGTCGGCGCCAACGGCCCGGCGCGGGAGCTGGGCAAGTCGCTGCAGCAACTGGGCAGCCGCGTGTTGCTGACCGATTCGAGCTGGGAGAATATTCGTGCGGCGCGGATGGAAGGTTTGCCGACGTATTTTGGTAATCCGGCCTCGCAACATGCCGATGCGCATTTGGATCTGGTCGGACTTGGGCATTTGCTCGCGCTGTCGCCGTCGGGTGAGCTGAATACCTTGGCGGCGATGCGCTTTCGGCATGATTTCGGTCATCAGCGCTTGTTTGGTCTGGCCAGTGGTCATGAGAGTCGGCGCAGCGATAAACATCGAGCGAGTCTGGAACATCGAGGCAATCAGTTGGGCAGCGAGGCGTTTACCTACGCGAAACTGGCCAGTCAGATGGGCCAGGGTGCCGAGTTGTACAGTACGACGTTGACGGATGGCTTCGGCTGGGAGGATTACCGGGTGCTGCATGGTAATCGTGCGACCTTGCTGTTCATGCGCGATGACAGCGGTTGGGTGCATGTGGTGACGCCGGAGACTACCGTGAAACCCGGGTCGGGGTGGACGTTGCTGGCGTTGATTCAGCCTGAGGCCAACGGCGCCTGAGCTGACGCTTTCGCGAGCAGGCTCGCTCCCACAGGGTTCGCGCTGAACACAAAATCTGTGAGCGACACACATCCTGTGGGAGCGAGCTTGCTCGCGAACGGCTCGACTCGGATCTGGATCAAGCCGCAAAACCCGGCAGCACCGGCACCGGTCGCTTGTCATCATCAATGGCGACAAAGCTGAACTGCCCATGAATGGCCTTCTCGCGGCCATCACAGCTCATGCTCTCGACAAACACTTCCACCTCGACCTTGAGGCTGGTATTGCCGACCTTGATCACCTTCCCGACCAACTCGACGATGGAACCGGCCGGGATCGCGTGATTGAAGTCGATGCGGTCGGTGGAAACGGTCACCAGTGGCAGTCGGCAGAAACGCGTGGCGGTGATGAACGAGACTTCGTCCATCCATGCCAGCGCGGTACCGCCGAACAGGGTGTTGTGGTGGTTGGTGGTGGGCGGGAAGACGGCTTTGGTTACGCGGGTCACCGAGAGTTCGGTGCGGCGTTCGATTTCCTGGTCGCGGGTGGTCATGGTTCTGGCCTGAAACGAAAGTACGGTGAATAAATTGCAGGCAACAAAAAAGCAGCCCGTAGGCTGCTTTTTTCTGCATCGAAAGCTGGACTTAAGCCAGTTTTTCCTTGATGCGAGCTGCTTTACCCGACAGGTCGCGCAGGTAGTACAGCTTGGCTTTACGTACGTCACCGCGACGTTTAACAGCCATGCTGTCGATCTGCGGGGAGTAGGTCTGGAAAGTACGTTCTACGCCAACACCGTTGGAGATTTTACGAACGGTGAACGCACTGTTCACGCCGCGGTTACGCTTGGCGATTACAACGCCTTCGAACGCTTGCAGACGGGAACGATCGCCTTCCTTCACTTTCACCTGAACGACAATAGTGTCGCCTGGGGCGAAGGTAGGGATTTCTTTGGTCATCTGCTCTGCTTCGAGTGCAAGGATGATTTTGTTGGTCATGCTGTGCTCCTAAGGTAAATCGTTCGATCTACCATCGATACGTTGTTAACTATCGTCCCGCTCGCGGATGTATTCCTCGAGCAGCTTCTTCTCTTCTCCAGAAAGCGAGCGGCTTTCCAGAAGATCGGCGCGTCGTTCAAAGGTCCTACCAAGGGACTGCTGTAAACGCCAACGCCGGATATGCGCGTGATTGCCACTCAGCAACACGTCGGGAACACGCTGATCCGCATACACCTCAGGTCGGGTGTAGTGCGGGCAATCCAGCAGACCATCCGTAAAGGAATCTTCCTCAGCGGAATCCGCATGCCCTAAAGCTCCAGGCAGCAGTCGTGTAACCGCATCGATCAGGACCATCGCCGGCAGCTCGCCGCCAGACAGTACATAGTCACCAATCGACCACTCTTCATCGACATGAGCCTCAATAAAGCGCTCGTCAATGCCTTCATAGCGGCCGGCAATCAGGATCAATGCATCCGATTGTGCCAGCTCGCGTACCGCCGACTGAGTCAGTTGACGGCCTTGGGGGGACAGGTAAATCACCTTCGCCGCCTCCCCGGCTGCTGCCTTGGCCTGAACCAGAGCATCTTCCAGGGGCTTGATCTTCATCACCATGCCCGGACCACCGCCAAACGGGCGATCGTCCACAGTGTGATGCCGATCCGTCGTGTAATCTCGCGGATTCCAACAGGTCAGCTGCAAGAGCCCCTGTTTGACCGCACGACTGGTGATGCCGTAGTCGCCGATGGCGGAAAACATCTCGGGAAACAAACTGATCACTTCTACGCGCAAGTTAGCCACGCTTAGAAGTCCGCGTCCCAATCCACCTTCATCTCGCCCGCTGCCAGGTCGATGGCCAACACGCATTGCTCCGTATAGGGCAACAGGCGTTCGCGATCATCCAGGCTGCCAGCGCAAGGCTTGACGACCATTACATCATTGGCGCCGGTTTCCAGAAGATGATCGATTTTCCCGAGCAATTGCCCAAGGGTGTCGATGACCTTCAGACCTTCCAGTTGGTACCAGTAGTACTCACCGTCGGTCAATTCAGCGAACAGATTGCGCGGCACGCAGATCTCATAACCGGCCAGAAGACGAGCTTCTTCACGATCATCAAGACCCTTGAGCTTCGCGACCAGGAACTTGTCGTTCCCGCGTCCACTGACCAGCTCGACCTGTTTCACATTGCCTTCGCGCTTGAGCGTCCAGGTTTTGTACTGCAACAGGTTTTCAGTCGGATCAGTAAAGGAATAAACCTTCACTTCGCCGCGAACGCCATGAACAGAATAAATTTTGCCAATAACGATCAAATCATCGGCAACAGCAGGCGTCGCGTTCATATTGCTCAGGCCGCAGCCTTGGCAGATTCCTTCAACAACTGAGCAACGCGCTCAGAAGGTTGTGCACCAACGCTCAGCCAGTAGGCTACGCGCTCTTGGTTCACGGACAGACGGGTTTCCTGACCACGGGCAACAGGGTTGAAGAAGCCAACCTGTTCTTTGTGGGAGCCGTCACGCGGGTTACGCGAGTCGGTTACGGTCAGGTGGTAAAACGGGCGCTTTTTGGAGCCGCCAAGGGCAAGACGGATTGTTAGCATGTGAACATCGTTCCTGTAGTCGGTGCTGCAAATCTAAATGCACAGCGGGCATGGGTGCCCGAAAGGCCGCATATTCTAAGGAATATCCGGACTTTTGCAAATGACTTTTTCCGGCGCCTATGGCATGCCGTGCAGATTTGCATAGAGAGCCGTCGATGAAAACGGCCAGTCAGCTCCCGCCGAGTGCGGGTTTGCTGTTGATCCCGCGTCCTTGCGGGGCCTGCGCCGGTGCGACGACCGGCGAGATTCTAGTGTCCCGTCTCACCCATTTCGCTCACTTTTGGCGAGTGACTGATGCCCTCAAGCAAGGCGCCGCGACGAGTCATAGCCCGCTATGGCGAGGAGCGGCAACGCAGCATGAGGGCATCAGACGCCGCCATAAGTGAGCAGAATGGGTGAGACGGGACACCTTACATTTTCGGCATGCCGCCGCCGGGCAACATTCCGCCCATGCCGCGCATCATTTTCGCCATTCCGCCCTTGGCGGAGAATTTCTTCATCATCTTCTGCATCTGCTTGTGCTGCTTGATCAAGCGACCGATGTCCTGCACCTGGGTGCCGGAACCCATGGCGATCCGGCGCTTGCGCGAACCGCTGATCAGCTCAGGGTCGCGGCGCTCGGCCGGGGTCATGGAATTGATGATGGCTTCCATCTGTTTGAATTGCTTCTCTGCGGCGTTCTGGGCATTGCCCATCTGCGACAGGTTGACGCCGCCGATGCTCGGCAGTTTGTCCATGAGCCCGCCGAGGCCGCCCATGTTCTTCATTTGTTGCAGCTGATCGCGGAAGTCTTCGAGGTCGAAGCCCTTACCCTTCTTCAGCTTCTTGGCCAGTTTATCGGCCTTGTCCTTGTCGAGGGTCGCTTCGGCCTGTTCGATCAGGCTGAGCACGTCGCCCATGCCGAGAATGCGCGAGGCGATACGCTCAGGGTGGAACGGATCGAGCGCTTCGCTCTTCTCACCCATACCGATGAACTTGATCGGCTTGCCGGTGATGGCGCGTACCGACAGGGCGGCACCGCCACGGGCGTCGCCGTCGACCTTGGTCAGGATCACACCGGTCAGCGGCAGCGCATCACCGAAGGCCTTGGCCGTATTGGCCGCGTCCTGACCGGTCATGGCATCGACCACAAACAGGGTTTCGACCGGATTGATCGCGGCGTGCAGCGCCTTGATCTCGCCCATCATCTCTTCGTCGATGTGCAGACGACCGGCGGTGTCGACGATGACCACGTCGATGAATTTCAGTTTTGCTTCTTTAATAGCTGCGGTGGCGATGTCCACCGGTTTCTGGCTCAGATCGGACGGAAAGAACGTCACGCCGATGTCGTTGGCCAGGGTTTCCAGCTGTTTAATGGCAGCCGGACGATAAACGTCCGCCGACACCACCATGACCGACTTCTTCTTGCGCTCTTTAAGGAAGCGCGCGAGCTTGCCGGCGGTGGTGGTTTTACCGGCGCCCTGCAGACCGGCCATCAGAATCACGGCAGGCGGTACGGCGCTGAGATTCAAATCTTCGTTGGCCGCGCCCATCAGGCTTTCGAGTTCGGCCTGGACGATCTTCACGAACGCCTGGCCCGGCGTCAGGCTGCGCGACACCTCGGTGCCGACAGCGCGCTCCTTGACCGAATTGACGAAGTCCTTGACCACCGGCAGGGCGACGTCAGCTTCGAGCAACGCCATGCGCACTTCACGCAGGGTGTCTTTGATATTGTCCTCGGTCAGCTTCGCCTTGCCGGTGACATGGCGCAGCGTCTGCGAGAGACGGTCGGTTAAGTTTTCAAACATTGCGCGATCCTTTCAGGCCCTGTGTAGACCGGGATAATGGCGGCCCAGACCGGAATCAACATGTGCTCGGCGAGCCTGCGGCGTGGGCAGGTCGCGGATTATAGCGAAGACTGCGGCTGGCGGACACCTCGCTGTCAGCTTCCTGAGTCTTTCGTGCGATGGCGGTTCTATGCCAAACTCAGCCCCTTTCGGGCCTGCCTAACAGGATTTATGCTCCCCTTGTCACCCAGTTTATTGACCACCCTCGCCGCCGCCCTTCTGTACGCCGCTGCGACCCTTTATCAGAGCACCCGCCTGGCCACCGGCGCCAAGGCGAACAAGCGCCTGCTGGTTACCCTCGGCGTCTTCGCCGTGCTGGCCCACGGCGCCAGCCTGCTCACTCACTTGCTGACCCCGATCGGTCTGGGCCTGGACTTCTTCAGTGCGTCCAGCCTGATCGCCGCAGCGGTGATCGCCCTGACGCTGATCGCCTGCTCGCGCATTCCGGTGGAAAACCTGCTGGTGCTGCTGTTCCCGCTGGGCGCGGTCACCGTGCTGCTGGCGCAGTTCGCGCCGACCGGCACGGTGCAGATCATCGATGAAGAGCCAGGCATCCTCGCGCACATTCTGTTGTCGATCCTCGCCTACGGCATGTTCACCATCGCAGTGTTCCAGGCCTTGCTGCTGCTGGTGCAAGACCACCAGCTCAAGCACAAGCATCCGTCCGGGCTGATCAAAAACTTCCCGCCGCTGCAAACCATGGAAAGCCTGCTGTTCGGTTTCCTCTGGGCCGGCTGGACGCTGCTGTCGCTGTCGTTGATTTCCGGCTGGCTGTTCGTCGAGAACCTGTTCGCCCAGCATCTGGTGCACAAGACCCTGCTGGCGTGCCTGGCCTGGATCGTCTTCAGCGTACTGCTGTGGGGCCGTAATCGCCTCGGCTGGCGCGGTCACAAGGCGATTCGCTGGACCCTCGCCGGTTTCTGCCTGCTGATGTTGGCGTACTTCGGCAGCAAACTGGTTCGTGAATACATCCTGCACATCTGACGGGCGGCATAAATGGACGCTTTGCCCATAGGGCCGATGCTCGCGGTTTTTGTCCTGCTGATTTTATGGTCGGGGCTGTTTACCGCCGTCGAAATCGCGCAACAGCACCTGCTCGCGCAACGCACCGCCTCGCGCGCCAGCGATAAACCGCTGGCGAAGCTGAGCTTTCCGCTCGATAGCCTGATCCTCTGCAATACCCTGTGCCGCGCGCTCGCGGTCGTCATCGCGACGTTGCTGGCAATTTTCCTTTGCGAAGAAAATGGCCCGTGGGCTGCGTGCCTCGGTGCCGGGGCAATCCTGCTGGTGTTTGCCGATTACTTCCCGCGTACCGTCGCTCAACGTTATCCCGACGCGGTGCTGGCGTTCGGCAATACCTTGCTGGCGGTGCCGCTGAAGATTGTTTATCCGTTTGCCTGGTTGTTCAGCCGCATCAGTGGCCTGCTGATGCGGCCGTTTGTGCGCAAGGTTCAAGTCGTACAGCAAAGCGAAGATGACTCACCTGCTGACCGTTACGACGATCCGGAGCACCCGGTTCACGCACACCCGGTTTCGGGGATTCATGCGTTGGACAACATTACGGTCAATGACATTCTGGTGCCGCGCAGTGACGTCGACGGCATCAACCTCGACGATTCGATCGACGAGATCATTGAGCAACTGCGTCACAACAAACGTACGCGCCTGCCGGTATTTCACAGCGACATCAATCAGGTTGAAGCGGTGCTCAACACCCGGCAGATCCGACATTTGCTGAACAATGGCGATCTGACCCGCGAGGCGCTGCTGGCGGCCAGTTACGAGCCTTACTTCGTGCCGGAAAGCACACCGCTGCAACTGCAACTGCTGAATTTCCACAAGCAGCAACGGCGCCTCGGCATGGTGGTCGACGAATACGGCGAAGTGCTCGGTATCGTCACGCTGGAAGACATTCTCGAAGAAATCGTTGGCGAATTCGAAAGCGAGCACAGCATCGATAATCCGCACATTCATCCGCAATCTGATGGCCGCATGGTGATTGACGGTGCCGCGTCGATCCGCGAGCTGAACAAGTGCCTGGGCTGGCATTTGCCGAGCGACGGACCGAAGACCCTCAATGGTCTGGTCACTGAGGCGCTGGAAACCATTCCGGAAAGCGCGGTTTGCCTGAAGATCGGGCGTTATCGGCTGGAGATTCTCGAGACTGAGGAGAACCGGGTGAGCAAGGTGTTGATCTGGCATACCTCTTCTGTGCCCGCTGTGGTGCCTACTCGATAGACGATCTTTTGCTCTTGTTTGATTGTTAGCCCCCTTCCTATAATCGAGACGCTTACCCAAGCGCCGCCGAACCTCGTGCTTACCCCGCACCCGACAGGCTTCGGCTATTTCCGCTGTACTCCGGAGACTGTTCCTACCTGAAGCAGCGACCGTGCCTCATCCCACATCCCTGGGTGTTCGACCATAATAATTCGCTCCAACGGAGCTCATGACTGTCAGGGATCACCGCATGACAACCAGTACCGCTATCAGCGACACCACCCCTGCCCAACCGACCAACTCCGCGACCCGCGTTGCCACGGCGAGCTTTATCGGCACCGCGATCGAGTTCTACGACTTCTATGTTTACGCCACCGCGGCTGCGCTGGTGATCGGGCCGGTGTTTTTCCCGCAGACCTCCGGCACCGCGCAGATGCTCTCGGCATTTCTGACCTTCGGCATTGCCTTCCTCGCCCGACCATTGGGATCGGCGCTGTTCGGCCACTTTGGTGACCGCATCGGACGCAAGTCGACGCTAGTCGCCTCGCTGCTGTTGATGGGCGTGTGCACGACGCTGATCGGCGTGCTGCCGGGTTATGCCAGCATTGGCGCCTGGGCACCGATCCTGCTGTGTGTGCTGCGTTTCGGCCAAGGTTTGGGATTGGGTGGTGAATGGGGCGGTGCCGCCCTGCTCGCAACGGAAAACGCGCCAAAAGGCAAACGTGCCTGGTTTGGCATGTTCCCGCAGCTCGGCCCTTCGATTGGCTTTCTCGCCGCCAACGGTTTGTTTCTGACCCTGGCCATGACGCTCACTGACGAGCAGTTCCGCAGCTGGGGCTGGCGGATTCCGTTCCTGCTCAGCGCAGCGCTGGTGATGGTTGGCCTGTACGTGCGCCTGAAACTTCATGAAACCCCGGTGTTCGCCAACGCCATCGCTCGTCAGGAGCGTGTAAAAGTGCCGCTGGTCGAACTGTTCAGCCAGTATTGGGCACCAACCCTGTTGGGCGCGGCGGCAATGGTGGTCTGCTATGCGCTGTTCTATATCTCGACGGTGTTTTCCCTGAGTTACGGGGTTTCCACACTCGGTTATAGCCGTGAAACGTTCCTTGGGTTGCTGTGTTTCGCGGTGCTGTTCATGGCCGCAGCTACGCCATTATCCGCGTGGGCCAGCGACCGTTACGGGCGCAAACCGGTGCTGATCATCGGTGGCGTGCTGGCGATTCTGTCCGGGTTCCTGATGGAGCCGTTGCTGACTCAGGGTTCGACCTGGGGCGTGGCGCTGTTTCTGTGCATCGAGCTGTTCTTGATGGGCGTGACGTTTGCACCGATGGGCGCACTGTTACCTGAACTGTTCCCGACCCACGTGCGTTATACCGGTGCTTCGGCGGCGTATAACCTGGGCGGTATTGTCGGGGCCTCGGCGGCGCCGTTCTTTGCGCAGAAACTGGTAGCGATGGGTGGTTTGAGTTATGTCGGCGGGTATGTGTCGGCGGCGGCGGTGCTGAGTTTGATTGCGGTGCTGTGCCTGAAGGAAACGCGGGATAACGATCTGAATCGGGTTGCCTGACAGAAAATCAAAAGCTTCGCGAGCAGGCTCGCTCCCACAGGTTTTTTGGTTGGTCACAGATTCTGTGTTCACCCAATCCCATGTGGGAGCGAGCCTGCTCGCGAATGCCGCGACTCGGTTTACAGCTCTACGACAACAGCCTGAGCAGCACGGGTCGCCTTGGCACGAGCAGCCTCGATCGACTCATCCCGCGCCAGTGCCACGCCCATACGGCGCTGGCCATTCACTTCCGGCTTGCCGAACAGACGCAACGCCGTGTCCGGCTCGCTCAACGCAGCCCCCAGATTGGCAAACGCGGTCTGGGTCGACTGCCCTTCCACCAGAATCACCGCCGAAGCCGACGGCCCGAACTGACGGATCAGCGGCACTGGCAAGCCCAGAATCGCGCGGGCGTGCAGGGCGAATTGCGACAGGTCCTGCGAAATCAAAGTAACCAGACCAGTGTCATGCGGACGCGGCGAAACTTCGCTGAACCACACCTGATCACCCTTGATGAACAGCTCAACGCCGAACAAGCCACGACCGCCCAGCGCTTCTGTCACCGCTTTGGCAACGCGCTCGGATTCAGCCAGGGCAATCGGGCTCATGGCTTGTGGCTGCCACGACTCCTGATAGTCGCCCTTCTCCTGACGGTGGCCGACCGGCGCGCAGAAAGTGGTGCCGCCGATGTGGCGCACGGTCAGCAAGGTGATTTCGTAGTCGAAATCGATGAAGCCTTCGATGATCACCCGACCTTTGCCGGCGCGGCCACCCTCTTGTGCGTAGTCCCAGGCTTTCTGCACATCAGCGGCACTGCGCAGCAGACTCTGGCCCTTGCCCGACGAGCTCATTACCGGTTTGACGACACATGGGAAGCCCAGATCGAGGACGGCTTTGCTGTAGTCCTCGAAGGTGTCGGCAAAGTGGTACGGCGAGGTCGGCAGGTCCAGCTCTTCGGCGGCCAGACGACGGATGCCTTCGCGGTTCATGGTCAGTTGCGCAGCGCGCGCGGTCGGGATCACGGTGAAGCCTTCGGCTTCCAGTTCGACCAGGGTAGCGGTGGCGATGGCTTCGATTTCCGGCACGATGAAGTGCGGCTTCTCGGCTTCGATCACCGCGCGCAAAGCGGCGCCGTCGAGCATGTTGATCACGTGGCTACGATGCGCAACTTGCATGGCCGGCGCGTTGGCGTAACGGTCAACGGCGATCACTTCAACGCCCAGGCGTTGCAGCTCGATTACCACTTCCTTGCCCAACTCACCACAGCCACACAGCAATACGCGGGTCGCGGTTGGCGACAATGGAGTTCCGATACGGGTCATCTCAGGTCCTCAAAGAAGCGGATCATCGAGGAAAGCAACGCCAGACGCGCTTTCCATTGGGAGAAAGCGCGGCATTTTACATGAACCTGAAGGTTTGGCTTCAGCCGGCGACGGCCTGTTTGCGATCGCGCCAGGCCATGATCAGCCACACAGCCGTCACGCCAGCAAACTTGGAGGCCAGCGCGGTGATGATCACCGGTGGCGTCAGCAAGTCGATCATGCCGAAGAAAATGAAAGTATCGAGGGGAATGCTCAGCGCCGAACTGATCCACAAGCGGTCGCGCAACGGGCGCTTGGTGATGCTGAACACCAGCCAGTCGATGCACTCGGAGACCGCGAACGCCGTGGCACTGGCCAAGGCAATGGAAGGATCGGAGGTGACGTAAGACAGCACCAGCGCCGCCAGCATCGCCACGATCGCGCCGTGACCGAAGCGGGTTTGCACCATGTCGCGCAGCACGAACACCAGACCACCCCAGGCCGACCAGATGATGTCCAGATGCGGCGCGGTGGAGAAGGCGAAGTTGATCAGCACAACGCTGCTGATGTAGGCGATGAGGAAAATCATGGAGGCGACCTGTCAGATTGGCGCACAGGTTACTTGACCGGCAGATCAAGAGCTACCCCCTCACCCCAGCCCTCTCCCCGAGGGGGCGAGGGGGAAAGGGAGCAGATCGGGGGCTTTTCAAATCTGAGTCCGACTCGACATGTCAGGTCGGCGTATAGCGAAAGACACCTCGGTCAGTCCCCTCTCCCTCTGGGAGAGGGTTAGGGTGAGGGCATACTCATGCCGATCACGACTTCGACGACGGGATCATCCACACCAACCCATTCGCCTTCGCCCGCTCATGACACAACCCCAACACCACACGGCGCTCGTCATTGCTCATGCGGCCCCAACGGGTGATTTCCGCGACCGTACGCTGGCAGCCGGTGCAGATGTCAGCCTCATCCAGCGCACAAATATTCACGCACGGCGAGGCGACCGGTCTTTCGGGCGTGCTCATTCTTCCTGCTCAACCAGATCGCGCGCATAACGCTGTGAGTTATGCACATAGTGCGCGGCGCTGGCTTCGAGCATCTTCTTCTGCGCCTCGGTCAGCTCACGCACAACCTTGCCCGGAGAGCCCATCACCAGCGAACCATCGGGAATTTCCTTGCCTTCGCCGATCAGCGAGTTGGCGCCAATGATGCAGTTCTTGCCGATCTTCGCGCCGTTGAGAATCACCGCGTTAATGCCGATCAGGCTGTAATCGCCGACGGTGCAGCCATGCAACATCGCATTGTGGCCGATGGTCACGCCGGTGCCGATGGTCAGCGGATAGCCCATGTCGGTGTGCATCACGGTGCCGTCCTGGACGTTGCTGTTCTTGCCGATCAGGATCAGTTCGTTGTCGCCACGCAGCACGGCGTTGAACCAGACGTTGGCGCCCTCTTCCAGTTTGACCTTGCCCACCATCACGGCATTGGGGGCGACCCAGCTCTGTGGATGGGTCTCGACACGGGCGTCGCCCAAGCGGTATTTCATCTTGTTTCCCTCAGGGCTCACGGTGAATGACCGTTCGGACGACGGCTTCAGGTATTGATAAAGCTTTTGGGTGGCTCATGCAGGCTGATTTTCGCGTCATAGAGCAAGTTGATCAACTCGACGATCATGATCGCCGTCAGGCCCCAGATTTTGTATTCGCCAAAGCGGTAGCTCGGCACGTACCAACTGCGCCCCTGATAGTCGATGCGGTGAGTGTGTTCGCGAGGGTCTTTACGGAAGAACTCCAGCGGCACGCTGAAGACGGCAGCGATCTCGGCATCATTGGGCTGATACTCGACGAAATCGGGAATCACACCGACATAAGGCGTGACCCTGATGCCGTGCAGGGAAATCAGCGGGCTGAGCGGGCCGATGACTTCGACCAGGCCGGGCGGCAGGCCGATTTCCTCTTCGGCCTCACGCAGGGCGGTAAAGATCAGATCCGGGTCTTCCGGATCGCGGCGACCACCGGGAAACGCCACTTCGCCGCCGTGGGTCGAGAGCCCGCTGGCGCGCAGGGTCAACACCAGTTCCGGCTCGTCACTGCGGGTGATCGGCACCAGAACGGCGGCCTCGGGGAAACGTATGTCGGTCTCCAGCGTGCGCGGTGTGTGGTTGCTTACCCTATGCAGTAGCTCGTCCAGCATGAGTGTTCTCGATCTGTGCCTTACCCTGCATCATGCACCAATCATTGCAGCCACCCAAGCCCCCGAAACCCGTCGTGTCGCGAAACGACAACTTGCCGACCGGCACCGCTGCACGCCAAGATAGGCGCAGCATTCAGGAAGCCCAGCATGAAATTTTGCAGCCACTGCGGTAACCCGGTCACTCAGCGCATTCCCGAAGGCGATTCGCGGCTGCGATTTGTCTGTGACAGCTGTCAGACCATTCACTATCAAAACCCCAATATCGTTGCCGGCTGCGTGCCGACCTGGGGCACGAAAGTGTTGCTCTGCCGTCGCGCCATCGAGCCGCGCCTCGGTTACTGGACGCTGCCTGCCGGTTTCATGGAGAACGGCGAGACCATCGAGCAGGCCGCCGTGCGCGAGACCGCCGAGGAAGCCTGCGCCCGCGTGCGCAACCTGAGCATCTACACGCTGATCGATGTGCCGCACATCAGTCAGGTGCATGTGTTCTTCCGTGCCGAGCTGGTCGACCTGGATTTCGCCGCCGGTCCCGAGAGCCTGGAAGTGCAACTATTCGACGAAGCCGACATTCCCTGGGACGAGCTGGCTTTCCGCACAGTGGGACGTACCTTAGAATGCTTCTTCGCTGATCGGCGTATTGAGGAGTATCCGGTTCGTTCGGAATCGATTCCGCCGCTTGCTCAGCCTGCCATTACTTGATTTCGTCGCCGGCCAGCCGATAACCCGAGCACGTCTGCACAACACCTGTAAATAATGTATCTGCGTCATTCCTGGGGAATCGTTTCAATGCGCTGGTTGCTTGCCCTGTTCTGCCTGTCGTTCGTTTCCGCCTCCCAAGCGTCCTTCGTGACCACCGTGGCGCCTGCGAATAGCCCGCTTATCGAAAAAGTCCTGGTGCTCAAATCAGCTCATCAACTGCAGTTGATCGCCGATGGCAAGCCGCTGAAGACCTATCGCATCTCCTTGGGCAAGGGCGCGAAAAAAGGCCCGAAACTGATTGAAGGCGACAAACGCACGCCGGAAGGTTTCTATTGGATCGACTGGCGCAAGACCAGTGACAAATTCAATCTGTCGATGCACATTTCCTACCCGAACATCAGCGATTCGGCCCGCGCCCGGCGCGAAGGCGTCGAGCCCGGCGGGATGATCATGATCCACGGCACGCCGGATTCGGAAGAGACCCCGGAAGACCTGTTCCACACCCTCGACTGGACCGACGGCTGCGTCGCCATGCGCAACGTCGATATGCGCGAAGTGTGGAGCCTGGTGCCGGACGGCACGATGGTCGAAATCCGCCCTTAATCCTTGACCACTGGTCACCTGCAAAAAAATAAATCAAAAGATCGCAGCCTGCGGCAGTTCCTTCAGAGGTGATACCACTTCCAAATACAGGAGCTGCCGCAGGCTGCGATCTTTTGGTTTTTAATGCCAAGCCCTAATACCAATTCAAACCACACCCAGTAAAAACCACCATTCCATTGGGTCAAAGGCCATTTTCGTGCGTTGACATGGTATTCAAGTGGTATTAATTTCCGCCCCACAAGCGAGCTACAACAATCCTATACTCGCGACGGAAATGCCCTACATGAACGACCTCCACGCCCTACGTCCCTATGACTCCCAGCCGACGCCGCTGTACTTGCAACTGGCACGCAATCTGGAAGCGGCGATTCATGCCGGACAGTGGAAGTCCGAGCAGGCGATGCCGTCCGAACGCAACCTCTGCGAGCAACTAGGCATTTCCCGGGTGACTGCGCGCAAGGCGCTGGAAGTCCTCCTCGATCAAGGCCTGATCCGCCGCCTGCAAGGCTCCGGCACCTTCATCACGCCACGCCTGGAACAGCCGCTGTCGCGCCTCTCGGGTTTCAGCGAGATGCTGCGCCTCAAGGGCTTCGTGCCCAGCTCGCAATGGCTGGAACGTGAAATCACCCTGCCGACTCACGAAGAACTGATCCGCCTGAGCCTGTCGCCGAACGACAAGGTCGCGCGCATGAAGCGTCTGCGCAAAGCCGATGACACCGTTATGGCCATCGAAATGAGCACCCTGCCCGCCTCGATCATGCCCAAGCCACAGCTGGTCGGTGATTCGCTCTACGAATACCTCGACGGTATCGGCAAACCGATTGTCCGCGCCTTGCAACACATCCAGGCAATCAACGCCTCGGACGAGTTCGCCGCGCTGGTCGGCATCGCCCCCGGCACCGCCATGTTGCTGATGACCCGGGTCGGCTATCTGGAAGACAACACGCCGATCGAAGTCACCGACACCTATTGCCGCAACGACTACTACGACTTTGTTGCAGAGCTGCGCCGCTAAAACGGCCCAAAGCGAGAACCAAAATGTCCGAAGACAACATCCTCACCGCCAGCGGCTGGGTTCGTGGCCGGCTGATCCACGAACACGGCAAAGTCGTGTCGATCGAAGGCGTGCCTTGCGATCCGGCCACCAATGACCTGCCGTATCTGCTGCCGGGCTTCATCGATCTGCACGTTCACGGCGGTGGCGGCAAAGACATCATGGAAGGCGCCAGCGCTTTCGAAACAATCACCAGAACCCACGTGCGTTTCGGCACCACCTCACTGCTGGCCACTACCATGACCGCGCCGAGTGCCGAGATCTCCAGCGTCTTGAAAGAAGTCGGGGAATTCTGCGAACAGCGTCCGCAAGGGGCCGCCCGCGTCCTCGGCGTACACCTCGAAGGCCCGTACATCAATCCCGGAAAACTCGGCGCGCAACCGAACTTCGCCCACACCGCGTTGATGGCCGAAGTCGAAGAATATCTGGCACTGGCGCCGATCCGGGTGATCACTATCGCCCCGGAAATCGCCGGCCACGACGGGTTGATCCGCGAACTGAGCAGCCGTGGCGTGCGCATGCAGATCGGCCACACCCTCGGCAGTTACGAGGAAGGCGTTGCTGCCCTCGATGCCGGCGCGACCAGTTTCACCCACCTCTACAACGCCATGAGCCCACTGCATCACCGCGAGCCAGGCATCGTCGGCGCCGCGCTGGCCCACGCCAAATTCGCCGAGTTGATCCCGGATCTGCTGCACGTGCATCCCGGTGCCATTCGCGTGGCCCTGCGTTCGATCCCCTGCCTGTATTGCGTCACCGATTCGACCGCTGCCGCCGGCATGCCCGACGGTGAATACAAGCTCGGCAGCCACACCGTGACCAAATGCCTCGGCGGCGTGCGCCTGCCCGACGGCACCTTGGCCGGCAGCACGCTGACCATGGATCAAGCCCTGCGCAATCTGGTGAAGATCGGTTTGCCGATCGCCGAGGCCTCGCAGCGCCTGTCGCAATTCCCCGCCGACTACCTCGGCATCAACGAACGCGGGCGCCTGCAACCGGGTGCCTGGGCCGACTGCGTGCGGCTGGATCGCTCACTCACACTGACCGCCGTCATGGTCGAAGGAGAAGACATTGACTTCAAAAATGCTTGAGGAGGCACTGTCCTCGTTCGAGGCCGTGCAAGCCCAACTGCAACAGCTCGACCCGCAAATGATCGAGATCGCCGGCCGCCTGCGCCGTCAGCCGCCGCAAGTGGCGATGACCGTCGCACGCGGCAGCTCCGACCACGCGGCGAGCTATTTTGCCTACCTGACCATGCAGCAACTGGGTGTGCCGGTGGCGTCGTTGCCGATGTCGGTGGTGACCATGCAGCAAGCGCCGTTGAAGGTCAGCGGTCAGGTCGCGTTCGCGTTTTCACAATCGGGGCAGAGCCCGGATCTGGTCAACAGCCTGCGTCTGTTGCGCAAGCGTGGCGCGCTCAGTGTGTCGATGGTCAACGCTGCCGATTCGCCACTGGAAGCGGCATGCGAATTCAGCCTGCCGCTGCTCGCCGGTACTGAAAGCAGCGTCGCCGCGACCAAGAGTTTTATCGCCACCCTCAGCGCCAGCGCCCGTTTGATTGCGCACTGGAAAGAGGACAGCGAATTGCTCGAGGCCGGCAATGCACTGCCTGAAGGCCTGCGCGAAGCGGCCAAACAGGACTGGAGCGTGGCCATCGAAGCGCTGCGCGATTGCCAGCGTTTGATGGTCATTGGTCGCGGCGCCGGGTTTGCCATCGCTCAAGAAGCGGCTTTGAAATTCAAGGAAACCTCGGCAATTCAGGCCGAAGCGTTCAGCAGCGCCGAAGTGCGTCACGGCCCGATGGCGCTGATCGACGAACACTATCCGTTGCTGGTCTTCGCTCCGCGCGGCGCCGAGCAGGCGGGTCTGTTGAGCCTGGCAGCAGAGATGCGCCAACGCGGCGCCCGTGTGTTGCTGGCCGCGCCGGATGATGTAAGCGAGCGCGACCTGACCCTGACCCGCGCCGAACACCCGGCCCTCGATCCGATTCTGGCGATCCAGAGTTTCTACGTGATGGCCGCCGGTTTGGCCGTGGCCCGTGGCATGGACCCGGATCAGCCGCGCCACCTGAGCAAAGTGACCCGTACGCACTAATTGAAGCAAACCTGTAGGAGCTGCCGAAGGCTGCGATCTTTTGATTTTGATCCAAAAAACAAGATCAAAAGATCGCAGCCTTCGGCAGCTCCTACAGGGGACATCGAACCGAGATATAACCGATGAGACCGAGCCATGCACAACAACAATAAAGAGCTGACCCTCAGCGCCCCGCTCAGCGGCCCGGTGCTCACGCTCGCCAAAGTCCCGGACGCGGTGTTCGCCAGCGGCGCGATGGGCGACGGCATTGCCATCGACCCGCTCAACGACACCCTGTACTCGCCGTGCGCCGGGGTGATCATTCACGTCGCCCGCACCGGGCACGCGCTGACGGTGCGGGCCGACAACGGCGCGGAGATCCTTCTGCATCTGGGCCTCGACACCGTTGAGTTGAACGGCGAAGGTTTCTCGATGCTGGTCAAGGAAGGGGCCCGCGTGACCAAGGGCCAGCCGTTGTTGCGCTACGACCTCGACAAGGTCGGCCAACAATGCAAAAGCCTCGTCAGCCTGTTGATTCTGACCAATAGCCAGGATTTTCAGGTGCGCCCGATCACGCTGAAAGCGGTGAAGGTTGGCGAGCCGTTATTGCACATTGTTGCGCGCAACAGCGTGGCGGCGAATGTCGCGAAAATCGCCGGACCTGAGGTTTATGGTCATGTATTGGTCGCTCATCGCGGTGGTTTGCATGCGCGCCCGGCTGCATTGATTCGACAGACCGCACAAGGTTTCAACAGCCAGTCGCAACTGCACTTCGCCGGCAAATCGGCGCCGTGCAACAGCCTGATCGGTTTGATGGGATTGGCAGTTGGCGAACAGGATGAAGTGCAGGTCAGCTGTCAGGGGCCGGATGCCGAAGCGGCGTTGCAAGCGTTGCTCAAGGCGTTGGCCACCGCGCTGCCGGATGATCATCACGCTGCAGCGCCGGTCAATGTTGCCGCTATTAAACGTCCGGCCGAGGCTGGCGTTTTGCACGGTGTGTGCGCCGCGCCGGGACTGGTCGGTGGGCCGCTGTTTCGCTTGAACTCGATCAGTTTGCCGGTCGACGCGGGCAATCACGATCCCCTGCAACAACAGCAGGTGCTTGAAGCTGCACTGCGACAGGTCAGCAACGAAATCCAAGGCACGCTAGCTCAAGCGAAAAAGCACAAGAACGCCGATGAAGAAGCAATCTTCGCCGCGCATCTGGCGTTGCTTGAAGACCCGGCGCTGCTCGATGCGGCACAGCAATCCATCGAACAAGGCACTGCGGCGACTCACGCCTGGAGCCAGTCGATCGATGTGCAATGCGACGTGCTGCTACACACCGGCAGCGCGCTGTTGGCTGAACGCGCCAATGATCTGCGCGACCTCAACCAACGGGTGTTGCGGGCATTGCTCGGCGAAGCATGGCATTACGACGTGCCGGCCGGCGCCATTGTTGCGGCTCACGAACTGACCCCATCGGATCTGCTGCAACTCAGCGCGCAAGGTGTTGCCGGTTTGTGCATGGCCGAAGGTGGCGCGACGTCGCATGTGGCGATTCTCGCTCGCGGCAAAGGTCTGCCGTGCATGGTGGCGTTGGGTTCTGCCTTGCTTGATCAGCGACAAGGCCAAGCGGTGGTGCTCGATGCCGACAGTGGACGCCTCGAACTGACCCCAGATGTCGAACGCCTGGCTGAAGTTCAGCAGGCGCAACTCGACCGTCAGCAGCGCCGCGACGCACAGCAAGCCAAGGCTCACTTGCCAGCAGAAACCCGCAATGGCGTGACCATCGAAGTCGTCGCCAATGTCGCCTCCAGCGGTGAAGCGGCAGATGCCTTCACCAACGGCGCTGATGGCGTTGGTCTGCTGCGCACTGAGTTTTTATTCGTCGATCGGCAGACCGCGCCGGATGTCGAAGAACAGCGTGCGGCCTATCAAGGCGTACTGGATGCGATGGGCGATCAATCAGTGATCATCCGCACCATCGACGTCGGCGGCGACAAGCAACTCGATTACCTGCCGCTGCCAATCGAAGCCAACCCGGTGCTCGGCCTGCGCGGCATTCGTCTGGCTCAGGTCCGTCCGGAAATCCTCGATCAACAATTGCGCGCGCTGCTGCAAGTCAGCCCGCTGCGCCGTTGCCGGATCCTGCTGCCGATGGTCACCGAAGTCGACGAACTGCTGCACATTCGCCAACGCGTCGATGCCCTGTGCCTGGAGCTCGGTATCAGCCAGCGTCCAGAAATCGGCGTGATGATCGAAGTCCCCGCCGCAGCGCTGCAATCCGAACAACTCGCCGAACACGCTGACTTCCTCTCGATCGGCACCAACGACTTGTCGCAATACACCCTGGCCATGGATCGCGACCACGCCGGTCTGGCCGCCCGTGTCGACGCCTTGCACCCGGCGCTGTTGCGCCTGATCGCCATGACCTGCGAAGGCGCGGCGGTGCACAAACGCTGGGTCGGCGTCTGCGGCGCCCTCGCCTCTGATCCGCTGGCCACACCGGTGTTGATCGGCCTGGGTGTTACCGAACTGTCGGTCAGCCCGGTGCAAATCGGCGAAATCAAGGATCGCGTGCGGCAACTGCATGAAGCCGAATGCCAGCGCCTCAGCCGCGATCTGCTCAAGCTGAGCAGCGCCGCCGCCGTGCGTCACGCCTGCCATCAACACTGGCCTCTGCGCTAATAACAACAAGAAGGAGAACCGCCATGTATCAACTCTTTATCGAAGGCCTGCAACGCCTCGGCCGCGCGCTGATGCTGCCGATCGCGATCCTGCCGATTGCCGGCCTGCTACTGCGCCTGGGTGACACCGACCTGCTGAACATCGCGATCATTCACGATGCCGGCCAGGTGATCTTCGCCAACCTGGCGATGATCTTCGCCATCGGCATCGCCGTCGGTTTCGCCAAGGACAACAACGGTACCGCCGGCCTCGCCGGGGTGATCGGTTATCTGGTGATGATCTCCACGCTCAAGGTGCTCGACGCGAGCATCAACATGGGCATGCTCGCCGGGATCGTCAGCGGCCTGATGGCCGGCGCGCTGTACAACCGCTTCAAGGACATCAAGCTGCCGGAGTACCTCGCGTTCTTTGGTGGCCGACGGTTTGTGCCGATTGTCACCGGGTTTGCGGCGGTCGGTCTGGGCGTGGTGTTCGGCTATATCTGGCCGCCGATCCAGCACGGCATCAACGCGTTTGGCGCGCTGATGATGGAAAGCGGCAGTATCGGCGCGTTCGTGTTTGGCGTGTTCAACCGCCTGCTGATCGTCACCGGCCTGCACCACATCCTCAACAACATGGCGTGGTTCGTGTTCGGTAACTTCACCGATCCGACTACCGGTGCGCTGGTGACCGGTGACCTGTCGCGCTACTTCGCTGGCGATCCGAAGGGTGGCCAGTTCATGACCGGCATGTTCCCGATGATGATCTTCGGCCTGCCAGCGGCATGCCTGGCGATGTACCGCAATGCGCTGCCGGAACGCCGCAAGGTCATGGGCGGGATCTTCCTGTCGATGGCGCTGACTTCGTTTTTGACCGGGGTGACCGAGCCGATTGAATTCGCCTTCATGTTTCTGGCGCCGCTGTTGTATCTGCTGCATGCGCTGCTGACCGGGTTGTCGATGGCGATTACCAATGCGTTGAACATTCACCTCGGCTTCACCTTCTCCGGTGGCTTCATCGACATGGTGCTGGGTTGGGGGCGCTCGACCAATGGCTGGCTGGTGATTCCGGTCGGGCTGGCGTACGCCGTGGTGTATTACGCGGTGTTTGATTTCTGTATTCGTCGCTTCAACTTGAAGACGCCGGGGCGTGAGGATGTCGCAACGGCAGAGAAAGTGGTTCTGACCGAGAACGAACGCGCCAGCGCTTATATCAAGGCATTGGGTGGTGCTGAAAATCTACTGACGGTCGGCGCCTGCACTACGCGGTTGCGCTTGGAAATGGTCGATCGCAACAAGGCGTCCGATGCTGATTTGAAAGCGTTGGGTGCGATGGCGGTTGTGCGTCCGGGCAAGGGCGGAAGTTTGCAGGTGGTGGTGGGGCCGATGGCGGACAGCATTGCGGATGAGATTCGCCTCGCCATGCCTTCACTGGGGCGTGCGGTTCTGGTTGAAACCGCTGTTGTTGCTGATGAGCCGAAAGCTTTTGTGGTCGCGAGTTCGGAAGCGCAGCAATGGCTGAATGCACTGGGTGGCGGCGACAACGTGCTGCAACTGGATTGCATTGCCATGAGCCGGATTCGCTTGTTGCTGGCAGATGGCAAGGCTCTGTCCGACGCGCAGTTAAAAGAGCTGGGTTGTCAGGGTGTCAGCCAGTTGGAGGGTGGTGTTTGGCACTTGTTGGTGGGTGACAAAGCTGCGAGTTTGAGTGGAGCACTTGAAGCTCTGCTCAATCGCATTGAGCCAAGTGCGAAGGTTTTAACCGCAATAAAAGTCCAACAGCCTTACTGACCCATGAAAAGCCGCCGTGCCAGGAAGCGCTGCGGCTTTTTATATCGTGTTACTTCGCTGGAACAACGATAAACGTGCGAACCGGTGACGTACCAGCGCTTCCTCTGGCCGTAACCGAATGAGCACCCACCATCAGACTCGTTAGGTGCGAATCCCAGAGTCCTGCAGCGCCGACGACTACTTGCCCCCTCAAAACAGCACCGTCGAAAATTTCAACTTTTTCTCCAGCATCTGCAACCCCGCTCAATTGCACAGAAGTTGCCGAGGTGGTGCCACCGTTGTCAATCACTCCCTTATCGTCTCTCACAGAGGTGATGACTGGCACAACATTTTTTTCAGCAGACATAGTCAAGTTCCTTCTTACCCGTTTGGATGGAAGGCTTATCTGACAGGAGTTGGAGGTATCGCGCCACTGTCAGAAATTACAGGTTAAGGGGTGTTTCCGATGAACGGTTAATGCCACATCTGCCACTGAGTTGAGCCGCGAACGTCAATCTCCAAAGTCATGCGCTTGAGCAGGCTCGCCCCTATCCCAATGGGGCCAGCCTGTTTGCGATGTACCCGTATGGATCAGGTTTGCGGGTCTACCCGATCCAGTGCGCGATTTACCGCCAGTTCGGCGAGCATGACGATTTGCTGGATGCCCAATACGGTGCTGCGCTGAGAACCGTTTAGCTCATTGGCGAAGTTGCCGGCCGCGGTACTTGCAGAGGCTAATGACTCGCAGGCGTGAGCGAGCAGGCTTTCGGTGTCGACCTCTGGGCAGACCATGAACATGGTGCTAGGCCGGCGGGGCTTCGCGGGTTCGGGGCACAGGTAGAAGTCGAGCGCGCGTTTGATGGCTTCGCGGTTTCGGGCCTGGTCTTCGGCGCGGAGGGCTGCTTCGAGTGGAGTTTTGGTTTCGTGGGGTGGGTCGGGGATCAGCTTGTCCAAAGTTCAACTCCTGCTACTGCAAGTGGAGATGCCATCGTTCGCCGGATCTCACGCGGCGAAGAGGTGGCAGCTATGTGCAGGGTGAGATCCACCGGAGCAGGCAACCGGCCAGACCGAAGTCTGCCCGCACACAGCCGCCATAAAACAGGCAGCAGATTGAGCTGGCGCCAATTATCGTAGTGTTGGCGCTAGTTGCAAGCATTCCGGGGATCTCACGCCCGGTCGCTGAATTGGCAGGGACAGGCAAAGCCTAGAGAGCGGGCGTCCGACGGACAACCTGAAAACCTTGTGGGAAGGTTCTGGCTATTCGACACATCATTAAACAGCCAAAAGCAAACCCTCACCCTAGCCCTCTCCCAAAGGGAGAGGGGACTGACCGAGGTGTTTGGTGGATGTACGCCGACGTGAAATACCGAGTCGAATTCACATTCTGAAACAGATCAAAGGCCCCTCACCCTAGCCCTCTCCCAGAGGGAGAGGGGACTGACCGGGGTGTTTGGTGGATCTACGCTGACGTGAAATACCGAGTCGAACTCAGATCTCGAAAAGCCCACAAATCGGCTCCCTCTCCCTCGGGAGAGGGCTGGGGTGAGGGGCGAATCCACCAAAAAATCAACGCCGAACACCCCGTGCTCTTCACCACTCAACAGGATGAGCGCAAGCTCGGCTGCAGCTCTTGATCTTGATCCACCGGCCCCGTCGGCAGGCTGAGTGGAGGGATTTATCCGGGGGTGGGAGCGCAGCGACCGTTTGGCGTAGCCAAACACAGCGAGAGGAGGTGCAGCGAAGCAAACCGTAGGCGATGCGCCCGGATGGATCCCGGAGCGAAGGAACCCCGAGCTTTAGCGAGTGGGCCGAACGTTGGGGCACAGACCTTTGGTTCCTTTGGGGCGTTTGCCAAAGGGACTCGCCGTAAGGGCGAAACCGCCAGCCGCAGCCCCCGAAGAAACGGATATTCACTCAGTCAGCCAGAGCATGGTCGCCTGTCAGGGCGCCATCGCGAGCAGGCTCACTCCTACAGAAAAGCAAATCGCAGGCAACAAAAAACCCGCAGACAATCACTCATCTGCGGGTTTCCCATTTCAGCAGCAAGAAAGATCAGAAATCTTCCAGCCGCCACACCTCATAAGCCGGCGTCTCGTAGGGATGGCTCAACTTGAGCGCCGCCACTACAGCAACGATCAACTCATCCGCCACTACAAGCTCAACCTTCCATTCCTCAACCCGCTCAACCCGCCCCGCCTCGCCCATGAACGGCTGACTGCCGTCCAACGGTCGAAACTGCCCCAGACCGAGCACCTGCCAGGCACAGTGGTCATAGTCACCGATCCGCCCACCACCGGCAGCGAACACAGCCCCTTTGACCACCTCGACATGACTGTCAGGAACAAAAAAGGCGAGCTTGTACACAGGTCTTAGTTCACCCAAACGCGAGCATTACGGAACATACGCATCCAAGGTGCATCTTCGTTCCAGTCTTCCGAACGCCACGAGTTCTGCACCGCGCGGAACACACGCTCCGGGTGCGGCATCATGATCGTCACACGGCCATCACGGCTGGTGAGACCGGTAATCCCGCGCGGCGAACCGTTCGGGTTGGCCGGATACGACTCGGTGACCTTGCCATGGTTGTCGACGAAACGCATCGCCACGCAACCGGACAGATCGGCTTCCAGCAGTGCTTCTTCGCTGGAGAACTCAGCGTGACCTTCACCGTGAGCAATGGCGATCGGCATACGCGAACCGGCCATGCCCTGCAGGAAGATCGAGTTCGATTCCTGAATCTGCACCATCGCCACGCGCGCTTCGAACTGCTCGGAACGGTTACGCACGAAGTGCGGCCAGAACTCGCTGCCCGGGATCAGCTCGTGCAGGTTGGACATCATCTGACAACCGTTGCACACGCCGAGGGTGAAGCTGTCGTTACGCTCGAAGAAGCCCTGGAACGCATCGCGGGCACGGCTGTTGAACAGCGCCGACTTGGCCCAGCCTTCACCGGCGCCAAGCACGTCGCCGTAGGAGAAACCACCGCACGCCACCAGACCTTTGAACTCGTTCAGGTCGACACGGCCAGCGAGGATGTCGCTCATGTGCACGTCGATCGCGTTGAAACCGGCGCGGTCGAACGCCGCCGCCATTTCCACCTGACCGTTGACGCCCTGCTCACGCAGCACGGCAACCTGTGGGCGAATGCCTTTCTTGATGTAAGGCGCGGCGATGTCCTGGTTGACGTCGTAGCTCAGCTTGACGCTCAGGCCCGGGTTGTCTTCTTCCAGCAGCACGTCGAACTCTTGCTCGGCGCAGTCGGCGTTATCGCGCAGACGCTGGATCTGGTAGCTGGTTTCAGCCCAGGTACGTTGCAGCAGACGACGCTGACCTTCGAACACGGTGTCACCGTTGAAGGTGATGTTGATCTGGCCGTTGTTCATTGGCTGACCGATCACCGACACGCAGTCGCCCAGACCGGCCGCGCTGAACTGCGCGAGAATGTCTGGCGTGGCGTCCTGACGAACCTGGATCACCGCACCCAGTTCTTCGTTGAACAGGATCGCAGCGATTTCGGCCGAAGACTCGGCAACGCTGTCGAGGTTCAGGCTCAGACCGCAGTGACCGGCGAAGGCCATTTCCACCACGGAAGTCAGCAGACCACCGTCGGAGCGGTCGTGGTACGCCAGCAGATGACCATCGGCGTTCAAGCCCTGGATCACGGCGAAGAAGGCTTTCAGGTCTTCGGCGTCATCGACGTCCGGCGCGTGTTTGCCGAGCTTGCCGTGAACCTGTGCAAGGATCGAAGCACCCATACGGTTCTGACCGCGACCGAGGTCGATCAGGATCAGGTCGGTGGTGCCCTTGTCCATGCGCAGTTCCGGGGTCAGGGTCTGACGGATGTCAGCCACTGGCGCGAAACCGGTCACGATCAGGGACATCGGCGAGGTCACGGTTTTTTCTTCGCCGTTATCGTTCCAGCGAGTGGCCATGGACATCGAGTCCTTGCCCACCGGAATGGTGATACCCAGCTCAGGGCACAGTTCCATACCAACCGCTTTCACGGTGTCGTACAGACGCGCGTCTTCGCCCGGGTGGCCGGCAGCCGACATCCAGTTCGCCGACAGTTTGATGTCGGAGATCTTGTTGATGCGCGAAGCAGCGATGTTGGTCAGGGTTTCGCCGATGGCCATGCGGCCCGACGCCGGGGCGTCCAGCAATGCCAGCGGAGTACGCTCGCCCATCGCCATGGCTTCACCGGTGTAAACGTCGAAACTGGTGGCGGTGACGGCAACGTCAGCCACCGGAACCTGCCACGGGCCGACCATTTGGTCACGGGCCACGAGGCCGGTGATGGTGCGGTCGCCGATGGTGATCAGGAAGCTTTTGCTCGCCACGGCCGGGTGATGCAGAACGCGTTCGATGCTTTCGCTGATGTCGAGGTTCGACGGATCGAAGTCATCGCCCAGCTCGGCTTCACGAACCACCGAACGGTGCATGCGCGGGGCTTTGCCCAGCAACACTTCCAGTGGCATGTCCACCGGGTTGTTGCCGAAGTGGCTGTCGGTCACGGTCAGTTGCGGTTCGGCAGTGGCTTCACCAACAACGGCAAACGGGCAGCGCTCGCGTTCGCAGATCGCCTGGAAGCGCTCGAAGTCTTCCGGGCCGACCGCCAGAACGTAACGTTCCTGGGATTCGTTGGACCAGATTTCGTGCGGGGCCATGCCCGGCTCGTCGTTTGGAATGTTGCGCAGTTCGAAACGGCCACCGCGGTCACCGTCGTTGACCAGTTCCGGGAAGGCGTTGGACAGACCGCCGGCCCCCACGTCGTGGATGAAGCTGATCGGGTTTTTGTCACCCAGTTGCCAGCAACGGTCGATGACTTCCTGGCAGCGACGTTCCATTTCTGGGTTTTCACGCTGTACGGAAGCGAAGTCGAGATCCGCCGAGCTGGTGCCGGTGGCCATCGAGGAAGCGGCGCCGCCACCCAGACCGATCAACATCGCCGGGCCGCCGAGCACGATCAGCTTGGAGCCAACGACGATCTCGCCTTTCTTGACGTGTTCTTCGCGGATGTTGCCCATGCCGCCAGCGAGCATGATCGGCTTGTGGTAACCACGAACTTCGTCACCGTGCGGGGTGGTGATCGATTGTTCGAAGGTACGGAAGTAGCCGGTCAGGGCCGGACGGCCGAATTCGTTGTTGAACGCGGCGCCGCCGAGCGGGCCTTCGATCATGATGTCCAGCGCGGTAACGATGCGCTCAGGCTTGCCGTACGGCACTTCCCACGGCTGTTCGAAGCCCGGGATCTGCAGGTTGGATACAGTGAAACCGGTCAGGCCAGCCTTTGGCTTGGCGCCACGACCGGTTGCACCTTCGTCACGGATTTCGCCGCCGGAACCGGTCGACGCGCCCGGGAACGGAGCAATCGCGGTCGGGTGGTTGTGGGTTTCAACCTTCATCAGGATGTGCACCGGCTCCTGCACCGCGCCGTACTGGCGGGTTTCAGGATTCGGGAAGAAACGGCCGGCAACGTTGCCGACGATCACCGAGGCGTTGTCCTTATAAGCCGACAGAACGCCTTCGCTGTGCATCACGTAGGTGTTCTTGATCATGCCGAACAGGCTTTTTTCCTGGTTCTCGCCATCAATATCCCAACTGGCGTTGAAGATCTTGTGACGGCAGTGCTCGGAGTTGGCCTGGGCGAACATCATCAGTTCGATGTCGTGCGGGTTGCGCTTGAGACCGTTGAAGGCATCGACCAGATAGTCGATTTCGTCTTCGGCCAGGGCGAGGCCCAGCTCGGTGTTGGCTTTTTCCAGCGCGGCGCGACCACCACCGAGGATGTCGATGGCCGTCAGCGGCTTCGGTTCGGCGTGGCTGAACAGACCGGCGGCCTGTTCAAGGTTGGCCAGCACGATTTGAGTCATGCGGTCATGCAGCACGTCGGCAATCTGCTGGGCTTCGGCTTCGCTGAACTGACCGGCAACGTAGAAGGCGATACCGCGCTCCAGACGCTGGATCTTGCTCAGGCCGCAGTTGCGGGCGATGTCGCTGGCCTTGCTCGACCATGGCGAGATGGTGCCGAAACGCGGCAACACCAGAAACAGACGACCGGTCGGCTCTTGTACCGGAACGCTTGGGCCGTACTTCAGAAGGCGCGCTAGCACCTGCTGTTCGTCGCCGGTCAGGACGCCGGTGACTTCGGCGAAGTGAGCGAATTCAGCATACAGGCCACTGACAGCTGGAACCTTCTGGCTCAGTTGCTCAAGGAGTTTGCTGTGGCGAAAGGCAGAAAGGGCAGGAGCGCCGCGCAGGATCAACATCTTCGGGACAGCCTCGGGAAGGGGTGTGCTTTGAGGCCGTGCATTCTAGCCTAAACCGCCCTCAACATCACCCGAAACGCTACGCACGGTTGCACTCGGACACCAATCTGTGTTTCTGCCTCCAGAGTCAGGTAAATCGCGTGTTTCACGATGGCTTATTTTTACTGTAACAAAAAGCCGTGAAGGCCCGTTTCTGCGGGGTTTAACCCGATTCTGTGATCGCTAGCAGACTCGCCCTGCACTGTCGAGATATGGCGCCCGTGGCCGTTTGCGTATACTGCGCAGATGTTTTTTCCAACGGCTTTGCGTCCGCGGTACGCCAAATGGCTGATCGCAACCGGACTCTTCCTGATGCTCGGTGGCTGTGTTGATAAACCCAACACACTCGAGCGCGTAAAGGAGGATGGTGTGCTGCGGGTGATTACCCGTAACAGCCCCGCCACCTACTTTCAGGATCGCAGCGGTGAAACCGGCTTCGAATACGAGCTGGTGAAGCGTTTCGCCGACGATTTGGGCGTAGAACTGAAGATCGAGACCGCCGACAACCTCGACGACCTGTTCGACCAGATCGGCAAGCCGAACGGCCCGGTGCTGGCCGCCGCCGGTCTGGTCAGCAGCGATCAGCGCAAGCAGCAGGTGCGGTTCTCGCATTCCTATCTTGAGGTCACCCCGCAGATCATCTATCGCAATGGCCAGTCGCGGCCGACCGATCCCGGTGATCTGGTCGGCAAGAAGATCATGGTGCTCAAGGGCAGCACTCACGCCGAACAATTGGCAGAGCTGAAAAAGAAATTTCCCGGTATCGAATACGAAGAGTCCGACGCGGTTGAAGTGGTCGACCTGTTGCGCATGGTTGATGAAGGCCAGATTGACCTGACCCTGGTCGACTCCAACGAAGTGGCGATGAATCAGGTGTACTTCACCAATATTCGCGTGGCCTTCGACCTCGGCGATGCGCGCAGCCAGAGCTGGGCGGTTGGTCCGGGCGAAGACAACAGTCTGCTCAACGAAATCAACGCGTATCTGGACAAGGTGCAGAAGAACGGCACCCTGCAACGCCTGAAGGATCGCTACTACGGCCACGTCGATGTCCTCGGCTACATGGGCGCCACGACCTTCGCCCAGCACTTGCAGCAGCGCCTGCCGAAATACGAACAGCACTTCAAGAATTACGCGAAGAAAGAGAAAGTCGACTGGCGCCTGCTCGCGGCCATCGGCTATCAGGAATCGCTGTGGCAGCCGACCGTCACCTCGAAAACCGGCGTGCGCGGCCTGATGATGCTGACCCAGAACACCGCGCAGGCGATGGGCGTGTCCAACCGCCTCGATCCGAAGCAAAGCATTATGGGCGGGGCGAAATACCTGGCTTATATGAAGGATCAGCTCGACGACTCGATCAAGGAGCCGGATCGCACCTGGTTCGCCCTGGCAGCCTACAACGTGGGCAGCGGTCACCTCGATGACGCGCGCAAACTGACGGCCAAGGAAGGGTTGAACCCGGACAAATGGCTGGACGTGAAGAAGATCCTGCCGCGCCTGTCGCAGAAGCAGTGGTATAGCAAGACGCGTTATGGCTACGCCCGGGGCGGCGAGCCGGTGCATTTTGTGGCGAACATTCGTCGCTACTACGACATTTTGACCTGGGTGACGCAGCCGCAGCTTGAAGGCGATCAGGTGGCTGAGGGCAATCTGCATGTGCCTGGCATCGACAAGTCAAAACCCGCGCAAGAACCTGCCCCGCTCTAGCCAACACCCCAAAAACAAATGTGGGAGCGAGCCTGCTCGCGAAGGCGTCGTGTCAGTCGATATCATGCTTGACTGATACACCGCTTTCGCGAGCAGGCTCGCTCCCACAGGGGTTATGCGTTGACCTTTAGCCTTTCAACGCGGCAGCCAGGATCAGCGCTTTCATCTCGGATACCGCGGACTTGAAGCCGACGAACAACGCATGCGCCACCAGCGCGTGGCCGATGTTCAGTTCGTTAATGCCCTTGATTGCCGCGACGGCTTCAACGTTGTGGTAGTGCAAGCCGTGACCCGCGTTTACGATCAAGCCTTGGGCCAAACCAAACGCCACGCCATCGGCAACGCGCTTGAGCTCTTCAGCCACTTCGGTCGGGGTTTCGGCATCGGCATAACGACCGGTGTGCAACTCGATGGCTGGAGCGCCAACACGCTTCGACGCCGCAATCTGCCGCTCATCAGCATCGATGAACAGCGACACTTCGCTGCCGATCTTCGACAGACGCTCGACCGCTGCCTTGATGCGCTCTTCCTGACCCGCTACATCCAGACCGCCTTCGGTAGTCAGCTCCTGGCGGGTTTCCGGGACCAGGCAAATGTGCGCCGGCCGGATGCGCTCGGCGAATGCCATCATTTCTTCGGTGACGCCCATTTCGAAGTTCATGCGGGTTTGCAGCACGTCCTTGAGCAACAGTACATCGCGCTCTTGAATGTGCCGGCGGTCTTCACGCAGGTGCACGGTAATGCCATCAGCGCCCGCCTCTTCCGCGTCCAGCGCCGCTTTGACCGGATCAGGGTAGCGCGTGCCACGGGCCTGACGCAGGGTGGCGACGTGGTCGATGTTCACGCCAAGAAGAATGCGATTGCTGGTGGTCACGGATGCGCTCCTGAATTGAGAGATTCGGCGCACAGCATATCAGGGCTTGCGAAACAGCTCGCGACTGACGAGAGGACGACCGCCCAGGTGAACAGCCAAGGCCTGACGCATCAAGCGCTTGGCCGCGGACAGCGCGCCGGGGGCGGACCAGTCGGCTTCGGCCATGGCCAGTAATTCAACGCCGTTGAACAGACCGGGTTGCAGCAGGAAAACCCTCTCAAGCCCCGCATCCACTTGCAGGCGATAGAGGCCGTCCGCCGCGACAGGCTCGCCATGGATATCAGTGTTCAGGGAAAAACCGTAACCGAGGTCGTCCAGCAGACGCCATTCGAAGGAGCGCAGCAATGGCTCAAGCGGTCTACCTTCAGCCAATGCCAGCAAGGTCGCGGCATAGTGATCGAATACACCCGGATGCGGATCTTCGGCCGGCAGCAGACGGATCAGCAACTCATTGAGATAGAGACCGCTGAACAGTGCCTCGCCGTTGAGCCACGCCGAAGTGCCAGAACTCTCCATGCGCCCGACATTCTTCAACTCACCCTTGCCACGAAATTCGACTTCCAGCGACACGAATGGTCGCGCCAACGTCCCGGCCTTGCCCCGCGCACTGCGCAACACCGCCCGCAGCCGCCCTTGCGGCGTGAGGAAATCCACCAACGCACTGGTTTCGCGGTAGGCGCGGGAGTGCAGGACGTAGGCGGGTTGGGCGGGAGGCGGGTTTGAGGACATGGAACTCTCATGGATAAAACGCGGTTTTATATTCACCCCAAAACCACTGTGGGAGCGAGCTTGCTCGCGAATGCAGGGTGTCAGTCAACAAATATGTCGTCTGGCACTACGCCTTCGCGAGCAAGCTCGCTCCCACAGGTTTTTTCGGTGTTGCGACAACCGCGTACTTACAGGTCGCCGTAACCCAGCGAACGCAGCGCACGCTCGTCGTCGGACCAGCCGCCCTTCACCTTGACCCACAGGTTGAGCATGATCTTGGAGTCGAACAGCAATTCCATATCCTTGCGCGCTTCGGTGCCGATGCGCTTGATGCGCTCGCCCTTGTCGCCAATGATGATCTTCTTCTGGCCGTCGCGCTCAACAAGGATCAAGGCATGGATGTGCAAGGTTTTGCCCTGCTGCTTGAACTCTTCGATTTCGACGGTGATCTGGTACGGCAGCTCGGCGCCCATCTGGCGCATGATCTTCTCGCGTACCAGTTCGGCGGCGAGGAAACGGCTGCTGCGGTCGGTGATCTGGTCTTCCGGGAAGAAGTGATCGTTCTCCGGCAGGTGATCGGCAATGACCTTTTCCAGTGCTTCGAGGTTATGCCCGTGCTGCGCGGAAATCGGAATGATCTGCGCGTTCGGCAGTTGTTCCTGCAACCAGCTGAGGTGCGGCATCAGCTCGGCTTTGTCTTCGATGCGGTCGGTCTTGTTCAGCGCGACGATCAGTGGGCCGGTCACGTATTGCACGCGCTCCAGCACCATCTGGTCTTCGTCGGTCCACTTGGTGCGATCGACCACGAAGATCACCACATCGACGTCTTTCAACGCCGCCGAAGCGGTTTTGTTCATGTAACGGTTCAGGGCCTTTTCGCCACCCTTGTGCATGCCGGGCGTGTCGACGTAGATCGCCTGCACGTCACCTTCGGTTTTGATCCCGAGCATGTTGTGGCGAGTGGTCTGCGGCTTGCGCGAAGTGATCGCGAGCTTCTGGCCGAGGATGTGGTTCAGCAGCGTCGACTTACCGACGTTGGGACGGCCGACGATGGCAACATAGCCACAGCGAGTTGCGTTTGTATCAGTCATTGCCATTCTCCACGCCCAGGGCAATCAGTGCTGCAGCGGCCGCTACCTGTTCGGCAATACGACGGCTCACACCCTGACCCCGGCTTTTTTCATTCAGTAAGACAACTTCGCATTCGACGAAGAAGGTTCGGCAGTGCGGCTCACCCTGGATATCCACCACTTCGTAGCGTGGCAGATCGCAACCGCGCGATTGCAGGTGTTCCTGCAAACGGGTCTTCGGATCCTTGTTGGTGTCGACCAGCGTCAGGCCTTCGAACTCGCCAGCCAGCCAGGCCAGCACGCGCTCACGCGCCATGTCCATACCGGCATCGAGATAGATCGCACCGATCAACGCTTCGAGGGCATCGGCCAGAATCGATTCGCGACGGAAACCACCGCTTTTCAACTCGCCGGAGCCCAGTCTCAGGTAATCGCCAAGGTCAAAACCACGCGCCAGTACGGCCAGCGTCTCACCTTTTACCAGGCGTGCGCGCAAACGCGACAACTGGCCTTCGCGGGCCAGCGGGAAGCGATCGAACAGCGCCTCGCCAGCGACGAAGTTGAGGATGGCATCACCGAGGAATTCCAGGCGTTCGTTGTTACGCCCGGCAAAACTGCGATGCGTGAGGGCCAGCAGCATCAGCTCCTGATCCTTGAAGGTGTAACCGAGCTGGCGCTCGAGACGGCTTAGAGAAACGCTCACGGTTTACCCACGCTGAGTTCGTGGCTGGATTCCACTGCCATCGCCGGGATGCGGCGCAGGCCTGGGACAATTAACGCTGTGTTCAAAAATTAAATCCTGGCGATTGCGAAGCCGATTGTGCCGGCTCCAGAAATGCATTCGGCGCTGTGGTCAACAGCGCCGTGTGTGATTACTTGATCAGGCCAACCCGCGAAAAATTCGGCAGGTGACTGAGTTTCGGCTCCGGCCAGCTCATCCAGACCGCGAAGGCCTTGCCGACGATATTCTGGTCGGGAACCATGCCCAGCAGATCCTTGGGAATGTTCGGATCATCCCAGTAGCGACTGTCGTTCGAGTTGTCGCGGTTGTCGCCCATCATGAAGTAGTGCCCGGCGGGCACTGTCCACGAGCGATCCGGCGTGGCGCGGTAGCGGCTCATTTCCTTGCGGATCAGATGCTCGGCGGCGCCCAGTTTCTCTTTGTATAGCTCGGCGCTGCCGAGTGTGCCCGGCTCGGCGCCGACCATCTGCTCGGCAATCGACTCGCCATTGACGAACAGACGCTTGTCGGCGGTGTAACGCACCGTGTCGCCTGGCAGACCGACTACACGCTTGATGTAGTTGACGTTCGGATCGCTCGGGTAGCGGAACACCATCACATCGCCACGCTGCGGGTCACCGACTTCGATGATTTTCTTGTCGATCACCGGCAGGCGGATCCCGTAGGAAAATTTGCTCACCAGAATGAAGTCGCCGACGTCCAGGGTCGGTTTCATCGAGCCCGACGGGATCTGGAACGGTTCCACGAGGAACGAACGCAGCACCAGCACGATGAACAGCACCGGAAAGAACGACTTGCCGTATTCAACCAGCAGCGGCTCTTTGTTCAGCTTCTCGACCACCACGACATCCGGCTGGCTGACACTGCCTTGATAAGAGGCAATGGCAGCACGCCGACGCGGTGCCAGGATCAACAGATCGAGCAACGCCAACAGGCCGCAGACAAACACGGCGATGACCAGCAACAGCGGGAAATTTAGTGACATAGGACCTAACTATCCAACCTGAGCACGGCAAGGAAGGCTTCTTGTGGAATTTCCACGTTGCCGACCTGCTTCATGCGTTTCTTACCGGCCTTTTGCTTCTCGAGCAGTTTCTTCTTACGGCTGACGTCACCGCCGTAGCATTTGGCCAATACGTTCTTTCTGAGCGCCTTGACGGTTGTCCGGGCAACGATCTGACCACCGATGGCAGCTTGAATCGCCACGTCGAACATCTGACGAGGAATCAGTTCTTTCATCTTCTCGGTCAACTGGCGACCTTTGTAGTGCGAGTTGTCACGGTGCACGATCAACGCGAGGGCATCGACCTTGTCGCCGTTGATCAGCACATCCAGTTTCACCAGATTAGCCGATTGGTAACGGTCGAAATGGTAATCCAGCGAAGCATAGCCGCGACTGGTGGATTTGAGACGGTCGAAGAAGTCCAGGACCACTTCGTTCATCGGCAGGTCGTAAGTGACCTGCACCTGATTGCCGAGGAACAGCATGTCGACTTGAACGCCGCGCTTCTCGATGCACAGGGTGATGACGTTACCCAAGTGTTCTTGCGGCACGAGGATATTGGCGCGCACGATCGGCTCGCGCATGTCTTCGATCGACGACACATCCGGGAGCTTGGATGGGTTGTCGACGTAAATCGTTTCACCGGTTTTCAGCACCAGTTCGAAGATTACCGTTGGCGCGGTGGTGATCAGGTCCAGGTCGTACTCGCGCTCGAGGCGCTCCTGGATGATTTCCATGTGCAGCATGCCGAGGAAGCCGCAACGGAAGCCGAAGCCCAGTGCGTCGGAGCTTTCCGGGGTGTACTGCAGCGACGAGTCGTTGAGGGTCAGCTTCTGCAGCGCTTCGCGGAAATCCTCGAAGTCGTCGGAACTGACCGGGAACAGACCGGCGTAAACCTGTGGCTGGATGCGTTTGAAGCCGGGCAGCACTTCAACGTCCGGGGTCGAACTCAGGGTCAGGGTGTCACCGACCGGTGCACCGTGAATGTCCTTGATGCTGGCGATGATGAAGCCCACTTCGCCGGCCTTGAGGTCAGCGGTGGCGGTGTGTTTCGGGTTGAATACACCAACGCTGTCGACCAGATGGATCTTGCCGGTGGACTTGACGAGGATCTTGTCGCCCTTCTTCACGCGGCCATGACGCACGCGCACCAGGGAGACAACGCCCAGGTAGTTGTCGAACCAGGAGTCGATGATCAACGCTTGCAGCGGATCTTCGATGTTGCCGGTCGGCGCAGGAATGGTGTGCACCAGACGCTCGAGCACTTCGTCGACACCCAGGCCGGTCTTGGCGCTGCACGTGACGGCGTCGGTGGCGTCGATGCCGATGATCTTCTCGATCTCATCCTTGACGCGATCAGGATCGGCCTGCGGCAGGTCGATCTTGTTCAGCACCGGCATGACCTCAAGGCCCTGCTCGATGGCGGTGTAGCAGTTCGCTACGGACTGAGCTTCAACGCCCTGACCGGCGTCGACTACCAGCAAAGCACCTTCACACGCGGCCAGGGAACGGCTGACTTCGTAGGTGAAGTCGACGTGGCCCGGGGTGTCAATGAAGTTCAGCTGATACTTGATGCCGTCTTTGGCGGTGTAATAGAGGGTAACGCTGTGGGCCTTGATGGTGATCCCGCGTTCACGCTCCAGATCCATGGAATCCAGTACCTGGGCTTCCATTTCACGCTCGGCCAGGCCGCCGCACATCTGGATGAAACGGTCAGCCAGCGTCGACTTGCCATGGTCAATGTGGGCGATGATGGAGAAATTGCGGATATGACTCAAATCACTCACGGATCAACACTCAAAAAGGCTGCAGGCATGGCCCGCCGAAAAATAGCCGGGAATTGTACCTGATACACGGCGCAAGCGTCACGTTCGCCTGTCACCCGGATTGCATGCAAAAACGCCCCGATCTGTCGACCGAGGCGTTTTCGAGGTTTGAAGCACAGGTCAATCGCCTGTTATCAACCGGCTCTTCGCAGCAGCCAGACACCCGCCAGCGCACAGACACCGGCCGGCACCAGCACCGCGAACAGCGGCGAGAAACCGAACACCAGGCTGGAGGGACCGAGCAAATCCTGGACGATACGGAAGGTGAAGCCCACCAGCACACCGGTGAACACGCGCTGACCGAGGGTCACCGAACGCAACGGACCGAAGATGAAGGAGATCGCCATCAACACCAGAGCGGCAGTGACCAACGGCTGCAACACCTTGACCCAAAATGCCAGCCAGTAGCGGCCGTTGCTCAGGCCTTGCTCGGACAAATAGTGGATATAGCCCCACAGACCACTGATCGACAGCGATTCCGGTGCCATGACCACAGTGCTGAGCAGTTGGGGGCTCAACGCCACGTCCCATTCTTCGCTCGGGGTATTGACGACTTCAGTGCTGCGCTCATGGAACCGCGTGGTAGCAACGTCAGTGAGCTGCCACTTATTACCGTCGAATTCAGCCTTCTTGGCGAAGCTTGAACTCAGCAGATGACGTTCCTTGTCGAAGTGATAGCGGGTCACGCCGTACAGCAGGCCGTTCGGTTGCACGGCGTTGATGTGGATAAATTCCTCACCCTGACGGTGCCACATACCGTGCTTGGCGCTTTGCGCGTCACCACTGCCCTGCGCCAGCGAGCGATTGGCCTGCGCCATGCTTTCGGTCGCCGGAGCAACGTATTCGCCGATCAGCACGCCCGCCAGCATCAGCACCAGCATCGGCTTCATGACCGCCCAGACGATACGGCCGATGGACACACCGGCAGCACGCATTACAGTCAGCTCGCTGCTGCTGGCCAGACTGCCGAGACCGATCAGGCAACCAATCAATGCGGCCATCGGCAGCATCTCGTAGAGACGACGTGGCGCGGTCAGCAACACGAAGCTCAGCACATCAACGAGGGTGTAGGTGTCGCTAACGTCGCCCATCTCGTCGATGAAGGCGAACAAGGTCGCCAGACCGAGAATGATGGCCAGCACGGCGATGATCGCCATGAACACGCTGCTGCCGATGTAGCGGTCGAGTTTAACCACGGGCCACCTCCAGCGCAGCGGAGCGACGACTGGCCATCTTCAGGCGTAGCGGCTCCCAATAGAGCAGGCCGAGACCGATGACAAGGAAGATCGCATGCACCCACCACAGGCCGAGGGCCGGCGGGATCTTGCCTTTTTCAAGGGCGCCGCGGGCGGCAATCAGAATGGTCAGGTAAGCCATATAAAGAAGAATCGCCGGCAGCAGCTTGAGGAAACGCCCTTGGCGCGGATTGACTCGCGACAGCGGCACCGCCATCAGGGTCACGATAAATACCAGCAACGGCAGGGACAAACGCCATTGCAGCTCGGTTTTGGAGCGGATGTCATCGCTGCCCAGCAGAGACGAGGTCGGCATGGCGTCACGGTCGGTGACTTCTTCGCTGACGTCTGGCTTGGGCAACAGCACACCGTAGGTTTCGTAGTGAATGGCGCGGTAATCGGCCTGCCCCGGGCTGCCGTCGTAGCGATAGCCGTTATCGAGGATCAGGTAGCGATTGCCGTCGGGGCGCACTTCCTGGCGACCGCTTTCGGCCACCAGCACGGAAATCCCGCGATCCTTTTGATCGGCACCGAGGTTCTTCTGCGAAATGAATACGCTGCCCAGATTGACGCGATCGTCGCTCAGGGTTTCGGTATAGGTCACCCGAGTACCGTCACGCAGGGCCTGGAAACGCCCCGGTTCGAGGGTATCGAATTCAGTCAGCGCGTCCTGCTTGTTCAGCAGCAACTGGAACTGGTTGGCGCCTTGCGGGGCCAGGCCCAGACTCAGCCACGCCACGACCAGCGCGACCAGCGTCGCTGGAAACAAGGTCATGCGAAACAGCTTCTGCTGGCTCATGCCTGTGGCCGAAAGCACAGTCATCTCGCTTTCCAGGTACAGCCGACCGTACGCCAGCAGGATCCCGAGGAACAGGCCCAGCGGCAGAATCAGTTGCAGGAACCCCGGCAGACGAAAGCCCATGATCAGGAACAAAGAGCCCGGATCGAGCTGGCCGGCAGCGGCCTGAGCCAGATATTTGATGAAGCGACCGCTCATGATGATGACCAGCAGCACGGCACTCACGGCGCTGAGGGTCAGCAGGACTTCGCGGGACAGATAACGGAAGACGATCAAACCAGACACTCCAGGGTTGTCAGGCTAAGGCGGCCAAACAAGCAAACACATCGACCGGCCCGCAACGCAGAGCCGTCGAAAAAAGATGCGGCATTATCCTGTGATTGAGGGCGCCTGTCACTGCGCACACTCATCCATGTCTGTAATCCTTTGCGGATCGTACAACCTAGGGGGCGTTCTCAATTAGTTTTCACACCGCGCCGGGTCTGCTGTTGTGCAGGGCAAGGCGCGAGAAGTGTGGCTTGGTCATTCCAAAATAAGCTTCGAGCAACGCAGCCCTGCACAACAGCAGGCCCGGCCCTTCGGGTTGTGCCTTAAAGCCGGCCAGTCTGCGTTGCAGGCCTTGGAAAGGGAACAACCATTCCCAGCGGCCCGCGCCTTGCCTGGCTGGCTTTAAGGCGACAACGCGGTGTGAAAACTAATTGAGAACGCCCCCTAGGGTTGTCAGGCGCAGTGAGCGAGGTTCAAACTGCGGCCCTTGTCGCAGGCTTTGGCCTGCGCCTCTTCTATCTATAAGCAGGCGACTGCGGACACCGTCGAACGCCTGCATGTTGACCATTCATTCAGGGATCCGGACATGGAACTGGTTGTAAAAAGCGTTAGCCCAGAAACGTTGAAAACCGCCACCCTGGTGGTTGCCGTCGGCGAAGGCCGCAAACTCGGCGTCGCCGCCAAACAGGTTGATGAGCTGAGCGGTGGCGCCATCAGCGCGGTGCTCAAGCGTGGCGATCTGGCTGGCAAGGTCGGTCAGAGTCTGTTGCTGCACAGCCTGCCGAACCTCAAAGCCGAGCGCGTGCTGCTGGTCGGCGTGGGCAAGGATGAAGAACTGGGCGACCGTCCGTTCCGCAAAATCGTGGCCGGCATCCTCAACACCCTGAAGGGTCTGGGCGGCAGCGACGCCGTGCTGGCGCTGGATGAAGTTATTGTCAAAAACCGTGACAGCTACGGCAAAACCCGTCTGCTGGCGGAAACCCTGGTGGACGGCGAATACACCTTCGACCAGTTCAAGAGCCAGAAAGCCGAACCGCGCGCCCTGAAAAAAATCACCCTGCTGACCATCAAGGCTGCCCAAGCTGAAGTGCAGCGCGCCGTGAACCACGCTACTGCGATCGCCAACGGCATGGCCTTCACCCGCGATCTGGGCAACCTGCCGCCGAACATCTGCCACCCGACCTTCCTCGGCGAACAAGCCAAGAATCTGGGCAAAGAGTTCAAGGATCTGAAAGTCGAAGTCCTCGACGAGAAGAAGATCAAATCCCTGGGCATGGGCTCGTTCTACGCCGTCGGCCAAGGCAGCGAGCAACCGCCGCGCCTGATCGTCATGCAATACAACGGCGGCAAGAAATCCGAGAAGCCGTACGCGCTGGTTGGTAAAGGCATCACCTTCGACACCGGCGGCATCAGCCTGAAACCAGGCGCCGGCATGGACGAAATGAAGTACGACATGGGCGGCGCGGCCTCCGTGTTCGGTACCCTGCGTGCCGTGCTTGAACTGAAATTGCCGATCAACCTGGTGTGCATCCTCGCCTGCGCCGAGAACATGCCTAGCGGCAACGCGACCCGTCCGGGCGATATCGTCACCACCATGAGCGGCCAGACCGTGGAAATCCTCAACACCGACGCCGAAGGCCGACTGGTGCTGTGCGACGCGCTGACCTACTCCGAGCGCTTCAAGCCTCAAGCGGTGATCGACATCGCCACCCTGACCGGCGCTTGCGTCGTTGCCTTGGGCGCCCACACTTCGGGCCTGCTGGGCAACAACGACGAACTGATCGACCAACTGCTCAGCGCCGGTAAAGCCGCTGATGACCGTGCCTGGCAATTGCCGCTGTTCGACGAATACCAGGAGCAACTGGACAGCCCGTTCGCCGACATCGCCAACATTGGCGGGCCGAAAGCCGGCACCATCACTGCGGCGTGCTTCCTGTCGCGCTTCACCAAGAACCTCAACTGGGCGCACCTGGACATCGCGGGCACCGCATGGACCAGCGGCGGCAAGGACAAAGGCGCAACCGGTCGTCCGGTGCCTCTGTTGACCCAGTACCTGCTGGATCGCGCCAAAGCCTGAACCCGCTGACGGGCGGCGTTACCTTCGGGTGACGCCGCTTGCTGCTCTGGAACCGCAATGACCAAAGTCGACTTCTATATCCTGCCCAGCGCTGACCCTTCGGCGCGCCTGGACTTTGCCTGCAAGCTCACCGAGAAAGCCTGGCGCATGGGCCATCGCATCTACCTGCATTGCAGCGATGCCGCTCAGCGCGATGATCTCGATGCACGCCTGTGGGCATTCAAGGGCGAAACGTTTGTACCTCACGGCCCGGCCGACAGCGAACCGGACGGTTTGATTGTGTTGGGTCTGGGTGAAGACTGCGGTCAGCATCAGGATTTGCTGGTTAATCTCGACCTGAAAGTCCCAGCCTTTGCCAACAAATTCGCCCGCGTGGCGGAAGTGGTGGTCGAAGATCCGTCGATCCGGGCGGCCGCGCGGGAGAGTTTCCGTTTCTACCGTGAACAGGGCTATCCTCTGCAAGACCACCGTTTACAGCGACTCTGAGCACTCCAATGGACACTCCGAAACCGCAACAAAAGTCCGCACACCTGTTGGATGATCTTGAATCGATCCGCCAGTTGCTCGGCGATGACAACCTGCAACCACCGCTGTTGACCGACACGGTCGACGATGGCGAACAGGAACAGATTCCGATGCTGTTCGATTCGGTCGGCACCGAGCCGGCTGCCGTCGAACCGCCTCCCACGCCCGCCCCGGCAACTGCCGCGCAATCGGCGGCGCCTGTGGATAAAGGCCCGGACGCCTTGCTTCACCTCGACAGCGAACTGCGCGCCGCCGCGCAATTGATCCTGCAAGACGTGATCGACGACTTCGCGCCGCACATCGAAACCGAAATCAAACGCCGCCTCGACGCGCGGATGGAACGGCTGCTCAGCCAGTACGAATAACGTACCCCGTGTAAGAGCTGCCGCAGGCTGCGATCTTTTGACCTTTGTTTTTTAAAGACAAGATCAAAAGATCGCTGCCTTCGGCAGCTCCTACATTTAGATCTCCATCCGGCCCGCCCCGCTCGCCCTCGGCCCCATGCCCCGCTATACTCGTCGGCTTTTCCTGAATTAATGCCAATAGGGTCCCGCCGCGCATGGATAAGACCTACCAGCCGCACGCCATTGAAACTTCCTGGTACAACACCTGGGAGTCCGAGAACTACTTCGCCCCGCAAGGCGCGGGCGACTCCTACACCATCATGATCCCGCCGCCGAACGTCACCGGCAGCCTGCACATGGGTCACGGTTTCAACAACGCGATCATGGACGCCCTGATCCGTTTCCGCCGCATGCAGGGTCGCAACACCCTGTGGCAGCCGGGCACCGACCACGCCGGTATCGCCACACAGATGCTGGTGGAGCGTCAACTCGAGGCCCAAGGCCAGAATCGCCATGATCTGGGCCGCGAAAAATTCCTCGAGAAAGTCTGGGAATGGAAGGATCAGTCCGGCGGCAACATTAGCCGTCAGATCCGCCGCCTCGGCTCGTCCGTTGACTGGAGCCGCGAGCGCTTCACCATGGACGACGGCCTCTCGGAAGCGGTCAAAGAAGCGTTCGTGCGCCTGCACGAAGACGGCCTGATCTACCGCGGCAAGCGTCTGGTCAACTGGGACACCAAGCTGCACACGGCGATTTCCGACCTCGAAGTGGAAAACCACGACGAGAAGGGTTTCCTGTGGAACCTGAAGTACCCGCTGGCCGACGGCGCGAAAACCGCTGATGGCAACGATTTCCTGATCGTCGCGACCACGCGTCCGGAAACCATGCTCGGTGACTCCGCAGTTGCGGTGAACCCGAACGACGAGCGCTACCAGGCCCTGATCGGCAAGTTTGTCGAGCTGCCACTGGTTGGCCGCCGCATCCCGATCATCGCCGACGATTACTGCGATCCTGAATTCGGCACCGGCTGCGTGAAAATCACCCCGGCCCACGATTTCAACGACTACGAAGTCGGCAAGCGCCACAACCTGCCGCTGCTGAATATCTTCGACAAGAACGCCAACGTGCTGCCGGCAGCGCAGGTGTTCAACCTCGACGGCACACTGAACGACAGCATCGATGGCAAGATCCCGGCTGAATACGCCGGCCTTGAGCGTTTCGAAGCGCGCAAGCAGATCGTTGCTGCGTTCGACGCAGCCGGCCTGTTGGTCAGCGTCAATGACCACGGCCTGAAAGTACCGAAAGGCGATCGCTCCGGCACCATCATCGAGCCGTGGCTGACCGACCAGTGGTACGTGTCGACCAAACCTTTGGCCGAGCCTGCGATTGCCGCCGTTGAAGACGGCCGCATCCAGTTCGTGCCCAAGCAATACGAAAACATGTACTTCTCGTGGATGCGCGACATCCAGGATTGGTGCATCAGCCGTCAGCTGTGGTGGGGCCACCGGATTCCGGCCTGGTACGACGAGTCGGGCAAAGTCTACGTCGGTCGCGACGAAGCCGAAGTGCGTGCCAAGCACAACCTCGGCCCGGACGTGGCGCTGCAACAGGACAACGACGTACTCGACACCTGGTTCAGCTCCGGCCTGTGGACGTTCTCCACCCTGGGCTGGCCGGAAAAAACCGAGTTCCTGAAGAAATTCCACTCCACCGACGTACTGGTGACGGGCTTCGACATCATTTTCTTCTGGGTTGCCCGGATGATCATGCTGACCATGCACCTGATCAAGAACGAGGACGGCACCCCGCAGGTACCGTTCAAGACCGTTTATGTGCACGGTCTGGTGCGTGATGGTCAGGGCCAGAAGATGTCCAAGTCCAAGGGCAACGTCCTTGACCCGCTGGACATCATCGACGGTATCGAGCTGGAAGAACTGGTGCAGAAACGCACCTCCGGCCTGATGCAGCCGAAACTGGCGAAGAAGATCGAGAAGCAGACCCGCGACGAGTTCGCCGACGGCATCGCCAGCTATGGCACCGACGCCCTGCGCTTCACCTTCTGCTCGCTGGCCTCGACCGGTCGCGACATCAAGTTCGACATGGGCCGCGTCGAAGGCTATCGCAACTTCTGCAACAAGATCTGGAACGCCGCGCGTTATGTTCTGGACAAGGGCGAAGACTGCGGCCAGAACGGCGAAGCCTACGAGCTGTCGCTGGCGGACCGCTGGATCATCTCGCAACTGCAGCGCACTGAAGCCGAAGTGACCCGTCAACTCGATCAGTTCCGTTTCGACCTGGCGGCGCAAGCGCTGTACGAGTTCATCTGGAACCAGTACTGCGACTGGTACCTGGAACTGTCCAAGCCTGTGCTGTGGGACGAGAACGCTCCGGTTGAACGTCAGCGCGGCACTCGCCGTACGCTGGTTCGCGTGCTGGAAGTGGCGCTGCGTCTGGCGCATCCGTTCATGCCATTCATCACTGAAGAAATCTGGCAGCGCATCGCGCCGCTGGCCGGCATTCAGGGCAAGACGATCATGCTGCAAGCGTGGCCAGTGGCCAACGAAGAGCGCATTGATCCGGCCGCCGAAGACGATATCGAATGGCTCAAGGAACTGATGCTCGGCACGCGTAACATCCGTGGCGAAATGAACATCGGCCCGGGCAAGCCACTGCCAATCTACCTGAAGAACGTCAGCGCTGAAGACCAGCGCCGTCTGACCGAGAACGAAGCGCTGCTGAAAAAGCTGGCGCGTCTGGAATCGATCACCGTTCTGGCGGCTGGTGAAGAAGCACCGCTGTCCGCCACCGCACTGGTTGGCGAGATGGAAGTGCTGGTGCCGATGGCCGGCCTGATCGACAAGGGTGCCGAACTGGCACGCCTGGACAAGGAAATCCTGCGTCTGCAGGGCGAAGTCCAGCGGGTTGGCGGCAAACTGTCCAACGCCGGTTTCGTCGACAAGGCCCCGGCCGAAGTCATCGAGAAGGAACGCGCCAAATTGGCCGAGGCGGAACAAGCCTTGGGCAAACTGGCCGAGCAACATGCGCGGATTGCCAGCCTGTAAAGGTAAATCGCATTAAAAAGGCGCGCCACCCGATTGGGTGACGCGCCTTTTTTATTGCCTACTTTCCTTCATCCACTGCCAATCCCTGTGGGAGCGAGCTTGCTCGCGAAGAGGCCGTGTCAGGCGAAAGTGATGTTGACTGAAACGACGCTTTCGCGAGCAAGCTCGCTCCCACAGAGATCGTTGGTGTTGCTGATATTGAGTTCGCAACGGCTGGATGTGGGACAATACCCGCCACTTTCAGCCATACCCGAATCGACCACGCCCATGAACGCCCCCCGCACACCCAAACCTGCGCGCAAGAAGCCTGACTCCGCGACCCCGGCCAAGACCGTCGAACCGCGCGAAAAGGCCAGCCTGCACCCGCGCAATCGCCATCAGGGTCGTTACGACTTCCCGGCGCTGATCAAAACCACGCCGGAACTGGCGAAGTTCGTGATCACCAACCCGTACGGCAAGGAAAGCATCGACTTCGCCAGCCCCGATGCGGTGCGTGTGTTCAACCGGGCGCTGCTCAAGTCGTTCTATGGCATCCAGCATTGGGACATCCCGGCGGATTACCTTTGCCCACCGGTTCCGGGCCGTGCCGATTACGTGCACTTCCTTGCGGATTTGCTGGCCAGCATGAACGACGGCAAGGTGCCACGCGGCGCGATCGTCAACGTGCTGGACATCGGGATGGGCGCCAACTGCGTATATCCGCTGATCGGTAACAGCGAATACCGCTGGCACTTCCTCGGCTCGGAAATCGACCCGACCGCCGTGGCCGCTGCCCGCGCCATCGTTCAGTCCAACGACCTGAACAAAGTTATCCAGCTGCGCCAGCAGGAAAACCGCAAGCACATCCTGATTGGCTTGCTGGAACCGGGCGAGCGCTTTGACCTGACCATGTGCAACCCGCCGTTCCACGCTTCGATGGATGAAGCGACCAAGGGCAGCGAGCGCAAATGGCGCGCATTGGGCAAGGCTGACCCGAAACGCAAACTGCCGGTGCTGAACTTCGGCGGGCAGTCGGCTGAACTGTGGTGTGAAGGTGGCGAGGCGCGTTTCGTGACGCAACTGATCGCCGAGAGCGCGAACTTCCAGCATAAGGTGCTGTGGTTCAGCACCTTGGTGTCGAAAGCGTCGAACCTGCCGGCCATCGAAACCGCGCTGAAAAAGGCCGGCGTGCTGGAAAGCCAAGTGGTGGAGATGTCGCAAGGCCAGAAGCAAAGCCGTTTCGTCGCCTGGACTTTCCAGACCAAGTCCGAGCAGCAGATCTGGCGCCGCGAGCGCTGGGTACGCTAATAGCTGCGCAGATGCCCCTGTAGGAGCTGCGGCACGCTGCGATCTTTTGATCTTGATCCTGAAAACAAGATCAAAAGATCGCAGCGTCGTTTCACTCGACAGCTCCTACAGGCGGAGTAACGCCTCACCAAATCGCAGACACAAAAAAACCGTGCCCGGATCACTCCGATGCACGGTTTTTTATTGCTGCGTCTTACTTGTTCACAGCGTCGGTCAGGCCTTTGGCCACAACCAGCTTGATCACTTTCTTAGCAGGGATTTCGATGGCAGCGCCAGTCGAAGGGTTACGGCCAGTGCGGGCAGGACGCTCGGTCACTTTCAGCTTGCCGATACCTGGCAAGGTGATTTCGCCGCCGTTTTCCAGCTGATCGGCAACGATTTGGCCCAGTTGGTCCAGAGCGTTACGCGCGGTGGTTTTCGGCGCGTCGATAGCTTCAGCGATGTCGGCGATCAGTTGGTCTTTAGTAAGAGCCATGTAGTGTTCCTTCCCTATCAAATTCATATGGATTGCAGAGTGCAGTGTCAGCCATCGAGCCCGATCTTCTGGATCTGGCACCCTCGGCGATAACCACGACGAGTCGGGTTATAGATGCCGAAATCAGGGTTTGGTTCGACCTGACAAATGCTGATTGCACGCTTAACGCAGTGACTTCGCGTAAGACCGGGCAAAACTAGCACAGAGACGGGGAAATATCCGCCTCTAGCTACCCATTTGGTCAGCTTTATTACGCTAAATCGGTAAAAAACTGCATATGCGTCAGTACGCGCCCCGGTTTTGCCCTACAACCCGCGCCAAAACCAGTGGTTGCGGTACACTGGGCGCTTTTTCGGGGGAGCCTGCCCTCCTCCCTTCCAACAGCCGAGAAGCCCATGCCGATCCGTCATTGCATCGTCCACCTGATCGACAAAAAACCCGACGGCACGCCCGCAGTTCTGCACGCCCGTGACACGGAACTGGCCGAGTCTGCAGCCATCGAAAACATGCTCGCCGACCTCAACGAGAGCTATAACGCCAAACAGGGCAAAGCCTGGGGCCTGTTCCATCCGGAATCCGGAGCGTTCCCGTTCAGCGGCTGGCTGAAGGAATACATGGAAGGCGGCAAGGACTTCACCGCGTTCAGCAAAGTCGCGGTCGAGCACCTGCAAAAGTTGATGGAAGAATCGAACCTGTCGGTCGGCGGCCACGTGCTGTTCGCCCACTATCAGCAAGGCATGACCGATTACCTGGCGATCGCCCTGCTGCACCACAGCGAAGGCGTGGCGGTGACCGACGAGCTGGACGTGACCCCGTCGCGCCACCTCGACCTCGGTCAACTGCACCTGGCGGCGCGCATCAACGTTTCCGAGTGGCAGAACAACAAGCAGTCCAAGCAATACATCTCGTTCATCAAGGGCAAGAACGGCAAAAAGGTTTCGGAATACTTCCGCGACTTCATTGGTTGCCAGGAAGGCGTCGACGGCCCGGGCGAGACGCGCACGCTGCTCAAGGCTTTCAGCGACTTCGTAGAAAGCGAAGACCTGCCGGAAGAATCCGCCCGCGAGAAGACCAAGACCCTGGTCGATTACGCCAGCAGCCAGGCCAAACTCGGCGAACCGATGGGCCTGGAAGAACTCTCCGAGCTGATCGACGAAGAACGCCCGAAAGCCTTCTACGATCACATCCGCAACAAGGATTACGGCCTGTCGCCAGAGATTCCGGCGGACAAACGCACCCTGAATCAATTCCGCCGCTTCACCGGCCGCGCCGAAGGCCTGTCGATCAGCTTTGAAGCGCACCTGCTGGGCTCGAAGATCGAATACGACGAAGAAGCTGGCACCCTGGTGATCAAGGGCCTGCCGACATCGCTCACCGATCAGTTGAAGCGGCGTAACTGATGCTCGGCAATGTGCTGAAGAAAGTTGCGCTGGTTCTGCTGGTGGTGGTGGTCTATCAGAACTGGGGCAAGATCGAGCGGGTGTTCAATCCGTCGCAGATGGTTGCAGAGCAGACGCGCGCGCAAGCCAACGTCGTGCTCTACGCCACCGACTGGTGCGGCTATTGCAAGCAGACCAAACGCTTTCTCGACAGCAAGGGGATTCCCTTCAAGGAATTCGATATCGAGAAGAATACCGAGGCGCGCAAGGCGTATGAGGCATTGGGCGGACGCGGGATACCGTTGATCGATGTCAACGGCACGTTGATTCGCGGATTCGACCCGGACGAAATCCTCGCCGCCCTGAAATAATCAATGTGGGAGCGAGCCTGCTCGCGAAGACGGCTGATCATTCAACACTGTTGTTGTCTGACACACCGCTTTCGCGAGCAGGCTCGCTCCCACAATGGATCTTTAGCGGGCTTCGATGCGGAAACCGAAACGCGGGAAGTGCACATGCACCACACCGCCACGCTCGTCTTCGCGACGAATGATCAACTCTTCGCGACCGGCAAACAGCAACTCACCCACCACCGGATCAACCCCGTAATCGGTCGCAGAGATCGCCACCTGCTGCCCAGCCTTGAACCCATTCGGATCTACGAACTGCTCATCCGGCAACGCCGCCGGTGTCGCGTTACGTGCAACCTCCAGCGCCTCTTCCGAAGTCATCGCACTCGCCGCGCCATGACCAAAACCCAGCACTCGGCCCAACCAGGCTGCAACCGCCGGATACTCATCCACCAGCGGAGCCGTGACATGCGTGGCCTTCAGGAACCACATGGGATGCGCCAGTGCAAAGTCGGCAATCGACGGTTCGCCGAACAGGAAGTCGCCCTGCTCGCGCTGTAACTGCTGCTCCAGGCGAGCCATGATCGTCGGCCATTGATGCTTGGCCTGTTCGGCGGACAAACGCGTGGCACTGCCACCCGAGAACAAACCTGCACGGTCGGCGAGAAACGCCTTGATCGCTTCCGGCGGCAGTTTGCCGAAGCGCACTGCCACTGATTCCGGTTGGAACACCAGACTCACCGCATGTTGAAACACCACCGAGTCAGCCCACGTGGCAAAACTGGCAGCGGTAAATTCCTGACCTTCGGGGAAGAACGCCGGCAACGCCTTTTCCTGCTCCAGGCGCCGCGCGATTAACGATGTGTCGCAATAGATGTCAGAGCCAATCTGCAGCACCGGCGTCTTGCGGTAGCCACCGGTCAGCGCGGTCAGATCCGGTTTCGGCATCACCGGCGAGATATGCACCGAGCGCCACGACAAGCCTTTGAAGCCCAGCAGCAGGCGGGCCTTCTCGGCAAATGGAGAAGTCGGGTAATGATGCAGAATCAACTCGGACATGCTCGGCTCCGCCGCTCAGATAATGAGCTGGCAGCTTAGCGTGCATTTGCTTAGCAGCCTACAGATCTGGCTGATGGGAACTGATCAGTCAGATTGATAAGACGCGACCAGACATTCCTTGGCGCTTTTCCTGAGTTTTTTGATTAACCGTTCCTGGCGCAGCGCATCGCTCTTGTCGCGGCACAGTTCGGTGTAGACCAGCGCCATCGCCGGGCTGGAGAGGAAGAACCGCGCGCCTTTGCCGCTTTGATGTTTGGCGAAACGGCGCACAGGGTCGTTGCTGATTCCGCAGTACAACGAACCATTGGCGGCGCGAACGAGGTAGACGAACCAGGACTTGCTCACCGGTTCGGCCACATCGACAGATTTTTCGCTAAGGCTGGTCACTTCGGGATCAAGACGTGTAGGAAACAGGCGGCGATCTTATCAGCGACCGGCCTGAAATGCCTTCAGTCCCTTCAATGCCTGAGCGCGTACGGCGTTGCGCACCAGCGGCGTCCAGCCCAGCAGCAGGCCCTTGAAACCCAGCGCCTGACGCGACCAGCGCCACAGATCAAAATGATCGTGGTGCTCGCAGATCTTGCCGTCACGGAACACGAAGCTGGCCTGGATATCGTTGATGACGATGTTGCCGGTCTGGCTGAACAGATAAGTCGCGACCCAATGCGCGCCGCCGCTGCGCTCGTCGGCGCGAACGTTGTCGAAGGTCAGCGAGAAGTCTTTGGCGCGGGTGGTGAGCATGCGCCACATGTCGCCGGCATCGCGCCCACGCAGTTCGCCGAAGGCCGGATCGCTGAACACTACGTCGTCGGTGTAGCAGGCGGCCATGGCTTCGGCATCCAGGCGCTGGAAGGCCTGGTAGAAGCGGCTGATCAACGCGGCGTGGGTTTCGCTCATGGGCAATCTCCAAAATAGGTACAGAGTGCCAGCACGATAATCCGCAATGCGCAGAAACACTATCGGCATTCGCACAGCGAATACCGAGAACACGCATAACCTTGTAGGAGTGAGCCTGCTCGCGATAGCGGTGTGTCAGTCAGCGCAACGTTGACAGGTATAAAGCTATCGCGAGCAGGCTCACTCCTACAGTTTGAACCGCGTCAGATTTTTTCGCTTTGCACTTGCACGTACAGCGCACGCCCGGCACCGAGGCCAGCAATGATCGCACCGGTGCCGATAATGCCAAAGATCCAGCCCACGGCATTCCAGCCGCCGGTCCAGTCATGCACCACGCCGACCGCGAACGGCCCCATCGACGCCAGCGTGTAACCGAAGCCCTGAGACATGCTCGACAGGTTCGCCGCGACATGGGAATCGCGCGAACGCAGCACAATCAACGTCAACGCCAGACTGAACGTACCGCCCTGCCCCAGACCCAGCAAAATCGCCCAGCCCCACAGGCCTTCGATCGGCGCGTACAGGCAGCCGAACAGACCGCCAAGGGTCAGCGCCATGACCACGACGATTGCCAGACGCTGATCCTTGCCACGGGTCGCCAGCCACGGCGCGGCCAGAGAACTGGCGAGCTGAATAATCACCGAACCGGACAACACCAGACCGGCCTGGGTTGGCGTCAGTCCACGACCGATCAGGATCGACGGCAACCAGCCGAAGACGATGTAGGCCAGCGATGATTGCAGGCCCATGTACAAGGTCACCTGCCAGGCCAGCGGATCACGCAGCAGACCGCGCACGCGATAGGCGACGTTGTGCGCGCCATGTTTCTGCCCGACTTGCGGCAACCAGAACAACGCAGCCACCAACGCCGGGATAACCCAAAAGCCCAGGCCGATCGTCCAGCTGCCACCAAAATGCTCGCTTAACGGCACGCTGGAACCGGCCGCCATCGCCGCGCCCAGACACAGGGCCATGGTGTAGACGCCAGTCATGGTGCCGGCATGTTTGGCGAAGTCGCGTTTGACGATGCCCGGCAAAAGCACGCCGACGATGCCGATGCTCGCGCCGCCCAATACGCTGCCGGCGAATAAGCCGATCTCGCCAAAGTTACTGCGCAAAATGATCCCGCCGGCCAATGTCAGCAGAATCCCCAGCACCACCCGTTCAGCGCCAAAACGCCGCGCCAGAATCGGCGCCAGTGGCGCAAACAAACCGAGGCACAACACCGGCAGCGTGGTCAGCAGACCGGCCTGAGCCGCCGACAAGCCGAGGCTTTTGGAAACGTCGCTGAGCAGCGGCGCCATGCTCGACAGCGCCGGGCGCAAATTCAGCGCCACCAGAATCAAGCCGAGCAGCAACAGCCACGGCCGCCGCACCAGCGGATGGCTTTGTTGCACTTGCTCGTCGTCGGCCTCGGCATCGATCAGCAGTTCTTCGAGCTCTGCCGTGCGTTTGGGGGTTGTGGATATCTCGTTGCGGGACATGGATTTCTCGGTTTCAAGGTTCATTGATCAATTGCCTCGACAAGGCTTTGGCCCGTTCCGGGTCGCGTTGCTCGACCGCATCGAGCAACGCGATGTGCAGGTCGAACACTTCCTGACGGCGCGGGACGATGTTCAGGGTCTGGCGCAATTGCGCGCCGACGATGCTGGAGAAATAGCGATACAGCTCACTGAGGGTCGGGTTGTGCGCGGCATCGACCAGACGACGGTGGAACACCAGATCGCAAGCAATGTAGGTATCGAGATCGCCGTGGTAGTGACTGCCGCTGGTGCCGAGTGCCTCGCGCAATGCGACGAGGTCTTCTTCGGTACGACGTGACGCCGCCAGGCCGATGGCCTCGACTTCGAGGATGTGGCGGGTCTCGCGCGCCTGTTCCAGCGAGCATTGCGATAGCGCTTTCAGGGTATCCATCGGATCAACCACTGCGCGCAGGTAACTGCCATCGCCCTGGCGAATCTCGATCAATCCGGAGAATGCGAGTACGCGCATGGCTTCGCGCACGGTGTTGCGGCTGATGCCCAGTTCGGCGCACAGCTCGGGTTCGGTCGGCAATCGCTCGCCGACCTGCCAGGCACCGCTGTTGATGCGCTGACGGAGTTGATCCAGGGCCTGATCGACCAGGGATCGTTTGATGAGTGGAGAAATGTCTGACATAGGATTCGCCCTTTCATCCAATCATAGGATGAATTTTCTGACATGTTAGTCAGACCCGTGTAGGACGGCAACCACCTAGGGTCAATCGGAGACACATGGAGCGGCATTTTCGATTGGTCAAAATTACCCTTTAAGGGTAATTTCAGGGACAGGGTTTTGGTTTCTTATGGAGAAGAACACACCCCATTACGACTTGGCGGTGATTAAGGCGGATGTCGTGCGACGCGGCAAAGAAGCCTTCACCCGACGCGCGCTGGAGACTGGCAGGGAAATGGGCATGTCATATGAATCAATGACGCATATCGTCTGCTCGCTTGAGCGGCGCATGCTTTACAAATCCATGACGTCCTACGCCAACCATCGCAACTGGCACGACGTTTATCACACCTCGTTTCGTGGTTTGGAGATTTACATCAAAGTGACTTACTGCTCTGGCGGTGGGCCCCCGGTAATCTCCTTCAAGGAGAAAAACACATGAGCAAAAGACCGTGCATCAGTTGCGGTACCGAAGACGGAATGAGTCATTTTCGAAATCGCAGTCTCACCGTCAATTACAAACAGTTTTCGCGGCTCGTGCACACTCTTGCCGGTTGGGAGTGCAGGGTTTGCGGTGAAATCATTTTTGACAAGGACACCGACAGCGCTGAACGCTACGTGGATGCCGGGGATCGTTTGCTCGAAGACTCCCTTCGACTTATTGGCGCCGAGATGAAACGCATCCGACTTAAGCTTCATCTCACCCAAAGGAATGCGGTGAAGTTGTTATCGGGTGGAGGACACAATGCATTTTCACGCTACGAGCGGGGCGAGCTTTCTCCTCCTCAACCGCTGCTCACCTTGATGCAACTACTGGATCGCCACCCGCATTTGTTGGCCGACGTACAGGCAGTCAATCAAGGTAACGATCTCAAGCAGCTAATGGCTGCGCGTTACCCAGAACACGAACCTGTATTGACCTCCTGACCCCGGACAAAATAAACCCGGAACTCAATCCGGGTTTATTTCAATGCCTGGACTCGATCAATGCAAAATCTGACTCAAGAACAACTTCGTCCGCTCATTCTGCGGATTATCGAAGAAGTCATTCGGCGCCGCTTGCTCAACGATTTCACCCTTGTCCATGAAGATCACGCGGTTGGCCACGGTGCGGGCAAAGCCCATTTCGTGGGTCACGCAGAGCATGGTCATGCCGTCTTCAGCCAGACCGATCATGGTGTCGAGTACTTCCTTCACCATCTCCGGATCGAGCGCTGAAGTCGGTTCATCGAACAGCATGATTTTCGGTTTCATGCACAGCGCGCGAGCAATCGCCACACGCTGCTGCTGACCACCGGACAGTTGCCCCGGGAATTTGTGCGCCTGCTCCGGAATGCGTACGCGCTCCAGGTAATGCATGGCGATTTCCTCGGCCTTGCGCTTGGGCATCTTGCGTACCCACATCGGCGCCAGGGTGCAGTTCTGCAGAATGGTCAGGTGCGGGAACAGGTTGAAGTGCTGGAACACCATACCGACTTCGCGGCGGATCGCTTCGATCTGCTTGAGGTCGTTGGTCAGCTCCACGCCGTCGACGACGATGCGGCCCTGCTGGTGTTCTTCCAGGCGATTGAGGCAACGAATCGTCGTCGACTTGCCGGAACCCGACGGCCCGCACAGGACGATACGTTCGCCCTGTTTGACGTTGAGGTTGATGTCTTTGAGCACGTGGAACTGGCCGTACCACTTGTTGACGCCCTGCATCTGAATAATGCCTTCAGGACCTACAGGCTTTTTGATTGCTTCACTCATTTACACAACTCCTAACGCTTGTGGCCAGTGTCGAGCTTGCGTTCCAGATGCATGGAATAGCGCGACATACCAAAACAGAAAATCCAGAACACCAGGGCGGCGAACACGTAGCCTTCGGTGGCCATGCCCAGCCATTTCGGATCGGCAGCGGCTTGTTTGACGCTGTTGAGCAGGTCAAACAGGCCGATGATGATCACCAGACTGGTGTCCTTGAACAGCGCAATGAAGGTGTTGACGATGCCGGGGATCACCAGCTTCAGGGCTTGCGGCAGGATCACCAGGCCCATCGAACGCCAGTAACCGAGACCCATCGCCGCAGCCGCTTCGTACTGACCTTTGGGGATCGCTTGCAGACCGCCGCGCACCACCTCAGCCACATAGGCCGACTGGAACAGGATCACGCCGATCAGTGCCCGCAGCAGCTTGTCGAAGTTCATGCCTTCGGGCAGGAACAGCGGCAGCATCACCGAAGACATGAACAGCACCGTGATCAACGGCACACCGCGCCAGAACTCGATGAAGGTCACGCAGACCACACGAATCGCCGGCATGTTCGAACGACGACCCAGCGCCAGCACGATCCCCAGTGGCAAAGCTCCTGCGATACCGACAGTGGCGATCACCAGGGTCAGCATCAGGCCGCCCCATTGGCTGGTCGCCACATTGGTCAGACCGAAACCGCCGTGCAGCAGGGTGAAGGCAATGATCGGGTACAGCACCAGAAAGCTCAGCCCGTATACCGCTTTACGCGGCACGCGCGAGATGAACAATGGCGCCGCGCCGATCACCGCCAGCCACACGGTCAGGTCGACGCGCCAGCGCAACTCCGTCGGGTAGTAGCCGTACATGAACTGGCCGAAACGCTGCTGAATGAACACCCAGCAGGCACCCTCCTTGGTGCAATCGGCGCGAGTGGTGCCGACCCAGTTGGCATCGACAATCGCCCAGCTGAGGATAGGTGGCACCACGAGGTAGATCAGGTAAAACGCAAACAGGGTCAGCAGGGTGTTGAGCCAGCTGGAGAACATGTTCGCGCGCATCCACGCCACCACGCCGATGCTGCTGTTCGGTGGGGGCATGTCGGGTTTGAAAGTATGAGTACTCATGCGCTTTTCCTTACCGCTCGATCAGCGCAATGCGCTTGTTGTACCAGTTCATCAGCAGGGAAATGCTGATACTGATCGCCAGGTACACGCTCATGGTGATGGCAATCACTTCGATCGCCTGACCGGTCTGGTTGAGCACCGTGCCGGCAAACAGCGACACCATTTCCGGGTAACCGATACCGGCCGCCAGCGAGGAGTTCTTCGCCAGATTGAGGTATTGGCTGGTCAGCGGCGGAATGATCACGCGCAGGGCTTGCGGAATGATCACCTTGCGCAGGGTCGGGCCGTTGCGCAGGCCGAGCGAACGCGCCGCTTCGGTCTGGCCGTGGCTGACCGACTTGATCCCGGAACGCACGATCTCGGCGATGAATGCTGCGGTGTACACGGTCAGGGCCAGGGTCAAGGCGAGCAGTTCCGGGATCAGCACCCAGCCGCCGACGAAGTTGAAGCCTTGCAGCTTCGGCATTTCCCAATGCAGCGGTGCGCCGAAGATCAGTGCGCACAACGCCGGGATCACCAGCAAAATCGCCAGGCCCACCCAGAACTTGTGGAACGGCACGCCGGTTTCTTCGAAGCGTTTGTTGGCCCAGCGCGTCATCAACACGATGCCGACAATGGCCACTGCGACGCTGATCACGAACGCCCAGAAACCGTCGGCAGCCAGCGCGGCCGGCATGTTCAGGCCACGGCTGCTGACGAAGAAGGTGTCGCCGAAGTTATGGCTGTTGCGCGGCCCCGGCATGGTCAGGAACACCGCGAAGTACCAGAACAGGATTTGCAGCAGCGGCGGAATGTTGCGGAACACTTCCACATACACGGTCGCCAGTTTGCTGATGATCCAGTTCTGCGACAGCCGCGCCACACCGATGATGAAACCGAGAATCGTCGCCAGAATCACGCCGATCACTGTCACCAACAAGGTATTGAGAAGACCGATGACGAAGACGCGGGCATAGCTGTCCGCTTCGGTGTAGTCGATCAGGTGTTGAGCGATGCCGAACCCGGCACTGCGCTCCAGAAAGCCGAAACCGGAGGTAATGCCCCGGTGCTGAAGGTTGGTTTGCGTGTTGTCGAACAAGTACCAGCCCAGCGAGACCACCGCCACAACAGTGATGATCTGGAATAGCCACGCACGCACTCGTGGATCGCTGAGGCTGAGCCTCTGCTTTGGTGCGCCGATTGAATTTTGCATGAAGTGCCCCGGAAAAAATGGAACAAGAACATCACCCGGCGGTTGGCCCGCCGGGTGATAGAACCATTAGCGCACTGGTGGTGCGTACTGAATGCCGCCGTTGTTCCACAGGGCGTTCAGACCACGGTCGATCTCCAGCGGAGTGCTCTTGCCGAGGTTTTTCTCGAAGATCTCGCCGTAGTTGCCGACTTGTTTGACGATCTGCACCACCCAGTCCTTCGGCAGTTTCAGGTCTTTGCCGTACTCGCCGTCAGCGCCGAGCATACGGGCGACGTCCGGGTTCTTGGTCGACTTGGCTTCAGCTTCGACGTTCTTCGAAGTGATGCCGGCTTCTTCGGTGTTGAGCAGCGCGTAGCCAACCCAACGGACGATGGCCAGCCACTCGTCGTCGCCGTTACGTACGACCGGGCCCAGTGGTTCTTTGGAAATGGTTTCCGGCAGCACCACGTAGTCCTTCGGCGAGGCCAGCTTGCTGCGCTGGGCGAACAGTTGGGACTTGTCGGAGGTCAGCACGTCGCAACGACCGGATTCCAGCGACTTGGCGCTTTCATCGGAGGTGTCGAAAGTGATCGGGGTGTATTTCAGACCGTTGCCGCGGAAGTAGTCGGAAACGTTCAGCTCGGTGGTGGTACCGGCCTGGATGCAGATGGTTGCACCGTCCAGCTCTTTGGCACTCTTCACGCCCAGCTTGTTGTTCACCAGGAAGCCGATGCCGTCGTAGTAGGTAATGAAGCCCGGGAATTTCAGGCCCATGCCCGCGTCACGCGAACTGGTCATGGTGGTGTTGCGCGACAGGATGTCGATCTCGCCCGATTGCAGCGCGGTGAAGCGCTCCTTGGCGTTCAACTGACTGAACTTGACCTTGGTCGCGTCGCCGAATACGGCAGCGGCCACAGCGCGGCAGACGTCAGCGTCGATCCCGAGGATCTTGCCGGTCGCGTCCGGTACCGAGAAGCCCGGCAGACCGTCGCTCACGCCACACTGCACGAAACCTTTCTTCTGCACTGCATCCAGGGTTGCACCCGCCTGAGCGAACCCGCTGACACCGAGTACTGTTGCTGCAGTCACGATGGCCAGGGTGGATTTCAACATCTTCATTCAAACCTCCAGTTTTGCTCTTGTTGTGTCGGAGCTTGAGTCCAGTCGCACCCTTTTGAGGCGTTGCTGACCCGTGTTGGCTTTTTTTGGGGTCAACCGACGTAAGACCTTCGCTATGAGTCTAGTAGGAGAAAATCCACATCATGGACAACTCACTTCTCACCAATCGGCCGAACGGGCTGTAGCCCTTTCACGTTCGCTAAGCCCGTAGCGGCCATTGGCGAACATCCATCACCGGATTCTTTGCAATCCCGTCGCGGGTCGTACACTGATAGTGTTACCGCCCACGCAAGATCGGTTGCACGGTTCAAGCCATAGCAAAGCCCGTACCACACCCGCCGCGGAATCGATTCGGCGACAGGTCAATAGCAAAACTTGTAACCTTGCGACATCTTCTTAACGGATCAACCGGACGCGCACTCGAATCACGCACTTAATGAGAGCGCCCGCACATATTTGGAGCAGACATGACCGAGCCCTTGATTCTTCAGCCTGTTAAGCCCGCAGACGCCTGCGTGATCTGGCTGCACGGCCTCGGCGCCGATCGCTACGACTTCTTGCCGGTAGCGGAAGCGTTGCAGGAAAGCCTGCTGAGCACGCGCTTCGTGTTGCCGCAGGCACCGACCCGTCCAGTGACGATAAATGGCGGATATGCCATGCCGAGCTGGTACGACATTAAAGCCATGAGCCCGGCCCGGGCGATCGATCGTGATGAGCTGGAAGCATCAGCGGATCGCATCATCGAATTGATCGAAAACCAGCGCGCCAGCGGAATAGACGCCTCGCGGATTTTCCTCGCCGGTTTTTCCCAGGGTGGCGCCGTGGTCTTGCACAGCGCATTTGTGAAATGGCAGGGGCCGTTGGGTGGTGTACTGGCGTTGTCGACGTATGCGCCGACCTTCAGTGATGAGATGGAGCTTTCAGCCAGTCAGCAGCGGATTCCCGCGCTGTGCCTGCACGGCCAGTTCGATGGCGTGGTGCAGAACTCGATGGGCCGCAGTGCCTACGAGCATTTGCTGAAGCATGGTGTCACCGTGACATGGCAGGAATACCCAATGGAGCACGAAGTGTTACCCGAGGAAATTCGCGACATCGGCGTCTGGTTGAGCGAACGTCTGCGCTAAGCGTCGAGATTAAAATCGCCCTTTGATCCCTCCCCCTACGCCGCGCCCGTTTCTTGCATTACACTGGCCGGCGTACATTCCTTAACCAATTGATGAGATGACCGTGCTCAAAGCACTCAAGAAGATGTTCGGTAAAAGCGAGGCTGAGCAGCTCGCGCCAGTTCCCAGTGCGCCGTCGCACGCCCCCGGTCATCGCAACGATGCGCCCCAGGCCGACCGCCCCGCTCATGTAGCGGCACCGAAGGCAGAACCGCAACCGGCACCGGCCGCGTCAATCGCCGCCGAACCTGCCCACAGCGAAGCGCCGAAACCGGCCAGACCGCGCCGCGAACCGAAGCCCAAGGCACCGGTAATTCCGTGGAAACTCGAAGATTTCGTTGTCGACCCACAGGAAGGCAAAACCCGCTTCCACGATTTCAAGCTTTCACCAGAACTGATGCACGCCATCCAGGATCTGGGTTTTCCGTACTGCACGCCGATTCAGGCGCAGGTGCTGGGCTTCACCCTCGCTGGCAAAGACGCCATTGGCCGCGCACAGACCGGTACCGGCAAAACCGCCGCGTTTCTGATTTCGATCATCACCCAGTTGCTGCAAACGCCGCCGCCGAAAGAACGCTACATGGGTGAACCCCGTGCGCTGATCATCGCGCCGACCCGTGAGCTGGTGGTGCAGATCGCCAAGGACGCTGCCGACCTGACCAAGTACACCGGCCTCAACGTCATGACGTTTGTCGGTGGCATGGACTTCGACAAGCAGCTCAAGCACCTCGAAGCGCGCCACTGCGACATCCTCGTCGCGACACCGGGCCGCCTGCTCGACTTCAACCAACGTGGCGACGTGCACCTGGACATGGTCGAAGTCATGGTGCTGGACGAAGCCGACCGCATGCTCGACATGGGTTTCATCCCACAAGTACGGCAGATCATTCGCCAGACCCCGCCGAAGTCCGAGCGCCAGACCCTGCTGTTCTCCGCGACCTTCACTGAAGACGTGATGAACCTGGCCAAGCAATGGACGACCGATCCGTCCATTGTCGAAATCGAAGTCACCAACGTCGCCAGCGAAAACGTTGAGCAACACATCTATGCGGTGGCCGGTGCCGACAAGTACAAATTGCTCTACAACCTGGTCAACGATAATGGCTGGGAGCGGGTGATGGTCTTCGCCAACCGCAAGGACGAAGTCCGCCGTATCGAAGAGCGTCTGGTGCGCGACGGTGTGAATGCTGCGCAGTTGTCCGGCGACGTGCCGCAGCACAAGCGCATCAAGACCCTGGAAGGTTTCCGCGAGGGCAAGATTCGCGTACTGGTCGCCACTGATGTGGCCGGTCGCGGCATCCACATCGACGGCATCAGCCACGTGATCAACTTCACTCTGCCGGAAGTCCCGGACGACTACGTGCACCGCATCGGCCGGACCGGTCGTGCTGGCGCCGATGGCGTGTCGATCAGCTTCGCCGGTGAGGACGACTCCTATCAGTTGCCGTCCATCGAAGAGAAGCTCGGTCGCAAGATCAGCTGTGAAACGCCGCCGACGCATCTGTTGCGTGCGGTTGAGCGCAAGCGTCCGCAGTAAGCGACGTTTAAAAGAAAAGCGCAGCCGGCAACGGACTGCGCTTTTTTTTCGCGCGGATTTTCATCAGATGCTTGCCCGACAAAACTAAAAGTCCATAATGGACAAATAAGTTTATGTTTGCATTTTCGGAGCCTGACATGTCCAGTACGCCCTACGTGATCGACCAGCATCAGGCTCGCGAGCTGCTGGCGCGCATCGATGTACCGCAGATATTGCGCAAGCTGTTTCGAGACCTCGCCGCCGGGAACGCTGTGCAGCCGGCGCAACAACTGGTGGAGTTCCCGCAGGGTGCCGGCGACTTCATCAACTATCTGGGCGTGCTGGCTGAAGACGGTGTGTACGGCGTGAAGACTTCGCCGTATATCGTTGGCGAGCACGGTGCGCGGGTGACGGCGTGGACGCTGCTGATGTCGATGAAAACCGGCCAACCGCTGCTGCTCTGCGATGCCGGTGAACTGACCACCGCGCGCACCGCTGCGACCACCGCCGTGGCGGTCGACGCCCTCGCGCCGCTGAATGCCACGCGACTGGCGATCATCGGCAGCGGCAAGGTTGCCCAGGCGCATTTGCACTACGTGAGATCGCTGCGCAACTGGCAGAGCATCAGCCTGTATTCGCCAAGCCTGGCCGCCGAAGCGCAAACCCAGGCACTGTTGAAAGCCATCACGCCCAATCTGAAGATCGCTGACAGCCGTGATGCGGCCATCGCCGAGGCCGACGTGATCATGCTGTGCACTTCGTCTGCCGGACCGGTGATCGATCCCGCCGCATTGAGCAAACCGGCACTGATCACCTCGATCAGCACCAACGCCCCACGCGCCCACGAAGTGCCGCCGCAGAGCCTCAACGACATGCAGGTGTTCTGCGACTATCGTCTGACCACGCCGGGGTCGGCGGGGGAGATGTTGATTGCCAGTGAACAGCATGGCTGGAGCCAGGATTCGATTGTTGGTGACCTCGCCGACTTGCTCAGCGAGAAAGTCCAGCGCCCGGGTTACGACCGTCACGTGTTTTTCCGCTCAATTGGCCTCGGCCTGGAAGACATTGCCCTCGCCAATGCGGTTTATCTCCTCCATCACCAGAATTAAGCCTGATGCAATCCATGTGGGAGCGAGCTTGCTCGCGAATGCGGTCTGACATTCACCGAATGTGTTGACTGATAGGTCGCTTTCGCGAGCAAGCTCGCTCCCACAGGGATTGCGTGTATTTTCATATTTCGAGCATCAGGAGACCTTCATGAGCCAGGCAGACTTCATCATCATCGGCGGCGGGATTGCCGGCGCTTCCAGCGGTTTCTGGCTGTCGCCGCACGGCAAAGTGATCGTACTCGAACGTGAATCCCACCCGGCCTATCACTCCACCGGGCGCTCCGCCGCGCTGTTCACCGCCGCTTACGGCACACCGCAAGTGCGCGCACTGACCCAGGCCAGCCGGGCGTTTTTCGACAACCCGCCCAGCGGTTTCTGCGAACACCCGCTGTTGACCCCACGCGGCGAAATGACCGTGGATTTCACCGGTGACGCTGCCGAACTCAACAACCAATACCTCAGCGCCAAAGCCACCGTGCCAGAAATGCAGTTGCTCACTGCCGACGAAGCCTGCGCGCGACTGCCAATCCTGCGCCGGGAAAAAGTCCATGGCGCGATCTACGATCCAAGCGCCAGCGACATCGACACCGACGCCCTGCATCAAGGTTACCTGCGCGGCATCCGTCGCAACCACGGCGAAGTGCACACCGATTGCGAAGTACTCGGCCTGAACCGCGACGCCAACGGTCTCTGGCACGTACAAACCAACGGCCAGACTTTCAGTGCGCCGGTGATCATCAACGCCGCCGGCGCCTGGGCCGACAAGGTCGGCGCACTGGCCGGCGCCAAGCCGCTGGGCCTGCAACCGAAACGCCGCGCCGCATTCATCTTCGCCGGCCCCGAAGGCGTCGACATTCATCACTGGCCGATGCTGGTCAGTCTCGACGAATCCTTCTACATGAAGCCTGACGCCGGCATGTTCCTCGGTTCACCGGCCAACGCCGACCCGGTCGAACCCCACGACGTGCAGCCGGAAGAACTGGACATCGCCATGGGTATCTACCAGATCGAAGAAGCTACCACGCTGACCATCCGCCGCCCGACCCGCACCTGGGCCGGGCTGCGCAGTTTCGTTGCCGACGGTGATTTGCTCAGCGGTTTCGATCCGCAGGTGCCGGGGCTGTTCTGGGTCGCGGCGCAGGGTGGTTACGGCATTCAGACTTCGCCGGCGATGGGCCAGGCCAGTGCGGCATTGGTGCGCGGCGAGCCTTTGCCCGAGCACTTGCGTGACTTCGGCCTGAGCAGCGCCATGCTCTCCCCGGCCCGCCTTGCCTGATCGTCCACCCGGATGACGCGCCCAACGGATTGCGGCACACTCGCTGCGCCTCCTGATCACGGGGGCGTTGACGCTGCCTGGAGCTCCACTGTCATGACCGTCCCTGAGTTCGACCCGGCGCTGGATAACTTCCGCGCCATCGCCGATGCCATCGCCACACTGTTCTTTCCGCACGCCGAAGTGGTGCTGCACGACCTGCGCACACAGAAGGTCGATTACATCGCCAACAACCTGTCCAAACGCGAGATCGGTGACGACTCATCGCTGGAAGACATGCTCAGCGAGGATGTCAGCGACCGCAATATCGGCCCGTACGAGAAGCTCAACTGGGATGGTCAGAAGATTCGCAGCCTGAGCAGCGTCCTGCGCGACAGTGAAGGCCTGCCGCTGGCAGTGCTGTGCATCAATCTGAATATTTCGCTGTTCGAGAATGCCAAGGCGGCGCTGGATCTGTTCCTCTCACCGAGCAAACTGATCCCGCAACCGGACTCACTGTTTCGCGATGACTGGCAGGAGCGCATCAACACTTTCCTCCACGCCTGGCTGCGTGAGCGGCAGCTGAGCCTGAATGTGCTGACCCGCGATCACAAGCGTGAGCTGGTGCTGGCGCTGCACGCCGAAGGCGCGTTCAAAGGCAAGAGTGCCTCGAACTATGTGGCCAATGTGCTGAACATGGGGCGGGCGACGGTGTACAAGCATTTGAAAGAGCTGAAGGGCTGAAGATCAAAAGATCGCAGCCTGCGGCAGCTCCTACAGGAGCACGCATTCCCCTGTAGGAGCTGCCGAAGGCTGCGATCTTTTCTATCAGTCGCCGTAGATATCGGACTTGAAGTACTTCTCGGAAATCTTCTGGTACTCGCCACTCGCGCGAATGCCATCAATCGCGCCATTCAACTGGCTGACCAACTCGGCATTGCCCTTGCGCACCGCAATCCCCGCGCCTTCGCCCACGTACTTCGGATCCTTCAACTCAGGCCCGACAAACGCATAACCCTTGCCGCGCGGCATCGACAGAAAGTCATTAAGCGGAATGGTGTCGGCAAAAATAGCATCAAGACGCCCCGCTGCCAGGTCCATGTAAATCTCTTCGTTGTTGCTGTAGCGCTTGACGTTGATACCCTTCGGTTCGAACACCTCGGTGGCATAACGATCGGTGGTGGTCGCGCGCTGCACGCCGATGTTCTTGCCTTTGAGGCTGGCGTATTGATCATCAACGGTGGCGCCTTCCTTCATCACCAGGCGCGAGGATGTGAAGTAGTACTTATGAGTAAAATCCACCGACTTCTTGCGGTCTTCGTTGATGGTCATCGAGGACAGCGCCATGTCGATTTTCTTCACTTTCAGCGAAGGAATCAGGCCATCGAACTCACCCTCGACCCACACGCACTTGACCTTCATCTGCGCACACAAAGCGTTGCCGATGTCGTAGTCGAAACCAACGATTTCGCCCTTGTCGGTTTTCGAGGCGAATGGCGGGTAAGCGGCTTCGATACCGATGCGCAGGGTTTGCTCGGCGGCGAACACGCTGGCGCAGGACAACAGGCTGAGGGCCAGACCGGTGATGAGGGGAAGTTTCTTCATGTTCGTTCTCTCGCGGGTTTGTTGTTGGTTTGGCAAGATGAAGAAGAGCAGCTGCAAGCGGGGAGCTTTGAGCGGCAAGAATGAAGCTTTTTTGTACTTGGAAATCCATATTGGACTTATAGGTACAAGCCGTCAATCAGGGAGAAGAGAGTGTCTGCGAAGTTTTTGGTGTTGCAGATGACCCCTTCGCGAGCAAGCTCGCTCCCACATTGGATTTGTGCACGACACAGGTCCCATGTGGGAGCGAGCTTGCTCGCGAAGGCTTACTGAAGGGCGCTACAGGAATTACTTTTTCCAGCGATCCGCCGCAGCATGATCACTGTCCCGCCCTTCAACCCAACGCGGCCCGTCGCTGGTGTTCTCTTTCTTCCAGAACGGTGCGCGGGTTTTCAGGTAGTCCATGACAAAGGCGCAGGCATCGAAGGCGGCCTGGCGATGGGCACTGGCGGCGCCGACAAACACGATCGGCTCGCCCGGTTCCAGCGCGCCGATGCGATGCAGCACTTCCAGTTTCAACAGCGGCCAGCGCTGTTCCGCTTCAACGGCGATCTTGCCGAGGGCTTTTTCGGTCATGCCCGGATAGTGTTCGAGGAACATCCCCGCCACATCGAGGCCGTCGTTGAAGTCGCGCACATAGCCGACAAAGCTCACCACCGCGCCGACGCCGACATTGGCCGCGTGCATTGCGTTGACTTCAGCGCCCGGATCGAACGGCGTGGCCTGCACACGAATCGCCATGGCTCAGCCTCCGGTCACGGTGGGGAAAAACGCCACTTCGTCGCCATCGACCACCGGCTCGTCGAGCTGGCAGAGGTCTTCGTTGCGTGCGCACATCAGGTTCTGCTCGCTCAGCACCTCGGCGCCGTCACGTTGCGCCAGCAGTGCTCGCACGTCGTCGACGGTAGCGAAATCACCTTCAACCTTTACCGAATCCACGCCCAGCGCTTCACGGTAACGGGCAAAAAACTTCACGGTCAGGTTCATGGCTGCTCCGCTTGAAAGTGCCCGCTCTTGCCACCGACCTTCTCCAGCAGGCGTACGCTTTCGATGGTCATGCCGCGATCGACGGCTTTACACATGTCGTAAATGGTCAGGGCGGCAACACTGGCAGCGGTCAACGCTTCCATCTCGACGCCGGTCTGCCCGGAGAGTTTGCAACGGGCGACGATGCGTACGGTGTCTTCACCGTCGGCACTGAGCTCGACTTTGACGCCGGTGAGCATCAGCGGGTGGCACAGGGGAATCAGATCACTGGTTTTCTTCGCCGCTTGAATGCCGGCAATGCGCGCCACGGCGAACACGTCGCCCTTGGGATGGCCGCCGCTGACGATCATCTGCAGCGTTTCGGGGAGCATGCGCACCAGCGCTTGGGCCGTCGCTTCACGGAACGTCACGGCTTTTTCGGTGACGTCGACCATGTTGGCGCGACCTTGGGAATCGAGATGAGTCAGCACGGGATTACTCCTGATCAGGAGCGTGGATTGTAAACCTGCGGGTCAAATTTCCGCATCATTGATTATGAAATCACCACCATCCCTGTAGGAGTGAGCCTGCTCGCGATAGCGGTCTGATATTCACCACTGATGTCGACTGATCGACCGCTATCGCGAGCAGGCTCACTCCTACATTTGGATTTGTGCAGGGCCATAAAAAACCGGGCGGCTTTAGGGCCGCCCGGTTTTGGTTGAAGGGTTACAAATGCGATTCGGCGTATTCGGCCAGAATCGAGCGAGGTACGCCTTGCAGGGTGATGTGCACCCCGTTCGGGAAATCCTTGAAGCGTTCGGTCAGGTAGGTCAGCCCGGAGCTGGTCGCGGACAGGTAAGGGGTGTCGATTTGTGCGAGGTTGCCCAGGCACACCACTTTCGAACCGGCGCCGGCACGGGTGATGATGGTTTTCATTTGGTGCGGCGTAAGGTTCTGGCATTCGTCGATCAGGATCAGGCTCTGCTGGAAGCTGCGACCACGAATGTAGTTGAGCGATTTGAACTGCAACGGCACTTTGCTAAGGATGTAGTCGACGCTGCCATGGGTGTTTTCGTCATCCATGTGCAAGGCTTCGAGGTTGTCGGTGATGGCGCCCAGCCACGGCTCCATTTTTTCCGCTTCGGTGCCGGGCAGGAAGCCGATTTCCTGGTCCAGGCCCTGCACGCTGCGAGTCGCGATGATGCGGCGATAACGCTTGCTGACCATGGTCTGCTCGATCGCAGCGGCCAGCGCCAGAATGGTTTTACCGGAGCCTGCGGCCCCCGATAGATTGACCAGATGAATGTCCGGATCCAGCAACGCGTACAACGCCAGACTCTGATAAATGTCGCGTGGCTTGAGACCCCAGGCTTCTTGATGCAGCAGCGGTTCCTGGTGCAGATCGAGGATCAGCAGCTTGGCCTCATCAATCTCCTTGATCCAGCCGACAAAGCCCTGTTCATCAATGATGAACTCGTTGATGTGTACCGCCGGCAGGTTGTCGATCAGTTGCACTTGATGCCAGGTGCGGCCGTGATCCTGACGCGTATCGACCTTGCTCACGCGATCCCAGAAAGAGCCGGTCATGTTGTGGTAGCCGTTGGGCAGCAGGGACACGTCATCGACCAGTTGGTCGGTGCTGTAATCCTCGGCATCAATACCGCAGGCGCGCGCCTTGAGGCGCATGTTGATGTCTTTGGTGACCAGCACCACCGGTTTTTTCGGGTCGCGGGTGTGCAGATCGATCAGTTGGTTGATGATTTTGTTGTCGTTCAGATGCTCGGGCAGAATCAGATTCGATTCGGCCTGTTTGCTCATCAGAATCGACAGCAAGCCCTTCGGCCCGCCCTTGCCGCGCTGGATCGGCACACCCAGTTCGACATCTTCGGGGGACGCATCGCCCAGGGTCTTGTCGATCAGCCGGATGGCCTGACGGCATTCGGCGGCCACGCTGTGATGCCCGCTCTTGAGCTTGTCCAGCTCTTCAAGCACGGTCATCGGGATCGCGACGTGGTGTTCTTCGAAATTCAGCAGGGCGTTTGGATCGTGAATCAATACGTTGGTATCGAGTACATAAAGGATTGGCTGGTTGGAGGAAGGGCTACGTCCGTGATCATCCATACTCGGTCACCTTTGTCAGAGCCAGTAGACGCAATACCTGAGCGGTGCTGCGCCTCGAAGTGACTGCCGAAATCTCACCTGCGGAGATTCAAGTGACTGCAAACAAACGGGTCTTGGAAGACGCCACCTGTGTTGCAGGTTTCGGCGGTCTGTCTTCGTAATACTCCAAAACCGATGACATAAAAAAGTACTTTGACGGTTTTTTTAAGTTTATTTTGCAGAGTGACGAAAAGCCCTTGGCGGACTGCCCAGACCCCGCTAAAGTCGGAAGTCCGCCTGCACCGAATCCTGCAAAAAAATCGCCCCAAGCCCAATGTTTCCGGGCTTTCTTCGTTTCTCAGCGAAAAGCGTCCTGACAGTCTTCCCAACCAATGCCGCTCTGCGCGGTTTGCGTGATCAGCCACGGCAACGAGGTCTTCACCGCGTCCTGCTTCATGTTGAAATTGATCACCCCGTGACGCCACAGCAACATCAGGGTCAGCACCCGTTGCGCGCTCGGTGCGCCCTTGAGTTTGCCGGCGCCGTCCTGGGCGTCTATGTCCCATAACGCGACTTGCAAGCCTTGGGTGTTGAAGAAACCTTGCGCATCGCTGCGGCGTTGCCCTTCTGGCGGACGGAACAGCGGCACATAGTTTTCCGGCAACTTGTTCTTCACCAGATCAGCGCTGCGCCGCACCGAATCCTGCCAGTCCTGCCAGTGGCTGTGGGAACGGAACTCCCACCCCTGCACGCCGACGCACTGTTTCGAGAAACCGGCTTGCAGGCTGCTGACCGAGCGATCAGCAAGTCGCGCCTGAATATCCTTGCCCAACACAAAGAATGTGCCGCTCAGGTTTGCCTTGCGCAGGTATTCGGTGAGCCAACCGGTGTTGTCCGGTTGCACGTTGGCGGCGCTGTCGAAGGTCAGCAGAAACAAGCGGTCGTGCATCTCGTCGCCATTACGCTCGTAGTCGCCGAAACGATCGAATTCGTTGCTGGTCTGCGGCGATAACGCAGCCTTGCGCATCAACTCGTCCAGATACTGCAGATGGAAGATACGGCTCGGCTCGGCCCACTTGGTGTAATAGCTGTCATCGCTGACCACGAACTTGGCGGCTTGCTCGCGCAAGGTCGGCAGGTCTTCGACGAGGAAACAGAACGAGGCGTCCTGATCGCAGCTTTGCTGGGCGAAGTTGTAGTTGGCCAGCAGGCGCTGCCAGAGGCGTTGGCGCAGAATGTTGACCGCATCGATATTGACCGTGCGCAAGCCCAGACGCTGCGCCAGAGCGGCCTCATCCATCGACTCGGTGCCCAGCAGGACACGGGCGAACATGAGGATTTCCGCCCGTGAAGCCACGTCAAACAGCGTCGGATTACTGAGCTGCTCGGGCCAGGTGCTGCGATCCAGCGTCGCTACATCGCCCGGCGCCGCGATGGCACCGAAGCTCAACAGCCACGCGGTGAATAAAAGAACAATGCGCAAAAGGGATGTCTCCATAACAAAACCCGCGCGGCACTATAGCTGATGTGCAAGGCGGAAGGACGCCGCCCTCACCCCAGCCCTCTCCCGGGGGGAGAGGGAGCTGACCGAGTATCGCTTTCGATATCCGCCAATCGGAACTACCGAGTCGAACTCAAATTTTGAAATCAATGAGATCGGCTCCCTCTCCCTCCGGGAGAGGGCTGGGGTGAGGGAAAAATTCCACCAGCCGTCGCAAATGCCCGAGCTTCCCCACACCTATTACCCCCATAGCTGGAGTCAACACCGACAACCCCCTAGAATCGCCCCCACGATTAAAGGAGACGACTTCATGCTGATGGTGATTTCCCCCGCCAAGACCCTCGATTACGAAACACCGCCGGCGACCCAGCGCTTCACCCAGCCGCAATACCTCGACCACTCCCAGGAACTGATCCAGCAGTTGCGCGACCTGACGCCTGCGCAGATCAGCGAACTGATGCACGTGTCGGACAAGATCGGCGGGCTCAACGCCGCGCGCTTCGGCAGCTGGACGCCAGCGTTCACCCCGGAAAACGCCAAGCAGGCGCTGCTCGCCTTCAAGGGTGACGTCTATACCGGTCTCGACGCACAGTCCTTTAGCGAAGCCGATTTCGACTACGCGCAAAAACACCTGCGCATGCTCTCCGGTCTCTATGGGCTGCTGCGCCCGCTCGACCTGATGCAACCCTATCGTCTGGAAATGGGCACCAAACTGGCCAACGCCCGTGGCAAAGACCTGTACGCCTTCTGGGGCACGCGCATCAGCGAATGGCTGAACGAAGCGCTGGCCGATCAGGGCGATGACGTGCTGCTCAACCTGGCGTCCAACGAATACTTTTCGGCGGTAAAACGCACGGCGCTGAACGCGCGGATCATCAACACCGAGTTCAAGGACCAGAAGAACGGCCAGTACAAGATCATCAGTTTCTACGCGAAAAAGGCCCGTGGCCTGATGAGCCGTTTCGTGATCCAGGAAAAAATCAACGATCCGGCCCAGCTCAAACAGTTCGATGTGCAGGGTTATCGCTACAGCGCCGAACAGTCGAAACCCGAAAACCTGGTGTTTTTGCGCGACCACGCCCCCGAATAAAGCATGCCCAATGCACGACTCTTTCTATAAGGAGTCGTGCAGCTCGCACGATGTCAAAAAACTCTCGCCACATTTCGCCATTTTAATGGCGCCAGAAAATCTCCCCTGTCTTTTCTAAGATTAGTTTCACTCGACACTGATCATTTTTTTCAGTAGTGGCACCTGATTTTTTTCACCGTAGTGGCACAAAACTATCTAACGTGATTTTTCGCCTGTTATTAAAGGTCGAAAACGAAAGTGCTATCAAATTGAGACTAGTGCCATCTCTGACAATATTTCAAGAAATTTCAGATTTCGCGATGAGCGGACAGGAACTTCGTCCGAATGCATAGCTCATACCACCGGTAACGATTCTCGCCGAGTTTGTACGAGATAACTTACGCAGAGCAGATGGCCATGTAACCAAGTTGTCACAGCAACTTGCCTAGATGACTAACTAGTCTCAAAACAGACAATGGACAGGAGATACGCACCATTTATATCCCCTACAAAGGCCATGGCCGCGCCCTTATAAACGTGCTCGCCTGAGCACCCAACCGCTTGATTTACGGGACTTTCATCCTGACATCGAGCGCGCAAGACGATTGCACAAGAGTCTTCTATCAAGAAGATCGGCTGCATAACAGGGCAAGTCATAACAACAAGGCCTGGTTGCGCACATCTTGAGTGCACTTATTTAGACACTCGAAACTTAGTATGCCTGCACACGGCATTGTGGCGCCTGTATGCCGCACTTTCGAGTGCACTAATGAACGCTGAACACCATTAACTCCGGCCTTCTAAGGCCTGATATATACAGAGGTAATTGCGATGCGCATCAGCATATTTGGTTTGGGTTACGTTGGCGCAGTATGTGCCGGTTGCCTGTCTGCACGGGGCCATGACGTAGTTGGCGTCGATGTTGCCAAAGACAAGATCGACATGATCAACGCCGGCAAGTCGCCGATTGTTGAACCGGGCCTGGGCGAACTTCTGCAACAAGGTATCCAGACCGGTCGTCTGCGTGGCACGACCAACTTCGCCGAAGCGATTCGTGACACTGACCTGTCGATGATCTGCGTCGGCACGCCGAGCAAAAAGAACGGCGACCTCGAACTGAACTACATCGAAGCCGTGTGCCGCGAGATCGGTTTTGTTCTGCGTGAAAAAACCACCCGCCACACCATCGTCGTACGCAGCACCGTACTGCCGGGCACCGTTGCCAACGTGGTAATCCCGATTCTCGAAGACTGCTCGGGCAAGAAGGCCGGTGTCGACTTCGGTGTCGCGGTCAACCCTGAATTCCTGCGTGAATCCACCGCCATCGCCGACTACGACCTGCCACCGATGACTGTCATCGGCGAGTTCGACAAGGCGTCCGGCGACGTTCTGCAATCGCTGTACGAAGAACTCGACGCGCCGATCATCCGCAAGGACATCGCCGTTGCCGAGATGATCAAGTACACCTGCAACGTCTGGCACGCGACCAAAGTGACCTTCGCCAACGAGATCGGCAACATCGCCAAAGCGGTCGGCGTCGATGGCCGTGAAGTGATGGAAGTGGTTTGCCAGGACAAGACCCTCAACCTGTCCCAGTACTACATGCGCCCGGGTTTCGCCTTCGGCGGTTCGTGCCTGCCCAAAGACGTGCGCGCCCTCACCTACCGCGCCGGTTCGCTGGACGTCGAAGCACCACTGCTCAACTCGCTGATGCGCAGTAATGAATCGCAAGTGCAGAACGCCTTCGACATCGTGGAAAGCCACGACAAACGCAAAGTCGCCCTGCTCGGCCTGAGCTTCAAGGCCGGCACCGACGACCTGCGCGAAAGCCCATTGGTTGAGCTGGCGGAAATGCTGATCGGCAAGGGTTACGACCTGAGCATCTACGACAGCAACGTCGAGTACGCCCGTGTTCACGGCGCGAACAAAGACTACATCGAGTCGAAGATCCCGCACGTGTCGTCCCTGCTCAACTCGGACTTCGATTCGGTGATCGACAACTCCGACGTGATCATCCTCGGCAACCGCGACGAAAAATTCCGCTCGCTGGCCCAGGAAGCGCCGCACGGCAAACAGGTCATCGACCTGGTCGGCTTCATGGCCAAAGCCACCGACGCCGGTACTCGCACCGAAGGTATCTGCTGGTAAAGCAGCCCTAAGCGACAAGCCTCGAGCTGCCAGCCAAAGCGTTTCGCTTGCAGCTCGAAGCTTGCGGCTTGAAGCCTTCTCACCTTCGGATGACGTTGATGACCAAGCTCAAACATTTTTTTCTGCAATCAGCCGGCTGGCTTTTTTATCTCAGTCTGCTGATGGGCCTGGCCTTGATGCTGCCCACGTCCACATTCGACTCCGAGTCGAAGGACTTCATTTTCCTGATTGGCGCCGTGGGTATCTGGCGCTACTCGATGGGTGCAACGCACTTTGTGCGCGGCATGATTTTTCTCTACATCGTTTACCCGCACCTGCGCCGCAAAGTGCGCAAGCTGGGTAAAGCGGCGGACCCGTCGCATGTGTTCCTGATGGTCACCAGTTTCCGTATCGACGCGCTCACCACCGCGCAGGTCTACAGCTCGGTGATCCGCGAAGCCATCGACTGCGAACTGCCGACCACCGTGGTCTGCTCGATCGTGGAAATGTCCGATGAGCTGCTGGTCAAGGCACTGTGGGCACGGATGAATCCGCCAGACCGCGTGAAGCTCGACTTCGTACGCATTCCCGGCACCGGCAAACGTGATGGCCTGGCCTATGGTTTCCGCGCGATCTCCCGCCACTTGCCGGACGACCGCGCCGTGGTAGCCGTGATCGACGGCGACACCGTGCTCGGCGAAGGCACCGTGCGCAAGACCGTGCCGTGGTTCCAGCTGTTCGGCAACGTCGGCGGCCTGACCACCAACGAGTTCTGCGAAGTGCGCGGCGGCTACATCATGAGCGAATGGCACAAGCTGCGTTTCGCCCAGCGCCACATCAACATGTGCTCGATGGCCCTGTCCAAACGCGTGCTGACCATGACCGGCCGTATGTCGGTGTTCCGCGCCACCGTGGTAACCAACCCGGAATTCATCGCCGATGTTGAAAGCGACTCGCTGCAACACTGGCGCTTGGGCCGCTTCAAGTTTTTGACCGGCGACGACAAGTCGAGCTGGTTCAGCCTGATGCGCCTCGGTTACGACACCTTCTACGTGCCTGACGCAGCAATCAACACCGTCGAACACCCGCCGGAAAAGAGCTTCATCAAGGCCAGCCGCAAACTGATGTTCCGCTGGTACGGCAACAACCTGCGCCAGAACTCGCGAGCGCTGGGCCTGGGAGTAAAACGCCTCGGTGCGTTCACTTCGGTGGTGCTGTTTGACCAGCGCGTATCGATGTGGACTTCGCTGCTCGGCCTGACCGTGGCGATGATCGCCAGCTTCAAGTACGGCACCGCGTTCATCCTGGTCTACCTGCTGTGGATCGGCATCACCCGCCTGATCCTGACCCTGCTGCTGTCGTGCTCCGGTCACCGGATCGGTCCGGCTTACCCAGCAATTCTTTATTACAACCAGATCGTCGGTGCGCTGGTGAAGATCTACGTGTTCTTCCGCCTCGACCAACAATCCTGGACGCGCCAACCCACATCCCTGACCCGTGATCTCGCCAGCTTTCAACGTTGGTTCAACACCTGGTCGTCTCGGACCATGACCTTCTCCGCCGGCAGCATTTTTGTCGCCGTGCTGCTGATGATGGTCTGACCCGCCCCTATTGAATTAACAAGGAAATCGCCCCTATGAATACCGCCGTCAACGCCAACGTAGTGCATGAATCCGAAGCCCAGCGCCAACACGCCCGCGTGAAAATCCCGGCCAAACTGCGCTTCTTCGGTCCCGACCGGACGCCGGTCGAAGCGCGGGTCATCGACCTCTCGGCCGGTGGTCTGGCGTTCAACGCCGGGCAAATGCCACTGACCATCGGCGAGGTGTACAAGGCGCGTCTGCAATTCGTCATCGACAACCTTGGCATCGCCATGGACGTTGAACTGCAAGTGCGTTCCTACGACCGCCAGACCGGTCGCGTCGGCTGCCAGTTCCAGAACCTCGAGCCGCAGGACATTTCCACCCTGCGCCACTTGATCACTTCGCACCTGGCCGGCGACATCGTCAGCATCGGCGAAGTGCTGGCGACCCTGCAGCGCGACAACTTCACCAAGGCGCGCAAGGTCAAGGACGGCGGCTCCGGCATGACCCCGTTCGGGCGTCTGAAAGCAGTGACGTTCAGCGCCGGTATCTTCGCGGTCGGCCTGGTCGCAGCGGGTTTCATTTTCAAATCGGTGTACGGCATGTACTTCGTCAGCCACGCGCAGGCTGGTCTGGTCAGCGTGCCGGGAATGAACATCACCATGCCGCGCGACGGCACCGTGCAGAGCCTGGTCAAGTCCGATGGCGTCGCCGCCAAAGGCGCGCCACTGGCAACCTTCAGCACCAGCATGCTCGACGTGCTCAAGGGCCATCTGGAAGAAGATCAACTGTCGCCGGCCAAGGTTGAAGAACTGTTCGGCAAGCAAATGACCGGCACCCTGACTTCGCCGTGCGATTGCACCGTGGCCCAGCAACTGGTGGCTGACGGTCAATACGCGAGCAAAGGCGATGTGATCTTCCAGCTGGTACCGCGCAACACCCAGGCCACCGTCGATGCGCGCTTCTCCTATCGCCAGTTCGGCGACGTGCGTCCGGGCACCCCGGTGAGCTTCCAGATTGCCGGCGAAGACAAGACCCGCACCGGCAAGATCGTCAGCAGCACCAGCCTGAAAAGCGCTGACCTGTCCTCCGACATCCGCGTGCAGATCCAGCCTGACGAGCCGCTCGACAGCAGCCTCGCCGGTCGCCCGGTGGAAGTGAACAGCGACCGTGGCCCGAACCTGAACTGGCTGATCGACAAAGCCATGGCTGCCGGTCTTTAAGTCGAGGACATGCCTGTGACTACTCCACCCATCCTGAAAACACCGCGATCCCTGTGGGAGCTGGCCTGCCGGCGATTGGATCAGCGCGGTGTGTCTGATGTACCGCGCCGCCTGAATCGCGAGCAGGCTCACTCCTACATGGGCACGGTGTGTGCCTTGGCGCTGGCGGTGAGTCTGGCCGGTTGTGCCGGTCTGCCCGATCAGCGTCTGGCCAACGAAGCGCTCAAGCGTGGCGACACCGCCACCGCTGCGCAGAATTATCAGCAACTGGCCGATCTGGGTTACAGCGAAGCGCAAGTCGGTCTCGCTGATATCCAGGTCGACAGCCGCGACCCTGCGCAAATGAAACAGGCCGAAGCGACTTACCGCGCCGCCGCCAGTGTTTCGCCGCGTGCCCAGGCACGCTTGGGTCGCCTGCTGGTGGCCAAACCGGGTTCCACCGAAGCCGAGCACCACGAAGCCGAAACCCTGCTGAAAAAAGCCGCCGCCAATGGCGAAGGCAACACGTTGATCCCGCTGGCGATGCTCTATCTGCAATACCCGCACAGCTTCCCGAACATCAACGCACAGCAGCAGATCGATCAATGGCGCAAATCCGGTTATCCGGAAGCAGGTCTGGCGCAGGTGCTGCTGTATCGCACCCAAGGCACCTACGACCAGCACCTGGATGACGTGGAAAAAATCTGCAAAGCCGCGCTCAACACCACCGACATCTGCTACGTCGAACTGGCCACCGTTTACCAGAAACGCGCGCAGCCAGAGCAACAAGCCGAGTTGATCAAGCAGATGCAGGCCGGTTACAGCCGTGGCACCGTCACCGCCCAGCGCGTCGATTCCGTGGCCCGTGTATTGGCCGATTCGACCCTGGGCAAGACCGACGAAAAAACCGCGCAGTCGCTGCTCGAGCCGATCGCTCCGGGCTACCCGGCATCGTGGGTGACCCTCGCGCAATTGCTGTACGACTACCCGGAACTGGGCGACGTCGATCAGATGATGAAGTACCTCGACAATGGCCGTGCCGCCGACCAGCCGCGCGCCGAGCTGTTGCTGGGCAAGCTGTACTACGAAGGCAAAATGGTTCCGGCTGACGCGAAAGTCGCCGAAGAACATTTCCAGAAAGCCGTTGGCCGCGAAGTCGCTGCCGACTACTACCTCGGCCAGATCTATCGCCGTGGTTACCTCGGCAAGGTCTACCCGCAGAAGGCTCTCGACCACTTGCTGACCGCTGCGCGCAACGGCCAGAACAGCGCTGATTTCGCCATCGCGCAACTGTTCTCCCAAGGCAAGGGCACCAAGCCCGACCCGCTCAACGCCTACGTCTTCAGCCAATTGGCCAAGGCGCAAAACACCCCGCAAGCCGATGAGCTGGCGACCACCCTCGCCGCGCAACTGCCGCCCGAGCGTCTGGCCGAAGCCCAACGTCTGCTGCAACAAGAGCAAGCCAGCCGTGGCGCTCTGAACCAGAACACGCTGCAACTGCACGCGCTGCAAGAAGAAGACGGCGAGGAAAAATTATGAAGCTGAATCCATTCGTGAAGGCCGGCATTGGCCTTTCGTTCGCGCTGATCTGGTCTTGCCCGACACTCGCCGCGATGACTGAAACCAAGAACTTTGGCCTGGAAGTGAAAGTCACCGGCCAGTCCGAAGACGACCGTGACCTCGGCACTGCCAGCGGCGGCGACGTCAACGGCGTCGGCCTCGACCTGCGTCCGTGGATCTACGGCGAAAGCGGCGCGTGGAGCGCCTACGCCATGGGCCAGGCCGTGACCTCGACCGACATCATCGAAACCGACACCCTGCAACAATCCGACGGTGAACAAGCCACCGACAACAGTGATCGCAAAACCAAGAAAAACTACCTGGCGATGCGCGAGTTCTGGGTCGGCTACAGCGGCCTCACCCCGTACCCGGGCGAGATGCTCAAGTTCGGTCGCCAGCGCCTGCGCAATGACGACGGCCAGTGGCGCGACACCAACATCGAAGCGCTGAACTGGACGTTCGACACCACCCTGTTGCGCGCCAACGCCGGTGTTGCCGAACGCTTCAGCGAATACCGCACCGACCTGAAGGAGCTGGCGCCGAAAGACAAGGATCGCCTGCACGCCTACGCCGATGCGGCCTATCAGTGGACGCCGGGCAACTGGGTCGGCATTCGTGGTCACCACACCCACGATGACGGCAAACTCGATTACGCCGAACCGGGTGTTCCGCGCGACTCGCTGGACAAGACTGAGAATGGCGACATCAGCTGGATCGGCCTGACCGCCGACAGCGACGCCTACAACTGGCGCAACACCAACACCGTCAACTATTGGGGCAGCATCACCGGCATGAGCGGCGACCGCGACACCGTCAACGCTTTGAACGCCGATGGTTCGCGCCCGGCGCAAGCCAAGCGCAGTGATGACGTCAACGGCTGGGCCACCGACATCGGTGTACGTCTGCGCCTCGATCCGCAATGGCAAGTCGGCGGTGCGTATGCCCGTGCCAGCGCCGATTACGAGCAGACCGGTCTGGAGAGCAACCGCTCCAACTACACCGGTACGCGCTCGCGTGTGCACCGTTTCGGCGAAGCCTTCCGTGGCGAAATGAACAACATGCAGACCGCGACCCTGTTCGGTTCGTGGATGGTCAACGACGAGTACGACGCCAGCCTGATCTACCACAAGTTCTGGCGCGTCGACGGCAACAAGCCGGTGGGCAGCAACGGCATCAACGCCGTGGAAAACAACACCGACGACGCCACCGGCGCGATCCTTTCCAGCACCTCGCTGCCGCTTGAAGACGGCAACAAGGATCTCGGTCAGGAGATGGACCTGGTCGTCACCAAGTACTTCAAGCAAGGCCTGTTGCCGGCGGCGTTGAGCCAGTCGATCGACGAGCCTTCGGCCCTCGTGCGTTTCCGTGGCGGTGTGTTCAAACCGGGCGATGCCTACGGCAAGCAGGTTGATTCGTACATGCACCGCGCGTTCATCGACGTGATCTGGCGCTTCTGATGCAAACCGCCAAGGGAGTGCCCGACATGATCAGCACCAGGATAGGCTCACTCAGCCTGCTGGCCGGCGCGATGCTGCTGGCCAGCGCTGGCGCCTTCGCCAACGTGGAGCCGGCAAAGCCTGCGACCACGGCCAAGGAGCTACAACAAGCCAAGACCTACACCGTCAGCAGCGCACCCACCGAGGCGCTGAATCTGGCTGCGCCAAAACTGCCGGACCTGTCCGGCTACACCGCCGAAGCCGCTGCGGCGAAAATCGTCCGCAGCAAAGCGGGCAAGATCAGCGTGCGCCGGATGATGCAGGAAGACGCGCTGAAGGACTTCATTGGCGGCGACAACAAGATGGCCGAATGGGTGGTGCGTCAGCACGGCATTCCGCAGGCGATCTTCGTCGACGACGGTTACATGAACCTAAAGGACCTGGCGCAGAAACTGCCCAAGCAGTACTTCAGCGAAACCTCGCCGGGCGTGTACCTGTCGAAGCTGCCGATCGTCGTGGGCCGTAAAGGCATCCTCGAAATCGACGGCCAGACCCAGGAACTGCGCCTGTCGCAAGAGGCCGGTGCGTTCATGGTCAACGACGGCCAGCTGTTCGTGCGTGACACCAAGATCACTGGCTGGCGCGAAAAGGAAAACGGCCCGGCGACCTTCCGTTCGCCGAAGGAATTCCGTCCGTTCCTGCTCGCCTGGGGCGGCACCGAGACCTACATCGTCAACAGCAAGATGGCCAGCTTCGGCTACGCCAACAGTAAGTCGTACGGGGTGAGTATTTCCCAGTACACGCCGAACATGGCCAAGGTGCTCAAGCGTCCCGAACCGACTGGCTGGATCGTCGGCTCCGAGTTCTCCGACATGTGGTACGGCTTCTACTGCTACGAGACCCGCGACTTCGTGGTCAAGGGCAACACCTACAAAGACAACATCGTCTACGGCATCGACCCGCACGACCGTTCCCACGGCCTGATCATTGCCGAGAACACCGTGCACGGCACGAAGAAGAAGCACGGGATCATTATTTCCCGTGAGGTCAACGACAGCTTCATCTTCAACAACAAGAGCTTCGACAACCACCTCTCGGGCCTGGTGATCGACCGGAACAGCGTCAACAACATCATTGCCTACAACGAGATCTACAAGAACCACACCGACGGCATCACGCTCTACGAGTCCGCCGACAACCTGCTGTGGGGCAACAAGGTCATCAGCAACAAGCGCCACGGCATCCGCATTCGTAACAGCGTGAACATTCGCCTCTACGAAAACGTCGCCATGGCCAACGGCCTGACCGGCGTCTACGGCCACATCAAGGACCTCACCGACACCGACCGTGACATCAAGCTCGATCCGTTCGATGCGCAGGTGTCGCTGATCGTCGTTGGCGGTGAGCTGGCGGCCAATGGCAGCGGCCCGCTGTCGATCGATTCACCGTTGAGTGTCGAGCTGTATCGCGTGTCGATGCTGGCGCCGACCAAATCCAGCGGCATCAGCTTCAACGGCATCCTCGGCGAGCGCCAGGATGAAATTCTCGACCTGCTGGTGCGCCAGCAGAAAGCCGTGCTGATCGACCCTGTCGAACGCCAGACCGAAATGCAGGACTGAGGATAATTTTATGCACCCACACTTGATCAGATTACTCAGCCTGTCGGCCCTGACCGTGGGCATTCTCGCGGCCAGCAACGGCGCCCGCGCCGATGAAGGCGCTGCCGCCACGCCGCCAAAGTTCAGCGCCGAACCGTGCTGCAACCTGTGCCCGGCGGCGCATGACGCGAAGAACTACACCACGCGTTATCAGCAGAACTTCACCACGCTGGTGCAGGCACAAGGCGACTGGCTGTTCCGAACTCAGGAAGATTTGCGCACCGAGTTCAACACCACCCCGGCCGGCTACAAACGCCTGCAACAGCTGCACGATGCGTTCAAGGCCAAAGGCGTTGAGCTGGTGATCGTTTACCAGCCGACCCGTGGCCTGGTGAACCGCAACAAGCTCAACCCGCAGGAAAAAGCCGCGTTCGATTACGAGAAAGCGCTGGGCAACTACAAGACCATGCTCGGCCGTTTCGCCAAGATGGGTTACGTCGTGCCGGACCTGTCGCCGCTGACCAACGAATCGCTGCCGGACACCCTGCCTGCTCACGATTTCTACTTCCGCGGCGACCAGCACTGGACCCCTTACGGCGCACAGCGCACGGCGAAAATAGTCGCCGAGAAGGTCAAGCAGATCCCGGCCTTCGCCGACGTGCCCAAGCGTGAATTCGAGACCAAACGCTCTGGGCGCATGGGCAAGACCGGCACCCTGCACAACATGGCCGGGCAACTGTGCGGCACCAGTTACGCGATCCAGTACATGGATCAGTTCACCACCGAGCCTAAGGGCGAGGCTGGCGACGGCGATCTGTTCGGTGATTCCGGCAACCCGCAAATCACTCTGGTCGGCACCTCGCACAGCGGCAAGAACTACAACTTCGCCGGTTTCCTCGAAGAAGCCATCGGCGCCGACATTCTCAACGTCGCCTTCCCTGGCGGCGGTCTGGAAGGTTCGATGTTGCAGTACCTGGGCAGCGACGAATTCCAGAAGACCCCGCCGAAAATTCTCATCTGGGAATTCTCGCCGCTGTACCGCCTCGACCAGGAAACCATCTACCGCCAGATGATGTCTCTTCTCGACAACGGCTGCGAAGGCAAAGACGCACAAATGTCCGCGAGCACCACGCTCAAGCCGGGCAGCAAACAAGAACTGCTGGTCAACAGCAAGAACCTGAACCTGCAGAACAGCAGCCATCAGGTCGACATCCGCTTCGCCGATCCTTCGGTGAAAACCCTGCAAGCCACCCTCTGGTACATGAACGGTCGCCACGAGGATATCAAGATCGAGAAACCGGAAACCTCCGACACCGACGGTCGTTTCGCCTTTGAGCTGCGCACGGACGAAGACTGGGCCTCGCAAAACCTGCTGGCGGTCGAAGTCCAGGGCCCGGAAACGGGCACCGCGCCACAGAAAGTCGAAGCGAAAATCTGCAAACGCAACGTATTCCCGGGCGCTGGGCAACAAACCGCTCAGGTCGGGCAATGAGGTCTGCTATGCGAAATCCGAAACTCAAAAATCTGTTGGCACCGACGCTGCTGAGCCTGGCGATGTTCGCCGGGGCGACTCAGGCCGCCGCGCCGCTGCGTCCACCCCAGGGCTATTTCGCGCCTGTGGATAAATTCAAGACCGGTGACAAAAGCGAAGGCTGCGATGCGATGCCGACGCCGTACACCGGGCCGCTGCAATTTCGCAGCAAATACGAAGGTTCGGACAAGGCCCGCGCAACGCTGAACGTGCAGTCGGAAAAAGCCTTTCGCGACACCACCAAAGACATCACCACGCTGGAACGCGGCACCGCCAAACGGGTGATGCAGTTCATGCGCGACGGTCGCCCGGAGCAACTCGATTGCACGCTGAATTGGCTGACCGCGTGGGCCAAGGCCGATGCGTTGATGTCGAAAGACTTCAACCACACCGGCAAGTCGATGCGCAAATGGGCGTTGGGCAGCATGGCCTCTTCGTACATTCGTCTGAAGTTCTCCGACTCGCACCCGCTGGCGCAGCATCAGCAGGAGGCGCAGTTGATCGAGGCGTGGTTCAGCAAAATGGCCGATCAGGTCGTCAGCGACTGGGACAACCTGCCGCTGGAAAAAACCAACAACCACTCGTACTGGGCCGCCTGGTCGGTGATGGCGACTTCGGTCGCGACCAACCGCCGCGACCTGTTTGACTGGGCAGTGAAGGAATACAAGGTTGGCGTCAATCAAGTCGATGCCGACGGCTTCCTGCCGAACGAACTCAAGCGTCAGCAACGCGCTCTCGCCTATCACAACTACGCCCTGCCGCCGCTGGCGATGATCGCCAGTTTCGCCCAGGTCAACGGTGTCGATCTGCGTCAGGAAAACAACGGCGCGCTGAAACGTCTCGGTGATCGAGTGTTGTCGGGGGTGAAAGACCCGGATGAATTCGAGAAGAAGAACGGCAAAGAGCAGGACATGACCGATCTGAAAGAGGACATGAAATTCGCCTGGCTCGAACCGTTTTGCACGCTCTACACCTGTGCGCCGGATGTGATCGAGAAGAAGCACGGCATGCAGCCGTTCAAGACTTTCCGCCTGGGTGGGGATCTGACCAAGGTCTACGACCCGTCGCATGAGAAGGGCAACAAAGGCTCATAAAGCAAAAGCCCCTCACCCTAACCCTCTCCCAAAGGGAGAGGGGACTGACCGAGGTGGCTGTGCGAGTTACGCCGAAATGAAATACCGAGTCGGTCTCAGGTGTTGAAAAACAACCGAGATCAGGCGGCACAGAAATACCGAGTTGATCTCAGGTGTTGAAAAACAATCGAGATCAGGCTGCACAGAAATACCGAGTCGATCTCCATTTTTGAAAACCATGGAGATCAGGCTCCCTCTCCCTCCGGGAGAGGGCGGGGGGTGAGGGCAAGTTTTCAAGGCCCGGCACAACCCTGACAGAAACACCGTTTCACCCCTCCACGACCACGGGGGGTTTGGGGGGGCTTTGGCCCTTGACTGTTGGTTCAAACATGGAGAGATCGGGATGGTATTTTCATCCAACGTGTTCCTGTTTCTGTTCTTGCCGATCTTTCTCGGCTTGTACTACTTGAGCGGGCAACGCTATCGCAACCTGCTGCTGCTGATCGCCAGCTACGTGTTCTACGCCTGGTGGCGTGTGGACTTCCTCGCGCTGTTCGCCGCCGTCACGCTGTGGAACTACTGGATCGGCCTCAAAGTCGGTGCCGCTGGCGTGCGAACCAAACCGGCGCAGCGCTGGCTGCTGCTCGGTGTCGCAGTCGACCTGTGCATCCTCGGCTACTTCAAGTACGCCAACTTCGGCGTCGACAGCATCAACGCGATGATGACCTCAGTCGGTCTTGAGCCGTTCATCCTCACCCACGTGCTGCTGCCGATCGGTATCTCGTTCTACATCTTCGAGTCGATCAGCTACATCATCGACGTGTATCGCGGCGACACCCCGGCCACGCGCAACCTGATCGACTTTGCGGCATTCGTGGCGATCTTCCCGCACTTGATTGCCGGCCCGGTTCTGCGTTTCCGCGACCTCGCCGATCAGTTCAACAACCGCACGCACACCCTCGATAAATTCTCCGAGGGCTGCACGCGGTTCATGCAGGGTTTCATCAAGAAAGTCTTTATCGCTGACACCCTCGCGGTGGTCGCTGACCATTGCTTCGCCCTGCAAAACCCGACTACCGGTGATGCCTGGCTCGGCGCGCTGGCGTACACCGCGCAGCTGTATTTCGACTTCTCCGGTTACAGCGACATGGCCATCGGTCTGGGCTTGATGATGGGTTTCCGCTTCATGGAAAACTTCAAACAGCCGTACATCAGCCAGTCGATCACCGAGTTCTGGCGTCGCTGGCACATCAGCCTGTCGACCTGGCTGCGTGACTACCTCTACATCACCCTCGGCGGTAACCGCAAAGGCACGCTGATGACTTATCGCAACCTGTTCCTGACCATGCTCCTCGGTGGTCTGTGGCACGGCGCGAACATCACCTACATCGTCTGGGGCGCCTGGCACGGCATGTGGCTGGCGATTGAAAAAGCGCTGGGCCTGAACACCTCGCCACGCAGCCTCAACCCGATCCGCTGGGCGCTGACCTTCCTGCTGGTGGTGATGGGCTGGGTGATCTTCCGCGCCGAGAACCTGCACGTTGCCGGTCGTATGTACGGCGCGATGTTCAGCTTTGGCGACTGGTCGCTGTCGGAACTCAACCAGGCCAGTCTCACCGGTCTGCAAGTGGCGACCCTTGTTGTGGCGTACGTGACGCTGGCCTTCTTCGGTCTGCGTGATCTGTACACCAACCAGCCACCGGCCAAGAGCAAACCTGAAGTCAACGTCGAGGCCAACGGCCCTGCCACCGCGACCCCGGGAATGATCAAAGCAGCACCTGGCGAAAACCCGGCGAGCATCCACGAGCCTGGCTACACCGTCGGCGTCGAAGCCCAGGTGCAACCGGCCTACTGGAGCGCGGACTGGTCGCGCTACGTGATGCGCGGCTTGATCCTGCTGCTGTTCATCGCCTCGATTCTCAAACTCTCGGCGCAAAGCTTCTCGCCGTTCCTTTACTTCCAGTTCTGAGGGATCTGACATGACCCGCTCATTACGCATCTTCTACATCGCCCTGTTCCTGGTGACCCTGTTGGTCTTGGGTCTGTGGTCGGTTCGCAGTTTCTTCGGCTTCAGCACCAATGCCGACGCGACGGTGCTCAACGGCCGCTGGACCAAGGCTGTGGAAACCCACTACGACGATGAATTCCCGATCAAGCGTCTGGGCACCAATCTCTGGGCCGCGCTGGACTTCAAACTGTTCAACGAGGGTCGTCCGGGCGTGGTGCTCGGTCGCGATCAGTGGTTGTACAGCGATGAGGAATTCAACCCGATCGTCAACGAAGAGCTGAACCTGCAAGGCAACTACGCACTGGTTGAAGGCGTGCGCCAGACCCTGAAAGAGAAAGGCGTGAAACTGGTGATGGCGATCGTACCGGCCAAGGTTCGTCTGTACCCGGAGCATCTGGGTGAAGTGAAACCGGCGAGCATCCACGAAAACCTCTATCAGGATTTCCATGCTCGTGTAGCCGCCGACAAGATCCTCGCCCCTGACCTGCTCAAGCCATTGCAACAGGCCAAGCAGAACGGTCAGCAAGTGTTCCTGCGCACCGACACGCACTGGACCCCGGAAGGCGCCGAGATCGCCGCGAACACCCTGGCAAAAACCATCGCCGACAAGTTCCCGCTCAGCGGCGAGCCGCAGCGTTTCGTCACCACCCCGGCGGAGAAGGTCACGCACAAGGGCGACCTGCGCTTGTTCCTCCCGCTCGATCCGCTGTTTGAAAACCTGATGCCGGCGCAAGAGCCGCTGCAAAAGCGCAACACCGTCGCGGCTGGCGATCAGCCTGCCGGTGACGACGCGCTGTTCGCCAGCAATGAAGTGCCGGTGGCACTGGTTGGCACCAGCTACAGCGCCAACCCGAACTGGAACTTCGTCGGTGCACTGAAACAAGCGCTGCACAGCGACGTGGTGAGCTACGCCGAAGACGGCCACGGGCCGATCCTGCCGATGCTCAGTTACCTGAAAAGCGATGACTTCAAGAACAGCCCGCCACAGGTGCTGATCTGGGAGTTTCCTGAACGATATCTGCCTGTGAACAACGAAATCGGCGACGCCGACCCACAGTGGGTCGCAGAGCTTAAACAAGCCGGCGCGCGCCAACAAAACGTAGCCATCAACACTAAATCCGAGACGCCCGATCGGGCGCAAAACTGAAAGAGAGGTACACCATGACTTTCACTACTACTCCTCGTCGTCTCGCTAAAAGCTTCGCTCTGGTTGCTGGCCTCAGCGTGCTTTCCGTGCCTGCCTTCGCCGGTGGCGACGCCGCGCTCTACGGCCCGACCGCACCGAAAGGCTCGACCTTTGTGCGTGTCTACAACGCCAGCAACGCAGAAGTCAGCGCGACTGTCGGCAGCACCAACCTGAGCGACGTTGCGCCACTGGCCAGCAGCGACTTCAGCTTCATGCCGGGCGGCGATTACAGCGCCAAGGTCGGCAGCCAGACTCTGCCGGTGAAACTCGCCGGTGACCACTACTACACCCTGGTCAACAACGCGTCCGGCGCGCCGCAACTGATCGAAGAGCCGCCGTTCAAGAACAAGCAGAAATCCCTGGTGCGCGTGCAGAACCTCAGCGACAAACCGCTGACCCTGAAGACTGCTGACGGCAAAACCGACGTGGTGCCGAACGTGGCCGCCAAGGGCCGTGGCGAACGTGAAATCAACCCGGTGAAAGTCAGCCTGGCGCTGTACGAAGGTGACAAGAAAGTCGGCGACGTAAAACCGGTCGCCCTGGAACGCGGTGAAGCCGCAGTGCTGTACGTCACCGGCAGCGGCAGCAGCCTGTCGCCAGTCTGGGTGAAACGCCCGGTATCGACTCGCTAACCCTTTTTCCTGACTGACGCATATCCCCTGTGGGAGCGAGCTTGCTCGCGAAAGCGGTCTGACATTCAACAGATGTGTCGACTGATACGCCGCCTTCGCGAGCAAGCTCGCTCCCACAATGAATAGGGTTGTCAGTTCGGGTACGAAACAAAAACAAGAGTGAAACGACACAGCGTTCGTGCCTCTAACCAATCGATTTTATGGAGTAAACAATATGATTCCGGTGATCTTGTCAGGTGGTAGCGGTTCGCGTCTCTGGCCGCTTTCGCGTAAGCAGTTCCCTAAGCAATTCCTCGCCCTGACCGGCGAACACACCTTGTTCCAGCAGACCCTCGAACGCCTGGTGTTTGAAGGCATGGACACCCCGATCGTGGTCTGCAACAAGGATCACCGCTTTATCGTCAACGAGCAGTTGGCCAATCGCAATCTGGAATGCCAGCGCATCCTCATGGAACCGTTCGGCCGCAACACCGCGCCGGCCGTGGCGCTGACGGCGATGATGCTGGTCAATGAAGGCCGTGACGAGTTGATGCTGGTGCTGCCGGCCGACCACGTGCTGGAAGACCAGAAAGCCCTGCAACGCGCATTGGCTCTGGCCACCGTCGCTGCCGAAAACGGCGAAATGGTCCTGTTCGGCGTGCCGGCGACCAAACCGGAAACCGGTTACGGCTACATCAAATCCACTGGCGACTCGCTGCTGCCCGAAGGCGTCAGCCGCGTGTCGCACTTCGTCGAAAAACCTGACGTCAAACGTGCCACCGAGTACGTCGAGTCCGGCGGTTACTACTGGAACAGCGGCATGTTCCTGTTCCGCGCCAGCCGCTTCCTCGAAGAACTGAAAAAGCACGATCCAGACATCTACGACACCTGCCTGCTGACCCTCGAACGCAGCCAGCAGGACGCCGACACCATCACCTTCGACGAAGCCACCTTCGCCTGCTGCCCGGACAACTCCATCGACTATTCCGTCATGGAAAAAACCCAGCGTGCCTGCGTCGTGCCGCTGACCGCTGGCTGGAGCGACGTCGGTTGCTGGTCGTCGCTGTGGGAAGTCAACGAGAAAGACGCCAACGGCAACGTCACCAAGGGCGATGTGGTGATTCAGGACAGCAAGAACTGCATGATCCACGGCAACGGCAAACTGGTGTCGGTGATCGGTCTGGAAAACATCGTCGTGGTCGAAACCAAAGACGCCATGATGATCGCCCACAAAGACAAGGTTCAGGGCGTCAAGCAAATGGTCAACACGCTCAACGAGCAGGGCCGCAGCGAAACCCAGAACCACTGCGAGGTTTACCGTCCGTGGGGTTCGTACGACTCGGTGGACATGGGCGGGCGTTTCCAGGTCAAGCACATCTCGGTAAAACCGGGCGCGTGCCTGTCGCTGCAGATGCACCACCACCGCGCCGAACACTGGATCGTGGTCAGCGGTACTGCCGAAGTGACCTGCGATGAAAACGTGTTCCTGCTCTGCGAAAACCAGTCGACCTACATCCCGATCGCTTCGGTGCACCGCCTGCGCAACCCGGGCAAGATCCCGCTGGAAATCATCGAAGTGCAGTCGGGTTCGTACCTGGGTGAAGACGATATCGAACGCTTCGAAGATATCTACGGCCGCTCCACCCCGATCGAACGCGGCGTGTCGGTGAAGACCATCGCGCAGTGATCGATCTGCAATAAGAAGCCCCCGTCCAGCCCGCTGCGTCCCCTATCCGCAGTGGGTTGGGCGGGGGCTTTTTTTCGCCTAGGCGTAGTTCGATCCCCTGCGAGGACGCCTGACTTCTTCATCTTTGCTGTCCCGGTAATCGACCGCCTGTACAACGTCCGGTGGTGACTGCACAAAGCCGGCATTAAACGCCTGCTGGACGAATGAACTCAGCCCTGCCGATTGTTGCGGGAGCATCGCTCGCTGCGGTGTAGCAAATGATTGCTGGAGCGTCTGAAAGGAGGCTCTTGGTACATCGACTGTCGCAGACATCGGCACATTGGCAGGCGCACTCAACTGCTTGTACTGAACGCGCGTTTGCGCCTCTGAACTCACCATGACTTTACTGACCGCAACAGACGCCGCCCCGACCAACTGAAGCCCGGGATTTGCCGAGTGCATCAATAATTGCCCGCCGACATTAATGGTCGCGGCCACGGCTCCCCGTCTGGCGGCCAGTACTTGTGGGTCTTCGACAGGACTGTTGAAAGCGTCCGACATCGGGCCCATGACCCGACTTGCGAATTTTTCGCCGAACACCGTACTTATGCCGGCCGAAATCATCTCACCGCCGTGATACATCACCGGCCCCGACGGCGGTGAAGTCTGGGTTTTCACGGCGGCCCTTACGTGAGCCTGGTGGGTGTTGAGCAGCGAATCGCTGGTGGCTCCAAGCTTGGCCAGTTCCACGGGAATTTCCCGTCGGTAATTCTGCACTTCAGGGTTGGTATTACCGGCAAAATAATTGCGCACCGGTTGCATGCCGGCAGCCTGCACCGCGTGCACCAGTTTTTTCTCGCTCATATCGTGATAGACCCGATCGGTAGATTTCTTTTCTACTTTGTCCGGATCACGCCCATCGCTGTCCCGGTAAGTCACCGGGCTATTGCGCATGGCTCGATACCGGTTGTGCCCATCAATTGCGCCCGCCGGGTCCGGATTCAACCAGCGCTGCAGCCAGGACAGGTAGTAACGGTATCCGTAGTAATAAAGTCCGGTCGCATCGCGTTCCTTGGCGCAATAACGAACCGTTCGGTAACTGACCTGCGCCTCTTCACTCCACGCCGTGGCGCCGAAGGGATAGAAATGTTCGCGGCTGACAATGGCTGCACCGTCGTCCAGCTCCAGCCCCATTGATCCCATGTGATCGCCGAAATCGTAGCGACAGTGGTCATTGATGCCCGAAGGTCGCGCAGTGTCCCAGTGCAGGACCCGCACCCTGTTCAGCCCGGTCTGCACCGTGATGATGTGCAACACTTCGCCACTACCGCTGTCCGTGCGCACCTCCAGTGCGGGCAGATAACGCACATCCGCAACGACACTACGCGCATTGGTCTGCAGCCAACGGATCTTGCGTCCACGCTGTCCATTGCCGTCATACCGATAGACTTCGCGATCGTCCGCCGCGCTTTCGCGTTGCACCATTGCCACCGAGTCCAACTGATTGCGCACATTCCAGCGCAACAAACGTCCTTGATCGAGCAAGCGTAAATTGCCCCGGGCATCGAACGCCGCCGCGATCTCCGCCTCATCCGGCGGCACGCCATTGCGCCACGGCAAGCAGCGGTTGCTGTAACGTGCCGCCTGCAGTTGATGGCCATGATTTTGTGCGCCCACGTGGGTCAATTTGAGCAAGTTGCCGCCAGCGTCATAACAATAGTGTTGCGTGTAATTGGCGATTGCCGTCGGCCCGGCATTGGCTGCGCCTGCTTCCCATCCGCTGGCCGCACTGATCTGGTAGAGGCTGTCATAACAGAAACGACTGATCGGCTCGATGCGCTGATTGGCGAAGTAGCGCACCGGCAGCGCTTTGTCCTCGACGCTCAGCACGTTGCCCATTGGGTCATAGTCGTAGACCCAATGTTGCACGACCTCACCCGTGGCTTTGCTGGCGCGACGTTCCAGCAGGCGACCGTCCTCGGGCCGATAGCTCAGGGTGGTCAGCACAGCGTTGCCGGCCATTTCCTGGACGACCTGCCCGTCAGCGTTGTAGTGGATATCGCGGACCGGCGTTGTTGATCCGGTCTGGTTCTTCAATTGCAGGTGAATGGCCCGCAGTTGGCCAGCGAGGGTCAGCTCGAAGCCCTGGCGATTGCCACACGCATCCCCCTGCTCGAGGACATGGCCGAGCGCCCCGAAACGCCAGTCAGTCGTCGCGCCTTCACCGGGCTCCAGCAGTTGCTGGCGCTGATCGATCGGCTCCGGCCAATCCGGGTTGACCGGATCCAGCGTGAAATGCCGGGTGGTCTGCAGACATTGGCCACCCAGTGCATAGGCGTCGAACAACAGGCTGCCCAGTGGATCATCGTGGCGAATCAACTGACCGCACTGGTTTTGCGTCGGATCACCGACGCCAGGCTGACCAAAGACAAAACGCTCGGCGCAGCGTCGCGGTTCTTCTGCGCCCGCTTCGAAAATCGCGACCGGGCGTAACAGCAGGTCATGTTCGACTTCGCGCAGGCTGGCCCGACTGTCCCAATCCAGCAGCGCTTCATTGCCCAGGCCATGCAACGCGACCTGCGTACCGGCATCGACGCTGTCCGAACGCACTACCTGCCCCCTCAATGTGTGAACCAGCGTCAGGTTGGCTGTCGCCAGCGGATCGGTCATCTGCAGCAACCACAAGCGCGGATCCCATTGTTCGACCGCACGCCCGGCAGCATCAAAGCCTGTGCGGTTGATGCGGGGTTGTGCAGGACTGCCCTCCTCGTCACGCCAATAATCGACCGCACGCACAGACAGCCCTCGCGGGTCGCTCGCCGAAAGTCGCGGTGTTCTGCTGTGCATGCTCATAGGTCTGCTCCGCACGACGACAGCATCCTGTCTGTCTGTGGTCATCTGAACAGCCGAACGCAAAGGACGCTACTGTCAGAAATTACAGTAGCGACCAACGGTAGGAAGCTTTGCTGGGTGAATGTCCATTCCTGTCGCCCTTCGGTAGGATGGTGCTCACGAACTCAAGGAGTGTTCCAACATGTTCATCGGCGTCTTGCTGATCATCACCTGGCTTGTCCTGCTGCTGCGCTACCCGGCCAAGGCTGTGCCGGTGTCGGTGGCCGCGGCTATCGGGCTGGGTCTGGTGGCCATGTGGGTGGTCTGGCTGGACAACCGCGAGATCAAGCAACTGGCGCGCCTTGAGATGCGTATCGCCTACGCTCCCGAACAATGCCCGGCCGATCGTCCGCTGCAACTGAAAATGAAAAACGGCAACGACGTGCCCCTGACCGAACTGCGCTGGCGCATTGCAGCCTATGCACCGGGTGACACGGTGAATCTGGCCGACAACCAATACACCGCGCCACGCTATCGCGGCCCCGGCGAACTGCAGGCCGGCGGCGACTGGGAAGACTGCCTGCCGATGCCGCCGCTGCGCCCCGGTTATCGCCCGCAAACCCTGGAGTTTCGCGCCGAGCGACTGCAGGGTAGTTTCTCCGACTGATCCTCCCTTCCCCACTCTTTTGCACAAGGAATGCGCCATGCCCGTTGCGTTGATTACCGGTTGTTCCAGCGGCATCGGCCGCGCCCTCGCCGATGCGTTCAAAGCCGCCGGTTTCGAAGTCTGGGCCAGTGCGCGCAAGGCTGAAGACGTGGCGTTGCTGGCATCAGCCGGGTTCACCGCCGTGCAACTCGACGTCAATGACAATGTGGCGCTGGAGCAGCTTGGCGAACGGATCAACCAGCAACACGGCGGCCTCGATGTTCTCATCAACAATGCAGGGTATGGCGCCATGGGGCCTCTGCTCGACGGCGGCGTGCCGGCGATGCAACGCCAGTTCGAGACCAATGTGTTTTCGATTGTCGGGGTCACGCGCGCGCTGTTCCCGGTGCTGCGCCGGGCCAAGGGTCTGGTGGTGAATATCGGCAGTGTTTCAGGGGTTCTGGTCACGCCGTTCGCCGGTGCCTATTGCGCATCGAAAGCGGCGGTGCATGCGTTGAGCGATGCCTTGCGCATGGAGCTGGCACCGTTCGGTATTCGCGTGATGGAAGTGCAGCCGGGGGCGATCCAGTCGAGTTTTGCCAAGAACGCCGGGCATGAAGCCGAGCAATTGATCAATGAACAATCGCCGTGGTTTCCGCTGCGTGAGGGTATTCGCGCGCGGGCCAAGGCGTCGCAGGACAAGCCGACGCCGGCCAGTGAGTTTGCTGCTGAACTGTTGAAGGCTGTGCAGCAGAACAAACCGCCACGCTTGATCCGCATCGGCAACGGCAGCCGCGCGTTGCCGTTGCTGGCGGCGTTGTTGCCCAAGGGGTTGCTGGAGTCGACGTTAATGAAGCGCTTCGGTTTGCGCGGGCGGCTCTGATTTATCTGGATGAAATTGCCAAATCGACCGATCAAAGTAGAATGCGCCGCACTTGAAGCAGCCAATGCTTCAAGTGAACCGGATAGCGTATGGAATCGCTGGCGCACGCACCGAAGCAAGGGAATTGCTGAACACTGATATCCCCCTCCCCCGGCCTTTCTTTGCGGAAACGTCGCTGCTTTGTTTGCCTGCCTGACGCCGCCCTGCGTTCGCTTCACTTCAGATCAGGACCAACTTTTGAAAGTTCTCAACGTATTGCCTGTGGCATTGCTCGCATGGCTGGCAGGCTGTTCGACTCAAGAAGTGCCCCTCAACGACACCCTGCCGAAATTGACCGCGCAAGCGCTCTTGCCAGCCGTCACCGCAAACGAATACTGCAATCCGCAGATGGACAGCGACATTTTGTTTGGCACAGGTTTGCTGATGTTCGAAGACGGATCACGCGATGTCGCTCAAACTTGCCTGGTCATGGCAGCGCCGAAACACCCTCGGGCGTTTTGCTACCTGTCCAGAATGGTGATGCAGTCCGGCGACCTGAGCAAAAACAAAGACCAGGTCTTCAACTACACAGCTTATGCGGCAAAGCAAAATGACTGGTGCGCGGAGTACGGCATGTACGATATGTACAGTTCCGGCACTCTCGGGGCGAAGAAAGATGCCGCACTTGCCATGCGTTGGCTGCTGCGCTCCTCGCAACACGGTTATCCCGATGCCCGGAAGCAACTGATCAAGCAGTACGAAGAACAGGGCAATCTGGCCGAAGCATACGCGTGGAGCAAATTCCTCACCGACGCAGAGGACGCCCGCATCGGTGCCACACTCAAAACCCGGATGTCTGCGGCGCAAATTGCCGAGGCCGACAAACGCTACAACGAGCTCGTCCCCCAGGTCGCCAGCAAGGCTGCCTTGGACGCCGAAGAACGGGCAGAGGACGTCGCCCGCTACTCCGCCCAGATCTATCAGGATTATCCGGATACCTTCAAGGGTCTGACGTCCGCCGAGCGTTATGCCTACATGAGTCAGTCGATCGGCGATGCCATGGACCTGCCATTCATCAGGAACCGTGATCATGTATTGATTTACATCGTGATCAATCGCGCCGCTCAGTTGAAAAAACCTGACGCAAACATTGCCAATGACCAGCGGATTGTCACCCTCATTGAAGACAAACGGTTAACCGTCGATGAGACCATCGAGTCCGGACTGCGGGTGGTCAAAACGTTCTACCGATAACCCCGATCGCGAGCAGGCTCGCTCCTAAAGTGGATCTTCTGCGTGACACAGAGCCACTGTAGGAGTGAGCCTGCTCGCGATGCAGACGACTCGGTCCATCAGCTATCCACAGCGCTCTGCTTGACTACCACCGTACAAGTAATCCCAGCCGCCAACAGAACACCCTCCGGCACTTCATCAATGTGAATCCGCACCGGCACCCGTTGCGCCAAACGCACCCAGTTGAACGTCGGGTTCACATCGGCGATCAGCTCACGGCTTTCCGGGTTGTCGCGGTCGTAGATGCCGCGAGAAATGCTTTCCACATGCCCCTTGAGCACTTCGCCGCTCATCAATTGCATGTCGGCTTTATCACCGACTTTCACGTGGGGCAGTTTGGTCTCTTCGAAGAAGCCGTAAACCCAGAACGAGTTCATGTCGACCACGGCCATTTTCGCCTCGCCGATGCGCGCGTAGTCACCGCGATGCACGTTGAGGTTGGTCACGTAACCGTCGACCGCCGCGCGCACTTCGGTGCGTTTGAGGTTGAGTTCGGCGGCTTCCAGTTGCGCCTGAGCGTGTTGGTAATCGGCGAGTGCGGCGTCGGCGATGTTGCTGGCGTCGTCGCGGTTTTCCTTGGAGATCACCAGGTTGTCGAGATCGGCGCGACGGTGGGCGTTGACCTTGCGCATCTCCCAGGTCGACTTGCGCGAGGCAACCAGCGACTGCGCCTGTTTCACTGCGATGCGGTAATGCTCAGGGTCGATCTGCATGAGCAGATCACCCTTCTTCACCAGTTGGTTGTCGCGCACCGGCACGTCGATCACTTCACCGGTAACGTCGGCGGCGACATTGATGATGTCGGCACGCACGCGACCGTCGCGGGTCCACGGCGTGTTCATGTAGTGCTCCCACAGCGTGCGGCCGATCCACAGCGCCAGGGCCAGCACCAACAGGGTCGCGAGCAGGCTGAAAAACTTTTTCATCGTGACGTTCTCAACGGTAGACAGTCAGCGCCATGGCGCCGAACAGACAGGTAAACAGACTCAGACGCAGCAGCGCCGGGTGCCAGAAAAAGCGGTACAGATCAAACCCGGACAGGAATCGATCCACCGCCCAGGCCAGCGCCGCAGCAATGAAAAACATCAGGGTCATGGTCGGCATGTACACGCCGTGGAAGGCGATTTCACGAGGCATGGGCAAGTCCTTCGGGCTTGGCGATGGCGTAGGCAGCAAGCGGTGATTGCGGGTCGAGCAGCGAGGTGCGGATGAAGTGCAGATAGCTTTTCACCCGGCGCAACGCGGAGGTATCGAAATGCGGCGCGAACGGTTCATCGGTCGCCGCCACGCGACTGATCGCATGATCGACCGCCACCAGCGCGCGTTCGAGATTGCTCGAGTTCGGCTGCAAGAACAGGCGCACCAGCGCCCGACCCATCACGCGAATCGCCTGGCGCCATGGCTGCGATTCGGCATAAGCCGGGTGCACCGGCAAAATCGCCTGCTCCTTGCGCAACTCGATGATCGCGTGGCCGACTTCCAGCACCACAAACATCCAGCGCAGCAGATTCTTTTGCACCTTCGGCTCCCCAGCCGCCAAACCGTAAGCCTGATGCAGCAGATCGCGGGTACGGCTCTCGAAGCTCGACGCCAGGCCTTTCAGTTTGCCGCTGATCGCGTAGACCACCTGCCCGCGCAGATCCTGCTCCAGACGTTTCCACAACCAGCGGCTGTTCGGCGGCAGAATAATTGCTCCGGCAGCGGCACAGACCAACATGCCCATGACCATGGCGATGTAGTCATTGATAAAGGTGTAGGGGTTGTAGATCGTGAGGTTGTCCGGCACCGAACCGGTGCTGAAGAAGATCAGCAAACCGAGGCCGACACCGGCGTATTGCGGGCGCGAGGTGAGGAACGAACCGAGCACGATCACCGGCGCGAGCATCACGCACAGCAGCGGGAAACCATCGATCCACGGGAAGATGAAAAACATCTCGACGAAGCCGATCAGGGCACCGAGGAAGGTACCGCAAGCCATCTGAAAGGCCATGCGTTTCGGGTTTGGCGTGGCGGCGGAGAGGCCCACGGTGGCGGCCGCAATCAACGTCATCGTCGCGCCACTTGGCCATGCGGTGGCGACCCAGTAACTGCCCAGCACAACCAGAATGAACGAGGCGCGAATGCCCGATGCCGCTGCCGCCCACCAGTTGGTTTGCGGGGTGAACGGCTCATCCCAGCGCTCGCGCTCGTGGCGGTGATCGGCGAGCGAAGCGTGAGTCTGGGCATAACTGTGCAGATCATCGACGAAGCGATACAGCAGTTCGTACGCAGTGTGGAAATCCAGTTGCTCGGCGTCGCTCGGATCAGTGTCCTGAAAGATCGCGCGCAAGCTTCGAACCCGTGCCGGCAGGCCTTCCTTGTAGCTCGCCAGCACGGTCGCCAAACGGGCGGCATCGGGGCTGGTCAGGGCGCGGCCGCTGAAGCCATCGAGCACCTCGGCGAGATCCTGCAGGCCCGGCCTGATCGCGGCGACAACGTGTTCTTCGCCGTTGCCGCGCAGGCGTTCGAGCAATTGATGCAGGGCGTTGAAGCGCGTGGTGATGCCCATGAATTCGCTGTTCAAACGACTCAATCGGCCGTTGCGCCGACGCATGTGCGGGTCTTCGAACACGGTCACGCTGCGCAAGCCTTCAAGGCCCACGGCTTCAGCGATGAAGCGTACGTTACTGGCCTCGAAAGACTCGGCTTTGCTGCGCCCGCGCAGGCCATCGGTGACGAACAGCGCGAACACGCCGAAGCGCTGATACAAGGCGTTGCGCATCGCGGCGCTGGCGGTTTGCGGCAGGATCGCGGCGCTGATCAGGGTCGAGCAAAGAATCCCCAGCGAGATCTCCAGCACCCGCCAAACGGCCGCCATGAAAGCGCCGTCCGGGTGCGCCAGCGCCGGCAGCCCGACCATCGCGGCGGTATAGCCGGCGAGGACAAAACCGTAAGCGCGAAAGTTACGGCAACGTGCGGCACCGGCCGAGCAGATGCCGACCCAGATCGCCAACGAGCCGAGGAACAGCTCAGTGTTCTGCGCAAATAACGCAATCAGCGTGACCATCATCGCCGACCCGGCCAATGTGCCGAGGAAGCGATAGAAACTCTTCGCGAACACCTGGCCGCTCTGCGGCTGCATGACGATGAACACGGTGATCATTGCCGTGCGCGGTTGCGGCAATTCCAGACGCATGGCCAGCCACAGGGTGAGGAATGCGGCGATCAACACCTTGAAGATGTAGACCCAGGTCACGCCATCGCTGCGCGCCCAGTCGAAAAACCCACGGCGCCATTCCAGGGCGTAGAGCCAGCGTATTGGTGCGGGCAAAGGAGTCATGAATTCTGCTCAGAAAAGTCGGGACGGACCGGGCCCCTGTGGGAGCGAGCTTGCTCGCGAATGCGGTGAGTCAGTCAACCAATGTGCTGGCTGACACGCCCTCTTCGCGAGCAAGCTCGCTCCCACAAGTTGTGTGTTCAACGCAGGAGAACCGGGGTTTTCGGGGCCTTGGTTTTCTCGGCAGTCGGTACGTCGTTGCCAGCCCCCAGTCCACCACCCAGCGCCGTCACCAACTCGGCATGCGCACTCAACCGTGCCGCCTGCACCTGCTGCTGCACCTGCTGCTGCTTGAACAGCAACGTCTGCGCATTGAGCACGTTGAGGTAATCGGTGAGGCCGCGCTGATAAGCGATCATCGCGATGTCGTAGGTCTTCTGCGCCGTGGCCACCGACTCGGCGGCGAAGCCTTGTTGCTTGTCCATCGACTCGCGGCGGATCAACTGATCGGAAATGTTCTTCAGCGCATTCACCAGCGTCTGGTTGTAATGCGCCACGGCGATGTCGTAACCGGCAGAAGCTTCGCCCAATTCGGCACGCAATCGGCCACCGTCGAAGATTGGCAATGAGATCGCCGGGCCGACGTTGTAGTTGAGTTTCTTGCCGGTCAAAAACTCCAGCGCGCCACCGCCGGTGGCCATGTAACCGAGGCTGCCGACCAGATCGACGTTGGGATAAAAACCGGCATGCGCGACATCAATCCCGCGCGCCTGCGCCGCCACTTGCCAGCGACTGGCGACCACATCGGGCCGCTGGCCGAGCATCTCGGCGGGCAATGCCGATGGCAGTTTCAGCGCAGCACCGAGGGACAATGTCGGGCGCTGCAACTGTGCGCCCGCCCCCGGACCTTTGCCGGCGAGCGCGGCGATCTGGTTGCGACTCAGGGCGATTTCTTCATCCAGTGCATCGAGCTGACGATGGGTTTCCGGCAGTGGCGTTTCGGCTTGGCTGACTTCGAAGTGCGTGCCGATCCCGCCGTTCAAGCGCTTCTGCGCCAGGTCGAGAATCTGTTGCTGCTGTTTGAGCGTCGCCGCGACGATGTCGCGTTGCGCGTAATGCAGCGACAGTTCGATGTAGGCGCGGACGATGTTGTTCTGCAATTCCAGCTGCGCCAATCGCGCCTCGGCGGCGCTCATGTGCGCCAGATCCACCGCCCGCTCGCTGGCATTGCTTTCACGGCCCCAGAGGTCGAGCGCGTAGCTGAAACCCAGCGCCGCGTTGTTATCCCAAGTGGTGGTGTTGGCCAGCTCGCCGGGGCCGTAGAACTGATCGGTCGGCCAGTTGTGCCGCTTGAGTGTCGACTCGCCATTGATCTGCAACGACTCAGCCGCCTCGGTGACACCGGCCATGGCTCTGGCTTGACGTACTCGCGCAGCGGCCATGGCCATGCTCGGGCTGCCCTGCACGGCGAGGTCGATCCAGCGATTGAGTTGCGGGTCGCCGTAGGCTTGCCACCATTGCGCGGTGGGCCAGTTAGCGTCACGGGCGGCGTGGGCGATGGCGTCGTCGGTGGCCAGTGAATTGGCTTCCAACGCCTTGCCTTGCGGGGCGATTCCGTCCGTTGAGATGCAGCCGCCAAGACCCAGGGTAAAAGCCAGAACACTGAGCGGCAAAAGCGCTCTGTTGATGCGACGCGGCACAGCTGCGAATTCCTGAAAAGAGGATAAGGCGGGGCTTGTTTTCTGTAGGAGCTGCCGCAGGCTGCGATCTGTTGATCTTGATTCCCTTAAAACAAAATCGAAAAATCGCAGCCTGTGGCAGCGCCTGCATTGGATCGGCGCAATTCTAGGGGGCGCTCTGAACGGCGATAAGCTGGGATTTCTGTGAATCTTTGTTACGGTTAACGAGATAATCCCTTGGTCGGGGGTCTCGCCCCTGAAACTTCGTGTCACAATTTGCCATCTCCCTTGAGAGCACCCCATGGACACTTTGCAAAACATGCGCGCCTTCAGTTGCGTGGCCGAAGCCGGCAGCTTCACCGCCGCCGCCGTGCAACTCGACACCACCACCGCCAACGTCTCGCGCGCGGTCTCCAACCTGGAAGCCCACCTGCAAACCCGCTTGCTCAACCGCACCACGCGGCGCATTGCCCTCACCGAAGCGGGCAAACGCTACCTGCTGCGCTGCGAACAGATTCTGGCCTACGTCGAAGAGGCCGAAGCCGAAGCCAGCGACGCCCACGCGCGCCCGGCCGGGCAATTGAAAGTGCACACCATGACCGGCATCGGCCAGCACTTCGTCATCGACGCCATCGCCCGCTACCGCAAAACGCACCCCGACGTGACCTTCGACCTGACCCTGGCCAACCGCGTGCCAGACCTGCTCGACGAGGGCTACGACGTGTCCATCGTGCTCGCCAGCGAATTGCCGGACTCGGGTTTCGTCTCGCAACGGCTGGGCATCACCTACAGCATCGTCTGCGCCTCACCGGCCTACGTGAAAGCCAACGGTGCCGCGCAAAAGCCCAGCGACCTGCTCAACCACGCTTGCCTGCGCCTGGTCAGCCCGGTGATCCCCTTGGAGAAATGGGCCTTCGACGGCCCGGAAGGCCAGGAAATGGTCACCATCAACAGTTCGCCGTTTCTGGTGAACTCCGCCGACGCGATGAAAACCGCGATCACCAGCGGCATGGGCGTTGGCGTGTTGCCGGTGTATGCGGCGATTGAAGGTTTGCGTAACGGCACACTGGTGCGAGTGATGCCGAACTACCGCTCGCAAGAGCTGAACCTGTATGCGATCTACCCGTCGCGGCAATATCTGGATGCGAAGATCAAGACGTGGGTTGAGTATTTGCGCGGCTCGTTGCCGGAAATTCTCGCGGCGCATCAAGCCGAATTGGCCGCCTACGAACTCAGCGGCAGCCTCGCCGGCGCGCGTGTCGCCAACTGATTTTTAAACACAATGCGTCTTCTGTAGGAGCTGCCGCAGGCTGCGATCTTTTGATCTTGATGTTTAAAAATCAACAGATCGCAGCCTACGGCAGCTCCTACAGAGCAGTGATTTCGCGGATGTTTCCGACAGGTTTTGACGGTTGTCCGTCGGAAGTGCGGTGGCTAGGATTTGGGTGTCGCTGACGAATCAGCAACCGGACTTGGTCGTCCGGGTTTAGAATGGCGCACTTTTCAGCTTGCCTAATGGCGAACTGTGCGAGGGAGGGCTTTGGCCCTGCCGGGTTTCCATTCCCTGGTCGACCAACCCGCGTACAGTTCGCCACCCTACTGCTTGGTCGCAGTACGTGACGAACTCCACATCCCGAATGGAGTTTCACAATGTTCAAACCAACGCCTAATCCACCTGAAACCGACGACACCACCCCCTACGAATTCCCCGGTTCGAAGAAATTCCACGAAGCCGCCGAACGCGCCCTCGACCACTACCTCAAACCCAACGCCCTCACCCTGCGCTTCCACAAACCCAGCACCATGTTCCAGGTCGCCCCGGAACAGGACAGTGAAAGCCTGCTGGTCCACGCCTGCGAATCACTGGCACAAGCCAGCCTGATGACCAGCGACATCGCCGCCTACATCGACCTGCCGCAACGACGGACGATCCTGGCGATTCAGCAGATCATCATGCTCGCCGAACTGGCGGTGAACCGCGTGCTGGATAATCACGAAATCTCCCAATCCCCGGCACACAGCTAAAAGCCCCTCACCCTAACCCTCTCCCGGAGGGAGAGGGGACTGACCGAGGTGTTTGGGTGAACTACGCCCACGTGCGATACCGAGTCGACCCTCAGATTCTGAAACAGATCAAAAGCCCCTCACCCTAGCCCTCTCCCGGAGGGAGAGGGCACTGATCGAGGTGTTTGGGCGAGCTACGCCGACGTGCGATACCGAGTCGACCCTCAGATTCTGAATCAGATCAAAAGCCCCTCACCCTAGCCCTCTCCCGGAGGGAGAGGGGACTGACCGAGGTGTTTGGACGAGTTACGCCGACGTGCGATACCGCGTTGAACACAAATCAAACGCCGAACACCCCACGCTTTTCACCACTCAATAGGCCGAGTGTCAGCTCGCCTGCTCTTGATCTTGATCCACGGGCGACGTCGGAAGGCTGAGTGGAGGGATTGATCCGGGCGTGGGAGCGCAGCGACCGTTTGGCGCAGCCAAACACAGCGAGAGGAGGTGCAGCGAAGCAAACCGTAGGCGCTGCGCCCGGATCGATCCCGGAGCGAAGGAACCCCGAGCCCGAGCGAGCGGGCCGCACGTAGGAGCAAGCCTTTTTGGTTACTTTTTCGGCGTCTGGAAAAAGTGACCCGCCGTAAGGGCGGAACCCTAATCAGCAACACCCGCAGCAACGGATATACACCCAAAACCCCAAGAACATGGTCGGCCCAGAGGCCGCCAAGACAACCCCAAGCCAGAAATGTTAGCGTGCTTGGTATCAAGCCCGAACAAGAGCCAAAAACGATGAAAAAAACTGTCCTGGCCTTCAGCCGCATCACCCCGCCCATGATCGAACGCCTGCAACAAGAATTCGACGTCATCGTCCCCAACCCAAAAGCCGGCGACATCAACGCCCAATTCAACGAAGCCCTGCCCCACGCCCACGGCCTCATCGGCGTCGGCCGCAAACTCGGCCAGGCCCAACTCGAAACCGCGACAAAACTCGAAGTAGTCTCCAGCGTCTCCGTCGGCTACGACAACTACGACCTCGACTACTTCAATGAACGCGGGATCATGCTCACCAACACACCGGATGTGCTCACAGAAAGCACCGCCGACCTCGCCTTCGCCCTGATCATGAGCAGCGCCCGCCGCGTCGCCGAACTCGACGCCTGGACCAAGGCCGGCCAATGGCAAGCCAGCGTCGGCGCCCCGCTGTTCGGCTGCGACGTCCACGGCAAAACCCTCGGCATCGTCGGCATGGGTAACATCGGCGCGGCCGTCGCCCGCCGTGGCCGCTTCGGCTTCAACATGCCAATCATCTACAGCGGCAACAGTCGCAAGACCGAACTGGAACAGGAACTCGGCGCGCAATTTCGCAGCCTCGATCAACTGCTCGCCGAAGCCGATTTCGTCTGCCTGGTGGTGCCGCTCAGCGACAAGACCCGCCACCTGATCAGCCATCGCGAACTGGCCCTGATGAAACCCGACGCCATTTTGGTGAACATCTCACGTGGCCCGGTGGTCGATGAACCGGCCCTGATCGAAGCCCTGCAAACCAAGCGCATTCGTGGTGCCGGCCTCGACGTTTACGAAAAAGAACCGCTGGCCGAATCGCCGCTGTTCCAGTTGAGTAACGCCGTGACCCTGCCGCACATCGGCTCGGCGACGAATGAAACCCGCGAAGCCATGGCCAATCGTGCACTGGCCAATCTGCGCAGCGCCCTGCTCGGCGAACGTCCGCAGGATCTGGTCAACCCGCAAGTCTGGCGCCGATAAAAGAATACGGGCAAGTGCACCACTGCACTGGCCCGTTAGTTACGCCAATACACAACTTGAAATCGAACAACAAACAAAATTAAACAACAGCATTATAAGCTCTGCCTGGCCATCGAATTATCGACAAACGCTATGGAGAGCAAAAACCTTGAACGCCCTGACCACTGACAAACTTATCCGTTACAGCAAAGTTATTTTGATGGCTTACATCAGTTTCTTTGGCCTGCTGGTGATGATCCACAACTTTACCGACTACAACTCAAACTACACTTACGTGGCGCATATTCTGAGCATGGACACCACCACTGCCTGTGAAACCATCAAGTACCGAGCCATTGAATCACCGATGATTCACCACCGGATCTACTGGTTCATCATCACCCTGGAGGTCACGTATACAGTGTTGTGCCTGATTGGCACCTATCAGCTGTATCGCAACATCAACGCCCCCGCAGAAGTATTCCACGAGGCGAAAAAGTTCTCGATCATGGGCATACTGGCGGCCATTTTCATTTATTACGTGTGCCTGCAAACAGTTGGAGTGGAATGGTTTGACATGGACACTTCGCAATCCTGGAATGCCAAGGACTGGGCACGGCATATCGTTGACTTCATATTCCCGGTAATGATTTACATCACCTTGAAGGTCGAGCGCTGACGTTCAGCGCTCGTTCATTTCAAGCCAACTTTCCCTGCACCGGCGCCGCAACTGCTTTCGGTTTACGAAACACCAGCACGTTACCCAGCATCACTAACACCAGCCCGACCAGAGCCGGTGCCGTCCATTGATAACCTTCGGCAAACGCCGAGACGTTCAGCGCCACCACCGGGAACAGCACGGTGCAGTAAGCCGCACGCTCCGGGCCCATGCGCCCGACCAGCGTCAGATATGCGGTGAAGCCAATGACCGAACCGGGGATCACCAAATACAGCAACGCACCGACATAACGCGGGCTCCAATCCATGCCGAATGGAATGCCCTTGACCAAGCACCACACCGACAGCATCGCCGCGCCATAGGCCATGCCCCAGGCGTTGGTGGTCAGCGGCTTGAGACCGGCCTTCTGCTGCAGGCTCGAGAGCATGTTGCCCGCCGAGAAACACAAGGTGCCGCACAAGGCCAAGCCGAGGCCGAGCAAGGTCTGCGGGCTGGCCTGATGCCCGGCCAGTTCCGGCCAGAACAGCATTCCCAGACCAAACAGCCCCAGCGCACCGCCCATCAGCACATTGCGCGCGATGCGCTGGCCAAAGAACACTCGCGCATTCAGCGCGTTCCACAAGGTTGCGGTAGAAAACACCACCGCGACCAGACCACTGGGGATCCACTGACTGGCGGTCAGGAAGCACATGAAGTTGACGCAGAACAGACACAACCCCTGCGCCACGCAGATCAGATGCCCACGGCGGTTCATCGGTTGCAGGCGACGACTGAGCAGCAACAGCGCAAACAACACCAGCGCGGCGAGACCGAAGCGATAGACGATCGACGCCGGAATCGCCACCACGCCCAGTTGCCATTTCAGAGCAATCCACGTGGTGCCCCAGATCAGCACGGTCAGTAAATACAACGACAGGTTCATGGCAAACACTCCTCGATAGGCCTTGAGTGTCTGCCCGCGCGCGCCTTGAGCGCTTGCAGATTCTTGCGCTTTTGTCGGGCAGCAGGCTGGCAGCGCGGCGCCTACGGAGTAGGATGCAAGGCGTTGAAGAGAACCGCTCATGGCCGCCATCGATACCCTGCAAGTCTTTCAAGCGTTGAACAGCTCGCCGAATGCACGCCTGGTGCACAGCGCCGAGCTCGGTGACGGCTTGTCTGCTGCTTTGTGGACCAATCACCACGATGCCCAGGAGTACGCAGCGCCGAGTCACCACACGCTGTCTTGCTACATTGCCGGTGGCACTGGCACGTTTCGTCGCGGGCAACCGGGCCACAAGGGCGGGCCGGACAAGCTGTGCATCCTGCCGGCCGATCACGAATCAGGCTGGGTGATCAATGGCGATATTCGCTTGGCGCATCTGTATTTCAGCGCTGAACAATTCGCCCTCGGTTGCGTCACCTTGCTTGATCGCGAACCGCGAGAGATGCAGTTGCGCGAGCAGACCTTTCTCGACGATCCGCAGCAGGCGCAGCGCTTTAGGCAGTTGCTGACGCTGAATTGGGACGAGCCCGCCGAACGTTTGCTGACCAGCAGCCTCGCCCATGAATTGATCAGCCACACTTTGCTCAGTCAGGTCGGCGCACGTCAGGGTTCGCGTTTGAAGGGCGGACTGGCGCCACACCAGCGTCGGCAGTTGGTGGAGTTTATCGACAGCCAGTTGGCCGAGCCGATTAGCCTGGGACAACTGGCCGGGATGTGTGCCCTGTCGGAATACCACTTTGCGCGGATGTTTCGCACGAGTTTCGGCCTGCCGCCGCATCAGTATGTGCTGGCGCGGCGCTTGAGCCGGGCGCGGGAGTTGTTGCGCGGGACGGCGTTGCCGCTGGGCGAGATTGCGCTGGCGTGCGGATTTGCCAGCGCGAGTCATTTCACTAATCGGTTCAAGCAGGTTTTGGGTGGGACGCCTGGTGAGTATCGGCAGGCGTTTTTGCGTTGAGCCCTTTTCCCCTCACCCCAGCCCTCTCCCGGAGTGATCTGGTCAAACGATACTGGACACGGTTATAGGGTTTTACCCTTTTTCATGCCGCCAGGGCCTCCATGTCCACCGGAGTTCGGTAGCCATTGTGACTGTGCAGCCTGAT
>NZ_WXVV01000015.1 GCF_013433315.1 Pseudomonas crudilactis | reverse complement strand
TCGCACTAGCCCGCAAGCTTGCCCGGGTGGTATTTGCTCTGCTGAAAAATCAGAGCGAATACTCACCTAAAGCCGTTTAGGGGCTAGGCATGAACCATAGAATCTCCCACAGGGATCCGTGGCGGCTGCAGATTCTGTGTTCAACACATATCCACTGTGGGAGCGAGCTTGCTCGCGAAGGCGGCCGTGAATCCACCACAGCCCCTCGAGCGTTCGCATTTCGCGAACGCCCATTGCCGAGAGAAGGCTGGATTGCCCGATCATCGTTCCTCTAGCCTTGGCTGCATATTCCAAGAACAAGAGGTACCCCGCGATGACTGCCCCTTTGAGTGCGATCAAAGTGATCGAGATCGGCACCCTGATCGCCGCGCCGTTTGCCGCGCGCATGCTCGCCGAGTTCGGCGCCGAGGTGATCAAGATCGAAGCCATGGGTCAGGGCGACCCGCTGCGCAAATGGCGCAAGTTGCACGAAGGCACGTCGCTTTGGTGGTATCTGCAATCACGCAACAAGAAATCCCTGGCGCTCAACCTCAAATCTGCCGAAGGCATTGAACTGGTCAAGCAACTGGCCAGCGATGCCGACGTCATCATCGAAAACCTGCGCCCCGGTGCGCTGGAGAAACTTGGCCTCGGCTGGGACGTACTTCACGCGCTGAACCCCAATCTCACCCTTGTGCGTATTTCCGGCTACGGCCAGACGGGCCCGTACCGCGATCGTCCCGGTTTCGGCGCGATCGGCGAAGCGATGGGCGGCATTCGTTACACCACTGGCACCCCCGGTTCGCCACCGGCGCGGGTCGGCGTCAGCCTCGGTGATTCGCTGGCCTCGCTGCACGCGGTGATCGGCGCGCTGATGTCGCTGCTGCGGGTCAAGACCGGGCAGGGCGGTGGGCAGGTCGTCGACGTGTCGCTGGCCGAAAGTGTGTTCAACGTCATGGAAAGTCTGGTGCCGGAATACGACATGCTGGGTCATGTCCGTGAGCGCAGCGGCGGCGCTTTGCCGGGGATCGCGCCGTCGAACACTTACCTCACGGCGGATGGCGCTTACGTGGTGATCGCCGGCAACAGCGACCCGATCTACAAACGTCTGATGCAAACCATCGGCCGTGATGACCTGGCTGAAGCAGCAGAATTCGCTCATAACGATGGTCGTGCGGCCAAGAGCGGTTTGCTCGACGCCGCCATCACCCACTGGACCAGTAGCCTGCCGATCGACGACGTGCTCGTGGCGCTGGAAGCGGCTGAAGTGCCGGCCGGGCGCATTTATTCGGTGGCCGACATCGTCGCTGATCCGCACTATCAGGCCCGGGACATGTTGCTCAATGCCGAATTGCCCGGCGGTGCAACGGTGAAGATGCCCGGCATCGTCCCGAAACTATCGGAAACCCCCGGCGAGGTGAACTGGTCGGGGCCGAAACTCGGCCAACACACCGACGGTATTCTCGCAGGACTCGGTCTGACTGAACTCGACATCGAACGCCTGAAAAGCCAAGGGGTGGTGCAATGATCACGGACTATTCGCAAACCCTGATCGTCCAGGAAGTCTCGCCGCGCGACGGTTTGCAGATCGAACCGACGTGGGTGGAAACCGCTGACAAGATCGCGTTGATCGACCAACTGTCGCTGGCCGGTTTCAGCCGTATCGAAGCGGGATCGTTTGTCTCGCCGAAAGCCATTCCGGCGCTGCGTGACGGCGAGCAAGTCTTCACCGGCATGCAACGCCAGTCGGGGGTTATTTACGTCGCGCTGATTCCCAACCTCAAAGGTGCGCAACGTGCGTTGGCGGCAGGGGCTGACGAGTTGAATCTGGTGATGTCCGCCAGCCAGACGCACAACATGGCCAACATGCGCATGCGCTGCGAGGATTCGCTGACAGCGTTCGGTGACATTGTGGCGTTTGCCAGCGGCTCCGGCGTGCGCCTCAATGGCAGTATCGCGACGACGTTCGGTTGCCCGTTCGAAGGCCGGATCGACGAGGATCGCGTGCTGCAAATCGTCGACGCTTACCAGGAACTCGGCATTGCGGGCATCACCCTCGCCGACACCACCGGCATGGCCAATCCGCGACAGGTGGATCGCTTGGTGCGGCGCGTGTTGCAGCGGGTTTCGCCGGCCGATCTGACCCTGCATTTTCACAACACCCGTGGTCTGGGCTTGTGCAATGTGCTGGCGGCCTATGAGGCCGGTGCGCGACGTTTCGATGCGGCGCTCGGTGGCCTTGGCGGCTGCCCGTTTGCGCCGGGCGCGTCGGGCAATATCTGCACTGAAGACCTGGTAAACCTGTGCGCTGAAATCGGCATTCACACCGGTATCGACTTGCCGCTGTTGCTGAAACTCTCGCGTGGCTTGCCGGATCTGTTGGGCCACGAAGTCCCCGGCCAACTGGCCAAGGCCGGGCGCAATTGCGACCTGCACCCGATCCCCACCTGAATATACAAATCCCCCTGTGGGAGCGAGCTTGCTCGCGAAGACGGTGTGTCATTCACATTTGATTTCGACTGACTCGACGCCTTCGCGAGCAAGCTCGCTCCCACAAAAAAACGCTCCACAGTGAGCGTCATAACCAGACAACAAAAACAATCGGACGCCCACCGGCAGTCCGCCTGGAGAAAAGCTATGAGCCTCAATGTAATGGAGGCGGGCGCCCGTCCGTCCGTCGATCACGACGCTGAAAAAGCCTTGGTCAGCAAAGTCGCCTGGCGCCTGATGCCGCTGATCATGGTCTGTTACCTGTTCGCCTTTTTCGACCGCATCAACATCAGCTTCGCCAAGTTCCAGTTGCAGACCGATTTGAGCCTGAGTGACACCGCATATGGCCTCGGCGCCGGGCTGTTCGTGGTCGGTTACGTGCTGTTCGAAGTGCCGAGCAACATGATGCTGTACAAGGTCGGTGCACGGCGCTGGATCGCGCGAATCATGATGTCCTGGGGCGTGGCGACAGCAGCGATGGTGTTCGTCAACAGCGAATGGCAGTTCTACGCGCTGCGCTTTGTGATTGGCGCAATGGAAGCCGGATTCGCCCCGGGCGTGCTGTATTACCTGACGCTGTGGTTCCCGCAGCACTTCCGTGGTCGCATCACCTCGATGCTGTTTCTCGCCTCGGCGTTTGCCGGTCTGGTCGGCGCGCCGTTCTCCGGACTGGTGCTGGAACACCTCGACGGCGTGCTGCAAATGCGCGGCTGGCACTGGCTGTTTCTGCTCGGCGGCGTACCGTGCATCGGCCTCGGTTTTCTAGTGCTGACGCAGCTCAAGGATCGTATCGAAGATGCGCACTGGCTGAGCGCTGACGAGAAAAAACTGCTATCCAGCCGCATCGCCCAGCATGAACCGCACAAGAGCGGCGGTTCGTTGCTGGCGGCGTTGAAGATTCCGGGTTTTCTGACCTTGGGGCTGATCTACTTCCTGATTCAGGTGGCGTCTTACGGTCTGAATTTCTGGGCGCCACAACTGATCCGCAGCGCCGGTACCGAGAGCCCGGTGATGATCGGTCTGCTGACGGCCATTCCGTACATTTGCGGGGCAATCAGCATGGTGGTGATCGGGCGTTTGTCGGATGCCACCGGTGAGCGGCGCAAATTTGTCGCCGGGCTGGTCGTCGTCGGTGCGATCGGCTTTTTCAGTGCGGGGATTTTCGCCAGTCACACCACGTTTCTGATCGTTGCCCTTGGCTTGCTTGGCGCCGGGATCATTGCCTCGATTCCGAGCTTCTGGACGCTGCCACCGAAGTTGTTGGCCGGGGCTGGCGCCGGTGCGGCGGGCGGGATTGCGGTGATCAATACGCTGGGACAATTCGGCGGAATCGTCAGCCCGGTGATGGTAGGGCGGATCAAGGATCTGACCGGCAGCACCACGCCGGCGCTATACGTGATTGGCGTAGCGGCGCTGATTGCTGCGGCACTGTTGCTGTGGGGGTTGCCGCAGAAACTGCGCACGCTCGATAAGTTCTGAGATTTGCGGTGCCTGCAATGACGCCTTCGCGAGCAGGCTCGCTCCCACATTTGATCGCATTTCAACTGAAGAAACGCGATCCCTGTGGGAGCGAGCCTGCTCGCGAAGACTGACTTCCAGACACTGATAAATCACGGATTGGTTCCATCAGTTAACAGCCACCCCATTCTTCTCAAACACACGAATCAACACCACCCTGGCAATCGCCAACATCGCCCCAACGCCCGCAACGCCGTCAACGACTTCTCGCTACCAAGCGGGAAATGCACTTTGGTTTACTGATGTTTCGGTTGAAAGGGCCGATACAGCAGCGGATAGTGCGCGGCTGAAAAGTGCTCAAGGAGCGGGAAGTGACAGTGAAGTCTGGCTGGATCGGGTGTGCGGCATTGTGCGGGTGGTTGCTGGCGGGGCAGGCATCGGCCGATTGCACGCCGGCGCCAAAGGCGCATGAGATGGATTTTTCCATCTGCAAAGATTGGCCGGCATATCCAGCGCTGACGCTCACCGCCGCCGCCAACTTCTCGCCCGATCCCGTGCATGGCGAGTCAGGGACTGTGGGGTTTTACGACCTGCGCTTGTCCTTGGTGGCGAGCGGAGATTCAAAGCCGTTAGCGAGCTTTTATCAGCCCTCTGCATTCTCTGTTGATGCCATCGCGCTGGACGAACTGAAATTCGATACCGCTCGCTATAAGCTCGCGCCGCAATTGCAGGCCTTTGGCGTGCGAGTACGGTTCAAAGGCTCTTCGCGCGTGAATCCTGTGGATGAAACCTGGTTGTCGCTCTATGTGAAAGACGGCAACGCATTGCGTCCTGTCATGGATCGGCTGGTGGTTTATGAATATGGCGGGGAGTGGGATGGCAATTGTGCGGGGGAGCGCTACGAGACTACGCGAACCGTGGCGTTGGCCAAGACCAGCAGCCATGGTTATGCCGATCTGATGATCAAAACGATCCGTAGTTCGACTGTTGGCGCGGGCGAAGGCGAGGCGTGTGTATCCAATACCGTCACGCAAAAACCTGTCTTGACGACACTTCGCTATGACGGCAAAAACTACGTAATGCCTGAAGATTTCAAAGGCCTCTAAGACCGATGTCTTTTACTCAAGGAAGAATAATGTTCTCACGTACTACATTGCTGGGCTCTTTCATCGCGATGGGCCTTTTAACGATGGCCGCCCAAGCCCAGGCCGCCTGCGAAGTGAAGAAGTTCGACGGCCATTCCCTTTCGCGCTGCAAAGCGTGGCCGGCGTTCAACGATCAGTCGATTGCGGCGAAGTCTTCATTTCTCTCGGATTCGGGCGACGATGAGATGGGCGTGTTCGATCTGGAACTGGCGCTCGTCAGTTCGACAAGCGGCAAGAGCCTCGCTACTTATGCAAAGCCGGGTGCCTACAATTCCGATGCAATCAGTTTCGACGATCTGACAATCGATACGGCCCGCTACCGATTGGCAGCAGATGTCCGTGCATTCGGATTGCGTTCGAAATTCGCCAGTCACGGCTCCAGAGCCAATCCTTACGCAAAAACCGATTTGGCGTTATATGTGCGCGAAGGCAACAAGTTGCGCCCGGTGCTGGAAGGCTTGGTGATTCGCAAGGAGTTCGGCGAAGGGACGGATGAGTGTGCCACCGAAGACACGCAAATCCGCAGGACTGTTGATATCGGCGCGACGAGCCACCATGGTTTTGCCGATCTGATCGTCAGCTCGAGTGGTTCAGTTTACAAATCCTTCCTGTCGGGCAAGGAGTGCATCTCGAAAACGATCGATATGAAGAAAACTCGCGTCGTCCTGACCTACGACGGCCAGCAATACATCGTCCCCGAAGACCTCAGAGGTTACTGACCGTATGCTCACCGGCCTCAACCATCTGACCCTCGCGGTCAGCGATTTGCAGCGCAGTCTGGCGTTCTATCGCGATGTGTTGCAGCTGCGCGTCGAAGCCACGTGGGACGCCGGTGCTTACCTTTCGCTGCCGGGGCTGTGGTTGTGTCTGTCGCTTGATCCGCTGCGTTCAAGCGAACCGTGCGTCGACTACACCCATTACGCGTTTAGCCTCACTGCAGCCGATTTTTCAACGTTCGTGCAGACGCTAAAAGGCGCGAACGTGCGGGAATGGCGCGACAACCGCAGCGAAGGCGCGTCGTTCTACTTCCTCGATCCCGACGGCCACAAGCTCGAAGTTCACGTCGGCGATCTCGCTTCACGGCTGGCAGCGTGTCGGCAAAAACCGTACGCCGGCATGCGTTTTTACGACGAGTCATGATCAGACACATTTGTCTGTTATAGACTGGCGGCCACGTGTTCTGCCGCTTGCAGGTTTTCCATGACTCCATCGTTGCTAATGGCCGTGCTGGCCTCGGGTTTCATTTATGGCATTACGCCCGGGCCGGGTGTGCTGGCGGTATTCGGCATCGGCGCAGCCCACGGGCGGCGGGCCGGGGCGGGGTTTCTTTGCGGACATCTGCTCGGCGATGTGGTCTGGTGCAGCACGGCGCTGATCGCGATTGTCGGCGCTCGGGAAATCGGCAGCACCGCGTTTGATGTGCTCGGTGTGCTCAGCGGTGTGTACCTGTTCTGGCTTGGCTGGCGCGCGGTGCGCGCCCAGCGCAGCAACGGTGACGAACCGCAAGGCGCGGCGCGCAAGCCGTTCTGGCACGGCATTCTGTTTGGCTTGACCAATCCCAAGGCCTACCCGGTGGCGGTCGCGACCTTCACCGCGCTCCTGTCGAGCCGCGCCGAACTGCTCAACTGGTCGATGCTGCCGGCGCTGATTGCCCTGAGTTTCCTCGGCGGCTTGCTGGCCTACGCTATTCTGATTGGCGTGGTCGGCGCGCAACGGGTACGCACGCTGTATCAGCGTCACGAATTGTTGATCACCCGCCTGTGTGGCGTGATGTTTATCGGTTTCGCCATCAACGCGCTGGTGCATGCGCTGCCGGGACTGATGCCGAACAAGGCTTGAAGGTGTGTGCAGGGAGGCGCAATCAAGAGGTCAGGGATGGTTGATCAGTGCTGCATTACCCGGACACTCACGCCGAACCATGGAAAGCCGAAATTCCGCGCCGTTGGCGAGTTTTATCGACCTGTTGCTGGACGCCGTTTGCGCGGTCGACAAGCAAGGCCGCTTCGTTTTTGTCAGCGCTGCCTGCGAACGGGTTTTCGGCTATTCGCCTGAAGAATTGATCGGCCGACAAATGATCGAACTGGTGCACCCGGCGGATCGTCAGCGCACCCTCGCCGCCGCCAACGAAATCATGGGCGGCGAACCCAAGCTCAACTTCGAAAACCGTTATCTGCGCAAGGATGGCAGCGTCGTGCACATCCTCTGGTCGGCGCGCTGGTCGGAAGTCGACCAACTGCGCATCGCCGTGGCGCGCGACATCACCGAGCGCAAACAAGCCGAATCGCGCCAGGCTGCGCTCTATGCGATATCCGAAGCGGCCCATGCGGCGGAAGATTTGCTGGCGCTGTTCAAACGTATCCACCTGATTATCGGCGAATGGCTGCCGGCGATGAATTTCTCCGTGGCGCTGTACGATGAACACTGCGCACAACTGAATTTCCCCTATCACGTCGACGATGACGAATTGCAGCCCGAACGACCGGGCACCGTCACTGGACGTCTGTGTGCGGAAGTTATCCGTAGCGGACAGCCGATTCTTCTGACGCCAGACAGTGCAGATTCCCCGGCGGATTTCGCCGCGCTGGTGGCGGAGCAGAACTCGCCATGCTGGCTTGGCGTGCCGTTGAACTCGAAGAACGGCACCATCGGTGCCTTGATCGTCAAAAGCCTGCCCGGCGGCGAGCGCTACACCGAGCAAGACAAGGAACTGCTGCAATACGTTTGCGCCCAGGTCGCCACGGCCATCGAGCGCCAGCAATTGCACGCCCGCTTGCGGCGCATGGCGCAGTACGATCAACTGACGCAACTGCCCAATCGTGAATTGCTGCGCGATCGCTTGAAGGCTGCGTTGGCCGGCGCGCGCGAGCAATCCGGGCACATGGCCTTGTTGTATGTCGATCTGGATCGCTTCAAACAGGTCAACGACACCTTCGGCCATGCTGTGGGCGACATGCTCCTGCAAACCGTGGCCAACCGCCTCAAGGGCTGTGTGCGCGAAACCGATACCGTGGCCAGAATTGGCGGGGATGAATTTGTCGTGTTGCTGCACAGCGTTCAGGCCTCGGAAGATGCTGACGGCGTGGCGGAAAAAATCCGACAGGTTCTGGTCCAGCCGATGCGCCTCGATGGCCACAATCTGCACATCGAACCGAGCATTGGCGTCGCCCGCTATCCAGAACACGGCGGTGAGGAGCAGCAACTGTTTAGGCATGCCGATCAGGCGATGTACGCGGTGAAACGCTTGAACCATCACGCGTTGAATAGTTGATCCGGGGCCGCCGTTCGTCGCAGCGACTGCAATTTTTCTAAACCTTTGCTGGCCAGAAAATTCTCAATCTAGGCGGGCACCTGCTCGCCACGATCATTACCAAGAGGTAGAGAATCATGCCTAATTCAAGAAACTCGAACTCGGGAAACTTCGCCAACGATCGAACGAAGGCCTCTGAAGCAGGTCGCAAAGGTGGGAAAACCACCACAACGACCGTCGACAAAGAGCCAAAACCAGATATGGGCCGCAAGCCCGCTCAGAAATCGAAGTAGTCGGTGAAGGTAGTTTTGATTGAGAGGCGGGGGCGTAAGCTCCCGCTTGAATTTCGCAAGTGAGGAGGGCGCGACCATGAGCCGGATGGCCACCCGTATACGCAACATGAGTTTTGCATCGCTGTTGGGCCTGTGTGCCAGCAGCGCTTTTGCCCAGTCGCCCGCCGATTTCATCAACGATGCCTCAGCCAAGGGCATGGCCGACATCGAGGCCAGTCGTCTGGCCCACAGCAAAGCCGAATCGAAAGAGGTCAAGGACTACACCATCGTCGTCATCAATGATCGCACCACGGCCAACCAGCACCTGGCGAAAATCGCCAAGAAGCTCGACTTGCCGGTCGCGCCGCGTGAGGAACTGGCCGGCAAGGCTAAAGAATTGATGCCGCAAGTGACTGAAGGCGCATCCTTCGATCAGGCCTATGCCGCGAGTCAGGTCAAAGCTACTGAAGAGGCCATCGAGCAGATTCAGCAAGAGGCCCAGAACACTGACGTGCCGGAGATCAAAGCCTTCGCGGATGAGACGTTGCCCAAGCTGCAAAACCATCTGCAAATGGCTCGCCAGTTACAGGCCAGCCGTTAATCACAATCAAAAGACCGCTGCCGTGGACGGCGGTCTTTTGCTTTTCAGCACTCATTCAAATCCTGCTTCGACTTGCTCTTCTCGCCCAGCCCCTCAAGATTGAAAACCTCACCCTCGCCCAACGACCGGTAGTGCCTGCGCAGCGCTTCCAGTTGCTTAAGATCCAGCGCCTCCAGCCCAAGCATCGCGTTCTGCGCCTCTTTGGTCACTAACAGCAATTCATCGATCTTCAAATGCAGAATGTCGGTATCGCGGTTCTGTGTGTTCTGGATCAGGAACACCATCAGGAACGTGATGATGGTGGTCGAGGTGTTGATGATCAGTTGCCAGGTGTCGTTGTAATCGAAGATCGGCCCGCTCAAGCCCCACAATCCGATCAGGATCAATGCGCCCATGAAGGTCTTGGGACTACCGGCCACCATCGCGAGCTTCTGGGAGATTTTTGCGAATTTCATAGCCGTGTTCCTTATTGGTGGAGTGCTTGAAATTCAGACACTGACGGCTTTGGGAAAATTCTATTGATGTGCTGGATGTCCCTGAAAAACCGGCCTCCCGACCGGTTTTGGCATTGGTACTCTATAGCTTGATTTCAATGTCGACGGTCCAGTGGAAGTAACCCACCACCTCACACTGCTGATTGACCAGCATGAAACTCAATTCGCATTGCACCTCGCCGGGTTTCTTCGGCGTACAAGTCCAGAAATGGTCATCAGCCTTCCGACTACCCGGTGTTGTCGGGTCGTCCGGGTTGGGTGCGGGCACTGTCAGGTCGGTATGAATTTGCAGGTTCGGTTCGCAAAGCACGCCGCTGTCAGCCACTGCCATGCGGTACACAACCACACTGTGTTCGGCGATCAGGCTGACGGAGCGTCCACGAACGTGCAGGTCGCGGCCAATTTCGACCTGGATTGTTATCATGCTGTCATTTATGACTATTTCTTTCGAGTTATTACCTATGGCGAAAAAGATAAATCCATCGGTAATGCTCGTTGGCGCGGCAGCGTCCAGACTTGGGTTCGGATAACGCGCCAGCACTGATTCGGCATCGACGATCAGCATCACATTGTGTGCGTCGGTGACGGCGGATGAGGGTGACGGGATCGGTTCGCTGGTCATCATGGATTCCTTTCATGACGTTGGCACAAGACGACAGCCGCTTCGGTCAAGGCAAGACATCCTGTTCCGGCCGCAGCGGCAGCGGATCGGTCGAGCCCCTTGTCACCAAAGGGCTCGACACATCATCAGTTATGGATGGAGATGAATGGATCCCACGAGCAGCAGCCGATGATCTGGCAGTTGCGGTCGACGATCAGGAAGTGGAAGTGATAGGTCACGCGACCACAGTCCAGGGTTTCGGATGACCAATAGTGGTTGTCGACTTTCTGGCAGCTTGGCACGGATGGATTGCTTGTGTTGGGCACAGCAACACACGCTGTGGCCTTGCGTGGGGAGGGGGGCGAGATCAGGTTCTCCCCGGCATTGGGGATGAATTTGTAGAAAATCACCGCCTGTTCGAAGCTCTGCGACAGGCTGGTTTCACGCCAGCGAATCAGGTCGCCGACCTGAGCCTTGAGGTCCAGCTCGCCACCGGCCTGACCACTGACGACGTTATCCTGATTGGTGACCATGTACACATGTTTCCAATCGATCAGCGTGGGGTTCTTCGGGTCCTTGCTGATGTTTGGATACTTTTTCAGAATGGTTTCGGTGTCGATGGAAACCAGAATATCCGTCACTCGAGACATGGTGATGCTCCTTTTTCATAGTGAACGTCGGACTGCAATCCAGGCACGACGACGCTTGCTTGCCGTATGGCTTTTGCGAGCACACTACTGGGGGAACCCACTGATCACGAGAAATGAACAGGCCGTGCTCCTTGCACGAAATCGACTGATTCGGGTTCCTTCCGACTGCCGCTCCTTGACTATAGGTACGATTTTTTAGCTGTCAAAATCGCTTTTGTCTGGCTCGACGGACGGTCGCTCAATTCATGAGAACCAACCCATTGGCGATAAGCCGACGGGTTGGTCCGACACCCTTTGCAATTCAGTCGCTCTGGAACTGCCCGCGGCGCTGCCTGTATCGTGACGGACCGCTGAATGTCCCGACAGGAGAACGCAATGAGTTGGTCCGCCAAACAATACGTCGCTTTCGAAGATGAACGCACCCGCCCGGCCCGCGATCTGCTGGCGGCGATTCCCACGCCTGAAGCGCGATCCGTGGTCGATATCGGTTGTGGTCCCGGTAACTCGACGGAGTTGCTGGTACAGCGTTTTCCCGGGGCGAAAGTCAGCGGGCTGGACAGTTCGGCGGACATGATCGATGCAGCACGCAAGCGCTTGCCGCAGTTGCAGTTCGATGTGGCGGAGATTGATAAATGGGCGGATGAAGGCCCGTTCGATGTGATCTTCGCCAACGCCGTGCTGCAGTGGGTGCCGGATCACGCGTCGTTGCTGCCGGCGCTGGCCAGCAAATTGTCTGCCGGTGGCAGTCTGGCGATCCAGATGCCGGACAACCTCAATGAACCCTCCCATTGCTTGATGCGTGAAGTCGCCGCGAATGGCCCTTGGGCCAGCAAACTCGCGGGCGCAGCGGGCCAGCGTACCGATATGGCGAGCGCCGGCGATTATTTCTCGATGCTGCGGCCACATTGTGCGCGGGTCGATGTGTGGCGCACCACCTATCACCATCAGCTGTCAGGCGGGGCGGCGGGAGTGGTGGAGTGGTTCAAGGGCAGCGGGTTGATTCCGTTTTTGAGTCCGCTGACCGAGGCGGAAAAGGCGCAGTACCTGGAGCAGTATCTGGCGGAGGTGCGGAGGGCTTATCCCGCGCTGGCGGATGGCTCGGTACTGCTGCCATTTCCACGCTTGTTTATCGTCGCGACGCGCTGAAATAAATTGGCCCCTCACCCCAGCCCTCTCCCGAGGGAGAGGGCTAGGGTGAGGGCTTCTGCACCGCCACCAACATCATCATCGGCCGCTCCCGCTCTTCCGCCAGCGCCGGTTGCGCCGCGACCTCCGCTTCGCTCGGCCCCCATTCATTGACATGTCGAATCGAGAACCCCGCATCGATCAGCGAATTGAGCAATGTCCCGACCGTACGATGCTGCTTGATCACGCCCTCAGCCAGCCAGTTCGTCACCCGCTCACCCTCCAACTGATAGCTGTCCAGCGGCCAACGCTTGTTACCTTCAGCGTCAATCAACCAGCCCGGATTACGCGGTGCCATAAAGATTGGATGCTCAATGGAAAACACAAAGTGCGAACCCGGTTTCAGCGCCGCATACAGGTGCGCAAACAGCCCCGGCAAATCCTTGACGTAATGCAGCGCCAGTGAGCTGTAGGCCAAATCAAAACTACAGGTGGACAGATCGAGCTGTTCCAGATCGGCGCGCTCATAAAGAATGTTCGCCGCCGTCGTGGTCTCCCGCGCCCGCTCCAGCATCTTCTCCGAGACATCCAGCCCCAACACACTCCCCGCACCATTCTCGATAGCCCAACGGCTGAACCAGCCATAACCGCAGCCCAGATCCACCACGTTCAAGCCGTGCATGGATGGCAACAGCGCCCTGAGCGCCGGCCACTCCGGCGCCGCGTCGAGGCCGCCGATTGAGCGGTTCATCTGGCTGTAGGCCTGGAAGAATTCGGGATCGTCGTAGATGTTTTGGGTCATGGTGAAGTGCTCTTTTGAGTTCGGTCGTCAGCGGCAAAGTGGCCGCGATTGGAATCCCTCGAAAGTGATGGCGCGTATTCGTCGATGGCCGCGCAGGGGGAGGGTGGTGGCTGAAAGGGAAATGCTAGTCGGTCGAGAGGAAGGTGAAAATCGATGGAGTGTTGTGGATCTGTAATGTCAGAAAATTCTGCAAGGTTTTTGGCTGCTTAAACGCACTCGGTGGCCAGTGTTTATAAGCGCTCGGTGTTACGTCCTGATGCCTACAAATCCTTGCGCCGTTGCCTACCGCTACGCCAGAATCCGCCGGCTTGTGCGCTTGGAAGGCGGTCGGTAACTTGGTTCGCATCACTGATTTCCAGTGATCGGGTTTAGTAGCCCGGCATCCTCAATCTAAATAGCTGCATGAGTACCACTCAGTCAGGCGAATGCTTGCACCTGATGGTGGCTGTGCGCATGGCGCCCTCGGGTGCGCCGGATTTGGATTGGGGTCCGGTCTACTAACTTGCGCACAGCTGCCACCCATCCGTTTAGTAGCGAGATCGGTTGCGGCCTTACTGAAAGGTCTCAATCCAATGTTCAAAGTTACGCCAAATCCGCCGGAAACCGATCCGGCATCCCCCTACGAATCGCCCAATTCAAAGAAATTCCACGAAGCCGCCGAACGCGCCCTCGACCACTACCTCAGCCCCACGGCCAGAATCATGGGTTCCAGTCACGAACCCGAACCGATGTACCTCGCCAACCCGAAATACGACACCGAATCCCTGCTCGCCAACGCCAGCGAAACACTCGGCTCTGCCACCACCATGCTCAACAACTTCGCCGCGTTGCTGAATACCTCACACCGCAAGACCGCACTCGGTATCGCGCAGGTTGTGATGTTGGGCGAATTGGCGGTGAATCAGGCCCTTGATAAGGTCGTGCCGGGTGAGTAATCGCAAAGTGGTCGATTTGTAGCAGACACAAAAAAACCGGCTCTAAAGGCCGGTTTCTTGTAGTTGCGCCTACAGACATTCGCGATTCAGGGCGCCAACATCCGCAACGCCGCCGAAGTCAAAAACGCCGAACGATTCTTCTCTTCCGGATGAGGGTGCACGTGAAGATCGATGCGCTCCAGCAGGTAGCCCATCGGCCGACAATGCCTTGGCCGGTGTCACCCCTTGGTCAGATCAACCAACGGCGTCTGCCGCACCTCCGTCTCGCGCCCACCCTGAATCTCGCTCACCTGCTTCAAGGCCTTATCCACCGCCGTCTTGTCCGCCAACAAGCTGTAGCTGATGCGGAACTGCTTGTGTTCCTTCGGCCCAATTGTCGGCACCAGGTTCAGTGGCCGCTGATAACGGCGGTTGTAGGAAAAACTTGTCCCCGGCTCCAGCCCCGTGACATAGCCCTGGCCTTGGGTATCGGTGTTTTTCCACAGGGAAAACACCGGCAGTGTCTGTGTATTGAAGCCAACCGAAACGCCCAGGCTGCCGGCCTTGTTATGCAACACGGTCAACGTATCGCCCTTCGCATCGGCATACGGCACCACGTTGTAAACCGTTTCGTCGTAGTCCTTGGTCGGTGCGCGGTAGGTTTGCCATTCGGGTAGATCGCCCTTGGCCTTGTCGTTGAACGGCGACACTTGCTTCACCGGCGCGGCGAAACGAGCGCCCTGCTCCAGGAACGGGGTGCTGAAGTTACTGTGATACAGCGCCTGGTATTCCTTCGGATAGTCGCCGTTGTTGGTCAGGGTGTCATTGAGGGCGAACACTACGCTGCCGGGTTCGGTAACCAGTTCCGTCGCGACGGAGAAGTCGACCTTCTTGAACGCCTGCTCTTTCAGTTCACCGCGCAGGGTGATGGCGTAGGGTGGTGTTTCATCGATGTGCAGGGTGACTTTGTTTGCGGGAATGTTGGCGGCTCGACCGTGCAGGGTCAGCAGTTCGCCGTTGTCGACGCCGGGGTGGCCGACCCATTCGTATCCGCAGCGGGTGACCAGTTCATTGAAACCTTCCAGCCAGCCCAAACCACCGCGGCCATTGAGTTCGATGAAGGACGGATTGACCACTTCCTTGACCGGCGAATCCCAGCCCATGCGCACATTGCCGACCGAGGCCTGCAAGACATTCATTCCCCGTGTCGGCACTACCGAGAGTTTCATCGTACCGTTATCGATGTCGACAATGCTGACGCCCTCCTGCCGACCGCCGTGCAAGGTACGCAAAGTAACGTTGAAGGGTTTATCGGTTTTTATGCCGAGTTGCTGGCTGGTGATCTGCCAGTTCTGGGCAGCTTTGTCGGTGTCGAGCAGAACGTAATCCCAGGCCATGGCGTGGGAGGCAGCGGACAGTGCGCCGAGGGCAACAACGAGTTTGAGCGGGGTCATGGCAGCAGCCTTTCTTGGAGTTGTGCGCTTTTTATAAACTGGGTGAAACGTTTCAGCAAGCTTAAATGGCGACGCGACGCTGGTGTATCGTGTTTCTGAAAGGTTCCACGTTCACCAAATGAGCACCTCAAATCCCGGACACAAAAAACCGGCTCGATACAGACTGTGTGAAAACACGCTTTTGTGCTCGCTGCAGACGAAAAAGGGCCTCTCAGCCCTCGTGCCTTAAAGCTGTCGCAGCAAGAAGCGAGCGTTACCAAATAACCGCTGCTCAAGGTTGCCAAAGGGGGGCTCGCAGATGGATCTTCGGCATCCCATCATTTCGGGATGCGCCTGCATTCGCTGCTTTCCAAGGTTCAGGATTCAACCCTGCTGCAATACCTTCAACGCTGCCGAAGCCAGAAACCCGGAACGGCTTTTCTCTTCCGGGTGATGCAACACATATTCATCAATCCGGTTGAGCAAGTGCCCAGGCAGGGTGATGTTGAGCTTTTGGGCTTTGCCCAAATACTTGAGCACATCGATATCCACCACGGCCCATGCACAACCGGCGTATTTCGGGTTGGCCACGTGCAGGCTCAGTTTGCTGGCCGCTGGAATGGGAGCGCCGTCGTCCGCGAGAATCTCGAAATGACCTTCGATGGCTTCGCGAGCCATGGCGACGGCATCGTCCAGATCCTCGCCGGCGGAAAAGCATCCAGGAATGTCCGGGACTTCTACACCCCAGGCGTGATGGTCATCGCCAATTGAAATCGCAATCGGGTAGAGCATATTCGTTGTCCTCCATGGCGCAACTGACTCAGAGAGTCAAAGCAGCGCCTGCTGCAAAATACTGATGGCCGTTTTCTTCAGCAGATCCTTTTTCGGATGTGGCACGGTGACCAGTCCTGGTTTGCTCGGATGCTTGAAGTGATGGTGACTTCCTTTGATCCGTACCAGATACCAACCGTCTGCGACGAGTTGGCCGATTAAAAAACGGCTATTCACAACACCTCCCTGTGGTGTGCTTGGTGGGTACTATACCCATTGAACTAATATGATCAACACTATAACCACCGGTCGGCCGTCGTCCTCTGACGGGCGGGGTCGCTTACCGCAGTCTAGGTAAGGCAGGTGCGATGGCGAGGTGGGTGTGTTACCGGGTTTTGCTTATGTTCATGTGGCGGTGTGTTTCTGAAGGGTTCTGCGCTGCCCAAGTGGCCAAACTCAAATCCAAGGCACAAAAAAACCGGCTTTATAGGCCGGTTTTTTCTGTTCCTGCATCCCCCGTCAAAAAACACAACGTGAGACCCATATTCGAGTGGAGCGGGTAGAGGGAATCGAACCCTCGTCGGAAGCTTGGGAAGCTACTGTTCTACCATTAAACTATACCCGCTCAGAGCGGCTGACTTTGTACCAGACTCGGCCACGGATTTGAAGTTTTTCTTTTACTCATGAACGCTTTGAATCACTGAAAACGGTCAATCGCGGGCGAGCACTGCGGTGAGAAAAGCAAAATCTCAATCCCGCAGTCCCGCGCGCAACGACTCTCTTTCAAATAGCCAATGCATGTTGATCCTGAACAAACGAGTAACGCGTTCGGCTGGTCTGCTGTGCCGGTTTCAGAAAGCCAAGCAAGGCGTTCTGGCTGTCGCGGCACGCGGCCTTGTGTTCCATGTCGAGGAAGTGCCCTGTGGCCTGCAGCGTAGTGAACGTGCTCTGCGCCACGTGGTTGCCGAACAGGCGTGCGTCTTCGGCAGCGGTGTATTCGTCCCATTCGCCGTTTAGAAACAGCACTGGCACGTTGATCTTTTTCGCTGCGTTCAGATAGCACTGCCGATCGCTGTGCAGCACGTCGCTGATGTGGAAGTGCATCTGCCCGTATTCGTGCTCGGCGAGGCTGCTGACGTGGCGATAGTTGAAGCGTTTGAACAGTGACGGCAGGTGTTTGCCGATGGTGCTGTTGACCAGATGGCCGACGCGGTCGCCGTCGCGCTGGCCGAGGTAGTCGACGCCGCGTTCGAGGTAATCGAGCATGTGTGCGTTGATCACTGGCGAGAACGAACTGATCACCGCCCGTTCGATGCGCCGTGGCTGATGGGCGAGAGCGACCAGGGTCGCGGCACCGCCCCAGGAGAACGACAGCACGTGTTCGGCGGCGAAGTGGTCAATCAGCTCGAGCAGAATCTGCCCTTCGACGTCCTTGGTCAGGTGTTTCTCGTGGCGGTTGTGCGCTTTTGATCGGCCCGCGTAAGGCTGGTCATAGCAAACCACGTTGAATTGCGGGTGCAGGTTTTTCACAGTCTGTGCAAACGACGCAGTCGTGGCCATCGAGCCGTTGACCAGGATGATGGTCTTTTCTGCGGCGTCTGCGCGATAGAACTCCGTGTAAACCCGATACTGACCCTGTATATCCAGCACAGCGATTTCTGGCCTCATGTCATAAGACTCCTGGCAAGCAAGCGGGTATGCGCGCAAATAGAGATTGCACGAGCTTTGTGACAGGTAGGCATACGCCTGGAATTTGCTTGGCCCATGTCGATCCGTTACGGCAGGTCGACGGGTATTGTTATTGGCGGGCAGTCTGCCGGCTGAGGCGGAGCCTTGAAGGCTCTCTACCGGCAAAAAGTTTCTTAGAGGTATGTTGTGACTCATCGGTCACAATCTGGCCGACGTCCTGATTCAAGCAGGGGAGTCGGGATCGCGCAAGTGCCGCTGGTAAATTGTTCGACAACTTCTGCTGAGCGGTCGCCGGCTTAGAACAAATGGATCTCTTCGGTGCGCAAAGCGCGGTACTCGCCCGGTTTTAGCGCGTTATCGAGCAACAGCGGGCCCATCGATTCGCGGTGCAGGCGCAGGACTTTGTTGTTGAAGAAACCAAACATGCGCTTCACCTGATGGTAGCGACCCTCGACGATGCTCAACCGCGCCGAGCGGGGGCCTATCAGCTCCAGCTGCGCCGGTTGCGTGGTCAAATCCTCGAACGCGAAGTAGATCCCTTCCGCAAAGGTGATCGCATATTGCGCGCCAATTTCTTGCTCGGTCTCGACGTAGTAGACCTTCGGCAGTTTGGTCTGCGGTTGGGTCAGGCGTCGCGACCACGCGCCGTCGTTGGTGATCAACATCAGGCCGGTGGTGTTGAAGTCCAGGCGTCCGGCGATGTGCAGATCGTCCTTGTCCGGCTCATCGATCAGGTCGAGCACGGTCGGATGTTGCGGATCGCGGGTGGCGCTGACGCAGCCCGGCGGCTTGTGCAGCATGAAGTAGCGCGCCGCTTTGCCGACTTGTAGCACTTCGTCATCGACTTCGACACGGCTGAATTCCAGCACTTCGCTGTGCGGATCGCTGACGACTTTTCCGTCAATCCGCACGCGCTTTTCCACCAGCAACAGACGAACCTGCTGACGGTTGTAGCGGGGCAGGTTGCTGAGGAAACGGTCAACGCGCATGTTCAGTGTTCGATGAATGAAGGGCCGCGCATCTTACGGGATCGGCCGCCTGGCCGCTTGCAGTTGCGCCTCGACCTGCGCGCAACGCGGGCACAGGCAGGATTGGTTGCGCAGTTCTGGCGGCAGCGCTTCAAGCACGGCCGGATCGATGCTCACGCCATAGCACCAGCATTCGCGGTCGGCGGTGCGCGGGTCGGCCAGGCTGCAGTCGTTGCGGGCGCCACAGGCCGGACAAAGGTCGGGTTTAACGTCGGAATCAGGCATAAGTCGAGTGAGGCATTTCCACGCAGGTGCGGTTGCGGCCGGTTTGTTTGGCTCGGTACATCGCATGATCGGCCCGCGACAGCAGGCTGTGCAAGGTGTCATCGCGTTGCAGCGTGGTGGCGCCGATGCTCACTGTCAGATTGAGGCGATGGCCGTCGTAGGCATATTCGTGTTGTTCGACGTGCTGGCGGATCTTCTCGGCAATTTTCTGACCGGTATCGCCGTCGGTGTCCTTCAGCAAAACGATAAATTCCTCACCGCCCCAGCGGCAAACAATGTCGGCATGGCGCAGGCAACTTTGCAGATCGCGAGCGAAACCGATCAACACCTGATCACCGGCCATGTGCCCGTAGGTGTCGTTCAACACTTTGAAGTGATCGAGGTCGAGCAGCAACGCGGTCAGTGGTTTGGTTTCGCGTTGTGCTTCGTGCAGGGCTTGTGCGGCGAGAATGTCGAAGCCTCGGCGGTTGGGCAGTTCGGTGAGACTGTCGAGAATGGCCTGCGCCTGGATTTTGCTTTGATAGCGTTTGATCACGCGGTTGAGCAGCGCTAGCACAATCAGGGTCACCAGCAGGCAGATCAGCAGATTCAGATACAGCGACTGACGGATTTCACTCAAGGCGCCGTCTTCGCGTTTATCAACAAACAGATACCAGTTCAGCTCCGGAATAAACCTCACGTTGAGGAAATGCCCCTGACCGTGGGCGGAATATTCGTAGCTGCCGCTGTGCGGTTTCGGCAGTTGGCTGACCAGACTCTTCATGCTCTCCAGTTCACTCAGGCTCTGGCCAATGTGCGCGCTTTCCGGACCGCCGTCGGCGCCGGTCAATACCAGTCGGCCGAAGGTGTCGACGAAGTACACGCTGCGTTGATAGCGCTGTTGATATTTGTCGATCAGCTTGATCACCGCGTCCACGGTCAGGCCGACGCCCGCCGCGCCGATGAAGCGATTGTGGTAGTCGTAAACCTTGTAGTTGATGAAGAAGGTCAGGTTGTCCTTGTTGGCCAGGTCCGGGTCGACGTTGATCTCGTACGGGTCCTTCATGTCGCGTACGCGGAAGTACCAGGCGTCGCGCGGTTCATCGACCTTGACCTGCTTGAGCACGCCTTTGGCGTGGTAGTAGGTGTGGCTGGCGTTGGAGACGAAGAACGCGGTGTAGGCGCCGTAATGGGTCATGACTTCGTCGAGGTAGCGGGTCATCTGCTCGGGATTCTGCTCGCCGTTGACCACCCAGTCGCGCATGAAGGTGTCGCGGGACATCATCGAGGAAATCAGGATCGGCCTGACGAGGTCTTTCTGGATTTCCGAGTAGACCGTGTCGGACGTCAGCGGCAGCTCGGTGTTGACGATGTTGTCGCGGATCGACGCGCGCGAGGCGTAGTAGCTCAGTAGGGACGTGGCAAGGAAACCGGCGCCGAGCAGGGCGATCAGCGTCAGTACCAGCGAGCGTTGCGAGTAGAGGGGAGAACGAAGCGGCATGGCAGATCCGTTGGCAGTGGCCCGATGGCATGCATTCTAGTGGGATGGCCGGGAAAAGACTGCGGGATTTATGCCTGAAATGGCGGGGGAAATGACGTAGAGGGTGTGTCAGAAGGATCGCTCCCTCACCCCAGCCCTCTCCCGGAGGGAGAGGGGGCTAGATAGTGGTGATTTCAAAACCCGAGTTCGACGGGTTATCACTGAATGGCAATACCCTCACAGACACCTCGGTCAGTTCCCTCTCCCTCCGGGAGAGGGCTAGGGTGAGGGCTGGTTTCTGGATCAGCTCCAAGTTTCAAGATACGCCTGCCAGCCCTCTCCTGAAGGTAGAGGGGGCTGAATTGTGGTGAATTCAAAAATTGTGTTCGGCTCGATATCACCGAATGGCAAGCATCTGACAGACACCTCGGTCAGTCCCCTCTCCCTCCGGGAGAGGGCTAGGGTGAGGGCTGGTTTCTGGATCAGTTCCGAGTCTCCAGATACGCCCGCCAGCCCCCCAAATAGCTGATGTCCAGCGCACCCTCCAGTCCATACGGCTCACAAATAAACCCGCTCTCCCAACGACCATCCGCCAGTTGCACCTTGCCCAGTCCCAGCGGTGCCGGAATCCCGGTCAGGAACGAGCCCAACTCACTGCTCGGTAATTCCCACACTTCCACCGCAATCGCCACACCGCCATCCTTGACCCGCACCATGCCCGGCCGCAGCGGCGGGCCGCCGGCCAACGCATACAGTTGATAATCCGCTGAGCTCAACGTCGTCTCCAGCAAGCGCCCACCCCGCTGTGTCAGTTGCCAGTTCAACGCCAACCCTTGCAGGTGCGCGCCACACACCACGATGCGTGCACGATCATGGCGCGCAATGTTTACAGGTGTGGGCAGTGCCGGGTCCTGCTGACGCTGCAGCGCATCCGCCACGCTCAGCAGATATTGATCGGTGAAGACCCGACCAAACAACGTCACACCCCACGGCAAACCGTTGGCCATGAACGCGCTCGGCACGGCGACCGCAGCGTAGTCGAGCAGGTTCATGAAGTTAGTGTAGTAACCCAGTTCGGAGTTGCGCAGCACCGGTTCGGCGTGCAGTTCGGCCAGTGTCACCGGGCGGCCGATGGTTGGTGTGAGCACGCAGTCGAGGCCTTCGAGGGCCTGATCGCACAGCGCTTTCAAAGCTTGCAGCCGATACTGCGCGCGGAAGGTCTGCACGCCCGTCACCGCCGGCGCTTTGGCCAGCACAGCGCGGATCACCGGTAAAACGGCCTCGGGATTTTTCTCCATCAACTCACCCGCCACGCTATAGCGTTCGGCGACCCACGGTCCTTCGTAAAGCAGGCGTGCGGCTTCAAGGAATGGCGACAGATCCAGCTCGACCGCTTCGCCACCCAAGGCCTTGAGCCGGTCGATGGCATCGCCAAACAACAGCGGGCCTTCGACGCAACCGAAAAACTCAAGATCCTGCGCACGCGGCACACCGAAACGAAACGCCCGTGGCGTACCAAACGCCGAGCCGTCATTCCACGATGGATTACGGCGGCTGTATTCGTCGCGCGGATCAAGCCTGGCGGTCAGCGCAAGCAATTGACTGGCCTCACGCGCCGTCGCGGTAAACGTCGTCACGCAATCGAGCGTGCGACACGCCGGCAGCACACCGGCGGTGGAAATCAGACCTTTGCTCGCCTTCAATCCGACCAGATTGTTCAGCGCCGCCGGCACCCGACCGGAGCCTGCGGTGTCCGTGCCCAAAGCAAAACTCGCCACACCCAGTGCCACCGCCAGCGACGAACCGGCGCTGGAACCGCCGGACGGATATTCCGTCAGCACGCTGTTCGGGCACGCGCCATACGGCGAGCGGCTGCCGTTGAGTCCCGTGGCGAACTGATCAAGATTGGTCTTGCCCAGCGGTATCGCCCCCAAGGCGATGAACTGCTCGACGATGGTCGCCGAGCGCTCCGGCACATAAGCAAAATCCGGGCAGGCAGCGGTGGTCGCAATACCGGCCAGATCAATGTTGTCCTTGATCGCAAACGGCACGCCGTACAACGGCAGACTGTCGAGGTCGCGACCGTCTAGAGCGGCGAGATACGGCTCCAGTTCGTCGGCGCTGAGCAGGTGGATGAACAGGTGATAATCCGGGTTCAGCGCGGCGGCTTTCTCGCGCAGTTTCAGCAGCAGCTGACGTGGAGTGGTGTCGCCATTGCGATAGGCCTGGCGCAGAACATCGAGTTGCAGATTCATGAGTTGATCCTTTCCAAATGGTTTTAATCGAGTGCCAACACCACGACCCGTTGTCCGGCGCGTACCGCCGAACCGGGTTGCACGCGAATCTCGCGCACCACCCCGGCCATCGGCGCGAGTACCGGGATTTCCATCTTCATCGACTCGAGAATCACCAGCACATCGCCCGCTTCAACGCGGCTGCCGGCCTCGACCTGCACCTGCCAGAGATTGCCGGCGATGTGGCTGTCGATGCTGTGTTCACCGTCGGCCAGTGGCGCGTCTTCGCTGGACTCCGGCACGGCGTCTTCGCTGTCGAAATGCGCCTGACCGCTGGCGATCCAGCGTTCGCGCTCGGCGTTGAACGCGCCCTGTTGCTGGGCGCGAAAGGCACTGATGCCCTCGGCTTCGCGATTGAGAAAAGCCTGATAGTCGGCAAGGTTGAGCTGGCTGTGTTCGATGTTCAGATCGAAGCGCCCCAGCGGAAAATCACGGCGGATACGCAGCAGCTCGTCGGCGCTGACCGGGTAGAAACGGATCTGATCGAAGAAGCGCAGCAGCCACGGTTTGCCATCGAACGCGGCGACTTCGCGATAGCGATTCCACATCTGCAAGGTGCGCCCGACGAACTGATAACCGCCCGGGCCCTCCATGCCGTACACGCACATGTAGGCGCCGCCGATGCCCACCGAATTTTCAGCGGTCCAGGTGCGTGCCGGGTTGTATTTGGTCGTGACCAGGCGATGGCGCGGATCCAGCGGCGTGGCCACCGGTGCACCGAGGTAAACGTCGCCAAGGCCCATCACCAGATAGCTGGCATCGAACACCGTGCGCTGCACTTCGTCGAGATTGGGCAGGTCGTTGATGCGGCGGATAAACTCCAGGTTACTGGGGCACCACGGCGCGTCCTTGCGCACGGTGGTCATGTATTTCTCGATCGCCAACTGGCAGGCCGGGTCGTCCCACGACAGCGGCAAATGCACGATGCGTGACGGCACTTGCAGGTCATTGGCTGCGCACACCGCGTCCCATTCGCCGGCGATGATGCCGAGCAGATCGGTGAGCGGCAGTTGCTCCGGCAGGTAGTGGATTTGCAGCGAGCGAATGCCGGGGGTGAGGTCGATCACACCGTGCAAGGATTTGCTTTCCAGCGCTTGCATCAGGGCGTGGGCGCGGAAGCGCAGGACCAGATTGAGTTCCGGCTCCCCGATTTCCAGCAACAGATGAGTATCCCCGGAGACCCGTGCAACAAGCCGCCGATCCTCCTGACCCAAATTCAACACAGCAGGTGACACCAAACCCTGTGGGAGCGAGCTTGCTCGCGAATGCGGTGTGTCAGACACATCAATGTTGACTGACACGGCCTCTTCGCGAGCAAGCTCGCTCCCACAGGGGAGATCCCATTTCAGGGCGAGATCGCGGGCGGTCTTTAGATTGACGGGAATGAACTGGATTTTATCGCCCGCCTTGAGCTGCCCCAGTTGCCACAAATCCGCTTCGATCACCGTTACCGGACACACGAACCCGCCCAGGCTCGGGCCATCCGGGCCGAGGATCACCGGCATGTCGCCGGTGAAATCCACCGCGCCGATGGCATACGGATTGTCGTGAATATTCGACGGATGCAACCCGGCCTCACCACCGTCCGCGCGCACCCACTCCGGTTTCGGCCCGATCAGGCGAACACCGGTGCGGCTGGAGTTGAAATGCACTTCCCACTGGGTTTCAAAGAATGTGTTGATGTAGTTTTCGGTGAAGTATTCCGGCGCAGCATGCGGGCCGTAAATCACCCGAATCTGCCGCACCGCCGGCAACGCGGTGATGTGCTGTTCGGCCAGTTGCTGACCAGCACTGCGGTCCGTCAGCGCAGGGATATGCAACACATCACCGGCGCGCAATGCGCGACCACCATGGCCTCCGAACTGGCCAAGGGTGAACGTGCTTTTGCTGCCCAGATAATCCGGCACCTGCAAACCGCCGCGCAGACACAGATAACTGCGTGCCCCGGCGCCGCCGATGCTACCGAGGTGCAACGTCGCACCCGCCGGGATCAGCAGGGCGGTATTCATCGGCACGCTTGCACCTTCAAGCGTCAGGGCAATCGGCGCACCGGTCACCGCGACCACCGCTGCACAATTGAAGCGCAACAGCGGCCCGCTCATGGTGATTTCCAGTGCCGCCGCACCTTCAGCATTGCCGAGCAAGCGATTGCCCAGACGCAATGCGCGACTGTCCATCGGCCCCGACGGCGGCACGCCGACCGCCCAATAGCCGAGGCGACCAGGATAGTCCTGCACGCTGGTTTGCGTGCCGGCGCTGAGCACTTCGAAGGTGTTGGCGCGATAGACCAGACCTTCCAGGCAACGCGTCCACGGCTCACCGCTGGCGAACGGCGTGTCGAGGAGAATCTGTCGCAGGTAATCACGGTTGGTTTCCACGCCGTACAACAGACTCTCGGCCAGCGCTTGATGCAACTCGGCACGCGCCTGTTCGCGGCTCGGCGCCCAAGTGATGACTTTGGCGATCATCGGATCGAAATACGGCGGGATCTCGCAGCCAGCCTCGACCCAGGTATCGATGCGCAGTTGAATGCCGTTGGCCGGGGGAAATTGAACCGCCGTCAGCAAGCCCGGGCTTGGCTGAAAATCACGCCCCGGATCTTCCGCATACAGCCGCGCCTGAATCGCATGGCCTTCAGGTTTCAGCTGGCGATACAACTCACTTAGCGGTGGCAATTCACCTGCCGCCAGCTCAACCATCCAGCGCACCAGATCGACGCCCCAGACTTGTTCAGTGACGCCATGCTCCACCTGTAACCGCGTGTTCACTTCGAGAAAATAAAAACGCTGCGCCTCGCTGTCGAAGACGAATTCAACCGTGCCGGCGCTGCGGTAGTTCACCGCTTTCGCCAGTTTGATCGCCGCTGCGCACAGCGCATCGGCCATGCCATCCGGCAGGTTCGGCGCCGGGGTTTCTTCGAGGACTTTCTGATTGCGCCGCTGCACTGAGCAGTCACGCACGCCGAAGGCGATGACCTCACCGCGACCGTCGCCGAACACCTGCACCTCCAGATGCCGGGCGCGCTGGATGTATTTCTCGATGAACACCCCGGCGTCGCTGAAGTTGTTCTGGCCGAGACGTTTTACCGCTTCGAAGGATTCGCTCAATTCGCTGGCACTGCGGCACACACGCATGCCGATGCCGCCACCGCCGGCGGTGCTTTTCAGCATCACCGGGTAGCCAACCTGTTCGCCGGCGATCAGCGCGGCGTCGAGGCTGTCGAGCAGTTCGGTGCCTTCGAGCATCGGCACGCCGTGCTGCTTGGCCAGGGCGCGGGCGGTGTGCTTGAGGCCGAACACGCGAAGTTGCTCCGGCGTTGGGCCAATGAAGGCGATGTCCTGCGCTGCGCAGGCTTCGGCGAACGCGGCGTTTTCCGAGAGAAATCCATAGCCGGGATGGATCGCCGTGGCGCCGCTTTGTTTGGCAATGGCGAGGATCTTTTCGACGGCCAGATAAGTGCCGGCAGCAGCGCCTTCACCGAGGCTGTGGGCTTCATCGGCGTGCAGGAGGTGCAGGCTGGCGGCGTCGGCTTCGGAATACACCGCCACGCCTTTGACCTGCAATGACGCAAGGGTGCGCAGGATGCGGCAGGCGATGGCGCCACGATTGGCAATGAGGACTTTTTCGAACATGGCATAACCCCTGAAGGGGAAGCGGGCCGTCCCGCCGTTTTTCGACAGACATCCGGGCCGTCCCGGATGAAAAAACACCGACTTCAAATCACTACAGATCCCCTGTGGGAGCGAGCTTGCTCGCGAATGCGATGTGTCAGTCAGCATTGATGTTTCTGATGCGACGGCTTCGCGAGCAAGCTCGCTCCCACATTTTGATCAGGGTTGTTTGGGGGATTTCAGGCACTGCCCGGAACGCGCCTGGCACAGGGCAAACAACCAACGGCGCAACCGGCTGATTTTCAGTTCCATACCAGCAGCTCCGCAGGTGTCGGGTTGTAGGCGTTGCATGGGTTGTTCAACTGCGGGCAATTGGAAATCAACACGATCACATCCATCTCGGCACGCAAATCGACGTACTTGCCCGGCGCCGAAATCCCGTCCTCGAAGGTCAGCCCGCCATCCGCCGTTACCGGCACATTCATGAAGAAATTGATGTTCGGCCCGATGTCACCTTTGCCCAGTCGCCCATCATGGGCGCAGGCGCGCAGGTAGTTGTCGCGGCAGCTGTGCATGTAGCGTTTTTCCAGGGCGTAGCGCACGGTGTTGCTCTCTTGCGCGCAGGCGCCGCCGAGGGTGTCGTGGCGTCCGCAGGTGTCGGCGACGATGGTCAGCATGGCGTGGCCGAGGTTGGAATACAGCACGCTGCCGGTGCTCAGGTAGACGCTGTTCTGCCGACGCAAGGTGCGCTGCACATCGTAGCGTTCCTTGGGATTGGCGAGGCTGTAGAACAAAGTGTCGATTGCCTGGTTACCTTCCAGATCGAGAATGCGCAGGGTCTGGCCGGCCTTGACCTCCATCAGCCACGGCTCACCGGCCGGGATCGTGGCGCGGTACACCGCTGCGTCGGGTTGGTTTTGCGAAGTGGCGATAGCAACTGACATGGCAGCGATCCTCAGGCGAACAAACGGTCGGTGTTGATAAAGCCGCGCTCATTTTCCGGGCGCGAGGTGCGGCAGTGTTCGGCGACGCTGGCGTCGGCATTCATCCAGCTCAGCTTCAGTGGTTTCGGTGCGTATTCCGGCGCCGGATCCATCGGGTGTTGCAGCGCGGTGAGCACCACCAGCGTGTCCATCGGCGCGTACAGTTCGATGTAGTCGCCGGCCTTGGAATTGCCCTCGACGAAGTGGAAGCGTCCAGCCTCATCGACATTCACCCGGCTGAACAGATTGAGGGTCATCAACAGATCGGAGAGGCCCAGCCCCCACTTGCCGAGTTCCACCAGCAGGTTGTCAGTGCCGTTGCGGAAGAAGCCGTTGCGCAGTTCCTGATAGCGGCCCTGGCCGTACTTTTCTGCGACCTCTTCGGCGCAGAGCACGCCGCCGAGGCTGTCGCTCCAGCCGCAGGTATCAGCAGTGATCGCGGCGAGTACGCGACCCATGTCCGAGTACAGGCAGTGGCCCGTGGTGAGCTTGGCGGTGTGTTGGCATTTGAGGCTGTCGGGCAGGTTCAGCCGTTCGGTTTTTTCATTGGCGTTGAGCAGGGTCAGGCTGACGTTGGCGCCGCCGCGCAGATCGGTCAGGCGCAGCAATTGGCCGCGCTTCAACACGAAGGAACGGTGGCCTCCGCCGGGGAGCATTTCTTCGGCGAAGGGTGGGAACAGTTGGGTCGAATCGGTCATCGGTTTATTCATTGAAGAAGTCCTCTCAAGCGGTGCGAAGGGCGCCTGCCAGTGGCAACGGCAGGGCGTCGACGGCGGCGCGTTGGGCGCGGCGGTCGCTGTTCAAAGGGATGTCGTAGGTGATGCGTGCGCCATAGGCGCCGGGGGCGTGCGGGTCGAGACGCACCTTGTCGAACACCAGCAGACGGGTGCCGAGGCTGAAGCCTTCGGACAGGTCATGAGTGACCATGAACACCGTCAGTTTGGTCTCGCGCCATAGCTCCAGCAGCAAGGCGTGCATGTCTTTGCGGATGCCCGGATCGAGCGCGCCAAACGGTTCGTCGAGCAGCAACACCCGTGGTTTCATGATCAGCGCCTGGGCTATCGCCAAGCGTTGCTGCATCCCGCCGGACAACTGCGCCGGGTACTTGTCCAGCGCATGGCCGAGGCCGACCTTGTGCAGCAACGCCGCTGCCTGTTCGCGTGCCTCACGTTTGGCGCTGCCGAACAACCGCCCCAGCAACGGCGCACGCGGCAGTTCGAGGCCGAGGGCGACGTTGTCCAGCACGCTCAAATGCGGGAATACCGAGTAGCGCTGGAACACCACGCCACGGCTGGCATCCGGCTCGCTGGCCAGCGGTTGACCGTCGAGCAGAATCTCGCCGCGACTTGCCGTTTCCTGGCCGAGCAGCAGGCGCAGGAACGTCGATTTGCCGCAACCGGACGCGCCGACCAAAGTGCAGAATTCACCCTCGTTGACGCTCAGGTTCAAGCCTTCCAGCACCACTTGATCGGCGTATTGCTGCCAGACGTTTTTCACGGTGATGAAGCTCATTTGGCCGCCCCCTCATACCAAGGGAAGGCGCGACGGGTCAGGTACTTCAGGCCCCAGTCCATCAGCCAGGCGAGGAGGGTGATCCACACCACGTACGGCAGAATCACGTCCATCGCCAGATAACGCCGCACCAGAAATATCCGGTAGCCGAGGCCGTCGGTGGAGGCGATCGCTTCGGCGGCAATCAGGAACAGCCACGCCGAACCAAGCATCAGCCGCAACGAGATCAACAAACGCGGCAACAGTTGCGGCAGCACTACGCGCAGCATCAATGTCCAGGTCGAGGCGCCGAGGGTCTGCGCCTTGATCAGCAGTTCGACGGGAATTTCCCGCGCGCGTTGTTCGAGATCGCGAGCAAGCGCCGGGGTAATGCCGATGACAATCAGCATGACTTTCGACAACTCGCCCAGACCGAAAACGATGAACAGAATCGGCAGAATCGCCAGCGGCGGCACCATCGACAGCACCGTCAGCAGTGGCGACAACGGTGCGCCGAACAGCGGCAGTGTGCCGGCAGCGATGCCCAGGCACAGCCCGGCGAGTGCAGCGATGCCGAGACCAATGGCCAAGCGCCGCAGACTCGACGCGGTGTCCTGCCACAACAGGTAGTCACCGGTGCGGCTGTCGGCATTGAAGGCCAGGCGTTTGACCGCATCAGTCATCTGCACGGCGCTGGGCAGCAGTTTGTCGTTGGGGTTGTCCGCCAGGCGCTCGGCCGAGCCCATGAAGTAGGCAAACAGCAACAGGGCGAACGGCAGGATCACCAACAACAGGCGACTCGGGCGATCCGGGTGGCGATTGATCAGGCGCATGGCCAAATCCTCCGTGGCTTACAGCTTGGCGTCGGCGGCCATCTGCACGTAGGTCGGATCGAAACGCAGCTTGAGGTTGCCGGTGTCGCCACTGGTCACGCCGTTGGCGAAAGCCATGCCGACCGCGCTGGTGTCTTTCGCGCCTTCGCCGAGCAAGCCGTGCTGGAAGGAGAACTCGGCGACCTTGCGCATGGTTTCCGGCAGCTGTTTGCTGGTGGCGAAGTTCAGCGCTTCGCTGGGTGTGGCGAACAATTTGGTGGTGTCGAGTTGCGCCTGGAATCCCGCCAGATCGGTGCCCGAGGCCTTGGCCATATGCTCCAGCGCGGCTTTGCTCGCAGCGTTCTTGGCGTTCATCAGCTCGACCACTTCGAACCACGCGCCGGTCAACGCTTTGCCCAGCGCCGGGTTGTCTTTGAGGGTGGCGCTGTTGACCACCATCATGTCCATGATCTCGCCGGGGATCTGGCTGGAGTTGAACACTTCGGTCACGCCCGGCTTGGCCTTGATGTCCGAGAGCATCGGGTTCCAGGTAGTGACGGCGTTGACCTGTTCGGTGTTGAAAGCGGCGGAGATATCGGCGTCGGAAGTGTTGACCACTTTCAGGTCTTTTTCGGTCAGATCGACCGAGTCCAGCGCGCGAGCCAGCAGGTAGTGCGAGACCGACAGTTCGACCAGGTTGACGTCCATGCCCTTGAGATCGGCGACTTTCTTGCCGTCGCCCTTGAGGACGATGCCGTCGTTGCCGTTGGAGAAGTCGCTGACGATCAGTGCAGTACTGTCGACGCCGCCCGCCGCTGGAATGGTCAGTGCGTCCATGTTGGTCATGGTGCAGCCGTCGAACTGGCCGGCGGTGTACTGGTTGATCGATTCGACGTAATCGTTGAGCTGTACGACGTCGATCTTGATGCCGTACTTCTTCGCCCATTTGTCGACAATGCCCTGGCTGCCAGCGTATTCCCATGGCATCCAGCCAGCGTAAATCGTCCAGCACACGCTGAAGTGGTCTTTCTGGGCGGCGGGGGCTTGGCTGCTGATGAGCGTGGCGAACGCGGCGGCGAGCAGGGCGGGCAAACGTAGTCGGGTCATGGTGGATTCTCCAGTTGATCAAGGGCGGACAGGAAGGCAACGCGGCACCGCGAACGGTGGCTTGTCTCCCGGGCTTTTGTCCCGCCGTGTAACCTCAACTGGAGGTCGCCAACTCTCGGACCAGCCACTCGCGATTGCGAGCCGGAACCCTAGTCAGCCATTGCAAATTGTGGTGCCGCGAACCTGTGATGACTCCTGCACGGGTTTGCTAAAGCGAGACGCGTGCCAAGTCGCGTCAGGCGCTCTGGCACGGGCGCGCGGGTTGCCTAGGTTGGTGGCGAGGCTGCTGAGGCGCTTTGAGTTGGTGCGCGGCTGCACCGTGATGCAGCGTCTTTGCCGCTGATCCGATGGTTTTGGCGTGTTGGCACTCGGCATGGCTTTGCCAGTCAAAACAGATGTCAGCCGGTCTGTGCCGACTGCTGTCGCGGGTCTTTCAGGAGGCCGCCATGCTTATTCAAAAAACATTGCGAAGGGTGCTGCTGGGAGCGGTGCTCGGTTTGGGTCTGTCCGGTTGTTATTACTACGCCGGACCCTACGATGCTTATCCGTCTACCTACTACTATCCCGGCTATTACTCACCTTATTCCTACGGTGGTTATTACGCTCCGCGCTACTACGGCGGCGCGCGTTATTACCACGGTGGCTACGGCTATCGAGGCGGTTACGGACGGGGTTATCACGGCGGCGGATATCACGGTGGCCACCATTGATCAGCGGCTGAATGACAGCGTTTTCCAAATGAACAGGATTTCATCAATCACTTGTTTCAACTTGTTGCAGGAACGCACCAGATGCCGAAAACGCTGTCTGATTTTTCGACAGTCACCGATTAAATGACTGTCGCCTGCCAGCGTCGCTGGTGTGGCCAACCCGCGGTCCAGGAGGCCGCCATGTATAGACGAATTCTTCTACTTGCTGCGTTGATGTTTTCCGTTGCCGGTTGCGTCCCGTACTCCTACGCGGACTCGTATTACAGCTCAGAGGTCTACACATCACCTGCCCCGGCCTACTACAACACGGGTGGCACGTATTACGCGCAACCACGCTACTACCAGCCAGCACCGCGTTACTACCAGCAACCGCGCTATTACCAATCGGCGCCGCGTTACTACCAGCCGGCTCCACGTTATTACGAAAGCCGTCGCTGGCACGACAATGATCGCGGGCGTTGGGATGGCCATCGTCGCGGCGGTTGGGATAACGATCACCGCGGTCGCGGCAACTATGACCGACACAGTGGACGTGGCGACCACAACGGACGTGGCAACCGCTGGTAGATCCACGCAAATGAAAGCGGCGCAATTAGCGCCGTTTTTTTATGCCCGTCGAAAAATCGTCCCATTAGCCATCTCCTAGGGCATTCCCAGACGCTTCCTACAGTTTCATTTCCTTGCATTTGTTAGCGTCTGTTCGTGCCGATCAAGGTGAGCAAAACTCAGTTCAACAGCGGCGAATAAAAGGACGATGCCGCTATGAAGCTTCTTGTTATTCACCAAAACTTTCCGGGCCAGTTCCGTCATGTGGTGCTGGCGGCGATTGACAGGCGTTATGAGGTTTTGGCGATAGGTCGGGATACGGCGCCGGGTATCGCAGGGGTGAAAATATATCGATACCGCGCTGCCAGCCGAGCACCGGGCGGTATTCACCCCTACCTGACCCGTTACGAACAAGCGGTGACTGATGGACAGAAGGTTTTTGAAATTCTGAGCCGGCTGAAACATTCGGGTTATCGGCCGGACGTGATTCTCGCTCATCCCGGATGGGGGGAAACGCTCTTCGTCAAGGATGTCTATCCTGACGCGCCACTTATTCACTATTGCGAATATTACTATCGGGCGCAGGGCGCAGATTCCGGGTTCGACCCTGAATTCCCGCGCGCAACAAGAGAGTCATCAAGGCTGCGAGTGCTCAATTCGCTGCATCTTTTGAATCTCGAGCAATGTGACATTGCCATTGCGCCCACGCGGTGGCAGCGCAGTCTGTTTCCGGCCGCTTATCAGTCGGCCATTCGGGTTATTCACGAGGGCGTCATTCAAGGTTCTTGCTTGGCGAAAGTTGGGGGCGTCAGGTTGCCCAATGGCGCCGAACTGAGAGCCGGGCAGCCGATCGTTACTTATGTCGCGAGGAATCTTGAGCCTTATCGCGGGTTTCACAGTTTTATGCGAGCGATCCCGCATATTCAGGCTGAGTGTCCCGATGCGCAGATAGTCATAGTCGGCGGTGATGACGTCAGTTATGGGGGTAAGCCGGTTGGCTATGCAAATTGGCGCAGCAGGATGGAGGCAGAGGTAAGTTTCGATCATTCCACCGTTCATTTCACAGGGAAGCTTCCTTACCGGACTTACCGGGCAGTTCTGGAATGTTCGAAGGTTCATGTTTATTTGACGTATCCGTTTGTTTTGTCGTGGTCGTTACTGGAGGCGATGGCGTCTGGGTGTGTGGTAGTAGCGTCGGATACGGCTCCGGTAAGGGAGGTGATCGTTGATGGTCACAATGGGTTGCTGGTGGACTTCTTCGATCATCACGCTATTGCCAAACGTATTGCCAGGGTTCTTGATTCCGTTGATGAGTACGACAGCCTTCGCCGCGCCGCGAAGTTGACGGCGAGCAGATTTGATCTGGAGTACGGCACGAAACAATACTTTGAGGTATTTGAAAGCGCGATGTTCGGGCATCTTAAGAAACAGCCTGCTCGTCAGTTTGACAGGGAGATTTGAAATGCTCCGGATGTCGCGCAAGCAATGGGTTAAATGGTTTAAGAAGTTGTTGAAATACGGCTTGTTTATTTATGCCTGTTATTGCGTGGTGGATTTTTATATCCGTGAAGAACAAGTCGCCGAGGCGATGGCAATCTATTACGCGGATCAGGAGGCCTGTCAAAAGAAGCTGGCGAGCATGAAGCAGGTGCCCATACTGGGCGGCAGCTATGTGGATAAGACTCTGGTGCCGGAGTTTTATGTGGGCATGCCTGAATTGTCGAATAAGAAATCGTGCCTTGCCAATACGCTCAAGGGGCATTTCTGGTGGACCGGGACGGGTCTCCGCCGGTACCAGGATCAGAGCCTGAAGTCGATTCCTGAAAGTTGGCGTCTTTATAAATTGACCGCCGGGCTTTATACAAGAAAAGAAACTACCGAACCCCATGAGCGGGGCTATCGGCACGTCAACTGGCCGGATGAGTTGATTGTGAAGTTGAAAAATTATCCTGGGCTGGAGCTTTGGCTTAATGCACCTCCGCCGCATTTCAAGAATGTGGATTCCGTTCGAAAGTTTGTCATGGCGGACTGGCCTCGGCGTGATGGCACCCCTCGATTGATAAGCTGTAACGGCTTGATTCGCCCGGCTGCTGAGGAAGAACTGACTGATGAGAAATTGGCAAAGCTCAGCAGAACCGAATTGGAAAACCTGGATTTTGGAACTTTGAACTTTTTTTGCACTGTGGAGTTACACAGCTTTGACTTTTCCGGTGGGCACGGTCGGGTAAGTCTCGGTCTATCGTCATTACGCGAATCACCTGAAATGCTTAAGTTTCTCAGTAGCTATCTTTCACGCTCTGTTATTACAAGGAAGTAACGATGAGTTATGTTTTTAATGATCTGGAAAAATCAGAAATTTTAAATGCAGCAAATATGTGCAAGGGGCTGATGTTCGATTCTGAGGATATTGAATATCTTGCGCTGAAATTAACAGGGGCTAGCTGCGCTCCCCTGTATAAAAAGCTATTCGATATTATCGGTGGAAAAGTATCCGAAGTTACCGCTGTAGACAAAGACGCCGGAAAAATTCTGAAAAGCGCCAGGCTCTGGCTTGCCGTGGCCATTGATGCCAACGGTGGAAACGGTGCCTACTCCGCCCTGATTCGCGGTTATACCTCGCGGCAAGGTGAACTGAGATTGAATAAAATCTTCAGTGAAGACCTGATGCAGCTGTCATCGAATCAGGTCGCCGCCAATTTCATCAATACCCTGATCGACGGATCCCTAGCGGGTCGACTGGCACCCTGGACGGTTCCGTCCATCAGCCAGATTGCAGAGATTGATGCCAGTGCGATCGGCAAGGCACTGTTCAGTGAGGCTTGTGGAGAGAAGGATACAGCCGTGAGCCATAACGCCGGTTGGTCCGGGACCGTCGGATTCAGCCTGTTGGGTGGAGCGCCGCCCTATGAAACCTGGAGATTGATCTCCGCTGGTGATTCTCAGGGGGAAGATGGCGGCCCGCCGACTCAAGCAAAAGCCAACAGGCTCGATGACTATAAAAACATTCTGTTCGCCATCGATTCATACAGTGTCGGCCTGCGGGCGGCGATCAGCAATTTCGGCGTCAACCCATTGCAAAGTCTGCTTTCGGTGGTGCCGGAGCAAATCAATATCGCCCTCGCCAGTGGCAGCCTCAATCCGCTGATTCAGCATGTGGTGAAAGGCACGCCGGTTTCCGTCGTGGTCGACCTGATATTGCGCTATGGCCAGAACGAATTCCTCGACATGTTCAAGCGCACCTACGACGGCGATTCAGCAGCCCCACCTACCACCGATGAAACCTTCGCCACCAACGCTTACGCCTTCTTCTCGGCATTTTCACCAGAGCAGTCCCAAAGCATCGTCACCCGATCAATAGGTGAATACGGAAACGCGAATTCATGGGCAAAACTGGCTGGCGAGTCGACCCCCATCGGCATGTCGTTGCGCAATTCCCTGAAGCAACTAAGCGAAATCGTCATTGAACGCGATGACGGTTATCCCGGACGCGGACTGGAACTCTACGATCCGCTGACCGGCGAAGGTTTCATCACCGCGCAATGGCTCGCCGATCGTGCGCAGATGTTGGCCCGGTTGATTGCCCGAACCCAGGGCTCGTTTGCAGAACAATCGCTGCAGAAGTTTTCCTACTCCGATCTTGCTTCAGCCAAACAGGTGCCGATGACCACCGGTGTGTTGAACCCGCTGGTCATGTTCGGTGATGACGGCGCGCGGTCTTTCGCGGGCGGTGCGAACACTGATCATCTGTATGGTGGCGCGGGCAATGACACGATCAACGGACTGGCAGGTCACGATGTCATCGAGGGTGGACGCGGCAACGACTTGCTTGCCGGAGGCGACGGCAATGATGCGCTGTACGGAATGGCCGGCGATGATGTTCTGGTCGGCGGCAAGGGTAACGACTCTTTGATCGGTGGCGAAGGCAGCGACCGCTATGAGTTTTCCAGCGGTGATGGCATCGATGAGATCTTCGATGCCAACGCAAACGGACAGCTGTGGATCAACGGCGCGCCGATTCCTTCACTCAAACGCCGCGCCCCTTTGAGCGATATCTGGTCTACCGAGGATCAGGCCATCACCCTGACCCTCATCGAAGAACTCACTCAACCCACGCTCAACATCAAATATGGTCTGAACGATCTGGTCGTTATCAAGAACTTCCGCCCGGGGATGCTGGGTATCCGACTTCCTGAATACCAAGGTCATACGGTCTCTGCTCTCGATCTGGTTCTCCAGGGCGACTGGAAAGCGAAAGATACCGACCCCAATGTTCCCGGGGATCAGTTCTCATACGATGAGTTGGGCAACGCCTTGCTATTGGCCAACGTAAAACAGAGAAACAAGGCCGATGTGCTTTACGGCTCAGCCAAGGACGACATCATTCTCGGACTTGGCGGTTCTGATCGATTATTCGGCAAGGCCGGAAACGATCAGTTATTTGGGGATAAACAGACGACGCTCGAAAAGGCCATGGCTGCTGGCGACTCTAAAGGGAAAGCAACTCGCGGCGATTGGCTTGATGGAGGGGCAGGCCACGATTTGCTCATCGGTACGGCATCCCAGGACGTGCTTCTGGGCGGTAACGATCGGGATACGCTGATTGGAGGTTCGGGAGATGACGTTTTATCAGGGGATGAGACGACCGGCGCGCTGGAGCAGAAATGGGGATTCAAACGCGTCGACATGCTTATAGACGGTGGTGTCACCAGTCACCGAACTGTCTTGTCAAAGGCCTCCTTTAATAGTTCGACGCAGGGCGATAACGATGTTCTCTACGGCCAGGGCGGTCGCGATGTTCTCAATGGTGGATGGGGCGACGATCTGCTTGATGGCGGAACTGAAGATGATCTTCTTGGAGGGGATGGCGGGAATGACACGCTGGCCGGAGGAAGCGGTAACGACACAATGATGGGAGATAACCTCGACTGGGGCGGTGGCCTGCAAAGCAAACACCATGGCAACGATGTATTGGACGGTGGCAGTGGCGATGATTGGCTCGCTGGTAACGGTGGAAACGACGCGATTTATGGTGGTCCAGGCAATGACACTCTCAAGGGCGATGACGATGTACTGAACGGCGTTGCCGGTGACGCCGCACACTTTTTTGGAAGTGACCTGCTCGACGGTGGCGCGGGAGACGACACACTCTGGGGCGGTGGGGCGGGTGATCTGCTGTTCGGAGGTGAAGGTAACGACGCGCTGGCCGGGGATTATGCTGAGCATCCGGTTCGTTATCACGGTAATGACTTACTTGATGGTGGAGCGGGCGATGACACACTTCAGGGAATGGGTGGCTCCGATACCCTGATCGGTGGGGCAGGAGCTGACGCGATGGATGGCGATGTGTCCAACCTGCAGTCAGGTGGAATCAACAATGATTACCTTCAAGGCGATGAAGGGAACGATACCCTTTTGGGTGGCTTGGGCGCCGACACACTTTATGGCGGCGCTGATGATGACATTTTATCCGGCGACTACGAGCAGACAGCGGAGGCTGAACACGGCGCAGATTATCTGGACGGTGGTTCAGGTAACGATACCTTGCTGGGCGGTGGTGGCGACGACACGTTGTTGGGCGGGGAGGGTGTAGACCACCTTCGTGGCGATTCAGGCAATAACGTTTTTGATGGTGGTGCCGGTAACGACGTGCTGGAAGGCCATGGCGGTGCAGATGTCTACTATTTCGGCGCGGGTGATGGTCTGGATATTGTTACCGATACCGGCGGCCGCAACATCATCAGGTTCGGCGCAGGCTTTTGCGCACAAAGTCTGAAAGCCGACATTATCGAAGTTGCCGTCGGCACGGTATTGCGGCTGGCCAATGGCGCGGGCGACGCGATACTCATCAAGAGTCACGAGCAGTGGAAGGATTCCACATTCAGTTTCAGCGATGGTGTTGTACTTGGTTATGAGGATGTCCTGCGCAAAACATTGCCGCCGATAAAGGTGCCCGAGTCACCTGTACCGGAAGTTGTAACTGCCTCAGGAATCCAGCAAAGCAAAGTTGAAGATCCGGTTCAGCCAGACGATTTAACCACCGCGGCGCAACGTCCTGTGGCATCTGATCACCCCGTTGACTGGACTGAAAAATTCCTCGCGCAAATCAAATCCAGGCGCTACGCCCGCAAACATGCCACAGGTTTCACCTTGAGTGATCAAGGCGTCTGGGTTCGCAGTCATATCACGACTAGCGACACCGGTTACATCACTCACACCGAGCTGAGCGATGACAGCGTCGAAGCGGGAACACTGTCTGAAACGCCGCCATGGATGAAGGTTGATGCGGGGCATGCCGTGGTCAGTGACAGGCAGTCGAAAACCACAACCCGTGTCGAACATAAACAGGTGAAAGCCGATGGGGCGATAGCCTCTTCTAGGCAGGCGCCTCGCTATTATCGATCCGGCTCGGCCACCGGCTTTTCATTCAATACGGGAGATGTATTGGTTGAAGACCGTAAGGAATCCGGCGCGCTTGAGGGCTGGTACATCTATCCGGCAGCAAGCTTCGGTTCGGGGGAAACGGTGCCCAAGGCATTTCGCTGGGATGTCACAACTGAAACGATCAAACGCAAAATCGTCTCTGGCGACGATGTCGGCGGGCGAGTCAACGTTGAAGTGGAAAACGTTTTCCACGGCGGCGCGGGAGACGATCTGATTGTCGCTTATGCAGGCTCCCCACTTGACTACGGCACTGTCGGCGACAGAACACCGGGCGCGTTTTTATCCGCAGGTGCAGGTGACGATACCTTGCTGGGCTCCGAGGGCGCCGACTATCTGGTCAGCGGGGCAGGGGATGATTGGCTTTATGGTGAAGACGGTGCCGACACCTACATCGTGCAAGCGCACGCCGGAGCAACTACCACGATTGCGGATGTGCCGAACCCTGTTTTCCACCGAGCAGAAGTTGGCGCAGCGGGGTGGAAAGACGAGTACGGGTTGATCGATCAGGACACGGTCGTCCTTCCAGCAGACGCGCAGCGCGATGCACTGCAATTGAGCTGGGGTGCTGCGCTGATAGAAACCACACATGTCGAGCTGGAACCCAACCCAGTTCGCGGGGCACACCGCAATCCGCCAAGAGCGAAAATGCTCCATCCGACACTCGATATCAATTGGGGTGGGATACAGAAAGTTCGTATCGTCTTGCCCCTCAACGGTGACCTTGAGGGGGCCGGGATTGAGCTCTTGAATTTCGCCGATGGGGCGGTCGTGAGTTTGAAACAACTCTTGGAGTCAAGTCAGCTGGGCCCTGCGCCCGAGACTTTTCATACGGGTGTAACCGTTAACAATTCAACGCGTTTTACGTCTCTGCGAGACGGAAGGGCGCTGCCGTTAGTCGGTGGTCGAGGCAACGACACGATAAGCGGCGCGGGGGAAATCCGAGGCATGGAAGGGGATGACGTGCTCACGGGCAGCCCCGGTGATGATCTGCTGTTGGGTGGGCCGGGCAATGACACGCTAACCGGCGGCGCCGGAAATGATATCTACCGATACGATGGCCTCGGCAGGGACGTGATCATCAATCGCGGAGAGGGCTTTGACGGGATCGACTTTTTCGAACGCAGGCTGACGATCGACAACTTGAAGTTTCACCGTGAGCGCGATGATCTGGTGATCGTGGTGGATTACGGCATGGCACCGAAAATCCGGGTTTCCAATCATTTTTCCGCAGGCGAAAGCGCTATCGGCTTCATAAGAGTCAGCGAAGGAACAGCGACTCAAGACTACAGCGCGATGCAGATTGCTGAACGTCTGCATCCTCTTCCGCCATTGAGGGATGTCGAAGACATTTTGATAAAGGGCGACGAAGAAGCGCAGCGGGCGTTGACGGAGATCATTCAGTTTTACGAGCTGAATGTCTGAGTCGTATGGCGACCGATTGAGCCAGCTCGCGATGGGAATCCAGTCGTCATCGCGAGCATCGCGTCAGTTCAATACTGCGTCAGATCCGCCAACGGATGCCGCCCCTCCCAGACCTTGTGAAAGTGCGCCTCGACTACCGCATCCGGCACGTTATTGATATCCGGCCAATGCCAGTGCGGCTTCTGATCCTTGTCGATCAACCGTGCACGAACCCCTTCGCTGAATTCCGGATGCCGGCAGCAATTGAGACTCAGGGTGTATTCCATCTGAAAAACTTCCGCCAGCGACATGTGCCGGGCGCGGATGATCTGTTCCCAGACCAGATGCGCGGTCAGCGGTGAGCCTTCGCTCATGGTTTTCGCCGCGCGGGCGATCAAGGAGTCGCTGCTGTCGCGTTGCAGGCTGATGGCTTTCCACGCACAGGTGACGTCACTGACATCCAGTAATTCATCAATTTGCTGACGACGCGGCAGCCACTGCGCTTCGGGCATCTGCGCCACGGCTTCCTGTTGCAACGCCTTGAGCAGGCTGTTGAGTTGCACGTCGGTCTGTTCCTGCCAATTGAGCTGCAACAGGCCTTCGATCAGTTGTGGTTGTTGTTCGTCGAGCAGGAAGCGGTCGGCCAGATCCAGATCGATCGCATCACGAGCGTTCATGTGCGCACCGGTCAGGCCGAGGAACAAACCGAGCTTGCCCGGCAGCCGGGCGAGAAACCAACTGGCGCCGACGTCCGGATACAAACCAATGCTGATTTCCGGCATCGCCAGACGGCTGCTCGGCGTGACAATCCGCGTACTGGCGCCTTGCAGCAGGCCCATACCGCCACCGAGCACGTAACCATGGCCCCAGCAGATCAACGGTTTCGGATAGGTGTGCAGGCTGTAATCCAGGCGATATTCCGCGCTGAAAAACTGCGCGGCCAGTGGCGGAACTTCACCAGGATGGGCGCGACAGGCCTCAACCAGACTGCGCACCTCGCCGCCGGCGCAGAAGGCCTTGGCACCGTTGCCGCGCAGCAACACACAGACGATTTGTGGATCCTTGGCCCAGGCGTTCAGTTTGTCGCTGAGGGCGTTGATCATCGGCAGGGACAGCGCGTTCAGCGTTTTTTCAGCATCCAGGCTGGCGATACCGATGCGGGCGCCGTCGGTGCCGGTGAGTTCTTCGAAGTGCAGATTCATCGTGACCTCGATCGGGAATTTGAACGATCAGTATGATCGTTGTGTGGGAAAGTGCCGGATCTGTGTCAGAGCAATTGACAAGCGTGGTCGGCTTTCCTAGGGTTCGCCCCATTGTTTTTGCCGGGTATGACCATGACTGCTGACGACCGTATCAAACTCGAACCGAGCTGGAAGGAGGCACTGCGTGCTGAGTTCGACCAACCTTACATGGCAGAGTTGCGCCAGTTTCTGCAGCAGGAGCGGGCGGCCGGCAAGGAAATCTATCCGCCGGGGCCGATGATTTTCAACGCACTGAATTCGACGCCGCTGGATAAAGTGAAAGTGGTGATCCTCGGCCAGGACCCGTATCACGGCCCGGGTCAGGCCCACGGTTTGTGCTTTTCGGTGCAGCCGGGCGTGCCGGCGCCGCCGTCGCTGGTCAACATCTATAAAGAGTTGAAGCGCGACCTCAACATCGACATTCCCAATCACGGTTACCTGCAGAGCTGGGCCGATCAGGGCGTGTTGATGATCAACACCACCATGACCGTCGAGCGCGCCAACGCCAATGCGCATAAAGACAAGGGCTGGCAGTTTTTCACCGACCGGATCATTGAACTGGTCAGCGAGCGCCAGCCGCATCTGGTGTTCATGCTTTGGGGCGCCCATGCGCAGAGCAAGCAGAAGCTGATCGATGCGACCAAGCATCTGGTGCTGACGTCGGTGCATCCGTCACCATTGTCGGCATATCGCGGGTTCTTGGGTTGTGGACACTTCAGCCGGACCAACAAGTTTCTCGAGCAGAATGGCGAGACGCCGATCGAGTGGCGTTTGCCGTCGATTTGATCGGTTGGCTGAGCGGGCCCCTTCGCGAGCAAGCTCGCTCCCACATTGGTTTTGCGGCGTTCACATGACCAATGTGGGAGCGAGCTTGCTCGCGAAGAAGGCAACTCGGTCTTGCAGACTTACTCGGGATTACGATTCCAGTACTTGAACAACGGCTCCGCCAGAAACAGCACAAACAGCAACCGCATCACCTGCATCGCCGTCACCAACGGCACCGACAATTGCAGCGTCTCCGCCGTCAGACTCATCTCGGCAATCCCGCCGGGCATCATGCCCAGCGTCAGCGAACGCAGATCCAGATGGGTCAAAGCACTCAACCCCAACGCCGCCAGTGTCGCAATCAACATGGTCAACGCCGTGCCGATCAATGTCCGCCCCATGAATGAAGGCGCACGGCGGAAAAACTGCCGATTGAAGTGACAACCCAGACCGCTGCCAATCAACCACTGACCAATCTGACTGCCGCCATTGGGCAAACCAATGTGTAAATCCCAGCCAATGCTCACCGCCGCACTCACCAGCAACGGTCCGAACAGCCACGGATTGGGTTGGCGCAAACGCTGCCAGAGCCAGGCGAGCAGACCGCCCGCCGGAAACAGAATCGCCAGCCAGTACCAATCGACGCTGCCAGCGTGAGAAATCGGGTTGCCATCGCCGAGCAGGTACTTGAACGCCGCCGGCACACACAGCACCACCACCAGCACCCGCAAACTTTGCCCCGCCGCGACGTGGCTGAGCATCGCGCCGTTACGGGCGCCGAGGTTGACCATCTCCCCGGAACCGCCGGGCATGCTGGAAAAAAATGCTGTGGCGCGATCCTCGCCGGTGCGGCGCATCAGCCAGACGCCGACCACCGCCGACAAACTGGTGACCAGCGCACCGAAGAAGATCAATCCGAAATGACTGAGCACCTGCTCCATCACCACCGGGGTGAAGTGCAGGCCAATCCCGATGCCGACGATCCACTGACCGCACTTGCGGCCGCCAGGGATTTCCGTCAGTTGCCACGGGGTCAGGCAGCGCACGAGGATGATCGCCAGCAACGAGCCGACCATCCACGGCAGTGGCCAGCCGATCTGGCTGGCGAGGTAACCGCCAAGCAGACCGACCAGCGGGGTTCCCCACCAGGATTTCAGTGAAGCGCGATCAAACATCGGCAATGGCGCGACGCGCGACCGAACGTTTGCGCCAGATGCGGATGATCGGCATCAGCAGCATGATCGCCGTCAGCACCCAGACACCGAGGGTGATCGGGCTCGACCAGAGGATTTCCAGCGCACCGTTGGAGATCGACAGGGCGCGACGCAGGTTCTGCTCCATCAACTCACCGAGGATGAAGCCCAACAGCAGTGGCGACAGCGGGAAGTCCAGCTTGCGCAGGATGTAACCGAAGATGCCGATACCGATCATCAGGAACAGGTCGAACGTAGTGGCGTGCACCGCGTAGACGCCGATCCCGGTGATGATCGCGATCACTGGCACCAGTGCCCAGTTCGGCACGGCAAGGATGCGGGTGAAGATGCGGATCATCGGGATGTTGAGGATCACCAGCATGATGTTGGCGATGAACAACGAGGCGATCAGGCCCCAGACGATGTCCGGTTGCTGCTGGAACAGCAGCGGACCCGGGGTGATGTTGTACAGCGACAGGGCGCCGATCATCACCGCCGTGGTGCCCGAGCCGGGTACGCCGAGGGTCAGCATCGGCACCAGCGCACCGCAGGCTGCGCCGCCGATCGCGGTTTCCGGCGCGGCGAGGCCACGGGGGTCACCTTCACCGAACTTGCCGCTGGCGCCGGCCAGACGTTTTTCGGTCATATAGGCCACGGCACTGGCGAGGGTCGCGCCGGCACCCGGCAACACGCCCATGATGAAACCCAGCACGCCGCAACGGACGTTGACCACGAATACCGAGGCCGCTTCCTTGAAGTTGAACATCATCCGGCCGGTGGCTTTCACCGCTTCCTGGCCATGGTGGGTTTTTTCCAGCAGCAGGAGAATTTCGCTGATCGAGAACAGACCCAGCACCAACACGACGAACTGAATGCCGTCGGTCAGGTGAATGTTGTCGCCGGTGAAGCGGTACACACCGCTGTTGGCATCGATGCCGACCGTTGACAGGAACAGACCGATCAACGCGGCAATGAATGTTTTCAGCGGACGGTCACCGGCCATGCCGCCGAGACAGACGATCGCAAACACCATCAGCACAAAATATTCCGCGGGGCCAAAAGCAATCGCCCATTTCGCCAGCAACGGTGCGAAGAGGACCATGCCGCAGGTGGCAATGAACGCGCCTATGAACGAACTCCACGCCGACAGCGACAGCGCCACACCGGCAAGGCCTTTGCGGGCCATCGGGTAACCGTCGAGGGTGGTCATCACGGTGGAGGCTTCGCCTGGAATGTTCAGCAGGATCGAACTGATCCGGCCGCCGTATTCGCAGCCCAGATACACCGCTGCCAGCAGGATCAACGCCGACTCCGGTGGCAGGCCGAGGGCAAATGCGATCGGGATCAGCAATGCTACGCCGTTGATCGGGCCCAGGCCCGGCAACAGGCCGACGACGGTGCCGATCAGTGTGCCGCACAGCGCAGTCACCAGGTTGTACGGGCTCAGCGCGACGCCGAAACCCTGACCCAAATAGCCAAGAGTATCCATATCAGTTCTCCAGAACGCTGAGCAGGCCGAGAGGCAGCGGAACGTCCATTACACGGTCGAACAGCAGGTAAAGACCGATCGCCATCAGGCTGATGATCACCACACTCGGTAGCCAGCGGCCGCCGTACAGGCGAGCCATCGGAACGCCGGTGATGATGCTGGCGATGATGAAACCCAGGGGTTCGAACGTGCCGGCGAATACCAGCAGCAGGACGACGCAAGCGGCGATCTTGATCAGGGTTTCGCGATCCAGTGGCGGCTCGTCATCGCTGTGTTTGATCGGTGCCGGGCGGAACACCATGTACAGCAGCGCCGCGCCCATCAGGCCGAGCATCAGCAGAGGGAAGGCGCGCGGGCCCACCGGTTCGTAGGAAAAAGCCGCTTGGTACGGCCACGCCATCAGTGCCAGGCCGGCACAGACCAGCAACAGCACTGAGGCGAAAATGCGTTGAATAAGCATGGGAGCTCCTGTGCCGCGTCCCCGTCATCGGGAACGCAGCCGCTAGACAGAGGCGATCACTGGATCAGGCCGAACTCTTTGGCCAGCACTTTGTAGTCCGCCACCTGCTTCTTCACGTAGGTGTCCAGTTCCGGGCCGGTCATGGCGAACGGGAACAGTTCACGCTGATCGCGCAGCTTGGCGAAATCCTCGGAGGCCAGCAGTTTGTCGAACGCGTCTTTCCACCAGGCGTAGTCTTCATCGCTGACTTTTGGCCCGAGGTAGAAGCCGCGTACCACTGGCCAGACAATGTCATAGCCTTGCTCGCGAGCGGTCGGGATGTCTTTCATCTCCGGCTCGTCGAGACGTTTGTCGGCGAACACCGCGAGCAGGCGCATGTCACCGCTCTGGATGTGCGGCATGGAGTCGGAGATGTCGGTACTGCCGACCTGGATGTGCCCGCCGAGCAGGGCCGTGGCGATTTCTCCGCCACCTTCGAGCGCCACGTAACGCAGGTCACGCGGGTTGATCCCGGCAGCCTTGGCGATCAGTGCAGTTTGCATCCAGTCCTGGCTGCCGACGGTGCCGCCGGAGCCGATCACCACGGAGCTTGGATCTTTCTTCAGTGCCTGAACGAGATCGTCGAGGGTCTTGTAGGGCGAATCGCTCTTCACCGCGATGGCGCCGTAGCTGGTGCCAACCGCTGCCAGCCAGCGCACGTTGGTCTCATCGAAGCGACCGAACTTGCCCTGAGCCAGGTTCAACAGCGAACCGCTCGACCACGCCACCAGCGTGCCGGCATCGGCCGGACGTTGCGCGACCACGGCGTTGTACGCCACCGCGCCGACACCGCCGGGCATGTAGGTCACGCGCATCGGTTTGGTCAGCAGTTTCTGGTTGACCAAGGCGCTCTGCGCCAGTTTGCAGGTCAGGTCGAAACCACCGCCGGGGGAAGCCGGGGCGATACATTCCGGACGTTTCGGTTCGGCCATCAGTTGGCCGGCAAACAGGATGCAACTGGCGGCCAGTGCAACTTTACGCAGTGACAGGTTCATTCGATTCTCCACGGGCATTGTTGTTATTCGACGTGTTTTTCACTTACGGGCATTTACCAAAGTGCAACGCTATAGCTCACCAGCAAACGCACTTCGTCTGCATCGCGAGCCGAGTAGTTGGAGCGGTAAGTGGCATTACGCAAACGCACGGCGACATCCTTCAAGGCGCCGCTTTGTACTACATATTTGATCTCGGTGTTGCGTTCCCACTCTTTGCCTTCTTCACCGTTCTTGAGCTTGATGTTGTCACCGCTCAAGTAGCGGCTCATGAAGCTCAGGCCTGGAATGCCAAGTTTGGCGAAGTCGAAGTCGTAGCGAGCCTGCCAGGAGCGTTCTTCAGCACCGGCGAAGTCGTTGATCTGCACGAAGTTGACCAGGTACGGGTCGCTGCCATCGACATAAGGGAAGGCGCTGTCGCCAGACATGTGCTGATAACCGGCGCTGAACTTGTGGCCGCTCAGCGCATAGCTGACCAGACCGTTGAGCGAGCGGTTGTCGATCTCGCCACCACGGGCTGCGCCCTGGTCATCACTGACGGCAAAACGCAGGTCGGTGGCAAACGTGCCTGGGCCCATCGGACGTGAGGCCACGAGACCGAAGAAGTGCTGGTTGTAGACTTCGTCGAGCTGGGCGAAGTGGTAACTGCCGGTGATCTTGTCGGTGAACTTGTAGTCCACGCCGCCAAAATCAAAGTGCTTGCCGGCAGCGGTGCCAGCAAAACGGCTGTTCTTGTTGTTGAGGGCGATGTCCTCGAAATCGGTGCTGTCGCGATCCTTGGCTTTCTCCAGTCGACCACCGGTGAAGGTCAGGTTCTTGATCTCTTTGGAGGTCAGCAAGCCACCTTCAAAGGTCTGCGGCAGGATGCGCCCGTCGTTGGGCTTGAGGATCGGCAGTTCAGGAATCAGGCTGCCGATTTTCAGCTCGGTGGCGGAAATTTTTACTTTGCCGGTCAGGCCGACTTTCGAGTACTCGTCTGCCGCGCGCCCATCGTCGTGGGTCGGCAGCAGGCCGGTGCCGGTACGGTCCGGGCTTGAATCGAGTTTGACGCCGAGCATGCCTAACGCATCGACACCGAACCCCACGGTGCCGTCGGTGTAACCCGATTGCAGATTGAGCATGAAGCCCTGGGCCCATTCATCACGCTTGGATTGCTGGGCGCTGGTGCCATCGCGAAAGTCGCGGTTGAAATACATGTTGCGGGTTTCGAAAGTGGCGCTGCTGTCTTCGATGAAGTCGGCAAAACTCAACGGCGAAAAACCGGCAAGAGCGGCGGCACTGGCAAGGGCGGTGTGGCTGAAACGGGAAGGGCGAGCAGGCACAGGTGCCTTGGTCTGCATGGACGGCATGCGGGGTACTCCGTTTATTGTTCTTATTGGTCGAAAACGCTTCGTGGCGTTTTTCTTTACGCTGTGTGGCATCAGCGACGGCAGTCGGAACTGTCCGTGGGCCGACTCTAACGGGCTAACCTTTCGCTAACCTTTCAGCAGACTTTCACGGCTTTCGGGCTTCACAGCGGCGGTTGCGGCTGTAAACTCCGCGGCAAAGCGTGGCGCCGGCCATCCCTGAACGAGGTAAAAATCCATGCGTGTCCTGCTCGTCGAAGACCATCTGCAACTGGCCGAAAGTGTCGCTCAGGCGCTCAAGAGCACCGGTCTGACCGTGGATGTGTTGCACGATGGCGTGGCCGCCGATCTGGCCTTGAGCAGCGAGGAATACGCCGTGGCGATCCTCGATGTCGGCTTGCCGCGCATGGACGGTTTCGAGGTGCTCGCGCGCTTGCGCGCACGCGGCAAGAATCTGCCGGTGTTGATGCTGACGGCGCGCAGCGATGTGAAGGATCGCGTCCATGGCCTCAATCTCGGCGCCGACGATTACCTCGCCAAGCCTTTCGAGCTGACTGAACTGGAAGCACGGGTCAAAGCCTTGCTGCGCCGCAGTGTACTGGGCGGCGAACGCCAGCAGCGCTGCGGCGTGCTGGCCTACGACCTTGACACCCGGCGCTTCACCCTCGGCGAGGAATTGCTGACGCTGACGTCCCGCGAACAAGCGGTGCTGGAAGCACTGATCGCCCGCCCAGGTCGGGTGATGAGCAAGGAACAGTTGGCCGCGCAGGTGTTCGGCCTCGACGAAGAAGCCAGTCCCGACGCGATCGAAATCTACGTGCACCGTTTGCGCAAAAAACTCGACGGCCAACCGGTGGCGATCGTGACTTTCCGCGGCCTCGGCTATCTGCTGGAAAGCCGCGATGCATAAGCCCAGCAGCCTGCGCTGGCGCTTGCTGTGGAACCTCGCATTGCTGCTGGTGGTGTTGATGCTCGCCAGCGGTTTGAGCGCGTACTGGAATGGTCGTGAAGCTGCCGACACGGCCTACGACCGCACGCTGCTGGCCTCGGCGCGGACCATCGCCGCAGGCCTGTCGCAACGTGACGGTACATTGAGCGCCGATGTGCCCTACGTCGCACTCGACACCTTCGCTTATGACAGCGCCGGGCGGATTTACTATCAGGTCAACGATATCCATCAGAAGCTGATTTCCGGCTACGAAAACCTCCCCGGCCCTCCACCGGGGACGCCGCGCACCGACAGCTATCCCGCGTTGGCGCGTTTCTACAACGCCACCTACAAAGGGCAGAACGTGCGCGTGGTCAGCCTGCTGAAAGCAGTGACCGAACCGAACATGAACGGCATGGCGGAAATCCGCGTCGCCGAAACCGACGAGGCGCGGGTGAGCATGGCGCGCAGTCTGGCCGCCGATACCTTGCTGCGTTTGGGCATGCTGGCGATTGGCGCATTGTTGCTGGTGTGGTTTGCGGTCAGTGCCGCCTTACGACCGCTGGAGCGGTTGCGCACGGCGGTGGAAGAGCGTCAGCCCGACGACTTGCGCCCGCTGCCATTGGTCGAAGTGCAGCATGAACTATGGCCGCTGGTGCGCGGGCTCAATCACTTCACCGAACGACTGCGCGGTCAGTTCGAACGGCAGGCGCAGTTCATCGCCGATGCGGCCCATGAACTACGCACACCCTTGGCGGCGCTGAAGGCGCGACTTGAATTGGGGCTGCGTTCAAACGAACCCGAGACGTGGCGCACGACATTGGAATCCTCGGCGCAAAGCACCGACCGCCTGACCCATCTGGCCAATCAATTGTTGTCACTGGCGCGCGTCGAAAACGGCGCGCGGGCGATTGCCGAGGGTGGTGCGCAGTTGCTCGATCTGAGCCAGTTGGCCCGAGAGCTGGGCATGGCCATGGCACCACTGGCGCACAAGCGCGGGGTAGCGCTGGCGCTGGAGGCGGACGAACCGGTGTGGTTGCGCGGTGAGCCGACGCTGCTGAACGAACTGCTGAGCAATCTGGTGGACAACGCTTTGGCGCATACGCCACCGGGCGGTAACGTGATATTGCGGGTGACGGCGCCAGCGGTGCTTGAGGTTGAAGATGACGGGCCGGGCATTCCGTTGGAGGAGCGCGACCGGGTGTTTGAGCGGTTCTACCGGCGTAATCAGCAGGTGGCGGGTTCTGGCCTGGGCTTGGCGATTGTCGGCGAGATCTGTCGGGCGCATCTGGCGCAGATCAGTCTGCATGATGGTGAGCAGGCGGGGTTGAAGGTGCGGGTCAGTTTTATCGCCGGGTGATTCTGCGGTGTTCTTGCCGGCCTCTTCGCGAGCTTGCTCGCGAAGGTCGCGCCTCGGTCTCGGATCAGTAAAACATCGTCCGCGACTCTTCCAGATCTTCACACAGCGCTTTGTTTTCCGGATCAATCCCAAGCTTTCTGAACGCCGGAACTGTCATTGGATCAATCCGCGCAAACGGATGATCAGTGTCCTTGTGGCAGTACAGACTGGCCACTTGCACCAGATCGACATAGTCGATGGCAGTCGAATCGCGCTTGAAGTCTTGATAGCGCCCCGGCAGTTCCACCAGCCGCTCAGGGAACTCCCAGACCCGCAGCAACTTGTCGCCAAGCAGCGGGTGAATATGGTCGATTACATGATTGAGGCTGACCGGATCCGACAACAGTTCGTAGTGATCCTCGGCGTAAGTCAGAATCGGCAGCACGCCGATCTGATGCACCAGCCCACCGAGCGCGGCCTGATCAGGTTTTAGCTGTGTGTAGCGGCGGCACAATGCATAACTGACCCCGGCAATCTCCAGGCTCTTGCGCCAGACTTCGCGCATCTTCTGTTCGACCACTTCTGAGCGGGCGTGGAAGATCTGCTCCATCACCAGACCAATCGCCAGGTTGCTGCTGTAGTTGATGCCTAATCGGGTGATGGCGGTGTGCAGGTCGGTGACTTCCTGTGCAGCGCGCAGCAGCGGGCTGTTGACCACTTTGATCAGGCGCGCCGACAGCGCGGTGTCACGGCCGATCACTTTGCTCAGGTCGCTGACGCTGATTTCCGGGTCTTCAGCGGCCTTGCGAATCTGCAGGGCCACTTCCGGCAACGTGGGCAGAACCAGGTCATCGTTATCGATGGCCTCAACCAAATCCTGTTGGACTTTTTCCGCCAGTTCGCTCATTTAAACTCTCTAGGGTGTTGCAACAAATGCTGCGATCAGCGCTGGATTTCGCGGTCGCGATCCAGTTCGTAAGGCAGGTCGAGCAGATGCAGCGCGGGACCTTCGAGGGTGCCCAGATGCAAATCACCGGCTTCGGCTGCTTCGGCCTGCAGCACCGCCAGGAGTTCAATGTTTTGCCCGGCCTTGGCGGCCAGCACCACTTCGCCGATGGAGCTGTTGTGGCTTGGCGCGAACAATTGCGTGCCAGGCTCCGGCAACTCGGCAGCGTCCAGGCTCAGGTGATACAGACGACGCTTGAGTTTGCCCAGGTACTGCATGCGCGCGACGATTTCCTGGCCGGTGTAGCAGCCTTTCTTGAAGCTCACGCCGCCGACGGCTTGCAGGTTGAGCATCTGTGGGATGAACAGCTCGCGGGTGCTCGGCATGACCTGGCCGATACCGGCACGGATCTGGCCCAGCAGCCATTGATTCAGCTCGGCTTCAGACAGGACTGCGGACAATTTGGCTTTGATCGCGTCAGCCTGATCGGCCGGCGCCCAGAGTTCGGCGCGATCCGGCGAGACGCGAATGGCGATCAGGCCTTCGCTGCGCACGACGCTGTCGGTTTCTGCCGGCAGGTCCAGACCGAGGCTGGTCAAGGCACTGTCGCCATGTGCCAGGCCGAAGCGCACCCAGGCGGCGCTTTCGTCGGTCAGTTTCGACTTGGAGAACACCGCGTACTTTTTCAGGTCCGCCAGTTGCGGCTCCAGCAGCTCGCTGGCCATCGCCAGCACCACGCCGTCACCTTCGAGCAGAATGCGGAAGCTCGACTGCATCCGGCCTTTCTGCGTGCAACGTGCGCCAAGGCTGGCACGGCTGTCGCTCAGGTAATTAAGGTTGCAGGTCAACTGGCCTTGCAGGAATTTTCCGGCATCCGCGCCGCGAACCGCGAGAACGCCTTCATGAGACAGGGTGCAGAAAAAAGCAGAATCGGCCATGGGTCATCGCAGGGTAAATAGACTGGGGCACATCATAAGGGTGCGTCGGTGAAATGGGTAGTTGATAAAGGATCGGTGGTGCCCGACCAAAGCCGACTGTGCGACCCGCGTGGGGGCTGTATACTTGCCGGCAAATTTGAGGAGGGCCCCATGGTCGAGCAAGTTGAACTGAATCGCCTGTTTTGGCACAGCCGTCGCGGCATGCTTGAGCTTGACGTGTTGCTGGTGCCGTTCGTGCAGGAGGTTTACGCGACGTTGAACCAGGTGGATCGCGATCTGTATGTGCGTCTGCTGACGTGCGAGGATCAGGACATGTTCGGCTGGTTCATGGAGCGCAGCGAGTCTGAAGATCCGGAACTGCAGCGCATGGTTCGCATGATCCTGGACCGTGTCCAGCCCAAGTAACACGTTCGAATGCCGCTGGCATGCCTCGTGGCAGTTGCTGGCGGCGTATCTGTTGGCCCAGGCGTTCGCGCTGGGCGCATTGTTTCTGCTGTCGATTCCACTCTGGGCCAGTTTGCTTGGGGCGTTCGCGTGCCTGCTTCACGGGATTTGGGTGCTACCTCGGCAGATTCTGCTCAATCACCGTCGGGCCTTTTGCGGATTGCGCCGGGACGCCGATGGCTGGCAGTTGTGGAATCAGGCGGACGGCTGGCAGGCGGTACAGCTGCGCCCGGACAGTCTCGCGTTACCGCTGATTGTGGTGCTGAGATTCAGATTGCGCGGCGAATGGCGGGTCAGATCGATCTGCGTGCCACGGGACTCGCAAACGGCGGATCTGCACCGACGTCTGCGAGTACGACTCAAGTTCAGCCGGCGTAGGTGGGCGGCACCAGAATAGTGTCGAGCGCCTCGGGCAGCATGTCCGGATAGTCGAGGGTGTAATGCAAACCGCGACTTTCCTTGCGCTCCATGGCTGAGCAGATCATCAGTTCGGCGACCTGCGCCAGGTTGCGCAACTCGATCAGGTCGCGGCTGACTTTATAGTTGCTGTAGAACTCGTCGATCTCGTCCAGCAGCAGACGCACGCGGTGCTGCGCCCGTTGCAGGCGCTTGTTGGTGCGCACGATGCCGACGTAGTCCCACATGAACCGCCGTAACTCATCCCAGTTGTGCGCGATGATCACGTCTTCGTCGGAGTCGGTGACCTGGCTGGCGTCCCAGGCGGGCAGGGCGCTTGGCGCGGCGACGTCGTCCAGTTGCGCGAGGATGTCGGCTGCTGCCGAACGGGCATAGACGAAACATTCCAGCAGCGAGTTGCTGGCCATGCGGTTGGCGCCGTGCAGGCCGGTGAAGCTGGTTTCGCCGATGGCATACAAGCCCGGCACATCGGTGCGACCTTGTTGATCGACCATCACGCCACCGCAGGTGTAGTGCGCGGCGGGTACGACCGGAATAGGTTGTTTGGTGATGTCGATACCGAAACCGAGGCAGCGCTCATAAACAGTGGGGAAGTGCGTCTTGATGAAGTCTTCGGGCTTGTGACTGATGTCGAGATAGACGCAGTCGACACCCAGGCGCTTCATTTCATGGTCGATCGCCCGGGCGACGATGTCGCGCGGTGCCAGTTCGGCGCGTTTGTCGAAGCGATACATGAAGCGCTCGCCGTTCGGCAGCTTCAGGTGTGCGCCTTCGCCGCGCAGAGCTTCGGTAATAAGGAAGCTTTTCGCTTGTGGGTGGTACAGGCAGGTCGGGTGGAACTGGTTGAATTCCAGGTTCGCCACCCGGCAGCCGGAGCGCCAGGCCATGGCGATGCCATCACCGCAGGCGCCGTCGGGGTTGCTGGTGTAGAGGTAAACCTTGGCCGCGCCGCCGGAGGCCAGAATCACAAAACGTGCGCCGTAGGTATCGACTTCACCGGTTTTGCGGTTGAGTACGTAGGCGCCGAGGCAGCGCTCGCCTTCCATGCCTAAACGGCGTTCGGTAATCAGATCAACGGCAACCCGCTGCTCCAGCAATTCGATGTTCGAACGCTCTTTGGCCTGAGCCAGCAAGGTTTTGAAGATTGCCGCGCCGGTAGCATCGGCCGCATGGATGATGCGACGGTGGCTGTGACCGCCTTCGCGGGTCAGATGAAATTCGAATCCGCCATCTTCAGTGCCGGATTGATCGTCGCGGGTGAAGGGCACGCCTTGGTCGATCAGCCACTGGATGGCTTCGCGGCTGTGCTCCACAGTGAAACGCACGGCGTCTTCATGGCACAGACCGCCACCGGCGTTCAGGGTGTCATCAACATGGGATTCGACAGTATCAGTGTCGTCGAGCACGGCGGCGACGCCACCCTGGGCCCAGAAGGTCGAACCGTTGGCCAGATCGCCTTTACTCAAAACGGCAATGCGCAAATGACCCGGCAGGGTCAGCGCGAGACTCAAACCGGCAGCACCGCTGCCAATGACCAGAACATCGTGTTGGAATTGTTGGCTCATTACAGGATTCCGCTCAAAGCGACCCGGGTCGGGGGTGGCGCAAGACAGCTGGATCGGCGAGTCAAGACAGCCACACAGCCCACTAGTATATAGAGGGGTGGGGCGGCACAATAGCCGAGCCGACATGGCATTGTGAAACTACTGCGTAGGAAAAAACCGCGTGCTTCGTCGGAAGTTTTTTTCACCCTTTTGGGTAGAACACGACTGTATCGGCGCTGAAACAGGATTTTTCTGCCCTGGGTTGCCCAATGTCCGGGCGGTGCGGCTATAAATAATTGGAACTTTTGCCAAAGGCCCAAGATCAATAGTCGGTGCCAGAAACAAGGGACGTGTCGGCTTCAGTGCGGAATCTGCGGTTGGATTCCTGCCCGGCGAAACCGATAACAAGATTATTCGCGCAGCCGGTTTATCCCGCGCTGCGTTTTTCGTGCGTGCCAAATCAGAGCCCGCAGGAAACTTGCCTGGAGGGGGAGAACTTTTGCGAAAAGCCCGAGTCTATGTTTGCAAGTCTGGTCGTTTAGTTATGCAAGTCTCCTTCGGGCTTATCGAGGAGTGTTCATGCTAACCCAGGAAGAGGATCAGCAGCTGGTCGAGCGCGTTCAGCGCGGCGACAAGCGAGCTTTCGATCTGTTGGTGCTGAAGTATCAGCACAAGATTCTCGGGTTGATCGTGCGTTTTGTGCACGACACCCATGAAGCCCAGGACGTGGCTCAGGAAGCCTTTATCAAGGCGTATCGAGCACTTGGAAACTTTCGCGGCGACAGTGCGTTTTATACGTGGCTGTACCGTATTGCCATTAACACGGCAAAGAATTACCTGGTTTCACGCGGCCGCCGGCCGCCGGATAGCGATGTAAGTTCCGAGGATGCAGAGTTCTACGATGGCGATCACGGCCTCAAGGATCTCGAGTCACCAGAACGGGCACTGCTGCGGGATGAGATCGAAGGCACCGTCCATCGAACCATTCAGCAACTGCCAGAGGATTTGCGTACGGCTTTAACTTTACGTGAATTCGATGGTCTGAGTTACGAGGACATTGCGAGCGTCATGCAATGTCCGGTGGGTACCGTGCGCTCCCGGATTTTCCGCGCTCGGGAGGCCATCGATAAAGCCCTGCAGCCGTTGTTGCAGGAAAACTGAGACAGCGGCGACAGCCAAGAGAGGAACGCCATGAGTCGTGAAGCCCTGCAGGAATCGCTGTCCGCAGTGATGGATAACGAAGCGGACGAACTGGAATTGCGTCGAGTGCTCAATGCACTGGACGACGTAGAAACCCGTGAGACCTGGGCTCGTTACCAGATCGCTCGGGCAGCCATGCACAAGGATCTGCTGCTTCCGCGTCTGGATATCGCTGCGGCAGTATCTGCTGCACTGGAAGACGAAACGGCTCCGGCCAAAGTATCTCGCAGCCCATGGCGCAACCTCGGTCGCCTGGCTGTTGCGGCCTCGGTGACTGTTGCCGTTCTGGCTGGTGTTCGCCTGTACAACCAGGACGAAATCGCTGGCGTCGAACTGGCTCAGCAATCCAATCAGCCAACCCTGGCGACCCCACAGGTCAAAGGTCCGGCTGTTCTGGCAGGCTATAGCGAGAGTTCGGAAGCCACTGGCCCGATGGCTAACGGCGTACTGCAAGGTCAGCCAGGCTGGCACGATCAGCGTCTGCCAGGTTACTTGCGCCAGCATGCTCAACAGGCTGCACTGAAAGGTACTGAAAGCGCGTTGCCTTACGCACGTGCTGCAAGTTTGGAAAACCGTTAAGGAGGATCATGCGCGCCATACCTCTACTTTCGCTTCTGCTAAGCGGCTGGTTCATTGTTCCAGCCCACGCTGATGAGGCCCAGGACTGGTTGACCCGTCTGGGCCAGGCCGAGCAGCAGCAAAGCTTTCACGGCACATTCGTTTACGAGCGTAACGGTAGCTTTTCTACCCATAACATCTGGCATCGCGTCCAGAATGGCCAGGTCCGCGAGCGTTTACTCCAGCTCGACGGCTCTGCGCAGGAAGTCGTGCGCATTGATGGACACACTCAATGCGTCAGCGGCACCCTGATTGCCGGGCTGGGGGATTCTCCCAACTCAGCCGCTCGTCCTCTCGATCCGCAAAAGCTGAAAAACTGGTATGACCTTGCCGTCATTGGCAAATCGCGCGTGGCTGGGCGAGACGCGGTGATTGTATCGCTGACGCCTCGCGACCAGCATCGCTACGGTTTTGAGCTGCACCTGGACAAGAAAACGGGCTTGCCTTTGAAGTCATTACTGTTGAACGACAAGGGGCAGTTGCTCGAACGCTTCCAGTTCACCAGTCTCGATACTGACGAAGTCCCGTCGGACAAAGATTTGCAGGCCGATGCCGACTGTAAAGCGATTACGCTCGACAGCGACAAGGCTTCGGCCGTCAAGACCGCTCAGGTCTGGCATTCTGAATGGCTGCCGCCGGGTTTTGAATTGACCAGCAGCACCTCGCACAAAGATCCGGAAACCAAGACTCAGGTCAACAGCTTGCTGTATGACGATGGTCTGGCGCGTTTCTCGGTGTTCCTCGAGCCGTTGAACGGTGCAACAGTGACCGATACGCGGACTCAACTTGGCCCGACCGTTGCCGTTTCTCGTCGCCTGACTACCCCCGACGGCGAAATGATGGTCACGGTGGTTGGCGAGATTCCGATTGGCACCGCCGAACGAATTGCTCTGTCGATGCGTAATACCGATGGCGCTGCAACCAGCAAGCAGTGAGCTGATTTCAGTCATTACCACTTCTTCGTCGAGACGTAGATGAAATGTTTGCTGAGCATTTTCATTTGCAAATACCCCGAAAATTTTTTATAGGTCAGAGCCTCACGGCTCTGGCCTTGTTTGTTGTTGCCGGAACAAAAATGCCGGTCGGTGGTTTACGGTGTTCCTTGCTCCATATCGCTTAACCCTGCTCGTCGTAACGGGAGCTGTATGTCGATACCAAGTTTGAAATCTTATCTCTCCATTTTCGCCACTGTGCTGTTGCTCGGTCAGGCGGTGCCTGCTGCGCAAGCGGCCGATCTGCCTGACTTCACCCAATTGGTCGAACAAGCTTCGCCAGCCGTGGTGAACATCAGTACCACGCAGAAACTGCCGGATCGCAAAGTGAACCAGCAGATGCCTGACCTGGAAGGCCTGCCGCCGATGCTGCGCGAGTTCTTCGAACGTGGCATGCCGCCTCAGCAGCGCTCGCCGGGCGGTGGTGGTCGGCAGCGTGAAGCGCAGTCGCTGGGTTCGGGCTTCATCATTTCTCCGGACGGTTACATCCTCACCAACAATCATGTGATTGCCGATGCCGACGAAATCCTCGTCCGCCTCGCCGACCGCAGCGAAATGAAAGCCAAACTGATCGGCACCGACCCGCGCTCCGACGTGGCTTTGCTGAAAATTGAAGGCAAAGATCTGCCGGTGCTCAAACTCGGCAAATCCCAGGACCTGAAAGCCGGTCAGTGGGTCGTGGCAATCGGTTCGCCATTCGGTTTTGACCATACTGTGACTCAGGGCATCGTCAGTGCTGTCGGCCGCAGTCTGCCAAACGAAAACTACGTGCCGTTCATCCAGACTGACGTGCCGATCAACCCGGGTAACTCCGGTGGCCCGCTGTTTAATCTGAACGGCGAAGTGGTCGGTATCAATTCACAGATCTACACCCGTTCCGGCGGCTTCATGGGCGTGTCGTTCGCGATCCCGATCGATGTGGCGATGGACGTTTCCAATCAGTTGAAGAGCGGTGGCAAGGTCAGTCGTGGCTGGCTGGGCGTAGTCATCCAGGAAGTGAACAAGGATCTCGCCGAGTCGTTCGGTCTGGATAAACCGGCCGGCGCGCTGGTTGCGCAGATTCAGGATGACGGCCCGGCAGCGAAGGGTGGCCTGCAAGTTGGTGACGTGATCCTGAGCATGAACGGCCAGCCGATCGTCATGTCTGCTGACCTGCCACATCTGGTCGGCGCACTGAAAGCTGGCGCCAAAGCCAATCTGGAAGTGATTCGTGAAGGCAAGCGCAAGAACGTCGAGCTGACCGTCGGCGCCATCCCGGACGAAGACAAAGAGCTGGATGCACTGCCGAAGTCCGGTACTGAAAGCACCAGCAATCGCCTCGGTGTTTCGGTAGGCGAACTGACTGCCGAGCAGAAGAAAACCTACGACCTCAAAGGTGGTGTGGTGATCAAGGAAGTGCAGGACGGTCCTGCGGCGTTGATCGGTCTGCAGCCAGGTGACGTGATCACGCACCTGAACAACCAGGCCATCGGTTCCAGCAAGGAGTTCGGCGAGATCGCCAAAGCGCTGCCGAAGAATCGTTCGGTGTCGATGCGCGTACTGCGTCAAGGTCGTGCCAGCTTCATCACCTTCAAGCTCGCTGAATAATCCAGCGCTAAGGTAAAAAAGAAACCGCCTCGAAAGAGGCGGTTTTTTTATGCCTGAAGCTTTTGTCTGGACGGCAGGAGGCTTAGCCCATCATGTCCTTGACCATCCGCTCCTGTTCCATCAGCTCACGCTGGCGGGCATCGATGCGTGAAGACAGCGGGAAGTTGCTGCCCGCCTTGCGCTTGGCAAAATCGAGTTGCTGGATCGCCTGGCGATAATCGCCAACCAGCGCGAAATACTCGGCCCGCGCCTGGTGCAGGCCAATGATGTTCCCCGACAAGCCACGGGTTTCGGCAACCTGATACCAGACATCCGGATCATCCGGGCGGGATTTGAGTAACGCTTCCAGCGCCTTCTCGGCATCCGGCGCGCGATTCTGTTTCAGCAGCAGATCCACTCGAACCTGATTCAGCGGATAGTTGCCCGGATACTGTGTAAGCAACCGGTCCACACGGGACTGTGCATCCGGCAAACGATTATTGGTGATGTCCAGATCGACCTGGGCAAGGTTGTAGATGATTTCGTTCGGCGACGTCGCCAACAATTGCTTGAGGTTCTCACGCGCCTCATTCAATTGGCCGCCCTTGATCTGCGCAATCGCCAGACCGTAGCGCGCCACGTCGTTTTTCGGATTTTCATCCAGTTGCGCACGGAAGCGCTTGGCGCCCAGGCCGGGAGTTTCTTCGTAAATCAGTTGCACGCGTGCGCGGATCAACTGATAGCGCTTGGAGTCTTCGATACCGCCAGGTTTGGCCTGCTCGGCACGGTTGCGGGTGTCGGCAATACGCGATTCGGTGACCGGGTGAGTCAGCAGGAATTCCGGGGGCTTGGCGTCGAAACGATACTGACGCATCAGACGTTCGAACATGGTCGGCATTGAGCGTGGGTCGTACCCGGCCTTTTCCAGATTGAGGATGCCAATGCGGTCGGCTTCCTGCTCATTTTGCCGGGAGAAGGTCCGTTGCGACTGAATCGCCGCCGCCTGGGTACCGGCGATGGTCGCGATCCCGGCGTCGCCGCCGCCGGCCGCGGCAATAACGATCCCGGCCAACAAAGCCGCCATCATCGGCACCTGCATCCGCTGCGAAGCCTCTACACCGCGAGCGAAGTGGCGTTGCGACAAATGCGCCAATTCGTGCGCGAGTACCGAAGCGTATTCACCTTCGGTCTGCGCATTGAGAAACAGACCGCCGTTGACCCCGACCACGCCACCTGGCGCCGCGAAGGCGTTGAGCTGCGGGCTGTTGATCAGAATGAATTCAAGGCGCCGGTCAGTGACCTGGCTGGTCTCCACCAGCTTGTACACGCTGGATTCGACGTAGTCCTTGAGCTGCGGATCGTTGAGCTGTGAAACCTGGCTACGCAACATCGCCAGCCAGGCGCGGCCGAGCTGATATTCCTGTTGCGGCGAGACAATGGCAGAACTGGCGTCGCCGAGTGACGGCAGATCGTCGGCAAAGCCTGGTGAGGCGAGCAGGCAAGCGAGCGTCAGCAGGGTAGGGCGCAGAAAAGTCATGCACAAAGCCTTAGAAGACAAAGACCTTACTGTAGCCGGACACCGGAGCCGCGACCAGATATTCTAGGCAGCTCGACGACCCGAACCGGAGTGACGCAATGACTGACGCTGTAGCCCATGACGCGGAACTGGACGCCAGTGGCCTGAATTGTCCGTTGCCGTTGCTCAAGGCAAAAATGGAACTCAACAAGCTCGAGAGTGGCGCCGTTCTCAAGGTGATCGCTACCGACGCGGGCTCGCAGCGCGACTTTCGCACCTTTGCCAGGTTGGCCGGTCATACCCTGCTGCGCGAAGAAGACGAAGCAGGCGTTTACCGTTACTGGTTGAAAAAGGCCTGAAACCGACAGCGTAAAAGACCTAAGGATTATTGATGTTCAAAGTGTTACGCGACTGGATTCAGCGCTACTTCTCCGATGAAGAAGCTGTAGTGCTGGCGGTGCTGCTGTTTCTCGCCTTCACCGCGGTTCTCACCCTCGGCGGTATGCTCGCGCCGGTGCTGGCGGGGATGGTGCTGGCGTATCTGATGCAGGGGCTGGTGGTCACGCTGGAACGCCTGCGCGTGCCGGGTGGTGTGGCGGTGGGGCTGGTGTTTGCACTGTTCATGGGCGTGTTGATGCTGTTTATCGTCGTGGTGCTGCCGTTGCTCTGGCATCAGTTGATCACCCTGTTCAATGAACTGCCGGGCATGCTCGCCAAGTGGCAATCGCTGCTGCTGTTGCTGCCGGAACGTTATCCGCATCTGGTGTCCGATGAGCAGGTGTTGCAGGCGATCGAGGCGGCGCGTGGCGAGATCGGCAAGTTCGGCCAGTGGGCGCTGACGTTCTCGCTGTCGAGTCTGCCGCTGCTGGTGAACATCATGATCTATCTGGTGCTGGTGCCGATTCTGGTGTTTTTCTTCCTCAAGGACCGGGTCATGATCGGCGAATGGGTGCGTGGCTACTTGCCGCGTGAGCGTGCGTTGATCACCCGGGTTGCGCAGGAAATGAACCGGCAGATTGCCAACTACATTCGCGGCAAGGTCATCGAGATCGTGATTTGTGGTGGCGTGACCTACATCGCATTTGTGGCGCTCGGATTGAATTATGCGGCGCTGCTGGCGTTGCTGGTCGGTGTGTCGGTGGTGGTGCCGTACGTTGGCGCGGTGGTGGTGACCGTGCCGGTGCTGTTGATCGCGCTGTTTCAGTGGGGCTGGAGTGATCAGTTCATCTATCTGATGGCGGTCTACGGGATCATCCAGACACTGGATGGCAATGTGCTGGTGCCGCTGTTGTTCTCGGAGGCGGTCAATTTGCACCCGGTGGCAATCATCTGTGCGGTGCTGTTGTTTGGCGGGTTGTGGGGATTTTGGGGCGTGTTCTTTGCGATCCCGCTGGCGACCCTGTTCAAGGCAGTGCTGGATGCGTGGCCGCGCAAGGAGCCGGTGGTGGCGCCGCTGCTCTAGTGGTTGATCCAGATTATTCGGTGAAGTCAGGGCCCATTCGCGAGCAAGCTCGCTCCCACACTGGATCTGTGGCGTTCACAAGTCCAATGTGGGAGCGAGCTTGCTCGCGAAGGCGTCAATGAGGGCGACGCAAAGCCATCAGGCTTTATTCAAGTCCTGCGCAGCTGCCAAAACAGCATCCACATGCCCGGGCACTTTCACACCGCGCCATTCCTGACGCAGCACTCCGTCCTTATCAATCAGGAACGTGCTGCGATCAACGCCCAGGTATTCCTTGCCGTACAGCTTCTTCAGCTTGATCACGTCGAACAGCTGGCAAACGGCCTCGTCCTTGTCGCTGATCAGCTCGAACGGAAACTCCTGCTTGCACTTGAAGTTCTCGTGGGACTTCAGGCTGTCGCGTGAGATACCGAAAATCTCCGTGTTGGCAGCCTTGAACGCGGTGTATTGATCGCGAAAACCCTGGCCTTCGGTGGTGCAGCCCGGGGTGCTGTCCTTCGGGTAGAAGTAAATCACCACTTGCTTGCCCTTCAAGGCAGACAGGCTGATGGTTTGCCCGCTAGTGGCAGGTGCTTCGAAATCCGCAACAGGTTGGTCGATGACAACGGCCATGAAAGCTTCCTTACATTGGGTTCTGTGGGCGCCAAGGCTCGATCAGGGCATCCAGGTTCATCGCGTCAGCAAAATCGAGGAACTGATCGCGCAGCCAGCTGATCTGGGTGCCGGCTGGCAGCGTCACGGTGAACGTGGCGTTGAGCATGGTGCCGCCGGTCTGTGGCGCCTGATAGGTGTCGCAGGTCAGGTTTTCCAGTTCGACGTTGTGATCCATGAAGAACTGGCACAGCTCATTGATGATGTCCGGACGATAAGCCGAACTGACGTAAGCCACGTAAGGCAACGCCTGCGGACGATTTTCCAGTGCCGCACTACGCACGACGTTGACGGTGAAGGCGTGCTTCTTGGCAAGACCCGACAGGCTGCCTTCCAGGCGCGCAAGAGCGTCCCAGCTGCCAGAGATCTCGAGGATCAGCGCGCTGCACTCGCCGTGGCGGGTCAGGCGGGACGTAACCACGGCGCAGCGATTTTCATGGCTGGCGCGGCACAGGACGTTAGTCAGCTCCATGGGGTTGGCGCCGAGGGCACTGATGACAAGGAATTGTTCGCGAACTGTGGGGGTGGACATGCAGCATTCCTAAAGCGATGAGCGGTCGGTAGGTTACGGACGCTGGCGGCCGGGGCCTGCCTGTTCTGGCTGTCCATTGCGATAGACCCGGCAAGCGCTCGCGGCTCGCTCCACTATAGCGGGAGCGCGTCGATGCGACGCAGGAACGGGGTCTGGGAGGCCGAAAAGGGAGGCTGGAACCCGACGTACAAGCTGATCGGTACCGATCAAAGTCTGAAGGGTAGCGAAAAGCGGCGCCAAGGGGAATGGCGGCAGCGCAGTACTTCGCTTGTGCAAGCATCTTGGCGCCAGTACCATTACCGCTCTCTTTTTCCGGCAGGAGCGGTTTCATGATTGCGGGCAGTATGGTGGCACTGGTCACTCCCATGGATGCACAAGGGCGTCTTGACTGGGACAGCCTCAGCAAACTCGTGGACTTCCATCTCAAGAACGGCACCCATGCCATTGTCGCGGTCGGTACTACCGGCGAGTCGGCAACCCTTGATGTAGAAGAGCACATCGCCGTCATCAAGGCCGTGGTCAAACAGGTTGCCGGGCGTATTCCGGTCATCGCCGGCACTGGCGCCAACTCGACCCGCGAAGCCGTCGAGCTGACCCGCAACGCCAAAGAAGCCGGCGCCGATGCCTGCCTGCTGGTCGTTCCGTACTACAACAAGCCGACTCAGGAAGGCCTGTACCAGCATTTCAAACACATCGCCGAGTCTGTCGACATTCCGCAGATTCTCTACAACGTTCCTGGCCGCACATCGTGTGACATGCAGGCCGAGACCGTGATTCGCCTGTCCACCGTGCCGAACATCATCGGCATCAAGGAAGCCACCGGCGACCTGAAACGCGCCAAGGCGATCATCGATGGTGTGAGCAAGGATTTCATCGTGCTGTCCGGCGATGATCCGACCGCCGTTGAGCTGATCTTGCTGGGCGGTAAAGGCAACATCTCCGTGACCGCCAACGTCGCGCCGCGCGAAATGGCCGACCTGTGCGAGGCCGCGCTGAAAGGCGACGCCGACACCGCACGGGCGATCAACGAAAAACTGATGCCACTGCACAAAGACCTGTTCATCGAAGCCAACCCGATTCCGGTGAAGTGGGCTTTGGTTGAAATGGGCCTGATGCACGAAGGCATCCGCCTGCCACTGACCTGGCTGAGCACACCTTGTCACGAAACGCTTCGCACGGCCCTGCGCCAGTGCAGCGTCCTGGTTTAATTGAGGAAGTACAACGCATGAAGCGAATGGCCGGACTTTCCGCACTTGCCTTGATTATCTCCAGCACCAGCGGCTGCGGATGGGTCTGGGGGCCGGAAGGTTATTTCCGCGACCGTGGTAGCGATTACCTGCAAGCGCAACAGACTGCACCGATGCAACTGCCGCCGGAAGTCAGCACTTCCAAGCGTCTGGATCCGCTGTTGCCGATCCCGCGTAACGTTGCTGATGACACCGAGAAGGGCGAATACATTGTGCCGCGTCCTCAGCCGCTGTCGGCCGTTGCCGATGCCAGCGATTACTCGCTGCAGAAGAGCGGTGATTCGCGTTGGGTCGTGGCCCAGCATCCGCCGGCCGAAGTCTGGCCAGTGGCGGTGCAGTTCTTCCAGGACAACGGTTTCCGTCTGGACGAGCAGCGCCCGCAAACCGGCGAATTCACCACCACTTGGCAGCATTCCGATGAACTGTCCGCGTCCATGGCCAAGCGCCTGAGCGCAGCCGGCATTGCCAGTGACAGCGAAACCCGTGTGCGTGTGCGTATCGAGCCGGGCGTGCAGCGCAACACCAGTGAAATCTACGTGGTCAGCGCCGAGCGTCCTGCCGGCAGCACCGCCGACGTCGCCTTCACCAACCGTTCGGTCAACACTGGCCTGGACGCAGCACTGGTCGACGACATGCTCGCAAGCATGAGCCGGATCTCCGAGAAGGGCGGTTCGGTGTCGATGCTGGCCTCGCGTGATTTCGACACGCCAAGCCGTGTCAGCCTCAGCGAAGACGGCAGCGGTAACCCGGTGTTGAACGTCGGTACCGATCTTGATCGTGCCTGGTCGAGCGTTGGCCGCGCGCTGGAACAAGGCGAATGGCGCGTTGAAGACATCAACCGCAGCCTCGGCCTGTACTACATCAACCTGGCCGAAAAAGCCGAGAAGAAAGACGACAAGCCTGGTTTCTTCAGCAGCCTGTTCGGCAGTGCGCCGAGCAAGGAAGAAGTTGAAGCCCGTGCCGAGCGTTATCAGGTTCGCCTGAGCAAGGTTGGCGAGAACATTCAGGTGACCGTCGAGAAAAACATCAACACCGTCGCGCCGGCTGAAGTGGCACGCAAAGTGTTGAGCGTGATTCAGGACAACCTGGGCTGATCAACCATGCGTTTTGCCGTTCTCGGCAGCGGTAGCCAAGGGAACGGCACGCTGATCGCCAGTGCTGATACGTACGTGCTGGTGGATTGTGGTTTTTCCCTGCGGGAAACCGAAAAACGCCTGTTGCGCCTGGGTGTGAACCCGGCGCAACTGAGCGCGATACTCGTAACCCACGAACATGCCGACCACGTGCATGGCGTGGGTTTGCTGTCTCGGCGCTACAATCTACCGGTCTACCTCAGTCGCGGCACACTGCGCGGGATGCGCAAACCGATTGAACCCGCAGGCTTCCTGGCCGGCGGCGAGCAACTGCAGATCGGTGCACTGAACATCGGGGTCATTGCCGTGGCTCATGATGCGCAGGAACCGACCCAGTATGTCTTCAGTGATCACGAGCAGCGGCGCTTCGGCCTGCTGACCGACCTGGGTTCCTACTGCGAGCGGGTGCTGGACGGTTATCGGGACCTCGATGCGTTGATGATCGAGTCCAACCATTGTCGCGACATGCTGGCCCGTGGTCATTACCCGTACTTTCTCAAGCAGCGGGTGGGCGGCGAGCTGGGGCATTTGAACAACCATCAGGCGGCATTCCTGGTGTCGGAGTTGGGCTGGCAGGGCTTGCAACACCTGGTCCTGGCCCATCTGAGCAGCAAGAACAACCTGCCGCAGCTGGCCCGGCAATGTTTTGTCGACACCCTCGGGTGCGACCCGGACTGGCTGCAACTGGCCGATCAAGATTCAGGGCTCGACTGGCGCCACATCGCCTAGCCCACCTACTTAGCAAGCGGAGCCCATCATGGAAAAACGTGAAGAACTCTACCGCGGCAAAGCCAAATCGGTTTACAAGACCGACGACGCTGACCGCTTGATCCTGCTGTTTCGCAACGACACCTCGGCGTTCGACGGCAAGCGCATCGAGCAGCTCGACCGCAAAGGCATGGTCAACAACAAGTTCAACGCCTTCATCATGCAGAAACTCGAAGCGGCCGGCATCCCGACCCAATTCGACAAACTGCTGGCCGACAACGAAGTCCTGGTCAAGAAGCTGGACATGATCCCGGTCGAGTGCGTCGTGCGTAACTACGCCGCCGGCAGCCTGGTCAAGCGTCTGGGTGTGGAAGAAGGCCTGAAGCTCAACCCTTACACCTTCGAACTGTTCCTGAAGGACGATGCCAAGGGCGACCCGTTCATCAACGAATCCCACGTCGTGGCGTTCGGTTGGGGCACTGCCGAGCAACTGGTTCGCATGAAAGAACTGTCGCTCAAGGTCAACGAAGTGCTGACCAAGCTGTTTGACGACGCCGGCCTGCTGCTGGTCGACTTCAAGCTTGAATTCGGCGTGTTCAGCGACGGCTCGATCGTCCTCGGTGACGAGTTCAGCCCGGACGGCTGCCGTCTGTGGGACAAGGACACCAAGAAGAAGATGGACAAAGACCGCTTCCGTCAGGGCCTCGGTGACGTCATCGAAGCCTACGAAGAAGTCGCCAATCGTCTGGGTGTACCGCTTTAATCGACGCAAGCATCTGATAGCACGAAGAAATTTTCGAAAGAGGGTTTGCTTTCGGTAAAAGTGTTGTTATGATGCGCGCCGTTGGAGAGATGCCAGAGTGGCCGAATGGGACGGATTCGAAATCCGTTGTACCTTCACCGGTACCTAGGGTTCGAATCCCTATCTCTCCGCCATTATTGAACAAGACGAAGCCCCCGTAATCATTGCTGATTACGGGGGCTTTTTCGTTTCCGGGCTTTCGGCCAGGGGCGTGTTCAGCGAGTTGAGCGGTACGTCTGGGTATTTGCGGTCGGGTAGCCGTCACGGAGCGATTGGAGGTGGCCGGCCGTGCCTTGTGCGCTTCTTAAGCAGCGTTGTGCGCCTGACGCTCCTGCTCGACGCTGCTGTCGTCGTCCACGGATCATGCCAACCGTCCAACGGCACGGCTCAAGGCCTCACAAAGCCAGGCGGCTGCTCTGGCCATCATCCCGTTGCGCATCGGGGCAGATGGGCTTGCGTGCGCAGAGCGGCCTATCCGGGGGCGTCTGCCGGACAGGCCAACAGTTTTATCGGTGAGTGACTCCGCTGCTATCCTCTGGCGAAAACTCGCTGAGGATGGACTGACGGATCCGGCTGATCAGGTACTCAGACCCGGACTTCGTCAGATGCCCGGTATCTACGGCAGTCAGATCGCTGTTTTTTGGTCCGACATTGGTCAGGCATCCGTTTTGGTTGCACATGGCCTCATAGGCTGAGACATAGCGAACGCCGAGTTTCGGAATGTGCTCTGCAAAATATTGATCCCATAACTTGGGCTCGGGTCTGAGCCCGGTGCTCGTATACTTCTCCATCAACGAACCCATTGGTTGCGTCTTGAGATAGTTGACGACTGTCTGAGACAGGGTGTTCTCCCATTGTGGGACGGGACCAATCAAGACAATTCTGCTGTGAGGGGATGCCTTTCGAATTCGTTCGACCGTACTGGCAAAGGCTCTCACTGATTCATCTGGCGTTGAAGGTGCGTTTGCTCCCGATACCATCCAGCTCATGACAATCACGTCGGGTTTGCTTGATGCGGCCAGCGAAATGGCATAAAGGTTATCAGCAAGCACCGTCTTGTTATCTGCGGCAAGTTTGCTTTCGTCCAGAAACGGAGGCGCATTGCCCACTGTGACTTGCTCGATTCCGAACTCGCCGCTCTCGGAAAGCGCCCGTATCCCAGGGTAAAGCGCGGCTGCGTATGAATCTCCCCACAACATCAACAGCGGGCGCTGGTCGCTGAAACAAGCAGCAGGGCGCTTGAAGTTCTCAGGCATCGGCATACTGATGTGGCAAGTGTGCACTCGTACGCCTTCGCCGAACTGAAAGTAGGCATATACATTGGTTATAGCGCCAAGCTCTCTGAGATTTTCCGGCACTCTTGAGGCAATACCGTCTTTCAGGTTGGTGAATAACCCTACTGCGCCCACGGCAAGCAAAGTGCTGAAAATCAGCGCAGCCGCGGGGGTCTCTGGCTGCATTCGCTTCACTGGCTTTTCCACCAGCATGAAGCTCAACCAGCCGAGCAGGATACTTGCCCCGACGGCAAGCGCTCTGATCAGGTCCGGGTACTCAACTACAAGAGGATTGGATTCCAGGTTGATTGCCGTCAGCAAAGGCCAATGCCAAAGGTAAACCGGATAGCTGATCAGTCCCACCCACACCGCTGGCTTGCTTGCCAGCACCCATCGGTTCACAACGCCATTAGGGCCTGCAAGGATCAGCATTGCAGTACCCACTGCGGGTATCACTGCCCAGTAGCCAGGGAAGTGCAAGGAGCCATCGAAATAGCACAGGGAGAATATGAGAAGCGCAGCGCCAGCTACCGATAGAATGTTTTCCAGTCGTAATCTGTCGGCCACCAGACGGTAGCCGTCCGCGTGCTTGAATGTCAGCCAGGCAATCAGGCTTCCTATGCCTATCTCCCAAAAGCGTGAGGCGGGAGAATAGAAGGCCGCCGTCATGTCGTGATTGATCAGATAGATGCCTGTGGCAAATGAAGCGAGAACTATCGTTGCGTTGAACCACATGAAGTTGATGCGAGCCCTGAACGCTATCAGGGCGAGAATCGGCCATAGCAAATAGAATTGCTCTTCAATGGCAAGCGACCAAAGATGCAGTAAGGGTTTGGTCGTAGAGGCTGCATCGAAGTACCCCGCTTCGTGCCATAACGCGAAGTTCGAGCCAAAGACTGCGCCGGCAGCAATGTGTTTGCCCAGTGCCATGAACTCGGCGGGAAACATCTTGAACCAGCCATACAGGTAGCACGCAACCAACACAAGAATCAGTACGGGCAGGATTCGCTTGATCCTGCGCACGTAAAAATCAATAAAGCTGAATGTACCGCGTTCGAGGTTTTTGAAAATAATCGAACTGATCAAAAAGCCCGAGATAACAAAGAACACGTCTACACCAATGAACCCGCCAGGCAGTGACTTCTCGAAGGCGTGGAACAGCACCACGATAAGTACTGCAAAAGCCCTGAGGCCGTCGATATCGGGTCGATAGGCAAGGTGTACAGGCTTCATGCTTGACGCCTGATATGAGGCGTCAAATATCCTTGTGGTCATGCGCGTAATGTCCGGTATTCAGCTAAGGCTGTCGTAGATTGGTAGGTATCGGGGCGGCAGGGAAGCTACCAGAACTGAGCGTTTCGGGAAACGGAAAAGTCCTACAGGCGGTTCAACTGACCGGGCTGGCTGCAGCGATCCCCTGCGAAAATGCTTTCTGCTAGACGGGGCGCGGCCTCGGCAGTGCTTCTGAGTCATCGGTGTGCAATGCCCGAGTTTTTATGCGGGCGCAAGGACGCTGGAGGGCTGGTCAGAGTGCAAGGGTCGGTGCGCACTCTGATCAGCCGGGCTCTACCGTTGCGTGCGAGCTATCTCGAAAGCCTGCCAAGACTGAATAGTTTCTCAGCCAGATACTTTGAGCCCTCAATATTGAGGTGGTTAGTGTCGCGATAAAGCAATTTTCCATCTGCCGTCATTTTGCAAAGCTGCGTATCGCACAGCAGATCGTCGATGTGCAGGAATTTTACTTCTGGGTTTTCTTTGAGCGCCGAGGAAAGTATGGTCGAGTAGTATTTTTTCTGATTCTGATAATCGGAAACACTCATCTCGCACGTGCTCGTACCGCTACTGAAGCGACGCCCGTACTTGCATTTTTCGGGGTCGAACGGGAATGCGGGAATATCATCCATTACATAGATATGCTTGCCCGTATTAACCAGCATCTTTAGCGTTTGATCCAATTGTTTTTCAGGTTCAATCAATCCCGGGGCAATTTTATCTATCCACATGGCGCTGATGAAGATGCTGTCGATGTTGCTGTCTCTTGCAACCCGCTGCAAGGGTGCCGTGAACGCCGGGCTTGCCAGTGATGGAAGTTGCGGCTGGATAAACGAGCCAACGTTGGTGTCGCTAAATTGCGCGGCAAAGCCTGGCAGCCAGTGTTCGGCATGGCTATCGCCAATCAAGAGAATTTTGATAGGGGTGTCTGGCTTCGACTGATAGCAACGGTAACCATAACTCGTATCCAAAGAAGAGAGCTCGCGAAGTTCAATGTCTGAACATCTGCTCAAGTGTTTGCTTATATAAGTCAAATAAGGATCTCGGCCGAGATCGTTTGGGTACTTCGCTATCGGGTTGGCGCCCGTTCTTTCAGGCAGTCCATCTTTGCTGAAAACAAAGGTAGCGGCTACTGCAATTGCCAGCATCGAGCACCATAACAGTCTGACTGACTTTGTTCTGGAGATGGCGCCGGTTCTTATAGGTGTTTCGATGAATTTGTACGTCAGCCACGAAAGCGTCAGTGCAAGCAGTACCGCTGCAATTCTGATGCTTGCAGAGGCGGTAGCGCTTTCGATGATTCGCGGGAATGACAGGAGTGGCCAATGCCAGAGGTACAGCGGGAAGCTGATCAGGCCGATGCCGACCATCATGCGGTTGGAAAGTATCAGTCGGTTAATAACGCCCTGAGGGCCGGCGGCGATCAGTAGGGCGGCTCCGGTCACCGGTACCAAGGCAAGTACCCCGGGAAATACGTGGTTGCTGGTGATAGTCACGAATCCGGCGATAATCAGTGCGGCGCCGAGGATGGAAAGTGCGTTGGCTAACCTGGAAGACGGCTTCCAGTGGTTTGGCTTGCAAGCCAGTAAAGCACCGGCTGATAGCTCCCAGACACGCGTCAATGGTGAATAGAAGTCTGCGGTAGGGTTGTGTGTTGCCTGGAACAGATTCAGTGCGAACGAAAGAACGATGGTCGCGCAAATTGCCAGTGGAACATGGGTGCGAGCACGGGTAAACAATAGCAGCAGCAGGGGCCATAGCAGGTAGAACTGCTCCTCAACACCGAGGCTCCATAAGTGCAGAAGGGGTTTTGCTTCAGAGGCTACATCGAAGTAGCTGGTTTCACTCCAAAATACCAGGTTGGATACGAAGCCGGCTCCGGCCAATGTATGTTTGGCCAGCGATCTGTATTCCTCGCCGAGTAATGCGAACCAGCCAAATGCCAGGCAGGCAGCAAGCACGACAATCAGTGCCGGGAATATTCGAATGATTCGCCTTGCATAGAACTTTGCAATTGAGAATGTGCCGGATTGCAACTCTCTCAAGAGAATCGACGAAATAAGAAAGCCCGAGATGACAAAGAATATATCGACGCCTATAAAGCCTCCCTGGATAAGGGAAGGAAAAGCGTGATATAGAACGACGGCAATCACAGCAATTGCGCGAAGTCCGTCAATGTCTCGGCGATACGCAATGTTTTTATGGATTGCAGGTGTTTTCAGGTGCTGCTCAGAAATCAGTGACGTCATCGCCCCGTTAATCCCCAGTACATAGCTTCGATGCGAAGTGGTGTAGCGTAACCGCAGACCCCTTATGTAAAAAGATATTTCTCATTCGACCGGGAAGTCGAATTCGGGGTGCTGTGTGTCTGAGGGTGCTGCTCTACGGCATTTTGTGCGCGCGGGGCGGGCCCTGATCGCTGAGGGTAGGCCGAGTCGTGGCCGCATTGAGGCCATTGCTCGTTTGATCGCGGACATTCTGTGCGAGAGCAAATTTACCTCGGTACGAGCGGGCTCGCTTCCGATCGTGGTCTGCGCTTCCAGCACGTTTGTCGCTGGGCAAAGGGCCGTCACGCGAGCGGTTTGGTCGTGAAAATGCAGTGTGCATGCCCTGCGATAAGGCTATAAAAGTTGGCCTTTACCGAAGGGGCGGGCGCTCAAAAATAAATAATCAGGTTAGTTTTGCGGGCGAAACCGCCGTAGATTTCTGCTGATTTAATCTCTATAATGCCGCCCCGAAAAGTACTTTGTTTTTATGCTCTTATATATTTATTGTGTTGTTCGGTAAAAGGATAAATGGATTTGAAGTTTCCGGAAAATTACAGTCTGTCCCTGCGGTCTGTATGGATGGGCTTTATTATATTGTTTATTGTTTTGACTGTTGCGGTCAGTGGGCTTGTGTATTTTTCGTCGCTGGGGCGTGCGTCGCTGAATATCGAAATGCAATCCAGGATTGCAGATAATTCTGAGATATTTTATGGCATTGATGGCGCGTATTCTCAGGAAAACAGTGCCCGTGAGCCAGTGGTGGTTGGGGAGAATAAGTTAAAGTTTTTGCTCCCGCATCGGGTGTCGTCGTTACGTTGGGATCCTTTGTCTATTGGTTCTGATGTCGATGTTTCAAGAGTTTTTGTAACCGTATATGGTTTTAAGGTAGGCGTTGGCAAGATAAAGATTTCGCCGATGAATGATGTGGTAAAGAGCGTTGACTCTGAAGGCGAAGGCTTTGTAGTTGTCATGAGGGAATCGGTGGATGATCCTCAGGCAAATCTGGAAATGGATTTTTCTAGAGTGCATCGGTATCTGCTTATTGGCAGTTTGTTGGTGGGGGCGATTGCCGCAGGTTGCATAATTGTATTCTTTAAAATTTTAATCAATCTACGGTCTTTTTTTCTATGGTTGGATGATGCTCTTTCGAGAGCGTATTTGAGGTTTCGTAGAGATGATTTCAGTTTGCGGGAGACAGGCGCTTTAATTCTCTATGGTGCAGTGCTTTATGTTTATTTTTTGTCGACGTTCTCATTTTCAATTGACGATGAAATGGCTGCGCTTCGTCAGGATCAAAGCGTATGGGTGTCTCAAGGTCGCTGGTTCGTTTATTTAATTGAACGGTTTATTTTTCCTCAGGCGTCCGTTCCGTTCGCTCCCTATCTGCTATTGATCGTTTCAATGGCGCTGTCCTATTCATTGTTGCTCAGGGCTCACCGTTACACGCCGGGATGGAAAGCGTATCTTGCTTTCCCTGTTTTTTGTGCCTTCCCCGTCTGGTGGTTTATCGCGGAGTTTGCGTCCAACATCCCATCGCTGGCGTTTGGTCTTTTATTTGTTTGCCTGAGTATATATTTATTGTTTTCTGCGGATGGAAAAGTACGCCTTGGTTTCCGTGGGCGTGCTCTTGACTACGCATGTGTGGTGACTCTTTTAGCCTGCGCTATAGCGACTTATCAATCCTTTATTCTAATGTTTGCCACCATGGCGTTTGGCGTGCTGGTGACGCGGGTTTTAGACGGTGATAAAGCGCTTAATATGAGTTTCAAATATGTAGCAGTCAGGTGTCTGATTGTATTTGCAGTGGCGTTTACTTCGGTAGTCTTGTATTTTTTAATTAATTCCGTTGCTCAATATTATATTGCAGCAGATAGTGGTTACACGAGTAATTTTGTTGATCTCGCGGCGATAGTGGCAGATCCCGTCGGAGTTTTGCGTGGCGTATTCGTAGAAGCGAACTTGATCTATTCCGGTAGTGCCGATCGCTACGGTGCGGATATATCCTTTTCAATTGCCGTCATTTTGGTGGCGACGATATTCCTGATTGACTATGGCCGCCGTAGAGCAGTATTGATATTGCCTCTGTGGGTCGGTGTATTGGCCGCTCCGTTTGCACTGATCTTTATGTCGGGCGGGCATCCTTTGCCTTTGCGCACGATGATAGCGCTTGCTTATGTCTATTGGCTGGCATGCATGATCTTGCTTTCTCACCGTCGTGCATTACTGACGATATTGGCGGGCGCGCTGGTTGTGATCTATGAAATTCAGCTCGTCGGTGTCAACTCCCAGTACATTGCTTCGGCAACCATAACGCAGAGCAAAGACAGAATGCTGGCCGAAGAGATATATCAGCGTATTGGTAGTTTAGGTGGGAGCTTTGATCAAATCCCCGCTCCGAAGATCGACGTTTATGGGGGGAGGGTATCCTCTAACGTCTATGCGAACGGTTGGTCTTCGACCATGCAGGGGTCGTTCTTTGCCTGGGATGGAGGGAATCTGCGACGCATGCTTTACTATTTTGAGGTGATGGGCTACGGAAAGTTACCTTTTCTGGAGCAATCTGAAAGGATTCCTTTGACGCCAATTTTTGAAGAAATGCCTGTTTGGCCAAGCGCAGGTGCAGTCAAGAAGGTGGGTGATTACTACTTGGTACGACTGGGTAAAGCACCCGATACTGTTCATGCCAAGTTTGTAAAATAGTACTAATAGCATTAGCGGGGAACTGTATGGAACGCCTTGATCCTGTTTTATTTTTCTCTACCAAAAAGGCCAACCAGTCTCTGGACTTAAAAAAAATCACCGGCCGTGTTCTGGACAGTAATTGGTATGTGCTTGGTGAGGAAGTCGCAGGTTTTGAGTCTGAGTTTTCCAAGTATATCGGCGTCGACCATTGCATCAGCGTAGCAAATGGATCTGACGCCCTGGAACTTGCCTTGCGTGCATTGGATGTCAAGCCTGGCGATAAGGTAATTACCGTTGCCAATGCTGGTTTCTACAGTAGTGGAGCCATTCATTTGCTCGGTGCCAGTCCTGTTTATGTCGATGTTGATCCGGAAACATTAACGCTTTGCCCGAAAGCACTTGCTGACGCAATGCTTTGCAAGCCAGCAGCCGTTATCGTTACTCATCTCTACGGTCAACTGGCTGAGATAGAAGAGTTGGTGAGGATAGCGAAATTCTATGACGTTCCTGTCATTGAGGACTGCGCTCAAGCTCATGGAGCGATGCGGGGCAAAAAACGGGCGGGGAGTTTCGCAGACATCGGGTGTTACAGCTTTTACCCAACCAAAAATCTTGGTGCTCTGGGTGATGGCGGGGCGCTTGTTACGAATGATCAAAAACTGGCGTCACGTGTTCAGAGTCTGAGGCAGTATGGGTGGGCCAAGAAATATGAAGTGGCTATATCCGGCGGTCGAAATAGCCGGTTGGATGAAATCCAGGCAGCGGTACTGCGTGAAAAGTTACCTCACCTTGATCAGTGGAATCAACAGCGACGTTCGATCGCGGCTCGTTATAATGACGCGTTCTCAACGCTGAATATAAAGCTGCCGATAATGAGGGGTGAGGAGTACGTTGCGCATTTGTACGTGATTCGAACCGAAGACAGAGCAAGGCTTACTGGTTTTCTGAAAGAACAGAATATCGGCACCGATATTCATTATCCTATACCTGATCACCAGCAACCTGGATATAAAGTTGAAGGTGTGAAACCGGTATTGCCAGAGACTGAGTTATGTTGCAATACAGTCATGTCGTTGCCGTGTTTTCCAGGCCTGACTGAAGAGGAAGTTCAACGAGTTATCAATGCAGTTACTTCCTGTTTTGGTAGAGGGTAATAGCCTTGTTAAGCTTGATTATTCCTGTATATCTTAATGAAGACTCACTGGGCTCGTTGTTGGAAGCAGTCGGTGATCTTGATCTGAAACTTGAACATGATTTTGAAGCTGTGTTTGTCGTAGATGGCAGTCCGGATCGCTGCTATGAAATATTGCGTGATGCATTGAGCCAGCGTTCATTTCGATCGCAATTAATCTTGCTGTCGAAAAACTTCGGTTCTTTCATGGCAATTCGCACTGGGCTTCAGGCGGGCAAAGGTGATCGATTTGCTGTGATGGCTGCCGACTTGCAAGAACCGCCCGAGTTGGTGTTGCAGATGTCCGCAATACTGGCTACCAAAGATATCGATGTGGTGGTTGGTGTACGTGAGTCACGGGAAGATCCAATGCTTTCTCGTATGGCTTCGAGTATTTTTTGGTGGGTTTACAGACGGTATGTTATTACTGATCTGCCTCCTGGCGGGGTGGATATGTTCGGTTGCAATAAGGCGTTTCGTGATAGTTTATTAACTTTGAACGAAGGCCATAGCTCGCTTGTTGCTCAAATTTTCTGGCTCGGATTTCGCCGGGAGATAGTCACCTATTCAAGGCGTAAACGTGAGCATGGAAAGTCGGCCTGGACGTTTCGAAAGAAACTGAATTACTTGATGGATAGTGTTTTTTCGTTCACCGATTTACCTGTCCGGCTTCTTGTTCGGTTGGGTATGACGGGGTCACTTGTCGCCATGCTCCTCGGTGTCGTTGTATTGATTGCCAAGATCTCTGGAATGATCAGCGTTCCAGGTTATGCCATGACAATTTTGATTATCAGTTTTCTCGGCAGTCTAAACTTGCTGGGAATAGGCATTGTTGGCTCGTATGCCTGGCGTGCTTATGAGAATACCAAAAACAGGCCGTTGGCTATCCCTATGAGAATCGAGAGTTTTGGATCGGAAAATGAGTGAGCAAAGAGAGTATTTCGTTCATAGCCATGCCCTGTGCGAGTCCTCCGATATTGGCAAGGGTACTCGAATATGGGCGTTTGCTCACGTTTTACCGCAGGCCAAAATTGGCAGTGAATGCAACGTCTGCGATAACGTTTTCATCGAGAATGATGTGGTCATAGGCGATCGCGTAACGCTAAAGTGCGGCGTTCAAGTATGGGACGGTATAACAATCGAGGACGATGTTTTTGTGGGTCCTAATGTGACCTTTACCAATGATATTTTTCCAAGAAGTAAACAATACCCTGCGGCGTTTACTCGCACCATAATTCGCAAAGGCGCTTCGTTGGGGGCGAACTCTACAATTCTTCCAGGCATTGTTATCAATATGAACGCGATGGTCGGTGCCGGTGCGGTAGTGACTCGTTCTGTGCCCCCCAACGCGATAGTAGTGGGCAACCCTGCAAAGATTATCGGTTATGTCGACACCAAGGAAACCACACTTGGGAGTGAGAACCATGGCAAACCTCTCCCGGAAGAAGTCAGTGCAACTTCAGTCAACGGAGTTACATTGCACTCCCTGAAGGAGGTGACGGACATCCGCGGTCGCTTGTCTGCTGGGGAGTTCGAACGTTCGGTGCCGTTCAAGCCATTGCGGTACTTTTTGGTATATGACGTCCCGACTGCTGAGACTCGTGGCGAACATGCTCATCTTAACTGTCATCAGTTTTTGGTGGCGGTGAAGGGGGTCGTGCACGTAGTAGCGGATGACGGAGTCAATCGCGAAGAAATCGTACTGGATAGCGCTACCGTAGGGATTTATCTGCCTCCGATGACTTGGAGCATACAATATCGATATTCCGCAGATGCCATGCTCATGGTATTTGCCTCTGATTATTATGATGCAGATGATTACATACGCGATTACGACGAGTTTATAGGATTGGTCAGGGGTTAATATGGGCCGATTTGGGTTTCGACGTTTTGTGCAGAATCTGAGTCAGCTCAGATTCGCCAGGTTTTTGCTGTCTGGTGTTGCAAATACGGTTGTAACTTATGCTATTTATATGCTTCTGCTTTTGAAGTTTTCCTATCAGATTAGTTACGCGGTTTCATACATGATAGGTATTCTCTTTGCTTTTTTTATGAACTCGCAGTTTGTGTTCAAGACTCATCAGGGTATTCGCTCCCTGTTGCGTTTTCCACTGATTTACCTGGCCCAGTATCTGGGCGGTGTTGTGATCTTGTGGGTCTGGGTCGAAGTGCTAGGATTAAATCAAGTTGCCGCACCGCTGGTTGTAGTGATTGTCATGCTCCCGATTACCTATATTCTTACTCGTTATGTATTCCTGTCTGGAAAACGCTTTACGTAATACTGAAAATTGCCCCGCGTTATTCGGGACTAAAATCGTCCGGGATCAACGTCAGTGGCGCCTGGCGAGGCGACTGTTTGTCTTGCGCTTATTATTTAGCTCGGTCAATTCCCAGGTGCTGAACCAGGCCGGATTGCCCCTACACCAAATAAGCGCAGGGGCTTGAATTGTTCTGACAAAAAAGCCTTTAGCACGGTTGCGCGTGCACTTTGTCGTTATATCTCCTTGACTGGGGTCTCCCCCTGCACAGCCTTGATCAACCCGATCACGTGTAAACAATCCGCCTTGTTTACATAAGACTCACCACTGGCGATAGTCTCGTGGTTACCCGCCCTCAATCTCCAGCGCCATTGCCCTTTACCGGTGCTCGGGGTGCCTCTGGATTGCCTGTAAATCTCGAAATACATTCGTTTCGCTCCATGCGATTCATTTGTGCGTCAGCCTGTGTGGCGCATGGTCGCAAGCCTAGCGCAGAGGGTTTTTTTGGCTATCGGACATTTGTTTCCAATCGTTCGTGAATGTTTCTGAAGGGCGCGGGCTAGAGCGCATCAATAGGCCTCTGGATTGGCCAATATGACGCCGTTTGACCCTTGCAACGCCGCCGACGCTACTGCTTAATACGGGACGGCTCATGGCGTCGACAATCGTTCGACGACCGACAAACACTATAAAAAGAGCACTCCTTTGACTGAGCACGGAACGCAACAGGCCGGGCAGGTGACGTTATCGCTGGTGGTCCCCGTTTTTAACGAAGAGGACAGCCTCGACACGTTTTTGCTACGCATCAATGAAGTCTTTCAGGCGCAAGCGTCGATCGATCTTGAACTGGTCTTCGTCAATGACGGCAGCACCGATACCACGCTTGAGCGCCTGCTCGGGCATCAGCGACACGATGTGCGTCTGCGTATCGTCGACCTGAGCCGCAACTTCGGTAAAGAGGCGGCATTGTCAGCAGGCTTGCAGGTCGCGACCGGACAAATCGTGGTGCCGATCGATGCGGACCTGCAGGATCCACCGGAAATCATTCTGCACATGATCGAGCGCTGGCGTGAGGGTTATGAAGTGGTGCTCGGTCACCGCATCAGCCGCCGCAGCGATACCTGGGCCAAGCAGACGTCGGCCCACTGGTTCTACCGCCTGCACAACAGGATTGCCGAGCAGCCTTTACCCGAAAACGTCGGCGATTTTCGCCTGATGGACCGCTGTGTGGTCGATGCCTTGCTGACCCTTCCCGAATCTCGACGTTTCATGAAAGGCCTGTTCGCCTGGGTCGGGTTTCGCACCACCCACGTCGATTACGAACGTCCCGAACGCGTGGCGGGGAAAAGCAAGTTCAACGGTTGGCGGCTGTGGAATTTCGCCCTGGAAGGCATCACCAGTTTCAGCACGGAACCATTGCGGGTCTGGACGTATGTGGGGGCGCTGGTGTCGCTTGTGTCCTTTGCCTTCGCCATTTTCATTGTTCTGCGTACGTTGATTTACGGCATCGACATGCCGGGTTATGCCTCGCTGATGGTTGCTGTGACTTTTCTCGGAGGCCTGCAATTGATCGGTATCGGCGTGCTCGGCGAGTATCTGGGCCGCACTTACATCGAATCCAAACGCCGACCGGTTTTTCTGGTGCGTCGCGTCTATGACCCCAAGGACTGACACATGGATCTCAAGGAAACCGATATCCTCGGCGATAGCATCAACGAGCATTGGTATTACTGCTCCAAAGCTGCAGCCACCACGCGATTGCTGGGTGATGTGCCAATCAGGCGAATCCTCGATGTCGGCGCGGGCTCGGGGTTTTTCTCGCATCATCTGCTGACCCACACCGCAGCCAGTGAGGCGTGGTGCGTGGATATCAGCTATAGCGCCGACTCCAGCGCGACCACCGCCGGCAAACCCGTGCACTACCGTCGCGGGATTGAAATGATCGAGGCCGATCTGGTGCTGTTGATGGACGTACTGGAGCATGTCGATGACGACCTCGGCCTGCTCAAGATGTATGTCGATAAGGTGCCATCGGGCAGCCGCTTTCTGATGACCGTGCCGGCGTTCCAGTTCTTGTGGAGCGGGCACGATGATTTTCTCGAACACAAGCGCCGCTACACCCTGGCGCAGTTCGAAACACTGGCGCGCGCTGCCGGTTTGTCGGTGCAGCGCGGTGCGTATTATTTCGGCGCGGTGTTTCCGATTGCTGCGGCGCTGCGATTATTGCCACAAGGCGCACAAACCCAGCCACCGCGTTCGCAACTCAAGCGTCATCATCCGCTGGTGAACACGTTGCTCAAGACACTTTGCAGCCTTGAATTGCCGTTAATGGGTATGAACCGTCTGGCAGGTTTGAGCGTTTTTGTCCTGGCGCAAAAACCGTGACCTCAGCTGAAAAATCAGCGTTGATCCAGCGGGGTTTGCGTTTTGCCGTGACCGGGGTGTTCGTCACCGCTTTGCATGCGTTGGTCGCGGTGCTGTTTATCCATTTCATCAGTGCGCCGCCGCCCCTCGCCAACGGTGTGGCGTTCGCCGTGGCGACAGTGGTGTCGTATGTGATCAACACTACCTGGAGCTTCTCGGCCCGGTTGCATGGGCGGACCCTGGTGCGGTTTCTGCTGGTTTCGGTCTGTGGTTTTTTTCTGGCGATGTTTGTCGCCTGGGCTGCGCAAATGGCCGGTCTCCACTATTTGCTGGGCATCGGCGCGGTGGCGCTGACGATCCCGGCATTCACCTTCGTACTGCACAACTTCTGGACGTACCGATGAGGGAGTTGAACAAGCATCCGGCCCTCGCGCTGCTGCCGTTGTTGCTCGGTGTGCTGGCGTTTTTTCTGGTGATCGGCCCGCGCGCCCTGGACCCGCAGAACATCGCTTGGCTGAAGGACGGTGACCCGGCGACGCATTACTTGGGCTGGGTGTATTTCCGGCACTCGCCCTGGACGTTTCCGCTCGGGCTCAACCCTTCTTATGGACTGGAGTTGGGCAGTGCGATCATTTTTTCTGACTCCAATCCACTGCTGGCACTTGTTTTCAAACCGTTCAATGGCTGGTTACCGGAAACGTTCCAGTATTTCGGCTTTTGGTTGCTGGCCTGTTTTGTCCTGCAAGCGTGGTTTGCCTGGAAGCTGCTCGGACTGATCAGCGACAACCCCGTGCTGCGCCTGTTGGGCACCGGTTTGCTGGTGTTTTCACCGCCGATGTTTGTGCGTACCGGTGGGCATCTTTCCCTGGCCGGCCACTTTCTGATTCTGGCTGCTTTGTATCTGGCCTTGCATCCGGCGCTGACGCGACGGCGACTGGCATGGGGTGCCTTGCTCGCAGCCACCGCGCTGGTGCATGCCTACCTGTTGGTCATGGTGGCTTTGATCTGGATAGCCGATCTGTTTGGCAAAGTCATGCTCGGCACTCTGACTCGTCGGCAGGGGCTGAAGGAGTTCGGCGGTCTGTTCGCCCTGGTCAGCGTATGTTGCTGGCAGGCGGGTTATTTCAGCATCGTCGACGGCGCCGGTGGTGGCGGTTTCGGTTGGTATCGGATGAATCTGATATCCCTGTTCGACGCAGAGGGGTGGTCATACGTGCTGCCAGGCTTCGCGACGGGCGGCGGCGACTACGAGGGCTTCAACTATTTGGGCCTCGGGGTGCTGCTGCTGGTACCCGCCGCGGGTTTTGCCATGCTGCGCAGCAATATTCGCGTTAAAGCGTTGCTGAGTCGTTGGCCATGGCTATTGTTGGCGATGCTCGGGCTGACGGTATTTGCGTTGTCCAATCAAATTGGCCTGGGCGCTCACACGTTCAGTTATCCGCTGCCGAAAACCGTTGAGGGGCTGGCGAGTATCTTCCGTGCCTCGGGCCGGATGTTCTGGCCGGTGTTCTATGCCATCGTTTTACTGATTACGTTTCTGGTGGTGCGTGGCTATCGACCGGCGTTCGCCATGGGGCTGCTGGCGCTGGCGCTGGCGACCCAGGTCGTCGACACGCGAATTGCCTGGGCGGGGTTGAGAGCGACAAAAATGGTCCCGCAAACTTCGGCCTGGGCCAGCCCGATGCACGATCCGTTCTGGAACAGCGCGGCCGCTCACTACAAGAATATCCGTGCGTTGATCCCCAAAAACCAGTCGGATCAGTGGCAGGTCCTTGCCGATTTTGCCGCGGCTCATGGATTGAAGACCGATGCAGTTTATATGGGGCGCATGAGCCCCAAGGCGCTCGACAAGGCTCAGCGTGACGCGCAACGTCGGCTGAGTGCCGGTCAATACGAGGCCGATTCCCTGTACATCCTCGACGATGATTCGCTGGATCTGGCCATCCAGAATGTTCACAGCGATACCGATCTGCTGACCCGGGTCGATGACTTTGTCGTACTGGCCCCAGGCTGGAAGCGTTGCGATCAATGTGTGGCGATGGTCGATGAGGGGCGCTCGATGTCAGCTGTTCCGTTGAGCCAGCCCGGCCTGGTGCAAGCGTTCAATCGCAAGAGCCGGCAGTTGGTCAAAGGCTGGGCCGCTCCGGAAACGTGGGGCACTTGGAGTGAAGGGCAAGACGCCGAAATCGCGCTGCGTGTGGCGCCAGATACCCGCTCGATTGTCATCGACGTACTGGCTTTCGTCATGCCGCCCAAACTGACGCAACGGGTCATCGTCAGTGTCAATGGCGTTGAAGTCTTGTCGACTCGCCTGACCCAGGTTCAGGGCAATCTGCTGGAAATTCCGCTCAACCCGGCTGTTCGCGAAACGCTGGTCGATGGCCGGGTCGTGACGATCCAGGTGCATCTGCCCGATGCCACCAGTCCACGCAATCTGGGGTTGAACGATGATGCTCGGGTGATGGGGCTGGGGCTGAAATCGCTGACCGTTCGCTGAGGCCCGGCCGGTCGTGCAAAGGTTGATGGACGCCGGGCCCAAGGCCTTTCTACACTGCCCGTATTCCGGGGAGCAGGGGGGCAATGGATGAACCGCAATGAACTACGCAAGGCCGACATCAACCTGATGGTGGTGTTCGAAACCTTGATGCTTGAACGCAATGTGACCCGGGCGGCCGAGAAGCTGTTTCTCGGCCAGCCGACCATCAGCTCTGCACTCAATCGCTTGCGCACTATGCTCAACGATCCACTGTTCATCCGCGTCGGCCATCGCATGGAACCGACGGCCCGTGCCGAAGATATCTTTCGCCATCTCAAGCCAGCGCTGGATTCGCTATCAGTGGCGTTGAGCCTGACCCGTGATTTCGATCCAGCGGTCAGTACCATGACTTTCCGTATCGGTCTGTCCGATGACGTCGAATTCGGCCTGCTGCCGCCGCTATTGCGCGCACTCCGTCAGGAGGCACCGAACGTGGTGTTCGTGGTGCAACACGTCGATTACTGGCGGATTCCCGATCTGCTCGCCGCTGGCGACATTACTGTTGGCATCAGCCAGACCCGAGGTCTGCCGGCCAACGCCAAGCGCAAACTGTTGCGCCATATCCAACCGAGCATACTGCGCGCCGACGCCAGTGATACGCCGCTGACGCTGGATGAATATTGCGCGCGTCCGCACGTACTGGTTTCGCACACGGCCAATGTCAGTGGTTTCGCTGATGAGTGGCTGGCGGAGCTCGGTCGCACTCGCCAGGTGGTGCTGTCGGTGCCGCAATACAGCGCGTTGCCGGCGCTGTTGGCGGGTACGGACCTGATCGCCAGTCTGCCGGATTACACCGCGGCGGCCATGGCCACTTCCGGATTACTGTTCAAGGAACCGTTTCCGTTCAAGACGCCGACTCTGGATCTTTCCATGGTCTGGCTCAGTCATGTGGACAGCGATCCGGCCGAGCGCTGGTTGCGTTCCAGGCTGGAGCAGTTCATGAGCGAGCGACCGCTGAGCGCATCCTGATGATCATCACATACCTTGTGGGAGCGAGTTATCAGGCACCTTAAGTGTCGCTGAACGACCGCATTCGCGAGCAAGCTCGCTCCCACATTGGAAAGTCCCCGGGAGGGTAGGGCAGAGCTGTGCTATATGTACGACCTTTCTGCCAACCCACCGGGGACCTGTAATGCCACACCTGCATATGGAATACACCGCCAACCTGCCGCAGTTGAACGCCGACGTCGCATTGATCCGGCTCAACAACACGCTGGTGGGCTCCGGTCAGTTCGCGGCGGAGTTCGATATCAAAAGTCGTGCGGTGAAAGTCGAGACTTTCAAAGTCGGCACCGCCATGGCCGAGCGCGCCTTCGTCTATGTGAAGCTGGCGCTGCTCAGCGGGCGTTCGCCGCAGATCAAGAAGCAGTTGTCAGAAAGTCTGTTGGCGGTCTTGCAGGATCTGTGCGAATGGCCGGCTGGTGTCGAGGTGCAGTTGTGTGTCGAGCTGGTCGACATGGATCGCGAGTCTTACAGTAAGACCGCCATCGGCGCGTAGGACTCAGGCTGCTTCGAGTTCGCTGCAGACCTTGACCACCTGCTCGCGCAACCAGAGGTTGGCGCTGTCCTGATCCACGCTCTGGCTCCACTGCATGTCGAGGGTAAAGCCCGGCAAGCCGTTCGGCGCCTCACAGTGATTGAACACCGCCTCGTTGGTCAGCAAACGCTGGATGCGGCGGGGCAGGGTGAGGATGAAGTCGGTCCCGGTGATCATTTTCAATGCCGCGCTGTAGCTGTTCGAGCGCGCGACGATCTGGCGCTTTTGCGCCTGTCGCGCCAGCCAGCCGTCGACCATGTTGGTGGTCGACGTCCACGGCGTCGGGAACACGTGTCGACGTTCGGTAAAGGCCTGCAGGCTCAGGCGCGGCTCCAGTGGCGTGGCGCGTTTGTCGAAGACGCAGACCAGATCATCCTCCAGCAACATCCGTGATTTCAGGTCGGTGTGATGGCGGTGGAAGTTGGGGCCGAAACTGATCACCAGATCCAGGCTGCCGTCGCGCAGCTCATCCGCCGGGACGTCGGTCTCGAACTTGTGCATGTTGACCATGACCGGCAAATCGTCGAAATCGAAACGCTTGAGCAGGCGCGGCAGGATCAGTTGCTCGAAGTATTCCGGGGCGCAGATGTTGAAGGTGACGGCTTGTTGGGTCGGGTCGAACGTGGGGGCACCGGCGTGGCACAGGTTGATGCTTTCGAGGATCTTCTGCACATGGCCGTACATGGTGCTGGCCTTGTAGGTCGGACGCATGCCGGTGCGAGTGTTGATGAACAGTTCGTCTTCGAAACTGGTGCGCAGTTTTTTCAAACAGTAACTGACGGTGGACTGGCTGACGTACAGGGCTTCTGACACGTCGGTAACGCTGCTTTGCTCATAAACAGCGATAAACACCATGAGATCCTGCATGTCGAGCTTTCGTAGCAAGTTACTGTTCAGCATCCGTTCCGTCTCGCTGTGCTCCTTGCGCTGAATCCGCGCAAACGTGTGCGAACGATCCTAGCGGAACGATGGTGCCAGGACAAAGCCCTGTAGGACGTTTCACAGTCAGTTGTGGGACAGAAAGTTTTACGAACACGACGTCGCCGACAAAACCGCCGAAAAGTGGCCAGAAGCCTTTATCTCGACGAGGGAAAGTGTCGGGCGTAATGCCTGGGATCGAAGCGCCACACCATCAACAGCATCACCCCCATCACAGCCGTCAGCGACCACCAGGCCCATTCGAAGCTGCCGAGTCGGTCGCGGATCACTCCAGCCATTAGCGGTGAGAGGCCGGCGATCAGATAGCCAATGCCCTGCACGAAGGCGGTCAGGCCGCCGGCGCGTTGCGGGTTGTCGAGATGATCGAGCGAGACAATCAGGCTCATCGGAAACAAACCGCCAATACCCAAACCCAGTAGGCACGGCCACAGCAGGCTGTACGTTTGCGGGCTGAGGATCAGGCCGCAAAACCCGGCGATGATCAGTATCAGTAACGCCATCAGAATCACCCTGCGATCCCGGCTGCAATTGGCGATCGCCGGCACCACCAGGCCGGAAATTACCTCCATGGCCGTCAGAAAACCTAACAGTAGCCCGGCGTTTTGTTCACTCCAGCCTTTTTCCACGTAGTACGGCGCGAGCCAGGCCAGCACACAGGTGTAGGACGCGGTTCCCAGACCAAAGAAGATGGCCAGCAACCAGGCACGGGAATGGATGAAGAACGAATCTTTGCCGGTTATCGCCGTCACCCTGGAGGACAACTGGCGGCGTTGCGACCACCAGAACGCCAACGCCAGCAACGCCAGGATCGCCCAGATGCTCAAACCGCTGCGCCAGCTCCCGGTTTGCACCATCACCAGCGGCGCGAGCGACGCGGCAAGCGCCGCGCCACCCATGATCGACGTGACGTACAGACCCATGCACAGCGCGACGTTGTCAGTGAAGCGCGATTTGATCAGCGCCGGCATCAACGCCTGAATCAGTGCTATGCCGACGCCGGCCAGCACTGCGCTTGCAATCAATTGGGCAGCAGAGTCGATAAACAGCCGTGACAACGTCGCCACGGCGATGATCAGCAAGGACAGCAATACCGTCCGTTGCTCACCCAGCCGTTGACTGATGCCAATGCCGAAAAACATCGCCAGCCCCATCGCCATCACTGGCAGCATGGTCAGCAGTGACGCGACGCTGAAGCTCAGCGGGATGTCAGTGCGCATGGCCGACAGTAAAGGTCCGACCGCCGCCATCGATGGACGTAGATTGAGGGCGACGAGCATGATCGCGAGCATCAGCCAGACAGCGGGGCGAGCGGTGGCGCGGAAGTTTTCCATCATCAGACCTTTGAGCGGGGCGGATGATTAAGCGCGGAGCGGTCTAGTCCGGGCAAACCAGAAAACCCACTGCTGTATTTAAAAAGTCGATAACACCGCCATCCCCTGTGGGAGCGAGCCTGCTCGCGAAAGCGGATTGTCTGCCACCGAAAATATTGGATGTGCCGGTCTCTTCGCGAGCAGGCTCGCTCCCACAATAAACAGCCGTGCTGTTTTTTCTGAATCAGACCTGAACCATTCTCAAATACTTCACAAGTTTCATCGGATTGCCAACAGCCAACTAATCGTTGGCGTCTTTTTCACAAAAAATTGATGGTTGCCTGCTTAAAGTTTCTCGTGCCTTAGTTAATGAAATTTTCACAATTGAAATTTCTTTCATGGACCGAGGCTCTTCTTTTCAGGAATCGCCCTTTCTATGTTGAAGTTAAAAGCCGTACGCCCGGAATGGGTGACGTTGATTGCCAGTGCCTTTCTTTTAATTGGCTGCAATTTTGTCCTCTGGCAACACCTGTTCGAGATCACCGCCGCCGATGGCAAGGGCATCGCCATGCGCGTGGCGTTCGGGGTGATGATCCTTGCGGCATTCAATATCGTGCTGACGGTTCTGGCTTTTCGGCCGTTGCTCAAACCGCTGTTGACGCTGATATTTCTGATCAGCGCCGGGGTGGCTTATTTCATGAGTCAGTATGGCGTCATGATCGATGCCGGCATGTTTCGCAACTTTGCCGAAACCAATGCAACGGAAGTGCGTGATCTGCTCTCGCTGAAGTTGTTTGCTTATATTCTGTTGCTCGGTGTATTACCGTCCTGGTTGTTGTGGAAAGTTCCAGTCAACTATCGTCGTTGGCACCGTGAGTTGATCAGCAAAGTTATTGTCGGTGTTGCTTCGGTGGCGGTGATTGGCGGGGTGGCGCTGGCCAACTATCAGGGTTTATCTTCACTGTTTCGCAACCATCACGAAATTCGTCTGATGCTGGTGCCCAGTAATTACATCGGTGCTTCGGCGGGTTATCTACGTGAGCAAGTGGCCTCGGCGCGGCAGCCATTCATCAAGATCGGTGAGGACGCCGAGCGCAATCCTGAGGTGAAGCTTCAACCGCGTAAATCCCTGACGGTGCTGGTGGTGGGGGAAAGTGCTCGAGCGGAGAACTTCGGCATCCTTGGTTATAACCGCGATACCACGCCGCAACTCGACAAGGAAGCCGGGCTGATCGCCTTCACTGATGTGCATTCCTGTGGGACAGAAACGGCCGTATCGGTTCCGTGCATGTTCTCCAACATGGGCCGCAAGGATTACGACGCCAGCAAGGCGAAGAATGAAGAAGGTTTACTCGATGTGCTCAAGCGTGCCGGGATCGACGTGATCTGGCGTGACAACCAGTCGGGCTGCAAAGGCACTTGTGATCGAGTCACGCTGCAAGATGTCAGCAACCTGAAGGACCCGGCGCTGTGCGCCAACAGCGAATGCCGCGACGAAATCCTCCTGCAAGGCCTGCAAGGTTTTATCGACCACTTGGACAAGGACACCGTTTTAGTCCTGCACCAGATGGGCAGCCACGGCCCGGAATACTTCAAGCGTTATCCAAAGGCATACGAGCACTTCAAGCCCGTGTGTGAAAGTAATGCGCTGAATAATTGCAGCCGCGAAAGTATCGTCAACGGTTACGACAACACGCTGGTGTACACCGACCATGTGCTGTCGAGCCTGATCGATGTATTGCGTAGCAATCAGGACAAAGTCGATACCGCCATGTTGTATCTGTCGGACCACGGCGAGTCACTGGGTGAGTACAACTTGTTTCTGCATGGCACGCCTTACATGCTGGCGCCAGAACAACAGAAGCACGTGGCGATGCTGGCGTGGTTCAGCGACAGCTATCAAAAGGCCTATTCGGTCGATACCCATTGCCTGCAAATGAGCCGCGACAAACCGCTGAGCCAAGACAACCTGTTCCACTCGATGCTTGGTTTGCTGGAGGTGAAGAGTTCGGTCTATCAGCCGGATCTGGACATGTTCGCCGGTTGCCGTGGCGCGGTGATCGACGGCGTCTTGGCCAAAGACTGAACCTCATCCGCTACATAACAGGCCTTTCGTCTCCACCTGTCAGACTATTCTTTCTCTTTGGCAGGACATTTCGTCACAGCTCTTGCCCTTCGCAGGCGCGTAAATCGCCGGTGGCGATATATACTGCGCGCCATTCTTCAAGGGAGAGCCGTGTGGCCATCGATATTCACTGGATTCGCGACAACGAAAGCCTCGCGCAGTTTTGCGCCGAGTGGCAGCAGCTGCCCTTCGTTGCCCTCGACACCGAATTCATGCGGGTCGACACCTTCTACCCGATTGCCGGCCTGCTGCAGGTGGGCGACGGTAAACGCGCCTACCTGATCGACCCGTTGACCATCAACGCCTGGCAACCGCTGGCCGCCTTGCTGGAAAACCCGGCGGTGCTCAAAGTCCTGCACGCCTGCAGCGAAGACCTCGAGGTGCTGTTGCGCCTGACCGGCAGCCTGCCGGCACCGATGTTCGACACGCAATTGGGCGCGGCTTATCTGAACCTCGGTTTCTCGATGGGCTATTCGCGGCTGGTGCAGGAAGTGCTCGGCATCGAACTGCCGAAGGGCGAGACCCGTTCCGACTGGTTGCAGCGCCCGTTGTCCGACACGCAAATCAGCTACGCCGCCGAAGATGCCGTGCATCTGGCGGAGGTTTTCGTACAGCTGCGGCCGAAACTGTCTGACGACAAATTCGCCTGGGTGCTGGAGGACGGTGCCGAACTGGTCGCCAACCTGCGCCGCGAAACCGACCCTTACGAGGTCTATCGCGAGGCCAAACTGGCGTGGAAACTCTCGCGTGCGCAACTGGCGGTATTGCGCGAGTTGTGTGCTTGGCGTGAAAAAGAGGCTCGCGCCCGCGATCTGCCGCGCAACCGCATTGTTCGCGAGCATTCGCTATGGCCGCTGGCCCGCACGCAACCGGACAACCTTGCAGCGCTGGGCAAGATCGAAGACATGCACCCGCGTACCGTGCGTCAGGACGGTCAATTTCTGCTTGATCTGATCAAACGCTCTGGCAGTGTGGGGCCTGATCAATGGCCGCCCGCTGTCGCGGAGCCATTGCCGATCGAGGCGGCTGCGTTGATCAAACAACTGCGTGCATTGGGCCAGGCTGAGGCCGAGCGTCTGGGCATCGCGCCGGAACTGATGTTGCGCAAGAAAACCCTCGAAGCCCTGGTCAAAAGCGGCTACCCCGAGGGTCCTTACCAATTGCCTGAGTCGCTGCGTGGCTGGCGCCGCGAACTCATGGGCCAGAAGCTGCTCGACAGCCTGGCCACCGCCGGAGAACAGCCTTGAAACGTATTTGTTCCATCTACCAAAGCTCCAAGCGTAGCGGCATGTACCTTTATGTGCTGAAGAGCGACGCGCTGGAGCGTGTGCCGGAAGCGCTGATGTTGGCGTTCGGCAAGCCGAAGCATTCCTTCGATCTGGTGCTGTCGCCCGAGCGCAAACTGGCCAGCGAGGACATCGTCGTGGTCCTGGAAAACCTCGACAAGCAGGGCTACCACCTGCAAATGCCGCCGGCCGAGGACGAGTACATCGAGCACTTGCCCGAAGAGTTGCTGCGACGCAACGATCCGGTCTGATCTGCGAGGCTCTGTTCTGAGTCTCGATTTACCCTGGAACTGTTTTTACCGCGATGGCCGGCCAAAATCCGGCGGCCGTCTGCACGGTTTGCGAAAGGTTTGAAGATGCGCGTTCTGATTGCTGAACACGACCACGCGATATACGCCCGGCTGCTGCGTCAGGCAGCACCCGAGCTGGAAGTACTGACCAGTGGCGACTCCGCCGAACTGGCCCGTCAGGCCGCCGATTGCCCGGTGTGGCTGGGCCAGCCGGATCTGCTGGCGACCCTGTTGCGCCAAGGGCATCAGCCACAATGGCTGCAATCGACCTGGGCCGGCATCACGCCGCTGCTCGCTGACGGCTTGCGCCGCGATTATCGCTTGACCCGTGCGGTAGGGATTTTCGGTCAGGTGATGGCTGAATACGTGCTGACGTACATTCTTGGCCATGAGCGCGAAGTGCTGGCGCGACTGGTCAGCCAGGTCGAGCGCAAGTGGGACAACCGCAGCGGCCAGAGTCTGGTCGGACGCAAAGTGCTGATCGTCGGCACGGGCGACATCGGCCAGAGCGTGGCGCAGTTCCTGCTGCCATTCGGCATCGAGTTGTACGGCATTGCCAGCACTGCCCGCGAGCAAGCGCCGTTTGTCGAGGTCGGTTCGATGGCCGATCTGCCACGCCTGGTGGGCGAGGTGGATTACGTTGTAAACCTGCTGCCGAACACCGAGCACACCCACGATATCTACGATGCGGCGCTGTTCAAGCAATTCAAGCCGACCGGGTTGTTCATCAACGCTGGACGCGGTGTTGCGGTGGTTGATGCCGATCTGGTGGAAGCGTTGAAGGAAGGGCATCTGGCGGGGGCGGTGATCGACGTTTGCCGTCAGGAGCCACTGCCGCAGCGGCATCCGTTCTGGACCGCGTGGGGCTTGCTGCTGACCGGGCACAGCTCGGCGCCAACGTCACCGGCATTGATGGTGCAGCTGTTTGTCGAGAACCTGAGGGCGTATCAGGCGAGCGAAGCGTTGCGCGGGGAAGTGGATTTCGATCGCGGCTACTGACGGCGGTAAAAAATGTAGGAGTGAGCCTGCTCGCGATGGCGGTGTATCAGACAGCATTAATGTTGACTGACACGGCCTCATCGCGAGCAGGCTCACTCCTACAGTTGTTTTACGGTGTGGTTTAGAGGGTGAAGTCGCCTTCCGCCGCCAGTTCGTTCAGCGGACGGCGCGGGCTCGGCTCTTCACGGGCTTGCAGGTATTCAGCCAGCGTTGCCTTGTCGCCCAGTTTGCCGACGGCCACGGCCGCGTGCAGCGCATAACCTTCAGGAATGTTCAGCTCCTTGCGCGTCAGCTCCTGATCGAACCCGGCCATGCCGTGGGTGTGCCAGCCGCTGATGCTCGCTTGCAGCGCCAGATGACCCCACGCAGAACCCGTGTCGAAGGTGTGCCACAACGCTGGGCTTTCTTCAGTGGCGCCCGGTGCAGTGAAGGTGGTTTTCGAAATCACGATCACCAGCGCCGACGCATGTTGCGCCCAGCTACGGTTGAATTCATTGAGCAGACCCAGATAACGCTCCCAGTTCGGCGTATCGCGACGCGCATAGAGGAAACGCCAAGGCTGCGAGTTGTACGCCGAAGGGGCCCAGCGCGCGGCTTCGAAGAAGCTCAGCAGGGTTTCTTCCGGGATCGCTTCACCGGTGAAGGCGCGCGGCGACCAGCGGTCGGTGAATTGCGGGTGAATAGCGTAATCGGCAACGCGTGGGTTGGCACTCATCAAGAGATTCCTGGCTACGTTTGAGTAAGAGATTCGATTGCAAACCCGGCGGGATCAGTTGCGCTGAACGATGGGGTTTGGCGAGCCATGACTGTTCACCGGAATGCAACGCGGTCGAGCGTTAATGGCTTCCGGACAAGGCTCGTGACGACAGGCAAAGCTACGCGCCGCCACAAAAACTGACAAGTCCCGCACAACCGGCAGTCGCCAACGCTTGGCCCGCAAGGCCTTGGGCACTAGACTGGCGGCCTTTTCACCACCTGATGTTGATGCTTGAATCATGGCCGCCAAAGTCGAACCGTTCTGGATACGCAAAACCCTCGATCAACTGGATCACCAGGAATGGGAATCGCTGTGCGACGGCTGTGGTCTGTGCTGCCTGCAAAAACTCGAGGATGAAGAAGACAACAGCGTCTATTACACGCGCATCGCCTGCAAACTGCTGGACCTGAAAACCTGCCAGTGCAGCGACTATCCTGATCGCCTCAAATTTGTCCCGGACTGCATCCAGCTCACCCCGGGTCAGGCCGAGGAATTCAAATGGCTGCCGCCGACCTGCGGTTATCGACTGGTCAGTGAGGGCAAGGATTTGCCGTTGTGGCACCACCTGGTGTGTGGCGATCGCGACGCGGTGCACCATGAGCGTATTTCCCAGTCCGGGCGCATGCTTGCCGAAGGCAGCGTGCCGGAAGATGACTGGGAAGATCACCTGATTTTCCGCGCAGGTTAAACACCTGCTGTTCCAGGCTTTACCAAGGAGTGCGTATGGCTGTCGGATTGCCGCAAGCGTTGATGGTCGCGCTGCTGGTGTTGAGCGCGCCGGTCTGGGCGGCGAAGAAAGTCGATCTGGATTATCACGTGCGCCTGTTGCCACAGAGCGATCAGGCCGAAGTACGCCTGACCCTGGCCAAGGGTGAAGCGGTGCGCAGTCTCGATTTCGATCTTGGCGACGGCAGTCATTACAGCGACTTCAAGGCTGACGGTCAGTGGCTGCTGAGCCCAGGCAAACAGGCGCGCGGGGTCTGGCGCCCCGCCAGCGAAAAGTCCAGCCTGACCTACCGCGTACGCATCAGCCACGGCCGCAAGAACGGCAGCTTCGACACGCGCATGACCCCGACCTGGGCGTTGATGCGTGGCGACGAATTGGTACCGCCAGCCAAACTCGATCAGCAGGACGGCACTGAACTGGTTGCGCGCTTGCAATTCGAACTGCCCGACGGCTGGAAAAGCATCGAAACCGCGTGGCCACGCATCGGCAAAAACAAATTCCGTATCGATAACCCATCACGGCTGTTTGACCGTCCGACCGGCTGGATGCTTGCCGGCCACCTCGGCAGCCGCCGCACACGCTTGGGCGAAACCGAAGTCACCGTGGCCTCGCCGCAAGGGCAGGGTATGCGCCGAATGGACGTACTGACTTTGCTGACGTTCGTCTGGCCGCAGGTGCAGGCGGTTTATCCACGCCATCCGGCCAAATTGTTGATCGTCGGCGCCAACGACCCAATGTGGCGCGGCAGCCTCGGAGCACATGAATCCATTTACGTGAATACGCGATTGCCGCTGGTCAGCGAAAACGGTAGCAGCGCGCTGGTGCGTGAGCTGGCGCAGGTGTTCGGGCGGATCAACGACGAGCAGCGCAGTGACTGGATCAGCGAAGGCTTTGCCGAGTATTACGCGATTGAACTGGTGCGCCGTGCCGGTGGCATGAGCGATGAGCGTTATCAGAGTTTGCAGACGAAACTGGCCAGGGACAGCCAGAAAGTCACGACGTTGCGCGGCGAGCAGATCAGCCCGGCGCAGGTGGCGAAAGCAGTGGTGGTGTTGCAGGAGCTGGATGGCGAGATTCGCTTGAAGACGCGCAACAAGCGTTCGCTGGATGATGTGTTGCGTGGGGCGATGCATCTGGGGACGGTGAGTACCAAGGAGTTTGTGCAGCTGGCCGAGAGCGTTCTTGGCGAGTCATCCAAAGTGCTTGATACCGCATTGCTACAGTAAAGATCAAAAGATCGCAGCCTTCGGCAGCTCCTACCTGTGGAATGCGTTTTCCCTGTAGGAGCTGCCGAAGGCTGCGATCTTTTGCTTTTAAGCTATCAAACCCCGGCTTTCGGCGATTTCACCGAATCATTGCCGGTCACGGTAGCGGTTTTGGTCGCCGCCTCGGCGTTCGCCTTCAGCTTGCTCAACTCTTCCCCGGCCCGCTCGATCTTCGCCCGCACGTTATTCATGTCCTGGCGACTTTTCTCGAACAGGCTCTTCACCGAACTGTGCCCGGTAATCCCGCGCGCCATCGCCACGCCGCCAATCGCCACCTGAATCAAACCGAACACGCCGCCACGGCGCAGGCCTTTACCGACCATGATCACGCCCCCCGCGAGTGAGCCGATGCGCTCCCAGCCTTCGACGTTCTGCTCGGAATGGCTCTGGAACGGGGTAGATTCGATACGTTCGACGCGTTTGAGCTCGGTCATGATCTTTCTCCAGGCAATGAGTAATCGATAAACAAGCTGACTGCCGGAGCGGTCAGCTCGTTCCATCGAATATGCGGCGTTTCAGCGGAATTTTGGCCCGGAGCGGGTGTTCAAGCCCTTGGCCATGCGGTCGTAGAGTACGACGTTGACGGTCGCGGCGAGGTTCATGCAGCCGGTGGTCGGGATGTACACGACGTCTTCGCACCAGTCGCGGATCTCTTTGTCCAGCGAGCCGTCTTCGGGGCCGAAGATGTACAGGGCGCGATCCGGGTGGGTGTATTCCGGCAGCGGGCGGGCGCCCTCGACCAGTTCCACGGCGACCGGCACGCAGTTGAGCGGGAGGATCTTTTTCAGATCGTCGATGCCGATCAGCGGGATGTCGTAGTGCACGCGTTTGGTGTCGGTGACGAAGTCGGCGGCGCGTTCATAACGCTTGCCGGTGTAGAACACCGACGCCACGCCATAACAGCCTGCGGCGCGCATCACCGAACCGACGTTCTCCGGTGATTTGGGGTTATACAAACCAATGCAGCTGTACCGTTTGTCTGCCACGAGCGGGGTGCCTTCGGGAAAAAGAGGGCGATTATACGGGGATTGGGCGGTTGTGGTCAGATCATGGATTGGCGGTGCCTGAGCGGCCGCCTTCGCGAGCAAGCTCGCTCCCACACTGGATCGGTGTCATACACAAAACCACTGTGGGAGCGAGCTTGCTCGCGAAGGGGCCAGTCAGGCCAATGAAGAACTTTAATCTTCTTTCTTCATGAGGCCGGCGAGGGCAGCAAACGGGTTATGCGTCGCCTTGGCAATCTTCGGCGTGCTCAGCGAGCCTTCGCTGAAATACTGCTGATCGGTATAGCGCGAGTGTTCGTTGTCGTGGCAATACAGGCACAACAATTCCCAGTTCGAGCCGTCCTGCGGGTTGTTGTCGTGGTTGTGGTCGCGGTGGTGCACGGTCAGTTCGCTCAGGCGCTTGCCGGAAAACTCACGTGTGCAGCGGCCGCAGACATGCGGGTACATCTTCAGGGCCTTGTCGCGGTAGCCCATTTCCTTGTCGCGCTGGTTGTCGGCGAGGATGCGATCCAGCTTCGACGTATTGGTTGGAGTGGACGAACTCATGGGTTCACCTTTGTAAAAGACTAATGACGGTTATGCGCAGAGTTTAGCTCAGCCCTTGAGCTTCTCGGCAATCCAGATCGTGTGGCGCGTGCCCTTGTTGCCATGGGCGAAGACCTGGACTTCTTCGGCCTTGAAACCGGCCTTCTTCAATTTGTCGGAAAACAGCCGGTCGGCGCTGGCCGACCACACCGCCAGCACGCCTTTCGGGCGCAGGGCCTTGGCGCAGGCATTCAGACCAGCGGCGGAATACAGCCAGCTGTTGGCCTTCTGCGTCAGGCCTTCGGGGCCGTTGTCGACGTCGAGCATGATCGCGTCGAAGCCATTCGGCTCGCTTTGCAGCACCTTGGCCACGTCTTCCTGACGGATCACTGTGCGCGGATCGAGCAGCGGACGACCGGACTTTTCGCCGAGCGGGCCACGGTTCCACTCGACCACGCCGGGCACCAATTCGGCGACCACTACTTCAGCGGTCTTGCCCAGATGCTTGAGCGCGGAGGCGAGGGTGAAGCCCATGCCCAGACCGCCGATCAGCACCCGCGAATCCGGCCGGCCCGCGACCTTGCGGCAAGGAATTTCGGCCAGTGCATCTTCGGAACCGTGCATGCGCGTGTTCATCAATTGCCCGCCGTCGCCGCCCTGGATCTTGATGACGAAGTCTTCGCCATACTCGAACAGGCACAGGGCACCGCCGCTTTCAGGGATCGGGGTGGTGTCGAGCAGAACGAAACGTTTCATGGAAATCTCTACAAGGGGGAAGGCAAGCAGGCCCGTTGGGAGTAGCCTGAGCGCAGACTAGAGGCCAAACGGAGCCCTTGATGAAGCGCACCATTCTAACGGTCATTGCCCTGGCCGCGCTCTCGATTACTGCAGTGCAGGCGCAACAGACAATACCGGTCAGCCCGGCGCCGCAACCCGGCTCGCCCGGGACTGCGACACCGACGCCGTATCCGCAGATCACGCCGATCAACATTCCCAAGTCCGGCTCCGGCAGTGGCAGTCCACCGCTGGTGCCGATCGAAATGCCCAGCCCGCCGAGCAAGGATCAGCCGGTGCCGGGCATTGAACCGAGCGGCACCAAGGCAAAATCTCCCGGCGGTTAAACCTGTTGCGCCGCCAGTTGACCGTCGGCCATGCGCAGGCGTTTCGACAGCGAGACGGCGAGGGCGCGGATGATCTTGGCGGCGATCTTCGGCGCGTCGTTGAGCATTTTTTCCAGCGAATCCTTGCCGAGGTTCAATAGCTGGCAGTTAGTCGCGGCGATGCAGGTGGCCGAGCGGCGTTCACCGTCGAGCACGGCCATTTCACCAAACGCCCGACCGCTGCGCAGGGTGGCCATGGTGATCACCTGACCATCGGGCCCGGTTTTCTGCACGGCGACCTGACCGGTGTGGAGGATGCACATGAAACTGCCGGCATCGCCCTCGCGGAAAATCGCCTCGCCTTCAGCCACGGTGCTGATGCTGAAGTAGCCGGAAGCGGCCGCAAAGTCGGCCAGTTGCAATTGATCGAACAGGCCACAGTCCATCAGCCAGTCGCGGATTTCGTTGTTCAGGAAGGTCGGTTCTGACATGTCGTCACGGTCTTTTTATTGTCTCGGATTTCAGGCTACACACGGTCCCCATGTAGGAGCTGCCGAAGGCTGCGATCTGTTGATCTTGCCTTTGAAAAAATCAAAATCAAAAGATCGCAGCCTTCGGCAGCTCCTACAGGGATCTGTGGGGTATCGGCCTCTTGGGTCTGCAATTAAGACCCAAGTGACCGATGGAGTTCCTCAGGCCAGGCCCAAAACCTTGAAAACAAATGCGTATTCGAGTGCTACGTCACGTAATCCCTGATAACGCCCGCTCATCCCGCCATGCCCGGCGCCCAGTTCCGTCTTGAGCAGCAGCACATTGTTGTCGGTCTTGGTCGCGCGCAGTTTCGCCACCCACTTGGCCGCTTCCCAGTACTGCACGCGACTGTCGTTGTAGCCGGCGATCACCAGTGTCGCCGGATAATCCTGCGCGCTGACGTTTTCATACGGCGCGTAAGCCTTGATACGTTCGTAAACCTCCGGCTCCTCGGGATTGCCCCACTCGTCGTACTCGGTAACGGTCAGCGGCAGTTCCGGGTCGAGCATGGTATTGAGCACGTCGACGAACGGCACTTCAGCAATCGCCACGCCGAACAGGTCCGGACGCTGGTTAAGTACTGCTCCAATCAACAGACCACCGGCACTCCCGCCGCTGATCGCCAGTTTTTCGGCAGTAGTGATGCCGTTGAGGATCAAAAACTCGGCGCAGGCAATGAAATCGCTGAAGGTGTTGTGCTTGTGTTCCTGCTTGCCGGCGCGATACCAGGCTTCGCCCAATTCACCGCCGCCGCGCACGTGGGCGATGGCGAAGGCCATGCCACGATCCAGAAGGCTCAGACGGGCGTGGGAGAACCACGGATCAAGGCTCGAACCGTAAGCGCCGTAGCCGTAAAGATACAGCGGCACTGCTTTGCCAACCTTTTCGCGCTTCATCACCAGACTGATCGGCACTTGCGTGCCGTCTGGCGCAGTGGCCCACAGGCGCTGGCTGACGTAAGCGTCGGCGTCGAACGGGCCGAGCACCGGGGTTTCTTTCAACACCGCTTGTTCGCCACTGGCAAGGATCAGTTGGCGCACCTGCGCCGGGCGGTTCAACGCCTCGTAGCGCAGACGAATGCGGTCGCTTTCAAACTCCAGGCTGTTTTGCACATAGAGGCTGTAGGCCGCGTCCGGCAATTGCACGCGATACGGCGCCAGACCGTGTGGGTGAACTTCGATGATCGGCAGGCCGCCTTCGCGCAGACTCAGGGTCATGGCCTCGGTGTTGAGGCTGACGCCATCGAGCATCACTGTGTCGCTGTGGGGGATCAGGTTCTGCCATTCGGCTTCGGTCGGCGCGGTGCCGGTGTCCGGCGCCTGATACAGGGCGTAGTTGATGCCGTCGCGGTTGGTGCGGATAAACCACGTCCACACGCCATCGAGCAGGCCGTGATCGACATCGTATTCATGATCTTCGACCCGTGCCGCCAAGCAGGTGAAAGGCTGGTGCGGATGATTGGCGTCGAGCGCCCAGACCTCGCTGGTGGTCTTGCTGCCCAGTGACAACAGCAATTGCTGTTCGGAACTGGAACGGTAGCAGTGCAGGAAGAAACGCCCGTCCAGCTCATGGAAAACTTCTTCGGCAGCGGTGCCATCGAGGCGATAGCGGAACAGTTTGTGCGGGCGATGGGTGTCGTCGAGTACGCCGAAAAACAGCGTCAGGCTGTCATTGGCCCAAGTCATGCTGCCGTCGCACTCTTCGAATTCCAGTTCGCTGACTTTGTCGTTGGCCAGTTCCTTGACGAACAACGTGTAGATCTCATCGCCCGAGGCATCGACACTGTAGGCCAGACGCTGGTGATCAGGGCTGATGCTGAAGGCGCCCAGTGAGAAAAAACCGCCATTGGCCAGTTCATTCGGGTCAAGCAGCAATTGTTCGCGGCTTTCGTCGAGGCTCAGGCTGTCGTCTGCCGGGCGTGGGCAGCGGTAGTGCCGGGCATATTCGTCACCGGCGGTAGTGCGCGTGTAATACAGGTACGGGCCCCACGGCGAGGGCAGGGACAGGTCGGTTTCGAGAATTCGGCCCTTGATCTCTTCGAACAGCGTTTCGCGCAACTCGGCCTGATCGGCGGTTTGCGCTTCCTGATAAGCGTTTTCGGCCTTGAGGTAATCGAGCACCGCGTCGGTGTCGCGTTCCTGCAGCCAGGCATACGGGTCGGCACCGGGCGCCTTGTGGGCAATCGGGGCACTGTTGGCGTTGGCGGATTGGGGCATGGAAGGCTCTCGGACAATTTACGGAATAGGGTTTTCGCAGCGCTGGAAACCGTCGCATTCCCCTGTGGGAGCGAGCTTGCTCGCGAAAGCGTCCGGTCAGATGACATTTGTTTCACTGACCCACCGCTTTCGCGAGCAAGCTCGCTCCCACAGGGTTTGCTGCTGGCCGTCTGTTATTGGGACAAGCCTGAAGGGCGAAAAGTCGTTACTATAAGCGCCTCTTTGCCTGCCTTGCCATGGACACCATGACCGAGAACGACTATCTGATCGCCTGGGGCCTCTACGCCTTTGCCGCTGTGGGCTGCCTGTTGGTATGGATGCGCCTGACAACCTGGATGTGGCGCTGGTTGCGCGAGCCGCTGCGCGTGCTGATGGCGGTGTTGCTCTTCAGCCCGACCATCATTGACCCGGTCAAGGAAAAGGTCGCGCCGGCCATCGCCATCACCGCGCTGGATCTGGCCTTCAAGGTCGGCAACAACGCCTGGCGCGCGGTCTCCGATCTGTTCATGTACGGCATGATTGCGTTCGGCATCTACCTGGTTTTCGTGTTGATCCGCTTCCCGCTCGAACGTGCTTCGAAGGCGCGTCGGGAACAGGCCGAAGCCGCCAAGGCCGCCGCACGCGCCGATGACCGCGACGACGATCAACCGTTTGGCGGTGCCGGCGATGACCGTTACGGTCGCCCGCCAGTGCCGAACAATCCGCAGCGCATGCGGGTCGAGCCGCGTCTGTAACCCGAGAGTCCGCACATGTGTGAATTACTGGGCATGAGTGCCAACGTGCCGACCGATATCGTGTTCAGCTTCACCGGCCTGATGCAGCGCGGCGGCCGCACCGGCCCGCACCGCGACGGTTGGGGCATCGCCTTTTATGAGGGCCGTGGCTTGCGTCTGTTTCAGGACCCGGCCGCGAGTTGCGAGTCGGAAGTGGCCAATCTGGTGCAGCGCTATCCAATCAAGAGCGAAGTGGTCATCGGTCATATCCGCCAGGCCAACGTCGGCAAGGTCTGCCTGTCCAACACCCATCCGTTCGTCCGCGAACTGTGGGGGCGCAACTGGTGTTTCGCGCATAACGGCCAGCTCGCCGATTTCACCCCGATCAAAAGCTTCTACCGCCCGGTCGGCGATACCGACAGCGAGGCGGCGTTCTGCGATTTGCTCAACCGCGTGCGTGCAGCATTCCCGGAGCCGGTCGATATAGAAGAGCTGTTGCCGGATCTGGTCGCCGCGTGCGCTGAATACCGCAGCAAAGGCGTGTTCAACTGCCTGCTCAGCGATGGCGACTGGCTGTTCTGCTATTGCTCGACCAAACTCGCACAGATCACCCGACGTGCCCCGTTCGGCCCGGCGCGTCTGAAGGATGTCGACGTGATCGTCGATTTCCAGGCGGAAACCACGCCCAACGACGTAGTGACGGTGATCGCCACCGAACCGTTGACCGAAAATGAAACCTGGACCCGCTATGAACCGGGCCAATGGAGCCTGTGGCGACGCGGCGAATGCGTCAGCCAGGGCAAGACCGAATAAGGATCTACCCCGATGTTGCTCAGTTATGTACGGCTGGTGTTGTTTGCGGCGGGCCTGTTGATCGGTGTCCAGGTGCCGGGATTCATCAATGATTACGCGAAGCGGGTCGAGGCGCATTTGATCGAGGCGCAGACCGGTCTGCGCGGTTTTCAAGGCACTGCCGAGCAGTTTTTCAAAGGCGATATGCAAGCGCTGGTCGCGCATTACCGCGCCAGTGAAGATCCGATCTTCCGCAACGACGCCGACAGTCTGAACACCTTGCTCACGCGTCAAGTGGCGTTGGACAAGCAGTTCCAGGCGATGCAAGGCCCGTGGTACATCCGCTTCCTGCAAGTGGTATTGGCCGCTGATCCGGATATCCGCAAGGAAACCTGGAACGGTTACAGCTACCAGATTCTGCTGACTCCGGAAGCAATGATCTGGGGCATGAGCGGCGCGTTGCTGCTGTCGTTCGGCATCGAGTGCCTGTTCCGCTTGATTGACTGGGTTGTTCTCGGTGGCCGGCGCTTGCGCCAGAGTCGGCCGATCGAAGACCGCGACGTGCGCGGCCTCTGAGGTCAGCGCAGTAAGGATCGTTCCCACGCGCGTGGGAACGATCACAGTGTCAGGACGATGTAGTCAGTGCCCACCTTGGTCGCATATCCCTCCAGCACCTGCTGACACAACGTCACAATCTCCTCGACCCACTCAACCCCCACCCGCCACGACACCACCACCTGCAGATTCGGCGGTCGTTGATCGATGTCGAGCAAGGTCAATTCCCCCCGCGCCAATTCCTCAGCCACCAGCACCGGTGGCAGCACGCCAATCCCAAATCCATCACGCAATAATCGGGTAATCGCCGACACCGAATTCACGCAGTTCAAGCGTGGCGCCAGTACGCCGTTCGCCTGCATCAACGCCCAAAGGTCTTGATGCGGTCGGGAGTTTTTCGAGTAAGTGATGATCCGCTCCTGCGCCAGTTCGGCGAGGTCGGCATAGTCGCGGTTGTAGATCGAATTGCTCGCGACAATCCAGCCCAGAGGATGGCTGGCCAGCTCCAGGCTGCGTACGCTTTCATGGCGGATCAGATCAGTTTGCAGAACGATATCGAGAAAGCCTTTTTGCAGCTGATCGCAGAGGTTCAGCGAGGTATCCGCCACCAGTTCGATTTCCACCCGTGGATACAGGTCGGTCATTTGCGCCACCAACGGGCTGAGCCAGGTGTGGATCACCGTGTCCATCACGCCGATACGCACGCGCCCAACCTTGCTCGAGCGAGTCTCGATCGATTGCTTGAGCGCTGACATCGTGTCGAGCATCTGCTCGGCGTAGTCCAGCACTTTCAAGCCTTCAGGCGTCAGGCTGACACCGCGTGAATCGCGCAAAAACAGCTTCACCCCCAGCTCGCCTTCCAGCACCGCGATGCGGCTGGAAATCGACGCCTGGGTGGTGAACAGCTTATCGGCGGTCAGGCGAAAACTCTTCAGTCGGGCGACCCAGACAAAGGTCTCGAGAAACTTCAGGTTCATGGGCAAGGCTCGGGTGACAAATTTTTCTTATGGCTAAGGCGGGTTTTTATTCGTTGGACGCAGCAGGGCCGCGCGACGAAAAATCGACGCATCCGGTCCCCACGATAGGCGTCGTCGGGGCTACGAACAAGACCAATAAAAAAACCTGCGGAGATAAGCCATGCGTGCTCCCGACACCCTAGAAGTACCCAAGGCCACGGCGCGGCCGGGGCCGTTCGATTGGTATCGCAACATCAACCAGCAGGAGCGTCGCACGTTCTGGAGCTGCAAGATCGGCTACGGTCTGGACGGCATGGACACGCAGATGCTCAGCTTCGTCGTGCCGACGCTGATCGCGATGTGGGGCATCACTACTGGTGAAGCGGGGCTGATTCATACCAGCACGCTGATTGCTTCAGCGATTGGCGGTTGGGTCGCTGGGATTCTCTCTGACCGCATCGGTCGTGTGCGCACCCTGCAATTGACCGTGCTGTGGTTCGCCTTCTTCACCTTCCTCTGCGGCTTCGCGCAAAACTACGAACAGTTGCTTATCGCCCGAACCTTGATGGGCTTCGGTTTCGGCGGCGAGTGGACGGCTGGCGCTGTGCTGATCGGCGAGGTGATTCGCGCCAAGGATCGCGGCAAAGCGGTGGGCATGGTGCAGTCCGGTTGGGCACTGGGTTGGGGGCTGACGGCGATTCTGTACGCGCTGCTGTTCTCGGTGTTGCCGCCGGAAGACGCTTGGCGGGCGCTATTCATCCTCGGCATCGTGCCGGCAATTTTCGTGATTTTCGTGCGTCGTCTGGTCAAGGATCCGGAGATCTATCGCGAGGCCAAGGCCCAACAAACGCCAGAAAACCAATCGAAGTTCTACGAGATCTTCGCCCCCGGCATGCTCTTCACCACGTTCCGCGCTTCGCTGCTGACCACCGGCGCGTTGGGTGGCTACTACGCGATCACTTCCTGGTTGCCGACCTTTCTGAAAAACGAGCGCGGCTTGAGCGTGCTCGGCACGGGCGGTTATCTGGCCATGGTGATCGTCGGCTCCTACGTCGGTTACGTGATCAGCGCCTATCTGACTGATCTGCTGGGACGGAAAAAGAACTTCATCCTGTTCGCAGTCGGCTCGTTCACCATCGTTCTGCTCTATACGCAGTTGCCGGTGAGCAACGGTGTGATGCTGTGGCTGGGTTTCCCGCTGGGCTTCTTTGCTTCGGGGATTTTTAGCGGCATGGGCGCGTTTCTGACTGAACTGTTCCCCACGCGAATTCGCGGTTCGGGGCAGGGCTTTTGCTACAACATCGGTCGGGCGCTGGCTGCCCTGTTTCCGCTGCTGATCGGCCTGCTCAGCCAGACAGTACCGTTGAGCGTAGGTATTGGTGCTTTTGCCGCAGTGTCTTACGGCGTGGTGATTATCGCGGCGTTGAGCCTGCCGGAAACGCGCGGCAAGCAACTGGACGCGCAGTAACTGATAACCTGCGCAGCACAGTCCTACAGATAAAAAGACAAGCACCTACAGGAGTGTTCACCGTGAGCCGCCTGCTATTGAATTGCGACATCGGCGAGAGTTTCGGCAGCTGGACCATGGGTCTGGATGCCGAGGTCATGCCCTTCATCGATTGCGCCAACGTCGCCTGCGGTTTCCATGCCGGCGATCCGAGCATCATGCGCAAGACCGTCAGCCTGGCGTTGAGCCACGGCGTGCAGATCGGCGCACACCCGGCCTATCAAGATCTGGTCGGTTTCGGCCGTCGCTCCATGGCGTATTCGGCGCAAGAGCTGCAAGACATCCTGCATTATCAGATTGGCGCCCTCGATGGCATCTGCAAAGCCCAGGGCGGCCGCGTCAGTTACGTCAAACCCCACGGCGCGATGTACAACGACATGATGGCCAACCCCGCGCAACTGCGGGCGGTGATTCAGGCGGTGGCCGCTTACGACCGCAGTCTGCCGTTGATGCTCATGGCTACCCGTGACAATTCGGCTGCGCAGCAAATCGGCGATGAGTACGGCGTGACATTGTGGTTCGAAGCCTTCGCCGACCGCGCCTACGACAGCGCCGGCAAACTGGTCTCGCGACAACTGCCGGGCGCGGTGCATCACGATGCCGAAACCATTATCGAGCAAGCCCTGACCATCGCCCGTGGCGACAACCTCACCGCCAGCGATGGCAGCGCCTTGCGCCTGCACGCCAACACTCTTTGCGTGCACGGCGACAACGCCAGTTCGGTGGCCGCCGTGCAGCGCATTCGCGAGGCCTTGAACCAGCAGAGTGCATCATGAACCCAAGGATTGAAGTGGTGGCACTGGATTGCCTGATGTTGCGTCTGTTCGATGAAATCGCCGAAGCCAACATGCCGTGGATGCTCGCCGCCAGTGAGCGCTTGCGTACTGCATTCGGTGCGCAACTGATCGATCTGGTGCCGTCCTATACGACGTTGATGGTGCATTACGATTTGACTTCACTAAGTCCGGGTCAGGCGCGGGAGTTGATCGCCGAAGCGTTGATCGACCTGTCGCCAAATGCACGAACTGGCGGCCAATGTCATGTGTTGCCGGTCTGGTACGACCTTAGCGTCGGACCGGAATTGAGCTTGCTGGCCGAGCGCAGCGGCCTGGCGGTGGCGGAGGTGATACGTCGCCACAGTGGTCGCGAATATCAGGTGTTTGCTCTCGGCTTCGCTCCGGGTTTCGCCTTCATGGGCCTGGTCGAAGAGATTCTGGCGGCGCCACGCTTGAGCACTCCGCGCAAGAAAGTCGCGGCCGGTAGCGTCGGTATTGCTGAGCGCCAAACCGCTGCCTATCCCGTGGTATCACCCGGTGGCTGGAACCTGATCGGTCGCACTCCGGCCAAACTCTTCGACCGCAACCGTGATGGCTACAGCCTCATGCAACCGGGGGACACGGTGCGATTCGAAGCGGTCAGTCATGCCGAGTTCATCAATCTGGGCGGTGATGACACGCCACTGGAGGCGCAGGCATGAGCCGACTGAGGATTGAGGCGAGTACGCCGCTGTGCCTGTTGCAGGACGCAGGACGTTTCGGCGTGCGGCATCTGGGTGTGACCCAGGGCGGCGCGGCGGATTGGTGTTCGATGAGTTGGGCCAACTGGTTGCTCGGCAATGCGCTTGATGTGCCGGTGATTGAGGTCACGCTTGGCGGCTTTGCCGTAATCGCTGAGGACGACTGCTTGCTGGCCCTGGCCGGGGCGGATCTTGGCGCGCAGGTTGACGGGCAAGCGCTGGCGCCGTGGCACAGTTTCAAATTGGGCAAAGGGCAGAAATTGCAGTTCACGCAGCCGTTGCTTGGGGCTCGGGCCTATCTGGCGGCGCCCGGTGGTTTTGATGCACCGAAGGTGTTGGGTAGTAGCGCAACTGTGGTACGTGAAGAGCTCGGTGGGCTCAATGGCATGGGCTTGCCGTTGGCCAAGGGATCGACGCTGAGTTATCACGGTGAATCGCTATTGGTTCGCGAAGTGCCATCGGCGTTACGGCCGGATCTGAAATCGACTGCACCACTGGATCTGGTGCTCGGTGCGCAGATTGGCCAGTTCAGCGGGCAGAGTCTGTTCGATGCATTCAACAGTGCCTGGACGCTGGACAGTCGCGCTGATCGCATGGGCATTCGTTTACTGGGCAAGGCGCTTGAGTATCAGGGGCAACCGATGATTTCCGAGGGCATTCCATTAGGCGCGGTGCAAGTGCCGCCGGACGGCCAGCCGATTGTGTTGCTCAATGACCGGCAGACGATTGGCGGTTATCCGCGATTGGGCGCGTTGACGCCGATGGCGTTGGCGCGGTTGGCGCAGTGTCTGCCGGGGGCGCAGGTGCGGTTGCGGCCGGTGGTGCAGGAGGTTGCGCACCGTGAACACACCAAATATCTGCAGCGCTTCAAAGATAGCTAGAAGCATCGCGAGCAGGCTCACTCCTACAGGGGAACGCATTCCAAATGTAGGAGTGAGCCTGCTCGCGATAGCGTCCGTCCAGACAAAGCAGGTTATTTGGAAAGAAACCGCATCCCTTCCTCAAGCCCGCGCAATGTCAACGGATACATCTTATCCTCGATCAGATCCCGCACGATATTGGTCGATGAGGTATAGCCCCAGGTATCTTTCGGATACGGGTTGATCCAGATGAGCTTCTTGTACTTCTCCATGAAGCGCTGCATCCACACGTAACCCGGCTCTTCGTTCCAGTGCTCGACACTGCCGCCGGCCTGGGTGATTTCATAGGGCGCCATGGCGGCGTCACCGATGAAAATCACTTTGTAATCGGCGCCATACTTGTGCAACAGATCCTGAGTCGAAGTGCGCTCGGAGGTGCGGCGCATGTTGTTCTTCCACACCGATTCGTAAACGAAGTTGTGGAAGTAGAAGTACTCCAGATGCTTGAACTCGGTCTTGCAGGCCGAGAACAGCTCCTCGCAGATCTTCACGTGCGCATCCATCGAACCGCCGATATCGAACAGCAACAACAGCTTCACCGTATTACGCCGCTCGGGGCGCATCTGGATATTCAGCAATCCGGCGTCGCGAGCGGTGTGGTCGATGGTGCCGTCGATGTCCAGCTCTTCTGCCGCGCCTTGGCGGGCGAATTTGCGCAGTCGACGCAGGGCGACTTTGATATTGCGCGTGCCCAGTTCCACCGAATCATCGAGGTTCTTGTACTCGCGCTGATCCCAGACTTTCACCGCTTTGCCCTGACGTTTGCCAGCATCGCCGACCCGAATGCCTTCCGGGTTGAAGCCGCCTGAGCCGAACGGGCTGGTGCCACCGGTGCCGATCCATTTGTTGCCGCCGGCATGGCGTTCCTTCTGTTCTTCCAGACGCTTCTTGAACTCTTCGATCAGCTTGTCCAGACCGCCGAGTGACTGGATCTGCGCGCGTTCCTCGTCAGTCAGCGAGCGCTCGAACTCCTTGCGCAGCCAGTCTTCGGGAATCAGCGCCTGCAAGTGATCATCAAGCTTTTCGAGGCCATTGAAGTAGGCGCCGAACGCGCGGTCGAACTTGTCGAAATGGCGTTCGTCCTTGACCAGAATCGCCCGCGACAAGTAGTAGAACTCGTCCATGTCGGCGAAGGTCACGCGCTGTTTCAGCGCGTTGATCAGGTCGAGCAGTTCGCGTACCGACACCGGCACCTTGGCTGCACGCATTTCATTGAACAGGTTGAGCAACATGGCATCAGCCTCTTAGCGGGTGCCGCGACGGCTCATGAACGCCAGGCGCTCAAGCAGTTGCACGTCCTGTTCGTTCTTCACCAGCGCACCGGCCAGCGGCGGAATGGCTTTGGTCGGATCGCGTTCGCGCAACACCGCTTCGCCAATGTTGTCGGCCATCAGCAGCTTCAGCCAGTCGACCAGCTCCGAGGTCGATGGCTTCTTTTTCAGGCCTGGCACTTTGCGTACGTCGAAGAACACGTCCAGCGCTTCGCTGACCAGATCCTTCTTGATGTCCGGGTAGTGCACATCGACGATTTTCTGCAGGGTCGGGCGATCCGGGAAAGCGATGTAATGGAAGAAGCAGCGGCGCAGGAACGCGTCCGGCAGCTCTTTTTCGTTGTTGGAGGTAATGATGATGATCGGGCGTTTTTTCGCCTTGATGGTCTCGTCGATCTCGTAAACGTAGAACTCCATCTTGTCGAGTTCTTGCAGCAAGTCGTTGGGGAACTCGATGTCGGCCTTGTCGATTTCGTCGATCAACAGAATGACCCGCTCTTCGGACTCGAACGCCTCCCAGAGCTTGCCCTTCTTCAAATAGTTGCGCACGTCGTGGACTTTTTCATTGCCCAGTTGCGAGTCGCGCAGACGGCTGACCGCATCGTACTCGTAGAGACCCTGATGGGCCTTGGTGGTGGACTTGATGTGCCAAGTGATCAACTTGGCGCCGAACGACTCGGCCAGTTGCTCGGCGAGCATGGTCTTGCCGGTGCCTGGCTCGCCCTTGACCAGCAGCGGCCGCTCCAGGGTGATGGCGGCGTTGACCGCCAGCTTCAGGTCATCGGTGGCGACGTAGGCCTGGGTGCCTTCGAACTTCATCTGCTAATCCTCGAACGGTAACGCCGACCTGATGGGCAGGGCGGGGGCGAAATAATCGGATGCCCGACTATAACGCGCAGCCCGGTCGACTGTGAACGCAGACGGCTTATTCAGTCTCTGAATGGGGCGTCACATGTTGACTCAGTCTCGGCCGATGGCCAGTATTCAGGTATCGCCGATTTGGCGATAGCCTTCAGGATGTCCACTGAATCTGTGGCGAGGGAGCTTGCTCCCGCTGGGCTGCGAAGCAGTCCCCATCTGCCCGGAGGCGCTGAATTGATGTTATCCATGAAACGACCACGCTTGGCGGCAGTTACTGCGCTCTCTGATAGTCGGCTTGCACTCTGCTTTGTTGATGGTCGCGCGCTGACACTCGATTTGAGTCGAGATATTCAAACGTATAAGCAGTTGCAGCCCTTGCTTGATCCCCAAGTCTTTGCGACTGCCATCTTGGGCGATAAAGGTTGGACCGTTGAATGGCCGGCCCCGGATATTCAGATTGGCGCCGATACTCTATATCTGGATGCTTTTCCAGAAATGAACCCTAACCCGCATCAGGCTTCGGCCGCTCATATCGCGCATTGAAAGCCTGTACGAAACCATTACGCAAAATCTGCAAAAAAGCTTCGAACGCGCTGATGTTTTGCTGATGCACGTTACCGCTGAGTTCGACCTTGGTGGCGAACTGGTTTTTCGCCTGGTTCTTCAGCACGGTTTCCGTGCCGCCCACCAGTGCCTCCCAGACCGAACGGAAGATGCTCTTGTTGTTGTTTTCCACGTCCTGCTGCCAGTTGAACACTTCGACGTCGCGCAGCAGTGGTTTGATATAGCCGTTGACCTGGGCTTTTTTGGCTTGGGCTTCGATCACCACGTCACCGTGGCCGGCGTTGAAGTCGAACTTGCCGTAGGCCGAGGCGAAGTCGTTCATGCGTTTGAGTTCGATGTCTTTGGCGCGCAGACGGAATTCGAAGTCCTCGAAGTTGCTCAGAGGGTCGAACGTTGCGGTGGTTTCCAGCGGTGCGTGGCCCAACAGCAGGGCTTTTCCTTCGAAGCGGGCGTCGCGTTTGCCCTGTTTGTCGACCACGTTGGTCAGGTTGTAGATGCTCGCGTCGACGTTGGTGGCGTTCATGTTGACCGGCGGTTTTGAGTTGAAATTGCGGAAGCTGATCTTGCCGTCCTGAATCTGTACTTCGTCGAGAGTGATCGGCAGCAATTTGCCCAGTTGCGCGCGCCAGTCGGTGCCCTGACCGGTCTGGGAATTCTGTTTGTTGGCCCCGCCATCGACGAAATTGATTTCGGGATTGACGAATTTCACTTGCGCCACCACAGCATGGTCGTACCACAACGAATGCCAGCTGACCGCCAGATCGATCAGCGGTGCATTGACGAACGGCACCGGCACCTTGCCGTCGACCTTGACGATCTTCAGCCCGTTGATCTTGTAGGCGCCGCGCCATAGGGCCAGATCGACATCAGTGATCTGGCCCCGATAGTCACCCATGTCCGCCAGTTTGCCGTTCAGGTAGTCGCGCACCATGTAGGGCAGGGCGATGTGCAGCGCGATCAGCAACACAACGACGACGGCGAAAACCCCTAGTGGCCAACTGTAGCGACGCTTCATGACGGCAATTCCCTGACGATGTAAGCGATTGACTATTGCCTGACGCAGTCGTTCGACCCGACTGGACTGCGCCAGGCAACAGGCATACCTTGGAAGGCTGAATTCAATGCTGCATAAGGACCCAGCCATGAGCCGTATTTTCGCTGACAACGCCCATTCCATCGGCAACACGCCGCTGGTGCAGATCAACCGCATCGCGCCGCGTGGCGTGACCATTCTTGCCAAGATCGAAGGGCGCAACCCCGGTTATTCGGTCAAGTGCCGGATCGGCGCCAACATGATCTGGGACGCCGAAAGCAGCGGCAAACTCAAACCGGGCATGACCATTGTCGAGCCGACGTCGGGTAACACGGGCATTGGCCTGGCATTTGTTGCCGCTGCCCGTGGTTATAAATTGATGCTGACCATGCCGGCCTCGATGAGCATCGAACGCCGCAAGGTTCTCAAGGCTCTGGGCGCCGAACTGGTCTTGACCGAGCCGGCCAAAGGCATGAAAGGCGCAATCGAGAAGGCGGCCGAAATCGTCGCCAGCGATGCCGACAAATATTTCATGCCGGCACAGTTCGATAACCCGGCCAACCCGGCCATCCATGAAAAGACCACCGGCCCGGAGATCTGGAACGACACTGACGGTGCTGTCGATGTATTGGTTGCTGGCGTCGGTACTGGCGGAACCATCACCGGCGTCTCGCGGTATATCAAGAATACCCAGGGCAAACCGATCCTGTCGGTGGCGGTGGAGCCGATGTCGTCACCCGTGATCACCCAGGCGCTGGCCGGCGAAGAGATCAAGCCGAGCCCGCACAAGATTCAGGGGATTGGCGCCGGTTTCGTGCCGAAGAACCTGGATCTGTCAATGGTCGACCGGGTCGAGCAGGTCACCGACGAAGAGTCCAAGGCGATGGCTCTGCGCTTGATGCAGGAAGAGGGGATTTTGTGCGGCATCTCCTGTGGTGCCGCGATGGCAGTTGCGGTGCGTCTGGCAGAGACGCCGGAGATGCAGGGCAAGACCATCGTCGTGATTCTGCCGGACTCCGGTGAGCGTTATCTGTCGAGCATGCTGTTCAGCGATCTGTTTACTGAACAGGAGACTCAGCAGTAGTCCAGTTGATTCAGGTCAGCCAGGGTTCAGGATCGTTATGCTAATAAATGCTTTGTTGCGCAATTCTTAACACTGAATCTTGTGTAAGGCGGGTTTTGCCCGGAGCCGGTAGTGTTTATCATGGCCGGCTGCCATGCCGGGTAAAGGCATTGCGCAGCGTTGTCTTTATTCAAGGAGTCGTTGATGACCTTTTCGTTAGCCGCCAAGGTATTGGTGCTGCTGCTGTTTGTGGGCAGCATCCTCTATGTGCATTTGCGCGGCAAGGCGCGTTTGCCGGTTCTGCGCCAGTTCGTCAACCACTCGGCGCTGTTCGCCCCGTACAACGCCTTGATGTACCTGTTCTCCGGCGTACCGTCCAAGCCTTATCTGGATCGCAGCAAATTCCCGGAACTGGATGTACTGCGCGACAACTGGGAAACCATTCGCGACGAGGCCATGCACCTGTTCGACGAAGGCTATATTCGCGCGGCGGAAAAGAACAACGACGCCGGTTTCGGCTCGTTCTTCAAGAAGGGCTGGAAGCGTTTCTACCTCAAGTGGTACGACAAACCGCTGCCGTCGGCTGAAACCCTGTGCCCGAAAACCGTGGCTCTGGTCAGCGCGATTCCCAACGTCAAAGGCGCGATGTTCGCGCTGTTGCCGGGTGGCAGCCACTTGAACCCGCATCGCGATCCTTTTGCCGGCTCGCTGCGCTATCACCTCGGCCTGTCGACGCCAAACTCCGACGATTGCCGGATTTTCGTCGACGGCCAGGTCTACGCCTGGCGTGACGGTGAGGATGTGATGTTCGACGAGACCTACGTGCACTGGGTCAAGAACGAAACCGACCAAACTCGCGTGATTCTGTTCTGCGACGTCGAGCGTCCGCTGAGCAACCGCGTCATGACCCGCATCAACCGCTCGATCAGCGCCTGGCTCGGCCGTGCCACCGCACCGCAGAACCTTGATGATGAACGCGTCGGCGGGATCAATCAGGCTTACGCCTGGAGCAAGAACTTCAGTGACAAGTTCAGTGGCGTGGTCAAACAGTGGAAACGCCGTCATCCGAAAGCCTACCGTGTGATGCGGCCGGTGCTGGCGGTGGTGGTGTTGACGTTGTTGGGGTATTGGCTGTTTGGCTGAGGCTGGATGTTGTAATAAAAAACCGCTCCTTGTGAGCGGTTTTTTTATGAAGAGAAGGTGAACGAGGCGCCAGCGAGGACGCCTCCTGGCTCTTCTGCGGCTGGATTTACCAATGCTTCTCTGATTCGGTGCAACTCCCGTTCAGACAACTTTCCAGAAGAGCGTTTTCTATCAGCTTTAATCGATCTGGCGCCTGGCGCCTTTTTTTCAACGGCAGCCTTCATGGTGCCTCCGGCGTTGATCATTAAATGAGCAGTTGTCCGATACTAGTCTTACCAAATTAGCTTCACAAGCCTACCCTCCGAATCGAATTCAAAACCCAGCTGCCGGTAAAGAGAAATCACCCCTGGGAGAGGCTCCTGAATTTCAATTTGTGTACTGCCGATGATTCGCGCGAAGTGAGTCACGGCGGTCAAAGCAAATGTCGCTACTCGGCTTTTGAGAGGGTGATCGTCATCGGGCTTTCCTTCCAGGCGCACAATTTTCACTCGCAACCGGCTCTGATTAGGGTTTGCAAAGCAAAGTCCGCATAACTCCTGATCAAACCAGATTGCTAAATCGAAGCTAAGTGGTTCTTTGGCCTTCCACCTGACAACATCTTGCCAAGAGAAATGAGGATCAAACCATTCTTCATAGGCACTCAGCGCTTGAGCATCGATTGCTTCGAAACGAACTCTGGAGTGATCAACATCCACTATCCCTTGCAGCAACAAGTCTCTGTGCAGTTTTGCGAAAGTAACCCCAGCCTGTTTCCTGGCCTGTGATTTGTAAACCTGGTAGCGCAAATACGTCCGTTCCCTTGGCATGTGATCCCGTGCATTCCTTGTCCTCGATGGTTGGGTGTCGCAATTGCAATCCAGCCTATTCACCTCGCGCCCAACTGTCCCTGCCGGCCCTTTGCCCAAATGCCTGCATCCCTCATCAACGCGGTAGTCGATTCAGCGGTCAACGCTGGCGTCGTGCCGTGCGCGGATCAGCAGCCCAAGCAGATCAGTCATTACCCACCACCTGTCAGTAGCACGCCGGTGTGCGCAGTCGTATCGCCGCCGGGCGTTGGCGTTTCGGGCTGATCGGCAGTTTCTGCTGACCCCTGCGCCCGCCAGAAAAACCTACTGAATTTCAGCTTCGGCTGAGTTGGCTTCTTGCCTGACTACAGGTGGTATTCATGTTTGTCCTTTCGAAAAAATCTGCGCTCGCGGCTGCGTCCACGAGCCTGTTCGTTCTGCTGTGGAGCAGCGGGGCGATCTTCTCCAAATGGGGCCTGGCCCACGCTTCGCCGTTTGCCTTTCTGTTGATTCGCTTTGTGATCGCCCTGTGTGGGCTTCTGCTGTTGGCGCCGCTGCTAAAACTGAAGTTGCCCAAGGGCGGCAAACCAATGCTTTATGCGATCGCCACCGGCGTGGTGTTGTTGGGGGCTTATCAGATTTTCTATCTGCTGGCGCTCAACACTAAAGTCACCCCGGGGGTGATGGCGACCATCATGGGCGTGCAGCCGATTCTCACCGTGGTCTTGATGGAGCGGCAGCGCTCGGCCAGCCGCTTGTTCGGTCTGGCGCTGGGCCTGGTGGGGCTGATCATGGTGGTGTACCAGGGCATCGGTCTGGCCGGGATGTCCTGGGCGGGAATGCTGTTTGGTCTGCTGGCGCTGGCGAGCATGACGCTGGGTTCGATCATGCAGAAGCGCATCACCGACAATCCCCTCGGTACGCTGCCGGTGCAGTATCTGGCCGGGCTGTTGTTGTGCGGGATTTTCGTGCCGTTCCAGCCATTTCATTTTGAACACAGCACAGGTTTCATCGTGCCAGTGTTGTGGATGGGGCTGGTGGTCTCGGTGCTGGCGACGCTGTTGCTGTATCGGCTGATCGCGCGGGGCAATCTGGTGAATGTCACCAGTTTGTTCTATCTGGTGCCGGCGGTGACGGCGGTGATGGACTATCTGATTTTCGGCAATCGCCTGGCAGCGTTGAGTGTGCTGGGGATGCTGTTGATCATTGTCGGTCTGGCGTTTGTATTCCGTAAAACCAGCTAACAGATCGTCAGGTGGCGGCTTTTAGGCCGCCGATCGCAAGCTGGCTCACTCCTACAGGGGAACGCATTCCAATTGTAGGAGTGAGCCTGCTCGCGATAGCCATTTCAGCAGCGCCAGAAGTCTAGCGAGCTGTCACCTGCGAAGGTTTCACCACAGCAGGCTTCAACACCAGCCACAACGCCGCCGCAATCAACACCCCGCCGTAGACATGCGCCATCGACAGCGGCTCATCCAGCAACAACGCCCCCCACAACACGCCGAACGGCGGAATCATGAAGGTCACGGTCATCGATTTCACCGGACCGATCGAACTGAGCAGGCGGAAGTAAATGATGTAGGCGAACGCTGTGCAGCCCAGACCCAGGCCCAGCAGCGACAGCCAGACATTCCAGCCGCCCCAACTGACAGGCGGTGAAGTGATTACGCTGTACCCGAACAACGGCAACAGGAACAACGTCGCACCGAGCATGCTGCCCAGCGCCGACAAACGGCTGTCCAGTCCGCCGGCCTGATCCAGCCAGCGCCGCGCGAGGAATCCGGCAAAACCATAACAAGTGGTTGCGAGCAGACAGGCGACGGCGCCCATCAACAGCTGCAAGTCGAACGCCACGGGGCCGGCACGGGTCAGCACGCCAACACCGAATAGCCCGAGAAACACCCCACCCAACTTGGCTGCGGTGAGTTTTTCACTGAAAAACAACCCGCCAATCAGCACGCCCATCAGCGGCGTAGTGGCATTGAAAATCGCCGAATAGCCGGCCGGCAACACCTGGGCTGCGACCGAATACAGCGTCGCCGGAATTCCCGAGTTGATCACGCCCAGCAGCATCACGGTTTTCAGTTTGCCTTTGAAATCCCAGCGCACGCGCATCAGCCCGAGGATTACCAACAGGCCAACGGCTGCAATCGACACGCGAAAGAACCCGGTCGGGATCGTGCCAATCACCGGCGCAATAATGCGCATGAACAGAAAACTCGCGCCCCAGATGGCCGCCAGCGACAACATACGGAAAATATCGACAGGGCTCACGGCGGGTCTCCTTCCTTGATCGGGACGAGAGTGTTGCCGAGCGCCCTGACGATGGCAACCGCTATTCGGGCATTCAACTTTTTGCTCAGATCACAAAGCGTGTCACCAGACCGTTGAGATCGACTGCCAGACGCGACAACTCCTGGCTCGCCGCCGAAGTCTGAGTCGCCCCGGCGGCTGTCTGTGTCGAGAGGTCACGGATGGTCACCAGATTCTGATCGACCTCACGCGCCACCAAAGCCTGCTGCTCGGCCGCGCTGGCGATCACCAGATTGCGTTGGTTGATCTGCGAAATCGACGCGGTGATTTTCTCCAGTGCCTGGCCCGCGCTGTTGGCTCGGCGCAACGTCTGGCCAGCCTGCTCGGCACTGCTCTGCAACGCACCCACTGTTGCCCCGGTGCCTTGCTGGATGCTGCTGATCATCAGCTCGATTTCTTCGGTGGAATTTTGCGTGCGTTGGGCCAGCGAACGCACTTCATCGGCGACCACAGCAAAGCCGCGCCCGGCTTCACCGGCGCGTGCCGCTTCGATCGCCGCATTGAGCGCCAACAGATTGGTCTGCCCGGCAATCCCGCGAATCACCTCCAGCACTTTGCTGATGTCCTGCGCCTGAGTGGCCAGGCCCTCGGCTTGCTCCGATGCGCCGAGTACCGCATCGACCAGTTGCTGAATCGAGCTGATGGTTTCGCTGACCTGTACATGGCCGTGCTTGCTGTCTTCGTTGGAGGCTGCGGACGCTTCGGCGCTGGACACAGCGTTGGCGGCGACTTCGTCCACCGCCGTGCTCATCTGGGTGACTGCTGTAGCGGCTTGTTCGATCTGATCGTTCTGCTGTTGCAGGCCGCGGGTGCTTTGCTCCATCACCGAACTCATTTCCTCGGCCGCGGACGCCAATTGCTGCGCCGATTCGCTGATACCGCGAATGGTCGAGCGCAGATTGCCCTGCATCTCGGCCAAGGCGTCGAGCAACTGCGATGCCTCATCTTTGCCGCTACTGATGATTTCGCCACTGAGATTGCCGGCAGCAATGCGCCGCGCCACATCCAGTGCCTGATTGACCGGCGTGGTGATGCTGCGTGTCAGTTGCCAGGCCAACAGCAGCGTGGCAATCAGGGCGACCACGATGATGATTGCGACGATCCACAGTGCCCGTTGGTACATCGCGGCGGCGGCATCAGCAGCGGCATCGGCGCCTTGCTGATTGAACGAGATCATCTGCTCGAGTGCCTTGTCGAGTACCGTTCCCTGTGGTGCCAATTCATTGTTAAGACGCGTGTAGGCCTGTTCATTCTGTCCGGCGTCGATCTGGCCGATGATTTGTTCGAGGATGCTCATGTACTTGGCGGTGTTGGCATTCAAACCGTCGAGCATCACCCGTTCTTCCTCGCTGGTGAGCAGGGTTTTGTGATCGTTAAGGCGCTTGAGCAATTCTTCGCGCTGAGCCTTGATGATGCCTTTGCTTCTGTCGCGCACGGCAGGCTGGGTGCTGGTGATCAAGCGCAAGGACTCGAGACGGATGCTGGCGATGTTCGCCGCCGCGTCATGGATGCTCTCGATGCTCGGCATCCAGGATTCTTCAATCACCGTGGCACTTTCGCGCAGGGTTTTCATCTGGCCCAGCCCAAACAGGCCGACCACCACCAGCAGACTGGCTAAAACGGCAAAGCTCAAACTGGCGCGCAAACCTATGCGCAGATTCCGGATAGACATCAGTGTGCTCCTTGATCTTTTAAGGGGGAGGTCGTCCTCGTCAGCGAGGATCTTGTTATGAGGCGGGGGTGTTGGCGGGCTGTATATCAAAGTGCCACTATTTTGGTAAGACCAATCTGGAGTCGTCGCTGACGATCCGCGCAGTTGCAGCAAAGCCACGGGCTAGACACGTGTATTCGCTATTGGATCCGAAACCCAGAGAATTCGCGGGCTGGCGCAGGGCGGCAAGAAGAACCGCTCAGGCGTTAACTGACCGAACGGTTGATTAAAAAAACTTTGCAAAAACGCGGTTCGCGTACAACCCCGGCGCAGATTTGGCAGAAATTGCACTTCACCTGCGGCCGCTTCCGTAGCTAAGCTCAGGCACAGATTTCCCCACGCACGCCGAGGTCTTATCTATGCCGCAGCAATGGCCAGCCACCGACATCGCCCGGATGATCCTCGATGGCTTTGACGATTACCGCGAGCATTTCCGGCGGATCACCGACGGCGCCCGGGAACGCTTCGAACAGGCGCGCTGGCAGGAGACGCAAACGGCGTCGGCAGCGCGGATCAACCTCTACGAAGACAAGGTCGGCGAAACCATCGCCCGTCTGCGCGAGTATTTCGACGACGACACGCTGATGAATGTCAGCTGCTGGCCGTTGGTGAAAAGCGCCTACATCAGCGTCATCGACCTGCGCTTCGACGATGAGCTGTCCGAGACCTGGTACAACTCGATTTTCTGCGGGCTGTTCAGCCACGACCTGATCAGCGACGGTTGCATGTTCATTCACACCACGCGCCCGAGCCTGCGCCGTGCCCGCGCCGCGCAAACCCGTACCTACAAACCGCAAGGGCAGTTGTCGGGGATGCTCGCGAGCATTTTTGCCGACTATCGTTTCAGCGAGGATTACGCCGATCTGCCCGGCGATTTGCTTCGCCTCGAAGCGCAACTGCGCGAGAACCTGCCGGACTGGGTGTGCAAGGATCCTGAGCTCAGCGTCGAGTTGTTTTCCTCGGTGCTCTACCGCAACAAGGGTGCGTATCTGGTCGGACGCATCTACACCCGCGACGAGCAGTGGCCGCTGGTGATCCCGCTGTTGCACCGCGAAGGGCGCGGGATTCAGATCGATGCGTTGATCACCGACGAAGCCGATGTGTCGATCATCTTCTCCTTCACCCGTTCGTATTTCATGGTCGACGTGCCGGTGCCGGCGGAATTTATCGGTTTTCTGCGGCGCATTCTGCCGGGCAAACACATCGCCGAGCTGTACACCTCGATCGGCTTCTATAAACACGGCAAGTCCGAGTTCTACCGCGCACTGATCAATCATCTGGCCAACACCGATGACCAGTTCATCATGGCGCCGGGCGTGCGCGGCATGGTCATGAGCGTGTTTACCCTGCCGGGTTTCAACACCGTGTTCAAAATCATCAAGGACCGTTTTTCGCCGTCGAAAAACGTCGACCGCGCCACAGTGATCGAGAAGTACCGATTGGTGAAAAGTGTCGACCGGGTAGGGCGCATGGCCGATACCCAGGAGTTCGCCGATTTCCGTTTTCCGCTGAGCAAGTTTGATCCGGCGTGTCTGGAGGAATTGTTGGAAGTGGCGCCGTCGACGGTTTCAGTCGACGGCGACACCGTGTTGATCCGCCACTGCTGGACCGAGCGGCGAATGACCCCGCTCAACCTCTATCTGGAAAACGCCAACGATGCGCAGGTGCGTGAGGCGCTGGAGGATTACGGCCTGGCGATCAAGCAATTGGCGGCGGCGAACATCTTTCCCGGCGACATGCTGTTGAAGAACTTTGGCGTCACCCGGCATGGGCGGGTGGTGTTTTATGACTATGACGAAATTTGTTTTCTGACCGAAGCCAACTTTCGCCACATTCCGGCGCCGCGTACGCCGGAGGACGAAATGGCCTCTGAACCGTGGTATTCGATCGGGCCGCTGGATGTGTTTCCCGAGGAGTTTCCGCCGTTTCTGTTTGCCGATTCCGGGCAGCGCAAGTTGTTCGATCAGTTGCACGGCGAGTTGTATAACGCTGATTACTGGAAGAGTTTGCAGGAGGCGATTCGGGCGGGGAAAGTCATTGATGTCTTTCCGTATCGCCGCAAAGGCTTGGATAACGAATAAGCCAGAAACCCTCACCCCAGCCCTCTCCCAGAGGGAGAGGGGGCCGACCGAGGTGTCTTGGGTCAAACGCCGACCTGAAAGATGTTGGCGATTATGGATTCGGCAAAGCTCTTTCAGGTCGATGTACCTTTGAAGCATCCCCCAATCGGTCCCCTCTCCCTCGGGGAGAGGGCTAGGGTGAGGGCAGCAATCCCCCTGACACGCCACAAATCCGCCAAATCTGCGACAATCCGCCCCCTGCACATACAGACGACCGAATTGCCTACCCGATGACCGACGAATCGCCCTCCATCGACAAACTGCTGAAAAACCTCGATCACGCCATGCTTGCCGACCGTCACCGGCTGCGGCGGCAGTTGCTTGAGCTGCGCAAGAAACCCGACGAGGCCAAGCTGGCCCAGTGGGTGACGCGCATGCAGGCGTCCTGTGATCAGGTGCTGGCGCGCAAGGCGAGCCTGCCGGTGATTCGTTACGACGACAGTTTGCCGATTGCCGCCAAGCGCGACGAAATCAAGAAGGCGCTGGAGCAGCATCAGGTGCTGATCATCGCCGGCGAAACCGGCTCGGGTAAAACCACCCAGTTGCCGAAAATCTGTCTGGAAATCGGTCGCGGCCAGCATGGTCTGATCGGCCACACCCAACCGCGTCGAATCGCTGCACGCAGCGTCGCCAGCCGGGTCGCCGAAGAGCTCGGCACGCCACTCGGTTCGCTGGTCGGCTATCAGGTGCGTTTCGAGGATCAAAGCGATTCCAACACCCTGATCAAACTGATGACCGACGGCATCCTGCTCGCGGAAACCCAGAACGATCGCTACCTCGAACGCTACGACACGATCATCGTCGACGAAGCCCACGAACGCAGTCTCAATATCGACTTCCTGCTCGGTTACCTGAAAACCCTGCTGCCGCGTCGCCCGGATCTGAAAGTCATCATCACCTCGGCGACCATCGATCTGGAGCGTTTCTCCAAGCACTTCGATGACGCGCCGATTGTTGAAGTCTCCGGTCGTACCTTCCCGGTGGACACCTGGTATCGCCCGCTGACGCTGGAGCAGGACGAAGAGGGCAACCGCGTTGAAGACGACCTGACGGTGGATCAGGCGATCCTCGCGACCCTCGACGAAATCGCTGCTTATGAACGCAGCGAACGCCGCAGTCCTGGCGATGTGCTGGTGTTTCTGCCCGGCGAGCGCGAGATTCGCGACGCCGCCGACATGTTGCGCAAGGCGCAAATCAAACACACTGAAATCCTGCCGTTGTACGCGCGCCTGTCGCCGGCCGAGCAGCAGCGGATTTTCCAGTCGCACCCGGGCCGTCGCGTGGTGCTGGCGACCAACGTCGCCGAGACCTCGCTGACCGTGCCGGGCATCCGTTATGTGATTGATAGCGGCACCGCGCGCATCAGCCGCTACAGCTATCGCGCCAAGGTGCAGCGCCTGCCGATCGAAGCGATTTCCCAGGCCAGCGCCAATCAGCGTAAAGGTCGCTGCGGCCGGGTCGAGCCGGGCATCTGCATTCGCTTGTACAGCGAAGAAGATTTCCTCGGTCGCCCGGAATTTACCGATCCGGAGATTCTGCGCACCAACCTCGCCGCGGTTATTTTGCAGATGCTGCATCTGCGTCTCGGCGAGATCACCGCGTTCCCGTTTATCGAGCCACCGGATGGCAAGGCGATCAGCGACGGTTTCAACCTGCTGCAAGAGCTCTCGGCGGTGGATCGCAACAGTCAGTTGACCCCGCTCGGTCGGCAATTGGCGCGCTTGCCGGTCGACCCGCGCATGGGCCGTATGCTGCTTGAAGCAGCCAAGCTCGGCAGTTTGCAGGAAGTGCTGATCGTCGCCAGTGCAATGTCGATTCAGGACCCGCGCGAGCGTCCGCCGGAGCGTCAGCAAGCTGCCGATCAGGCGCATGCACAATGGAAAGACGTTGATTCCGACTTCGCCGGGTTGGTTAATCTGTGGCGGGGTTTTGAAGAGCAGCGCCAAGCATTGACGGCCAGCCCGTTGCGCAACTGGTGCCGGAAGAATTTCCTCAACTATTTGCGTCTGCGCGAGTGGCGCGATTCCCATCGCCAGTTGAGCCTGATCTGCCGCGACATGCAGTTGAGCCTGAATAAAGAGCCTGCGGATTATCCGAAACTGCACAAAGCGGTGCTGGTCGGTTTGCTTAGCCAGATCGGTCAGAAAACCGAGGACGGCGATTACCTCGGCGCGCGTCAGCGGCGTTTCTGGATTCATCCGTCGTCGGGCATCGGCAAGAAGCGTCCGCAATGGCTGATGACCGCCGAACTGGTGGAAACCACCAAGCTCTACGCGCGCATGGTCGCCAAGATCGACGCCGACTGGATCGAGCCGCTGGCCGGGCACCTGATCAAGAAAAATCACTTCGAACCGCACTGGGAGAAGAAGCGCGGCCAAGTCGTGGCGTTTGAACAGATCACCCTGTTCGGGCTGATCGTGGTCGGCCGCCGCCCGGTGCATTACGGCCCGGTGGATCCGGTGGTTTCCCGAGAGCTGTTTATTCGCGAAGGTCTGGTGCGTGGCGAGATTCAATCCAGAGCCAAGTGCCTGACGGCCAACCAGCAACTGCTGGAACAGCTCGACGAACTGGAAGCCAAGGCTCGTCGCCGCGACATTCTCGCCGACGAAGAAACCTTGTACGCGTTCTACGATGCGCGGCTGCCGGCGGAGATTCACCAGACCGCAACCTTCGACAGTTGGTATCGCATCAACAGCCAGAAGAACCCGCAGCTGTTGATCATGCGCGAGGAAGACGTGTTGGCCCGCGAGGCCAGTGAAGTCACTGCGCGCGATTATCCGGACACGTTGCACATCGGCGATCTGGAGCTGGCGCTGACCTATCACTTCGAGCCCAATCACCCGCGCGACGGCGTGACCCTGCGCGTGCCGGCGCCGCTGCTGCCGATGTTGCCGCCGGAGCGTCTGGAATGGCTGGTGCCGGGCCTGATCGAGGCCAAGTGCATCGCCCTTGTGCGCAACCTGCCGAAAGCGCTGCGCAAGAATTTTGTGCCGGTGCCGGACTTCATCAAGGCTGCCTTGCAACGCATGACCTTTGCTGAAGGATCATTGCCGCAAGCACTGGGCCGTGAGCTGTTGCGCATGACCGGCGCGCGGGTTAGCGATGAGGCGTGGGCGGAGGCTGAGCAAGGGGTTGAAGGGCATCTGCGGATGAACCTGGAAATCGTCGACGGCCAGGGCAAGTTCCTCGGTGAGGGGCGCGATCTGGCCGAGCTGACCGCGCGGTTTGCCGAAGCCAGCCAGGCCGCGTTGGCCGTGCCGCAAACTGCGAAAAGCCAGCAGCCGGTCGAGGCGAAAGTCTTTGCGCCGGTGGCGGAAAAGACTCAACAGAAGATCGCCGGGCTGTCGATGACGGTGTATCCAGCGTTGGTCGAAGAAGGCGGTACGGTCAAGGAAGGGCGTTTCTCGACCCCGGCCGAGGCTGAATTCCAGCATCGTCGCGCCTTGCAGCGGTTGTTGATGCAGCAACTGGCCGAGCCGGCCAAATTCCTGCGCGGCAAGTTGCCGGGGCAGACTGAATTGGGCTTGCTTTATCGCGAGCTGGGCCGGGTCGATGCGCTGGTCGAAGACATTCTGCTGGCCAGCCTCGACAGCTGCATTCTTGAGGGTGAAGACCCGCTGCCGCGTGATGGCGCCGGGTTGGCGGCACTGGCCGAGCGCAAACGTGGCAGCTGGACTGAGCATGCCGAACGGGTGGCGCGGCTGACGCTGGAGATCCTCAAGGTCTGGCACGGTCTGCAAAAGCGCTTCAAGGGCAAGATTGATCTGGCCCAGGCTGTGGCGCTGAATGACATCAAGCAGCAGATCAACAATCTGGTTTACCCGGGTTTTGTCCGCGAGACGCCGATGCAGTGGCTCAAGGAACTGCCGCGTTACCTGAAAGCCATCGAGCAGCGTTTCGAGAAACTCGGCGCGCAAGTGCAGAAGGATCGCGTCTGGAGCGGCGAACTCGCCGGTCTCTGGGCGCAATACCAGACTCGCGCAGCGAAACATGCGCAGGAAGGCAAACGCGATCCGCAGCTTGAGTTGTACCGCTGGTGGCTCGAGGAATATCGGGTGTCGCTGTTCGCCCAGCAGTTGGGCACCAAGGTCCCGATCTCCGATAAACGTCTGAACAAACAGTGGACCCAGGTCGAACCCTGACCTTGAGCCATGCGCTATCCCCTGTGGGAGCGAGCTTGCTCGCGAAAGCAGAGTGTCAGTCAACTCAATAGCGACTGATACGACGCAATCGCGAGCAGGCTCGCTCCCACATTGGGATTTGGGTTGTGCTTGAGAAAGGCGCCAAAAGTCCACGTTTATGGCAAACTTCGCGACCATAAACGCCGGTTTCGCGACCCAGAGCCTTCGGCCGTGGTGCGAGACGGAATAAAGCGATGCCAGGTTTGCGTCCCCGGGACGGGAATAGACCCTTTGTGTGTTGGTACGACGGTTCCAGCACTTTCTGCCTGAACAGATTAGAGAAACGACCATGCATAATGTCGTCATCAGCGGCACCGGCCTGTACACCCCGGCCAACAGCATCTCCAACGAAGAGCTGGTGCAGTCTTTCAATACCTACGTCGCCCAGTTCAACGCCGACAACGCCGACGCGATCGCCAGCGGCGAAGTCCAGGCCCTGACCGAATCCAGCGCCGCGTTTATCGAAAAGGCTTCCGGCATCAAGAGCCGCTTTGTCATGGACAAGGACGGCATCCTCGATCCACAACGCATGGCTCCGCGCCTGCCAGAGCGTTCCAACGACGAATGGTCGGTGCTCTGCCAGATGGCCATCGGCGCCGCCGAACAGGCCCTGCAACGCGCTGGCAAAACCGCCGCTGACATCGACGGCGTGATCGTCGCCTGCTCCAACCTGCAGCGTGCCTACCCGGCCATCGCCATCGAAGTCCAGGAAGCTCTGGGCATTCAGGGTTTCGGTTTCGACATGAACGTGGCCTGTTCCTCGGCGACTTTCGGTATTCAAGCCGCAGCCAACAGCGTGCAGCTGGGCCAGGCCCGGGCGATCCTGATGGTCAACCCGGAAGTCTGCACCGGTCACCTGAACTTCCGTGACCGCGACAGCCACTTCATCTTCGGCGATGCCGCAACTGCGGTGATCATCGAGCGCGCTGACACCGCAACGTCCAAGCACCAGTTCGATGTAGTCAGCACCAAACTGCTGACCAAGTTCTCCAACAACATCCGCAATAACTTCGGCTTCCTCAACCGCGCAGCGGAAGAGGGTATCGGTACCCGCGACAAGCTGTTCGTGCAGGAAGGCCGCAAGGTTTTCAAGGATGTCTGCCCGATGGTTGCCGAGCTGATCGGCGAGCATCTGCAAGAGAACCAGCTCAACGTCGGCGACGTGAAACGCTTCTGGTTGCACCAGGCCAATCTGAGCATGAACCACCTGATAGTGCGCAAACTGCTCGGCCGCGAGGCTACCGAAGAAGAAGCGCCGGTGATTCTCGACACCTACGCCAACACCAGCTCCGCAGGTTCGGTGATTGCTTTCCACAAATATCAGGACGATCTGGCTGCCGGTTCGCTGGCGGTGTTGAGTTCGTTCGGTGCTGGCTATTCGATCGGCAGCGTGATTCTGCGCAAGCGTTGAAAAGGGTTTAATTTCCCCTTAATTGCGCCGACCTTTCCTACATCCGAATCGGCTCAAACGCTGTAATTTTCGGAAATGGCGGCAGGTGAAGACCTGCCGCTGTCATTTTCGGAATCGGGAACAGGAGATTGATGGATGGCGGCTGACGACACCCAACTGCTTGCGCGCCTGCTGGCCGGTGAGCAACAGGCTTTCAAGGAACTGGTGACGACGTATCAGAGCGCCATGCGCGCGGTGGCGTATGCGATTGTCGGGCAGCGCCATGTCGAAGAAGTGGTGCAGGACGCCTGGCTGTCAGTGGTACGTCACATCGGCAGCTTCGAAGGTCGCTCCAGTCTCAAGACCTGGCTTCTGACCATCACCGCCAACTCAGCGAAAAGCCGTTATAAACACAATCGCCGCGAAGTGTTGATGGATGATTTGCCATCGCCCCACGGCACCATTGATGACGACCGCTTTTCTCCCGGTGACGGCCATTGGCTGGTCGCCCCGTTCGCCTGGCACCAGGACACACCGGAAGCGCTGTTGACCGAGAGCGAATTGCGCGAATGTCTGGAGCACACCCTGCTGAACCTGTCGGAACTGCAAAGCAGCGTTTTGTTGTTGCGCGAACGCCAAGGGCTGGAGCTGGAGGAAATCTGTAATCTTCTGGAGATCTCGCTCTCCAATGTCCGCGTGCTGCTGCATCGGGCACGTTTGAAGGTCTTCGCGACCGTGGAGCATTTTGAGGAGACCGGGGAATGCTGACCTGCAAGGAACAAGTGGCGCGCTCCAGCGATTATCTCGATGGCCAATTGAGCTTTCGCGAAAAGCTGATGGTGCGTCATCACCTGATGTTTTGCCCGAACTGTCGGCGTTTCATTCGTCAGATGCGGTTGATGCAAGCCACCTTGAAGGCGATGCCGGAGAAACCGGAGGACGGGGTGGATGCGCTGGCTGAGCGTCTGGCCGAGCAACGACGAAAAGATAATCCCCTGTAGGAGCTGCCGAAGGCTGCGATCTTTTGATCTTTGAAAACAAGATCAAAAGATCGCAGCCTTCGGCAGCTCCTACATAGGAAATAGCCCAGCGCGGGTGAAACGAACGGATGATGGGGATCGTCCCGCCCGCACCGGGCTATAGGGTGAAGCGTTTTAGAACTTGGCTTCCGCGTCCAGCTGCAGGGTGTTGGCGTCAGCATCACGCTGAGTACGGCTGGCGAAATCGGCCTTGGTCAGGAAGTACGTAGCGCCGATGGCGAAGTTCTTGTCGATGTCGTAACCGACCTTGAACTTGTGGCCACGGGAACCGGTGGTGCCGTTGGCGAAGTCGGAGTCGGTGAAGGCGCCGACCACGGCGTTGCGCTGCACGTCACGATAGTTGTAATCGAGGTTCAGGCCGAAGACTTTCGACTTGGCACCCAACAGCCATGCAGTGTCCTGATCGGTCACGGCATCGTTGTTCTTCACGTACTGACCGTAGAACGACAGGGGCATCGGCAGACCGCCGATGTCGACCTGGCTGAACCCTTCATACAGACGGAATTCGTTGTTGGCCGAGTTGCCGTTGACCGCCAGCGCGCACGGCGTGGAAGTACCGGTGCAACGGCTGTCTTCGTCGTTCTGGTAGGCGTAGACACTGCCGCCCAAGGTGACTTTCAGGTTGTCGGTGATGTTGAAGCGGCTACCCAACTGGCCGGCGGTCAGACGCAAGTCGTGACGGAATTGCACGCCATCGCCGTCGACGTTGTCCTTGAGGTTGTAGTTACCCAGGCTGCCGAACAGTTCGGCGCTGCCGCCCAGAGGGTATTTGTAAGTAACGGCCAGACCTTCCGGGTTGATGTCGCTATCCCAGATCACGTCGCCCATGCTGACCCACGGCTGAAGCATCTTGCCGCCGATGATGTGCAGGTTCTTGATCTGATCGGGGTGGTAGTCGATGTAGCCGAGGTCAAGCCAGATCTGCTTCTTGTCGAAGTAGTTGTCCTGGTCCTGGTTGGTCGAACGGGCATCGTCGCCGCCGCCGGTGGCGATACGGATGCCGGTGTCGACTTGCGGGTTGATCTCGGTGTAGGCACCCAGACGGGCACGGATGCGCTGACGATCCTTGTCGCGGCCGCCGTTGTTCGGCTCGCCGTCGATCTTGATGGTTTCCTGACGGATACGTACGTCGCCCTTGAACTGGGTCTTGGCCGCCCAGGCCAGTTTCTGGTCGAAGATGCTTTGTTCGTTGGTTTTCTTCGCAACGGCGGCGACTTGTTCGTTGGTCTCTTGCTGCGCCTGCTGCGCGATTTGCTGAGCCTTCTGATCCTTGGCCAGTTCAGTTTGCAGTTCGATGTACTGCGCCTGGGAAATGGAACCGTTAGCCTTGAGCATGTCGAGCAGTTTGGCGTCGACTGCAGCACTGGCCGGAACACTCATGGCCAGCAACAAGCCACCGCACAGGGCCGCCGCAGTTTTCGTGGAAGCAAGACGCATAGCAATCTCCGAAGATGAGAGGGATGGCTGAACCATCCCGGGCACAACCGACGCATACGGTCGGAAAACAGTGTCCGGGTAGAACCCGGCGCTCTAAAAACAGGCGCCAGTATCGCGATGGTTTATGACAGAGCAGTGGCACAGTGATGGCAGGATGATGACGATATCGATTCGCCCTGAACTATTGATCTAGAGCGCTGTCGGCCGATTGCGGGTGTGCAATGTCGCGCAATCGGCGATACTCGCCGGGCGCTGAAGTCCTGTTGTGGAGAGCTTGTTGATGCCGTTGCAACGCCTGCAAAACCTGTCGCAAATCGCCTCGGCAAGCTGGGATGCACTGGTGCCTGAAAGCCAGCCATTTTTGCGCCATGCCTTCCTCAGTGCGCTGGAAGACAGTGGCAGCGTTGGCCCCCACAGTGGCTGGCAGCCGGAGCATTTGCTGCACATCGAAGATGACCGTCTGATCGCCGCGTTACCCAGTTACCGCAAGTGGCATTCCTACGGCGAGTACGTGTTCGATCATGGCTGGGCCGACGCTTGTGCCCGCGCCGGCATCGATTACTACCCCAAGCTGTTGAGCGCTGTGCCGTTCAGTCCGGTCAGCGGCCCACGCTTGCTCGCGGCCAATGTCGAAGACGGTTTTGAGCTGCTCAAGAGTCTGCCCGGCTATCTGGAAATCGAAGGGCTTTCCAGCGCCCACATCAATTTCACCGACGCTTTCACCGACGCGGCGATGGCCGAACAGCCGGGCTGGCTGCAACGCATTGGCTGTCAATATCACTGGCAGAATCGCGGTTATCGCGACTTTCAGGATTTCCTCGACGCGCTCAGTTCGCGCAAGCGCAAACAGATGCGCAAGGAACGCGAGCAAGTGGCGGGGCAGGGCTTTGAGTTTGAATGGCTGGAAGGGCGTGAGCTGGACGAGGCGCAGTGGGATTTTGTCTACGCCTGTTACGCCAATACCTATGCGGTGCGGCGTCAGACGCCATACCTGACGCGGGAATTTTTCAGTCTGCTGGCCGAGCGCATGCCCGAAGCGATCCGCGTGGTACTGGCCAAACAGGGCTCACGGCCGGTGGCAATGGCCTTCAGTCTGGTCGGTGGCGACAGTTTCTATGGGCGTTACTGGGGATGTCTGGCGGAGTTCGATCGGCTGCACTTCGAGACCTGTTTTTATCAGGGGATGGAGTATGCAATTGCCCAGGGCTATCAGCGTTTCGATGCCGGGGCTCAGGGCGAACACAAGTTGATTCGCGGATTCGAACCGGTGATCACCCATTCGTGGCATTACCTGCGGCATCCGGGGCTGAAAGCGGCGGTAAAAGATTTCCTGCAACAGGAGCGCGCCGGCATTCTGGCGTATGCCGAAGAAGCTAAAACAGCCTTGCCTTATCGCCAGACATAGATCTCCTTGTGGGAGCGAGCTTGCTCGCGAAAGCGGTGTTTCAGTGACATTGATATCAGCTGACACACCGCCTTCGCGAGCAAGCTCGCTCCCACATTTGATGTGTATATGCCTTGTCTAGTCTTCCTTGCCCAGCCATCGATAAATCCCGCCACCGACCACCGCACCCATCAACGGCGCGACCCAGAACATCCACAACTGCGCAATCGCCCAGCCGCCGACCATCAGCGCCGGCCCCGTGCTGCGGGCTGGATTCACCGAGGTGTTGGTCACCGGAATCGAGATCAGGTGAATCAGCGTCAGGCCCAGGCCGATGGCGATCGGTGCCAGTCCCGGCGGTGCGCGTTTATCGGTGGCGCCGAGGATGATGATCACAAACATTGCGGTCATCACGAGCTCAGTGACAAACCCCGCCGCCATTGAGTACTTGCCCGGTGAATGCTCACCATAACCGTTGGACGCCAGGCCAGCGGCGATGTCGAAACCTTCCTTGCCGCTGGCGATGTGGGCGATCAGCGCCGCCGCGAGAATCGCGCCGAGTACTTGGGCAATGATGTAAGCGGGTAGCTCTTTGGCCGGAAACCGGCCGCCGACGAACAGACCGACCGACACGGCCGGGTTGAGATGACAGCCGCTGATGTGGCCGATGGCAAACGCCATGGTCAGCACCGTCAGACCAAACGCCAGGGCCACCCCCAGCACGCCGATTCCCAGCGGTGAAGACGCGGCGATCACCGCGCTGCCGCATCCACCCAATACCAACCAGAACGTACCCAACAACTCAGTGACTGAACGTTTGAACAGAGACATGAGAGCGTCCTTGATAGCTTCGCTATCGAGACTGCATCGAGTTGTGCGTCCTTGCAGACTTACGACAGGCTCCATTCCGGAACCTTGGCTGAGTACAGCAGGGTTTTGGTGGATTTCCAGCAGCCACAAAAAAACCGCCAGCGCCCGTGGTTAAAGGGCTGTGGCGGTTTTTGGAGTTGTCGCATGTCCACTGTGGGAGCGAGCTTGCTCGCGAAAGCGGTGGATCAGCAACGCAATTATCGACTGACACGGCGCCTTCGCGAGCAAGCTCGCTCCCACAGGGAAATCCAGTGCATCAATCGATGCCGACAAATCCCCCGGTCTGATGCGCCCACAACCGCGCATACAACCCGCGATGGGCGAGCAGTTCAGCATGGGTACCGCTCTCGGCAATCTTGCCGTTCTCCAGCACCACCAGCCGATCCATCCGCGCAATGGTCGAGAGCCGGTGCGCAATGGCGATCACGGTTTTGCCCTGCATCAGGGTTTCCAGGCTTTCCTGAATCGCCGCTTCGACTTCCGAATCCAGTGCCGAGGTGGCTTCGTCCATGATCAGGATCGGCGCGTCCTTGAGCAGCACGCGTGCAATAGCGATGCGCTGGCGCTGGCCGCCGGAGAGCTTGACCCCGCGCTCACCGACATGCGCATCAAAGCCTGTGCGGCCCTCAGCGTCAGACAGCAGCGGAATGAACTCATCGGCACGCGCCTTGTGCACTGCATCCCACAACTCGGCGTCGGTCGCATCCGGTTTGCCGTACAACAAATTGTCGCGGATCGAACGGTGCAGTAGCGAGGTGTCCTGGGTGATCATGCCGATGCGCGCACGCAGGCTTTCCTGGCCGACTTCGGCGATGTTCTGGCCGTCGATCATAATCCGTCCGCCCTCGACGTCGTACAGGCGCAGCAACAGGTTGACCAGCGTCGATTTACCCGCGCCGGACGGCCCGATCAAGCCGATTTTCTCGCCCGGTTTGATGTTCAGATTGAGGTCGCCAATGATGCCGCGCTTCTTGCCGTAGTGAAAATCCACGTGCTCGAAACGCACTTCGCCACGAGCCACTTCCAGCGGTTTGGCCTGCTCGTGATCGGTGACGCTGACCGGTTGCGAGATGGTGCGCAGACCGTCCTGGACCATGCCGATGTTTTCGAAGATGCCGGTGACCACCCACATGATCCAGCCGGACATGTTGACGATGCGAATCACCAGGCCGGTAGCCAAGGCGATCGCACCGACGGTGATCAGCGACTGCGTCCACAACCACAGAGCCAACGCTGTGGTCCCGACGATCAACAAGCCGTTCATGGCGGTGATTACCACGTCCATGCTGGTGACGACGCGGCCGGCCATTTGTGCTTTGACGGTCTGTTCCTCGATGGCTTCCTTGGCGTAATGCTGTTCGAAGTTGGTATGGGCGAACAGCTTCAGCGTGGCGATATTGGTGTAACCGTCGACGATGCGCCCCATCAGCTTCGAGCGCGCGTCGGAGGCTTCCACGGAACGGTCTTTCACCCGCGGTACGAAGTAATACAGCGCACCGATGTAGGCGACGATCCACGTCAACAGCGGGATCATCAGGCGCCAGTCGGCCTCGGCGAACAACACCAGCGAGCTGATCGCATAGATCACCACGTGCCAAAGCGCATCCACCGCTTGCACTGCCGAGTCACGCAGAGAGTTGCCGGTCTGCATGATGCGCTGGGCGATGCGTCCGGCGAAGTCGTTCTGGAAGAAATTCAGGCTCTGCTTGAGCACGTAGCTGTGGTTCTGCCAGCGGATCATGCTGGTCATGCCGGGACTCAACGTCTGGTGCACCAGCAAGTCATGCAGGCCGAAGAAGATCGGTCGCAGCACGAGGGCAACCACCAGCATCCACGTCAGTTCGAGGGCGTGGTCGCTGAAGAAATTCGGGTTGGGTGTGCCTTGGGCCAGGTCGATGATGCGGCTCAGATAACTGAACAGCGCCACTTCGATCAGCGCGGCAAACAGGCCAACGACGAGCAGGGCGGCAAAACTCGGCCAGACCTGCTTGAGGTAATAGGTGTAGAAGGGGAGAACGCGGTCCGGCGGAGACGCCGTCGGGGCGTCACGGAATATGTCGATCAGTTGTTCGAAACGGCGATAGAGCATCAGATAACCGCCCGGAGTACGGGCTCTCCTTTTATCGGTGTGAGCGGCGTGAGGTTGAATTCACGCCGCTCGATACGCCCTGTGCAGCTTAGTCGATGACTTTGGCCGACTTGATGATCACAGGGTCGACAGGCACGTTTTGCATGCCGCTTTTGGTGGTGGTTTGCGAGTTGACGATGATGTCGACCACGTCCATGCCCTTGACCACTTTGGCGAACACCGCGTAACCGGCGTCACGGCCCGGATCAAGGAACGCGTTGTCAGCCACGTTGATGAAGAACTGGCTGGTGGCCGAATCCGGGTTGGAGGTGCGTGCCATCGACAAGGTGCCGCGAACGTTGTGCAGGCCGTTGCTGGCTTCGTTCTTGATCGGTGCCTTGGTGTCTTTCTGTTGCATCTGCTGGGTGAAACCGCCGCCCTGAGCCATGAAGCCCGGGATCACACGGTGGAAAATGGTGTTGGTGTAGAAGCCGCTGTTGACGTAATCCAGAAAATTCTTGGTACTGATTGGCGCCTTGACCGGATCCAGTTCGATTTCGATCTGGCCGTTGGTGGTGTCCAGCAGCACGTGCGGTGCTTTGGCCGGCGTGGCAGCCATCAGGTTGGCGGCAAACAGCACAGTACCAGCGGCGAGGGCGATTTTTTTCAACATGGGTCAGTGATCCTGAGATTGAATATCGGCTGCGGCGAGGAACTCCAGCAGCGTTTGATTGAAGCGTTCTGGTTGATCGAGCGGGGTGGCGTGGCGCGAATCGTCGATCACCACCAGCCGCGCATTGGGCAGCAGTTTTACATAGGTTTCTTTCAGCGCGACAGGTGTGTAGTCACGGTCGGCGCTGACGATGAGGGTTGGACAGGTCACCCGGGAAAGTCGTTCCTGAACCCCCCAGCCCACAATCGCATCGAAGCTGGCGAGATAAGCACGTTTGTCGTTTTTTGCCCAGCGTTCGGCCATTTTCAGCCGCAGATCGGCTTGTTCCGGTTTAGGGAAAAGCTTGCCGCCCAGGGCTTTGCCGATGGTGGCGAGGCTGAGCACGCGCATCAGACTCCAGCGCTTGAACCACTGCCAGTAGTCATCGCGGCTACGCAGTTTGACTTCGGGCGCGCTGTTGACGATGGTCAGGCTCTTGAGCATTTGCGGATGATCGACGCCGAACTGGAAGCCGATCATCCCGCCCATCGACAGCCCGACGTAATGCACCGGGCCGAGGTTCAAGTGCTCGATCAGCGCAACCATGTCGGCGCTGAAACCGGCGATGCTGTAGCGCTCACGGGGTTTGTCCGAGCGCCCGTGGCCGCGTACGTCAGGGACGATCACCCGGTAATGCTCGGCCAGCGCCGGGATCTGCATTTCCCAGTCCAGTGTGCTCGAGCCGAGCCCGTGAACCAGCAGCAACGGCGTGCCGTGGCCATATTCCTCGTAGTACAGGTTGCAACCTTCGTGCTCGAACCAGGCCATCGGTCAACTCCGTGTCAGGCTTGTTCAGGGGCGGCGAACGGGGCGTCCAGCGGCAAAGTGTCGAAGGTGCGCAGCAGTTCGATGAGGATTTGCGTGGCCGGGCCCAAGGGTTTGTCCTTGTTCGAATACAGATAGAAGCTGGAGTTGCGGTTGCCGCCCCTGTCCAACGGTAGCAGCTTGAGCGAGCCATCCTTGAGTTCTCGTTCAATCATGTGCCGAGGCAACCAGGCAAAACCCAGTCCGCTGCTGACAAATGTCGCGGCGGTGGCGAGGCTGCCGACCGTCCAGCGCTGTTCAGCGCCGAGCCAGCCGACATCCCGTGGCTGCTGGCGGCCGGAGTCGCGGATGACCACTTGCATCTGGGTTTCCAGATCCTGAAAACTCAGTTCGCGATTGAGCCGATGCAGCGGGTGATCGGGATGGGCGACGGCGACGAACTCGACGTCGCTCAATTCCGCGCCGAGATAACCGGGAATGCTCAGGCCAGTGATGGCCAGATCGGCCACGCCTTCAAGCAGCACTTCTTCGACACCCGACAATACTTCCTCACGCAGACGCACGCGGCAGCCGCGACTCTGTGGCATGAACGCGGTCAACGCGCGGACGATGCGCGCACTTGGATAGGCGGCGTCGACCACCAGCCGCACTTCGGCTTCCCAGCCTTGCTCCATGTGATGGGCAAGATCTTCCAGTTGACTGGCCTGTTTCACCAATTGCCGCGAACGGCGCAGCAATACGCCACCGGCTTCGGTGAGCACGGCTTTACGCCCATCGATGCGCAGCAACGGCACGCCGAGCTGGTCCTGCATGCGGGCGACGGTGTAACTCACCGACGATTGCGAACGGTGCAAGGCCTCGGCGGCCTGAGCGAATCCGCCGTGGTCGACCACGGCCTGCAATGTTCGCCATTGATCAAGGGTCACGCGGGGCGCTTTCATCAATAGCTCCTCTTGTCCTAAGCTGGCCGTCCCTCATGGAGACTGCCGAATGAAAAAAATCTGTTGTGTGCTGCTGGCGCTGCTTCCGTTGACTGCTTTCGCGTACCCGATTGATGTGCAGAAAGACCTCAACGGCATGAAGATCGACTACGAGACCTTCGACACCGATAACGACATCGGCTCGATTCGGGTGGCCAACTACGGTGATGTCGACGCAGTGTGCAAGGCCGTCTTCACCAATGGCCCCGAGGCGCCGCGCACCCGCAACATCGAAGTGGCAGCCGGCAAACATAAAAACGCCACGGCCAAGTTCACCCGCGAGATCATCAAACTGCGCATCAAACTGACCTGCACCCCGAAATAACAGTCGCCTCCTGTAGGAGTGAGCCTGCTCGCGATAGCGGTGTCCCAGATAAATCAATATCGCCTGACACACCGCTATCGCGAGCAGGCTCACTCCTACAAGAGCATGGTTCAGCATGTAAACGAATTATTCGATACTTTGCAGCAATTATTTGCGCTTTTTCATCGATTCAACTCTGTTTAACCTTCACTCCATCGACTTACAACATTCTCGGATGGAGGCTACACACCATGTCCCGCGTTCTGATCATCGAAAGCAGCGCCCGCCAGCAAGACTCGGTATCCCGTCAACTGACCCAGACCTTCATCAGTCAGTGGAAAGCGGCGCATCCCAACGATCAGATCACCGTACGTGACCTCGCCGCGAACCCGGTACCACACCTGGACAGCAACCTGCTGGGTGGCTGGATGAAACCCGCCGAGCAGCGCAACGCCAACGAGCAATCGTCGCTTGATCGTTCCAACGAATTGACCGATGAGTTGCTCGCCGTCGACGTACTGGTGATGGCGGCGCCGATGTACAACTTCGCCATCCCGAGCACCCTCAAGGCCTGGCTCGACCACGTGCTGCGTGCCGGTGTGACCTTCAAATACACCGAAACCGGCCCGCAAGGTCTGCTCAGCGGCAAGCGTGCCTACGTACTCACCGCTCGCGGCGGTATCTACGCCGGCGGCCCGGCGGATCATCAGGAACCGTACCTGCGTCAGGTCATGGGCTTCATCGGCATCAACGACGTGACGTTCATTCACGCCGAGGGCATGAATCTCGGTGGCGACTTCCAGGAGAAAGGTCTGAATCAGGCCAACGCCAAGCTGTCCCAGGTCGCTTGATATGTTAATCGCCAGATAATCGCCGATTGTTTAAGTGACCTGGCGCAACCCCTTCAAGGCTCTACGCGCATCGAACCTCCCTTTGCACTTGTTGCTCCTGAGTGCTGTAGCCCGATTGAACGCATTAGCGAGATCGGGCTTTTTTTTGCCTGCGATTCGTTGAATGTCATCAGATCCCTGTGGGAGCGAGCTTGCTCGCGAAAGCGATATTTCATTCAGCAACGATGTTTACTGACACGGCCTCTTCGCGAGCAAGCTCGCTCCCACAGGAATCGGCGTTGTTCGAGGGTTCGCGGTCTTGCGCAAAAACCGCTATCGTCGCCGCCATTCGATTTCGAGGCGAGCATGGGCTATCTACTTTTTGTCACGCTGATTCAGGCGTTTTCCTTCAGCCTGATCGGCGAATACCTCGCCGGTCACGTCGACAGTTATTTCGCGGTGCTGGTGCGCGTCGTGCTGGCGGGGCTCGTGTTTATCCCGCTGACCCGCTGGCGTTCGGTGGAACCTTCGTTCATGCGCGGCATGCTGGTGATCGGCGCGTTGCAGTTCGGTGTGACTTACGTTTGCCTCTATCTGAGCTTCCGTGTGCTGACGGTGCCCGAGGTGTTGCTGTTCACCATCCTCACACCGCTGCACGTGACACTGATCGAAGATGCGCTGAACCGACGCTTCAACCCGTGGGCGCTGATCGCTGCGCTGGTGGCGGTGAGCGGGGCGGCGGTGATTCGTTTCGACAGCGTCAGTCCGGACTTCTTCATGGGCTTCCTGCTGCTGCAACTGGCCAACTTCACCTACGCCGCCGGGCAGGTGATGTACAAGCATCTGGTGGCGAAACACCCGAGCGACCTGCCGCATTACCGCCGTTTCGGCTTCTTCTACCTCGGCGCGCTGGCGGTGGTGCTACCGGCATTCCTGATGTTCGGCAAAGCCAACTTCCTCCCGGAAGCGCCGCTGCAATGGGGCGTGTTGCTGTTCCTCGGCCTGGTCTCGACCGCGCTGGGCATGTACTGGTGGAACAAGGGCGCGTGCATGGTCAACGGCGGCACGCTGGCGGTGATGAACAACCTGCATGTGCCGGTGGGCTTGCTGCTGAACTTGCTGATCTGGAATCAGCATGAGGAATTGGGGCGGTTGTTTCTCGGCGGCAGCGTGATACTGGCAGCCGTGTGGATCAGCCGGTTGGGGAACAGGCACGTTCCTCAATCAAGGTAGGCATCGTCGTTGGCGCAGGATTTGATTTTGATGGACCAAGGAACACCACAACCGGTGGTTACGAACCTTGCGGGCATTCATGGACAACCGGACTAAAGGATTGACTGCGTGAGATCTGCGTACTGCAAAGTGATTTTGGCTGCTTCCCTCGTGGGCAGCCTGACGGGGTTTGGCTATATAGGAGTGATCCATCAAGGCAATAAGGCAAGTTCGGCAGAGTTTGAGGAGGGGCAATCGGCGGCCGGAAATGCAATAACGCCAGAAACCCCGCGAATCCGGTCAATGGCGATCCCCTCCAGGATCATGGATGCCCGTTTATTGCAGACGGTAAGGTCGTTAACCGTAGCAACCATTGTTGATGTCGAAGTTTTCCAATCCGAGAGTGCTGTTTTCGAGGTCGTGGGCGAAAGTCAGGAGCTCATTGACTCGATAAAAGCGGACTACGCAGAAGGTAACCTGATACTCAGCCATAAGCGGGGCAATTCCCGATTGCTCTCGTGCGGGAACGCCTCTGCATCGACGGATCTGACAGGCGGGGTTGTGGTTATCAATACACAAGGGGAAAGCAAGACAGCTCCGTGCCCGCTGGTGAGGATCGGTGTCAGGAAAATCCCTGAAATCAAAGTCGAGAGCAGTGGCGATGTAAAAGTCATGAACGTGAGTCAGGAGCAACTCGTTCTCAGCATCCACGGTTCTGGAAACATTTCGGCCGATGGGAGGGTTAAGTCGTTGATGATCCAGATTCATGGCTCGGGTGATCTAAACACGACGAAGATGCCGGCGGACAGGGTTTCGATCCTTTCTCAGGGATCGGGTGACGTCACTGTCGCGGTCAAGGAGCAACTGCAGTCGACGCTACAAGGTTCGGGCGACATTACAGTCTTGGGAAACCCGGTGAGCTTGCAAAGTTCGAAGAACGGATCGGGGAACTATCGATTCGTCAGTAAAAGTGTAAAGTAAATTGTAAGTTTTTGAGGTTTTAAACGAATACGCTTGCTAAAGGTCAGTCGGCTTTGCTAGGCGTTGTAGGAGTGGAAGGTGAGCGATCACTAGTTCTTGAAAAAATTAGCAATAATTACTATCGGGCGGTATTGCCTTCGACTTGTAACGCAATTATGATCCCGCGCCTCGGACCAGTCGTCTTGAACGACACCTCTATTAGCTAAGGATTGGCTATGACTCCCTCTCAGTATATCTAACTACCACACATATTCCGACTCCAGGCACATGCTATGAGTCGGTTTGCCTGTGTTCAGAAATCAACCTCTATATAAAAGTTTTTCGTGGAACTGTTTTCACGAAATAAATGGGCGTGTTTTAGCCAAGCTTAAGCGTGCCCGCAACATTAAGACAGCAAGGAATAGCCGTGGAAAATAAAGCCAGTGGTACTGAGCTCGTTGAGTTTGACGAGTATGGATCGTATGAAATTAAAGACTTGGAAGTACTGGATGCTGTAGCCGGCGGATGGGAAGTCAACATTGGTTGTAACGGCGGCTCGGTCAATGCCAAGTGTGGCGACACTCCCGTGAACGGCGGTTGCGGTTCGCCGCCTGTCAACTCGAGTTGTGGTGATGACCAGGATGGTTGATTGATGTGATGAACGTGGAGTACCAGTCTGGTACTCCACTCACATAAATAGAATGAGTAAGTTAGATGGATCTAGATAAAAATATTCTGGCAACACTCAATCCGAAGAGTCTCGAGCTCATTCTTTATCCCACTGAGCAGTGCAACTTCAGGTGTACCTACTGTTATGAAGATTTTCTGATAGGGCGAATGGATGAAAAAACCCAGGAGGGCATAAGGAATCTCATCGCCAGGCGATTGCCGAAACTGGATAACCTTCACCTCCAGTGGTTTGGTGGCGAGCCACTTGCAGCGAAAGATCTAGTTCTTGAGTTGAGCGAGTTCGCAAAAAAAGCTTGCGATCAGGCCGGTGTTAACTTCAGTGGATCCCTGACTACCAATGGGTATCTCCTGACACTTGATCTGGCAGAAAAGCTTTGTGACCTGAATCAGCGAAACTATCAAATCTCGCTGGACGGGTTTGAGAGCGGTCATGACAAAACCAGAAAACTTGCTTCAGGTGCTGGCACGTTTAACAGAATATGGTCAAATCTCCTGGCTTTGAAGGGGTCAAACCTGGATTTCAACGTCACCCTGCGGCTTCATCTCACCAAGGAAAACGTCTCGTCCGTAAAGCGACTGGCTGAAGAAATAAAGAAAACGTTCTTGTCTGATCGAAGATTCAAGGTGTTCCTGAAGACAATTGAAAACCTGGGCGGGCCGAACGACACGTCAGGCGTTTTGCTTTCAAAAAACGAAAGACTCGCAACGCTTGCAGAGTTGAATGAGTTGTTGAACGAGAAAACGGTCAGCAAATCCGATAATGGCCTTTACGTTTGCTATGCATCGCGCCCTAACTCCCTTGCGATACGAGCGGATGGAACGATACAGAAGTGTACCGTGATGCTTTCAGATGACAGGAATTCCGTCGGCAAAATAAACGAGAACGGAACCGTCAAGCTTGATTCGGAGCGGATGAGCTTGTGGATGAGGGGGTACTCTGACGACAAGAAAACTCTAAGTTGTCCAGCTGTCGGTTTACCAAAAATACCGAACCTGATTCCAGTCGTAAATGCCAGCTAACCAATAATTGTCATCTTGTTGCAGTTGAGAGATTTGAATGCTTATTGATCTTGGAGTGTCGAATGAGTATTTCTTGAATACAATTCAGGAAAAAAACTTTTACCTTCGTCGCGGAGCGGTCAAAACCGATGCCTTCACGCTCGCCGATATAGATAATATTCTGGGTACGATCGAACCTGAAGCCCCCAGTGTCAATCTCCATAATGGAACATTCATCCCGGAAAGTGAGTATGTCTTTACCTATAACGAAGTAGGAAAGCCGCGAAAGACGATCATCAAGCCAAAGTTCTACAAACTAATGCAGGAAGGGGCAACGCTGATTCTAAACAGGGTGCAGAAAAGCTCTCTATATATTGACAGCCTCTGTAAGGAAATTGCCGGTGTGGTGAGTCAAGAGACACTGGGAAACGGCTATCTGGCATTCAATCCGCAGGCTGCCTTCGGAAACCACTGGGATTGTCATGATGTTTTTGCCATTCAGTTGGTGGGAAGGAAAAGGTGGAGGATATACCCGCCCACCTTCGAACTTCCAATGCCGGGGCAGACCAGTAAGGAATTCAAGAGTGAGTGTTCGGAAACTCCCGTCCTGGATACGGTGCTGGAGGCTGGTGATCTTTTATATGTGCCGCGCGGATGGTGGCACAGTGCGATAGCCGTGGGCGAGCCAACGTTCCATGTTGCGGTGGGGGTGCATACGACACATATAAGTACCTATGTTGAATGGGTGTGTAACAAGTTCCTTGAAAAACATCTTGAATGCCGTAAAAGAATTGGCTTTTCGGAAACTGATTTACATGATATCGAGTCGGCCTTTGAAAGGGTCAGGCAGGAAGTCATGAGCGAGGAAAATTTCAGTCTGTTCAAACAGACAATCGTTTCCTCAGGCCGGACCAGCACGAAGTTTGATGTAGCGGCGAATGTGTTCGGGCGTGGTGATGGTCTGTGCGGTAGTGAGAAGTTGAGTTTGAGTAGTCATTATGCAGCCGTTATTGATGAAACTTGTGTTGTCAACGGAATAAAAATACCGGCAGATAGCCTTGAGTGGAAAGTAGTAAAGCTGCTTTCGCAGCAGAGTGGTCTATCGATCGATGAACTGTCGGTAAAACTCCGAGTTCCGCCTGCGTCAATGAGAAAAATCGTAAGCTCATTGATGTTTCATGATGTTCTGTATCGCGCCAGTGCGTAAGTCGCCACGAGTAATATTATGTTCAGGAAAGAGGCTCTGATTGCCAAGGCGAGCAAAAATGAAGTTTACGGCGAAATTATCCTCGCCAGTCCGATCAATCATACGCTGATATCTGTTTTTGCCGTTGTGTGTACATTGGTAACAGCTGCGTTCCTGTTCGGTGGGTATTACACAAAACGAGTGACAGCGCATGGGGAGTTGATTCCGGAGAGCGGGGTTACCCAGGTCTATGCAATCCAAAGCGGATTGATCAAGAGCCGATCTGTCAGCGAAGGACAGAAAGTCAAAGCCGGTGACACATTATTTGTTTTGTCCAGTGATCGAAAAAGCCAAAAAAAGCAGGCCATACAAGAAACCATAAATGCGGCTCTTCAGGACAAGCGAAGTAGCTTGGCGTCTGCAATCAAGACAACAGAGCATATTCACGCACTTGAGATGGAGGCATTACGTAACAATGCCTCTACGTTGACGCGTGAAAGAGATAATCTTGATCAGCAGATATCGCTTGCTGTCAAGAAGATGGCGTTGTCGGAAGGCTCGGTAAAACGTTACAAAGGTTTGATGGAGCAAGGCTACATTGCTCCAGAGCAACTTGATCAGAAACAAGAAGAGTTGCTTGAACAAAAAATACGCCTGAAGGACCTGGAGCGCAGTCGTGCAGATGTTGATTACAAATATGCGACAGTCGTTCAAAACATCTCAAGCACACCGCTTACGCAATCGAATATCAGGGAAGAACTTACCCGAAGCTTACAGGTTGTCGATCAGGAAATGGTCGAAAATGAAGCTAAATATGAAACGGTCATATCTGCCCCAGGCGACGGTATCGTTACAGCGATAAGAGGAAACGTTGGCCAGACGGCAAAGGTTGATGAGGCATTGGCTGCCATTGTTCCCGGTGATTCAAGGTTTCAGGCTCATTTATATGTTTCTAGTCGTGCAGTAGGCTTTATCCGTAAAGGTGCAGTAGTAGGCGTTAGATACCAGTCCTTTCCTTATCAGAAGTTTGGTCAGGCCAAAGGAACAGTTCTGGAAATATCCGAGGCTCCACTTCTTCCTGTAGAAATACCGCCAATAGCGAATCCTGAGTCCAGTAAAGAACCAATGTATAGAGTGACGGTTGAGCTTGAACGTCAATATGTAAGAGCATACGGCGATGTCATTCCTTTGCGAGCAGGAATGCTGCTGGACGCAGATGTGATGCTCGAGAAGCGAAAGTTATATGAGTGGATTGTAGAACCAATCTATTCGATAACAGGCAAGATATAACTGGAAGTGACAATGAAAGAGTTGCTTGGAAAAATAAATTTTCATTCCGGAAACAGTACGCCTGTCATTCATCAGTCCGAGCGTTCAGAGTGCGGGTTGGTGTGCGTCGCGATGATAGCGAGCCATTTTGGATGTCACACCGATCTAAGAGAAATCCGTCAGCGGTTTTCGGTTTCCCAGCAAGGGTTGACTTTGCGTGGGCTCGTAAAGATTTCAAATGCGATGAATTTGAATAGCCGGCCTGTAAAGCTGGAAATGGCCGGTTTGAATAGTCTCAAATTGCCGTGTGTTCTTCATTGGAATTTTGACCATTTCGTGGTTTTGGTTGAAATAAAAAAAACGGGTTTTGTCATACATGATCCTGCGCTCGGAAAGCGTACAGTTACCTACGAAGAAGTCTCAAAGTTCTTCACTGGCATAGCCCTTGAACTGTGGCCAAATCCAGGCTTTGAACTAAAGGAAAAGCCGCCGCGTGTCGGCATAAGCTCGGTCATCGGCAATGTTCGTGGCGCCTATCGATCGGCGGCAAAAGTGCTGGCGGTCGCGTCAGCCTTAGAGCTTATGTCACTCATGTCGCCGTTGTTTTTACAGCTCACTCTGGACAATGTCCTGCCGGCGTTTGATGTCGATCTACTCGTCATGCTGGCGCTTGGTTTTGGGGGGCTGATGTTGGCCCAGGAGTTTATGAAACTTATAAGAGCTCGAATGCTTTTATATTTTGGTACACACCTGAATATACAGCTTAAGGCCAATATATTTAAGCATCTTATAAGTTTGCCAATCGAATATTTTGAGAAGCGAAGTCTGGGTGATATAACGTCGAGGTTCTCTTCCATCGACCAAGTTCAGAGGACGCTGACTACCTCGCTGTTGGAGGCTCTGCTTGATGGTGTAATGTCGGTAGCCATTGTCTGTATGATGTTCTACTACAGTGTCTTCCTCGCATCGATCTCCGTTGCTGCGCTTGCACTATACCTGGCCATACGCTTTTTATGGTTTGTGCCTTTGAAGAAGGCGACAGAAGAGCAGATAATACATTCTGCCCGGCAAGAAACTCACTTTCTGGAAACGGCTAGGGGTATACGTGCGATAAAGTTATTTCAACGTCAGGAAGACAGAAGGGCGTCTTGGCTATCTATGCTTGTCAGTCAGGTGAATCTGGACTTGAAGACCCAGCAGATTCACATTTTATATCATGGTGCGATAGGCGTAATTACCGGTATAGAAAACATATTGATCATTTACTACGGTGTCAGCATGGTAATAGATGGAAAGTTTTCTATCGGCTTCCTGATGGCGTTCATTGCCTATAAGTCAGTTTTCAACTTGCGGCTCACTGCGTTGATCAATAAAGGCTTCGAAGTGAAGATGCTACAGGTTCAAGGGGAGCGTCTTGCTGATATAGTGCTGACGAAACCCGAGCACATGATGGAAGAAGCCGGGGGCTATAGTGAAACTATTGAACCCAGTATTGAGGTGTCCGGACTGAGTTACAAGTATGGAGACCATGAAAGGGAAGTACTGTCCGATATCAGTTTCAAGGTCAGCCCGCGCGAATTTGTAGCCATCACCGGGCCATCTGGATGTGGTAAAACAACATTGCTGCATCTGTTGCTTGGTATTTTCAAGGCGACTTCTGGAGAAGTTCTGGTTGGCGGTGTAGATATTAACAAAGTTGGAGTCGAGAATTTACGGGGATTGATCGGTACTGTACTTCAGGATGATGATCTATTCTCTGGCTCCATTGCCGATAATATTTGTTTTTTCGACCATCAACCTGATCAGGAATGGATTGAGACGTGCGCGAGGATGGCGGCAATCGATGATGACATCAAATCTATGTCGATGGGATACAACACGTCTATTGGTGATATGGGAAGTGTTCTGTCCGGTGGTCAGAAGCAAAGGATCCTTTTGGCCCGTGCCTTGTACAAGCGTCCGAAGATTCTTTTGCTCGATGAAGCGACGAGCCATCTCGATCTGGAGAAGGAAAAAGAAGTAAACAATGCTGTGGCTAATTTGAAAATGACGCGAATTATCGTTGCTCATCGGCCTGATACCATTGCAGCGGCTGATCGTGTGATTCAGATGAGGCGGTCTTGATATGTACAAGTATTTGTCGCCATTATTGGCAGTACTTGTTCTGCTGCCTTTGTTTTGTCGTGCGGAACAGGTTTCCGATTTCTCAAGATCTGGAGAGGTGGGCTATCTGGATGGTTCAACAAAGCGAAGCGGTATCCCTGAAAAGAAAAAAGAAAACTTTTCTTTTGGATGTAAGTGGGATGAATCCTTAAGTATTGACGAAGCACTGGAGCTCGCGCTTTGTGCGAATCCAAAGTTGTCAGAGGCGAGGGCAAACGTACAAATCCAGAAGCATAAGCTGGCTGCGGCCAAGTCTGCTTATTTGCCGACACTGTATTTGAACAGTGAAGGACTCAAGGATGTGGTTGCTTCAAATGAAAAATCCTCATGGGACTCTTCGTTGAATATTTCATGGCTTCTTCTGGATTTTGGTGGAAGGCACGGTAGTGTTGAGGAGAATAGAAGTTTATTACTGTCGGCAGTTTTGGCTCAGGATGCAGATTCGTTGTCTCTGGTGTCAGATGTTTCCAGAGACTATTTTTCCGTTGCGGCGGCCAAAGGTGTAATCGACTCGAGCCTGAACAACGAATCAGCGGCAAAAGAAAGTTTTCTGGCTGCTCAGGCTAAATATGTTGCGGGTGTAGGCGCGCGTGCAGATTTGCTGCAGGCTCAAACAGCTCATTCTGAAGCCATCCTGGATCGCGTGAGAGCACAAGGGAACTACCAAAAGGCCGTGGCGCAATTAGCTTATACACTAGGGGTGGATCCGGGGGCTGAGATAACAATTGACACCCTCGATGAGTCTGTTTTTTCTGATGACTTGAATAAGTCACTGGAGTTGCTGATTCGCGAGGCGACTGCTCTGCACCCATCCGTTCGCTCTGCCAGAGCTCAATTGGAGGCAAGCAAGTTTCACCTGCAAACCGTCATCTCCGAGGGGAAACCCAGTCTGTCTTTTGTAAGTTCCTATTCCGAGAAGCGCTATATCCAGGAGAACGCCAAGGACTTTAACTCAATGGAAGTCGGACTGAAATTGTCATTTCCTTTGTTTGAAGGCTTCCGTAATAACTCCAGAATCTCCGAGGCGTATGAAAACATACAGCTTCAGGAGGCACTGTTGAGACAGGCTGAGCTGAATGTTACCAATTCTATATGGGTCAACTATTCGGAACTCAAGACAGAAAACGAGAGCATCAACATCGCGAAAAGTCTGGTGCGTTCGGCCGAGGAATCTTCTGGAGTAGCCAAAGGGCGGTACAGAGCGGGAGTAGGCTCAATTATCGAGTTGTTGAACGCTCAAACAGCGCTCGCCAACGCAAACCAACAGTATGTACAGTCGCTGGCTCGATGGAGAGCTGCCAGGATTCGATTGGCTGCGAGTGTTGGTGTCCTTGTTCGCAATGACCAGAGGATTTCCATGTGATCATATTGCTTCGGTTAGGTGCATTTGCATGATTGATGTATGGAATAGAGTTCTGGCGGTTGTCCTGATGGGGGGCGGTGTTATGGGTTCTGTAGTTGCTGATGAGGCGAGCACGAATAGATTTGCAGAGTCGGCAATCAGAGACCTTTCTGCCGTTCACCAACTTATAGTCACCTCTCATCCGGGTGCCATAGATAAAGAAAATACAAATTTTGCTGGCTGGGTTGAATACGGGTATTTGCAAGCAAAGAAACTCAGCCTGCTTGTCAGCTCAAGAAGGGATGCTCAAGCTGTTCTGGGTTTTTATATTTCAGGCTTCAAGGATGGCCATGTAGGTATTTATCATTCTGAAAAAGGCAGATCTTCGTGGGCCGGTTTTATCCTGGACAAGAGAGGGGAGGACTTCGTTGTCAGTCATGTTGCAAAGGGCTGGCCAGCCTCCTTGCCTCCAATCGGTTCCAGCGTCCTCTCATGTGACGGGAAAGAGCTCCATGAAATATTGGCCGATGAGATATCACCCTATGTCGATCGCAGACTGGATCTGAAATCTACCTGGAATCACTTGGCCAAGCATTTGACTGTAGATGATGCGGACTATCCTGTGCTGGCCAGAAAACCGGCGAGCAACTGCCAAGTTGTTCTGCCGAGCGGACTAAAGCAAAACTTTGATCTGCTGTGGCGGGAGGATAGCGGGCAATTGGCGGATTTTCTGCTTCAGCCTCAACCGCCTCAGACTGTCCAGAACCTCGGGGGGGGACGGTATTGGGTGCATGCGTCGAATTTCGCACCTTCGGCGGTCGAGAATGCGTCCCTCGAAAAAATGCTTGAGGCTCTCGAAAGAATCGATGATGCCGAGTTGGTTGTACTTGATACGCGCGGTAATCGTGGTGGCAACAGCCTGGTCGGGATCAGGATTCTCTCGGCTTTGTTGGGTGACCAATATGTCAAAAGTCTGGATCGATCCTCCCGTTCGTATGCAATGTGGCGAGTTTCGCCTCTTGCACTTTCAACGCTCAATAATGCCTTGGCCAGTACGGAACGCGATTACGGAAAGAGCAGCGATGCATACACGTTTGTTGCAGGCTTGCGTGAATCGATGAACGTTGCGCTGGTTGAGAAGAGAGAGTGGTTGCAACAGCCCGATACGTCTTCGCTCGAGCATGACCGTTCGAAAGATTCAAACCACAAGAATTTCAGGGGACGACTTGTGCTGGTGACGGATTCGTTCTGTGCGAGTGCTTGTCTGGATTTTGCAGATACCGTTCTAGCTGTTCCTGGAGCGATCCACTTTGGGTTACCGACGAGTGCTGACACGGTGTACATCGATATCGGTGCTGAGGTTCTACCGAGCGGGGCCCAGTTCTGGTTGCCGTTGAAAGTCTGGAGAGGTCGAGTGCGGGGAAATAATCAAAGCTATGAGCCGCGATATGTTTTCGATGGCGACATAAATGACACGGCGGCTGTTCAAAAATGGGTTCTTGGTCATTTTTGAACAGACGGTTCCTTGCCTCCGGTAACTCGCAACAGTTCGGCAGACGTTACCGGAGGAGATTGTGGCATTACATGATGTGCTTCTCGGTCTCGGGAATATGGCTTGCACCAAGGACTGCCGGTAGCAACCCGGAACGCAAATCCCCGCCACTCGGCTGCTGATAAAGGCTCAACCCGAACTCCGGCAGCACCGCCAGCAGATAATCGAAAATATCCCCCTGAATCCGCTCGTAATCGGCCCACACCGTGGTGCGGGTGAAGCAGTAGATCTCCAGTGGAATGCCCTGCGCCGTGGTCTGCATCTGCCGGACCATGCAGGTCATGTTCGGCTGAATCTCCGGATGGCTCTTCAGATACGCCAGCGCATAGGCGCGAAAGGTGCCGATGTTGGTCATACGCCGGCGGTTGGCCGACATCGCCGCGACATTGCCCTGTGCCTCGTTCCACGCCTTGAGTTCGGCTTTCTTGCGGCTCATGTAGTCGGTGAGCAGGTGCACCTGGGTGAGCTTTTCTTCCTCGTCATCACGGATGAAACGCACACCGCTGGCATCGATGAACAGGCTGCGCTTGATCCGCCGTCCGCCGGATTGCTGCATGCCGCGCCAGTTCTTGAACGACTCGGACATCAGGCGCCAGGTCGGGATCGAGACGATGGTTTTATCAAAATTCTGCACCTTGACCGTGTGCAGGGTGATGTCGACCACGTCGCCATCGGCGCCTACCTGCGGCATTTCGATCCAGTCGCCGACGCGCAGCATGTCGTTGCTGGTCAGTTGCACGCTGGCGACGAACGACAGCAGCGTGTCCTTGTAGACCAACAGAATCACTGCCGACATCGCACCCAGACCGGACAGCAGTAACAGCGGTGAGCGGTCGATCAGTGTGGCAACGATGATGATCGCGCCGAACACGTACAAGACCATTTTCGCCAGTTGCACGTAGCCTTTGATCGAGCGCGTGCGGGCGTGCTCGGTGCGTGCATAGATGTCGAGCAGGGCATTGAGCAGGGCGCTGACCGACAGCAGCAGGAACAGAATGGTGAACGACAACGCCACATTGCCGAGGAAGGTCATCGCGGTTTTACTCAGTTCCGGCACCAGATGCAGGCCGAACTGGATCACCAGCGATGGCGTCATCTGCGCCAGGCGCTGAAACACCTTGTTGTGTCGAAAGTCATTGATCCAGTGCAGCGCCGGCTGGCGGCCGAGCATGCGGCTGGCGTGCAGGATCAGGTATCGCGCCACTCGTCCGAGCACCAGCGCGATCACCAGCAGCAGCGTCAGGGCGAGGCCGGCCTGCAAAAGCGGATGTTGTTCGAGGGTGCCCCAGAGGTCCTGGGCGTTGAGCCAGAGCTGTTTGAAATCCATGTGAGCAACGATTCTTCTGTAAGACGCGATGGGTGATTAGAGCATTTAAGCCGCTGTGTATTACCGTTGGAGACAAATCGAGCAACAAAAAAGCCACTGATTGCATCCGTTTGTATAAAGAAACTCGGCCTGAGCGCTCGAAACCGGTAACCTATGCAGCTGTTTTTTTGCATATCTTCGAGGTAGCACCCGTGTTTTCCCAATTCGCCCTGCACGAACGCCTGCTTAAAGCTGTGGCCGAGCTGAAATTTGTCGAGCCAACGCCTGTGCAAGCCGCGGCCATTCCGCTGGCGCTCCAAGGGCGTGATCTGCGGGTGACGGCGCAAACCGGTAGCGGCAAAACCGCCGCTTTCGTTCTGCCAATCCTCAATCGCCTGATCGGCCCGGCCAAGGTCCGCGTCAGCATCAAGACGCTGATCCTGCTGCCGACCCGCGAGCTGGCCCAGCAGACGTTGAAGGAAGTTGAACGCTTTTCGCAGTTCACTTTCATCAAGTCCGGCCTGATCACCGGTGGTGAAGACTTCAAGGTCCAGGCGGCGATGCTGCGCAAAGTGCCGGACATCCTCATCGGCACCCCGGGCCGGATGATCGAGCAACTCAACGCCGGCAACCTCGACTTGAAGGAAGTTGAAGTACTGGTACTCGACGAAGCCGACCGCATGCTCGACATGGGTTTCGCCGAAGACGTGCAGCGTCTGGTCGACGAATGCCCGAACCGTCAGCAGACCATGCTGTTCTCGGCCACCACCGGTGGTTCCGGCCTGCGCGACATGATCGGCAAGGTGCTGAACAACCCTGAGCACTTGCAGCTCAACGCGGTCAGCCAACTGAACTCGACCACCCGTCAGCAAATCATCACCGCCGACCACAATCAGCACAAAGAGCAGATTGTGAACTGGCTGCTGGCCAACGAGACCTATCAGAAGGCTATCGTCTTCACCAACACCCGCGCCATGGCCGACCGCATCTACGGTCGCCTCGTGGCTCAGGAATACAAAGCGTTCGTGCTGCACGGCGAGAAAGACCAGAAGGATCGCAAACTGGCGATCGACCGTCTGAAGCAGGGCGGCGTGAAGATTCTCGTGGCCACCGACGTCGCGGCCCGTGGTCTGGACGTTGATGGTCTGGATCTGGTGATCAACTTCGACATGCCACGCAGCGGCGACGAATATGTGCACCGCATCGGCCGTACTGGCCGCGCCGGTAACGACGGTCTGGCGATCTCGCTGATCTGCCACGGCGACTGGAACCTGATGTCGAGCATTGAGCGCTACCTGAAGCAAAGCTTCGAGCGCCGCACCATCAAGGAAGTCAAAGGCACCTACGGCGGGCCGAAAAAGGTCAAGGCCTCGGGCAAAGCCGTTGGCGTGAAGAAGAAAAAGACTGACGCCAAGGGCGACAAGAAGAAAACCGCTGCCAAGACGCCGACCAAGCGCAAGAGCGCCAACCGTCCGAAGCCGGACTCGTTGGTAAGCAGCGACGGCATGGCCCCGTTGAAGCGCCGCAAGCCAGCAGAACCTGCGGCTGAGTAAGCTTCAGACGCGCATAAAAAAACCGGACAATGTCCGGTTTTTTTTTAGCCATCAGTTGCCGAGTTGGCCACTGGTGTCGGCGTCAAAGCGCCGCTTGGCTTGATCCGCCGCCGGTTTCAATGCGGCGAGCAAGGCCGATTCGCTGTACAGCCGCGTGACCGCCAGATCCTTCGGCGTTGGCTCAATCGGGATCAAGACGTCCTCACCGTCGGCATGCAGCCAGATCGCCACGACGTGCAGCGCCGAGACAAACAGCACGCGCAACTCAACGGTCTTGCCTCGAAGTTGCGGCGCTTGTTCCGCCAGTTTCAGCGCGCCCACCGTAGCGGCGGCGTGATCGCCGTGGTTCAACGAGGCGAACTCGACATGCCCGCGTACCTCGGCCAATTGCGCATCGGCAATCGTCACGCCGTCGGCAAACACCAGGTAATGCCAGTCGCCAATCCGTGCGTCTTGCAGACCTTTGCCTTGGCTCAGGTCATCCAGACTCAGCGAATAGCCACGATAAGCCTCGCTGAGGCTGATCTTCGCAGGTGCTGCGCTGGCGAACTGGCGATTGGCGCCGAAGCCCTGGGTTTGCAGCGCAGCTTGTAGCGCTGGGCGTAAGGTCTGTACGCCGTTGGAAGGCGCCTTTGGATAAGTCAGTTGCATGATGTCGCCCTCCTAGTTTTTGACTGTGAAGTAAGTGTGGGTCCAGTTGCCGCCGCCGTTGTAGGCGCGGGGGAACGCGTTCAGTGCACGGGTCGAATAGCCGTAGATCGAATCCGCCACCAACAGGTAATCGCCGTTGGTGCCGTAAATCGTCAGGAAATGCGCACCGCCGCCGTACCAGGCGCAGCGCAAACCGACCGGGCGGCCCATGCTGATCTGGTTCCGAATGGCCGACATCTGCAGCGAACCCTGATTCATGCCGTTATAGCTGCGGGTGGTTTGCAGGGCGGAATCCAGATAGCCGTAGACGTTGCACGGCCCCGGCTGATTGCAGCAATTGCGGTCGAGTTGCGTGCTGGCCACGCCGCACTGCGTCCAGTTGCCGGTGCCGTAATAGTTGCCGACCGAGGCGGAAACGGCGGCCCAGCACCAGTTGGTCTGGGTCTGTTTCTGCATATTGAAGTTGAGGCTGCCGGCGGCGCGGGCGCTGATTTGTTCAGCGGCTTCGACTTCGGTGAGTTGCGGGTCGAGCAGGTGACTGGCCAGGCACCTTGGCAGTGATTCGCCGGTGAGTTGTGTTGCTGCTGTGGTTAACATTTTTCAATCCTCCATGAGTGAAAACAAGCGTCCAGCTTGTGTGGGTGTTGCGGTGTTGCTGAGCGATCGGTGCTTAACGGTTGCCATCTTCTGTGGCCGGTTCCGATCTCCTTGCTCGATGTAACCCTAGTCAGTGATATGCGTTAATGCAAATAAATAAATGCACTAATGCATTTTCGGTGACAAAAGATCGCAGCCTGCGGCAGCTCTAGGGTTTTGTGCAGGAGCTGCCGCAGGCTGCGATCTTTTGATCTTGCTGGTTAGCCCTCGGTCTTCTTCTCGGCAGAATTCAGTTCTTTCAAGCGCTGATCAATCAACTGGCACTTGTCCGGCAGATCCTTGCTGGCCGTGCCCAGATCCATCTTCTGCAATTCGGCATTGATCTCCTTGGCCTTGGCCGGATTCTGCTCGGTCAGCTTCGAGACTTCCTTGGCCAATTGTTCGCGTTTGGCGGTGGCTTCTTCCGGCGTGCAGGCCCAGACGGGCAGGGCACAGGCGAGCGTGGCGGCGAGGGTGAGCTTTATCAGGGTTTTCATCGGGGCAGGCCTCAGTTCCGGTTAAGGCGGGTTAACCGGTTGAGGGTTTGAAGCAGCCAAAAGTTCAGTATCGAGTGCCCGAAGTGGCATCACTTTATGCGATCAGCAGGTAGCGTTTTTCGGCGAAACGTCAGCATTGAGATGCAAAAGTCCACTTTAGAGCGGTTGTGGAAAAAGCTGCGGTATGACTTATTGACGCTAGAATAATGGCAATCTACCATCGCGCATTCACATCGATATAGAGGGATCGAACAGACTTCTCGCAGGCTACCCTGTGGGCGTTTTCGCATCGCTTTGGACGTTCTGGCCGAAGCGCGCATTTATCCCCTCTGAAACAAAATCATAATTCTGAGGTTATGTATGGGGATGTACATAGCGATCGCAGATGGTCTCGGGTTGGCGTTAACCAGAGGGTTGTTTGACTGCATCGTCGAGAGTACCCGGGCTTGTTGTTCAGCGAAGGATAGCGATTGCCTGCTGAAAGTTTATGAAACGCTGGATGAACAGGGTCAGAGTTTTATCTCACTACGAGACGTTGATGCGCTTTGTTTTAACGTTTTCTATGTTGCTTGTAAAAAAGCGATGAATGTCTTTTCTGAAAGCGAAGTGGGGCGGAGTGTTGCTTTTGACCATCTAGAGGGGATTCTCTGGAATTGGCGCGAAGTGTTAGCTTTGATGCGTACAGATTTCAGGTTCAGAGGATAAGGGTGACAGGCCCATGTCTGACAGCGATGTTGTCACCTGCTTCATCGGAAATGGAGGGAAGCACGAGAGCAACCTTTGGCTGCTCAGGGCGAACAGGATGAGCGAAGACGAGATTTATCGCCGTATTGGCCAGATACTGATTGACACTGCACCTGATTCAGCGACTGCAGTTATCGTTGAGGCTGAACTTTCTGCCGAGGACGATCATTGTAAATTGCTGTTTGATTATATTGATGGGGCGGGAGAGAAGGATTGGTTTAGTCCGGGAAGTCCTGAAGTGGATGTCGGTATCCATAAAAGTCTGATTGCCCTCAGAAAACTGTATAAAGCGCAAAACATGATAGCTGCGCTACCGGTCTGGAATGCGTGCGAGGTTACGTTGGATGTTGTGCTAGGCAAGTTGAAAATTGACTTGAAGTATATTGAGCCTCAAGACGATTGAAGTTTTTGATAGCGCTAAAGGGATTTACTCAAGGCAAATCCCTTGTGATGCACGCCAATGGAAAATCAGGATCTGACTGACCGTCTCATTGATCGTGGCAGCAGGCAGATTTTGCCGTACCTTCATACCGATCATGATGCCGCACCCAGTCCATGATCTCGTCTTCATTCCTGCCCTTGGGCGTGAGGTCGAGGTAGTTGTAGGCGCCGACCAGCATGTCGAGACCGCGAGCGTAGGTCGAGTAGGTGTGGAAAATCTCCCCGGCCTCATCGCGATAAAACACACTCAATCCCGGCATTTCCTCCTCGGCACTCTCAGTCTTTTCGTAGTTGTACGTAGCCTTGCCAGCAGCGACCTTTTCAGCCCGGGCGCAAACCCCGAAGTCATAGTTGAAGTCGCAACCCTCTGACGACACCCAGTCAAACTTCCAGCCCATCCGCCGTTTAAAGTCCTGGAACTCGTTGAACGGCGCATGCGAAACCGCAACCACGGCGATATCGTGATGCGCGAGATGCAGGTTGGCGCCATCGATGTGGTCACTGAGGAACGAGCACCCCTGGCAACCTTCCTCCCAGTCTTTGGCAAACATGAAGTGGTAAACCACCAGTTGGCTGTGTATGCCAAACAGGTCAGCCAGTTTCAGTTCGCCGTTCGGCCCCTGGAAATGGTAGTCCTTGTCTACCTTCACCCACGGCAGCGCGCGACGTTCAGCGCTGAGGCGGTCGCGTTCCTTGGTGAAGGCTTTTTCGTGGGCCAGATGTTTCTTACGGGCGGCGAGCCATTCTTCGCGCGATACCACCGGGTGATTCTCAACTTTCATGATGATTTCTCCTGCGGGGTTGAAACCGTCTGTTTCAGACTAGTCGTTTAACCCTGCGGGAAATCGACAGACCGCCGGTCGGTCGCCTCGGGAAATGCGGCTGAACGGCTGGGAACCGCTCAGGTCACAACCTATGAACGCGCCATAAATCACGCGCACCGGAGGTTGAATCAGGATGACGACTTACAACTGGGATTTGATTGAACGCTTGCTGCATGAAGTGCAGAACAGCGCCGGCCATAGCTTTGCCCCTCGCGCCTACGCCGAAGACTATGCGGCGGCGAAAGCCAGCGCCGGCGAGCCGATCGAGAACCTTGATCACCTGAAAACGCTGGCCTGCGACTATGAAAGGTTGTTGCTCTTGCGTGGCTACATCGCACCGCGTCCGGATGAGGAGGGCAGCACCGGAAACAATTTTGTCCTGACGCCTCGCGGCTCAAGCCTGTTGAGCCTGATCGACAGCAGCATTCCCGGCAATGATCACCCGCGTCAGGTGCTGGATGAGCAGGAGGATGCGCTGGCTGAGGCGACGTTTGATGAAGTGGCTTCCAAAGCCCAGATCGCCTGAGTTCACGCAGATCCCCCTGTAGGAGTGAGCCTGCTCGCGATAGCGGACTTCCAGTCAGCATTGATGTCGCTGGAAGTCCGCTATCGCGAGCAGGCTCACTCCTACATTGGATTCGGGTATGTTCAGGTTTTTTGCGCGGCCTTGAAGCACTTAAGGTCGTTGAAGTCTTTACGCACCCCCTCGATCTTCTTCAACAAACGCTGCCGCTGTTGCGGCGTACTTTCGGCCATCAAGTCCACTGCCAGAGAGCGTCCCTGCGCTTCGGTATCGGCGTAGGCCTTGCGGTAATCCGCTGTCCATAAACTCTCGCGATTGACCAGAAGCGTCTCGATTCTCTGTGGGAATTCGGGACTTTTGCGTTGTGCGACAGCTGCACTGAACTGCGTCTGCCAATGGGCGCGGTTGGCAATCCATTGCGTGTACTGATCGCCCAACGCGGTCGACCACGCCATGACCCGCTGCTCTTGCATGGCGCTCAAGGGGCCGAGCCAGTCGTTCAGACGTTTGACCATTCGCGCCCCGCGCTCGGCAATTTGCTGATCAAGCGGTGGTTTAAGGTATTCCTGCTGACGCTTGCGCAGATCTTTGGCAAACGCGTCATTCATCTCGGCCACTTGCTTGTCATCCAGCCCTTGCAGCAACTCGATCGCCGACGGGGTGATCTCTCGAGCGGTTTCGGCAATCGCCTGCTTGGCTTCCGCAGTGCGCGCCTGTAACGCGGCATCGGTGACCTGATTGGTTTCGACCATGGTTTGCAGGCGATCAAGCCAGTCCAGATAGCCCGGCAATTGCGTGGTGCAATGCCAGCTCAGGTGGTCCTTGAGGCGTTCGTTGAACCAGTCTTTCTGCTCGCCGTTCATGTCCAGATAGTCGCTGAGCGTCCATGGAATAATGACGTCGAGGTTGCGATAGGCCAGGCCGACGCGACTGCAAGCGCCGAGGGCGAGGGTGAAAATCAGTAGCGCGGCGATGTGTTTGAACCAGCGAGACATGGGCGAATCCTTGCGTGAGCCTGGCTTCGAGGGACTGATTCCTATGTGAACGCAGAATGAACCCGGCAGTTCAGCCGATCAATAGAACGCGCGCGCAGCCTTGAGCGTGACGAGCCCGTCGCACTGGCTGTTGTGCCCGGAATAAGCCGAGCAATCGCTGCCGCTGAGGCTGGAGTTGCTGTAGATCAGGTCGAGATCGACACCCATGAACGGCCGGGACAGTTTCACCGACCAATCGGTAAAGCTGCTGACATAACCGCCGTCCACGGCCACTGGCGTGTTCAGTTGGTGAGTGGTGTATTTCATGCTGACGCCGATGCCGAACGGTTGATTGCCGCCAAGGTCGGCAAACAACGTGTTGTTCTGTTTGTCCGGATCGTTGCTGAAGGCCACACCGAAACGGCTGCCGAGCAAGGTCAGACCACCGAACAGCTCTTGGCTGTCGAGGGTATCTACCTTGGGATAGCTGTAGTGGATCATGCCGACTTCATAGCCGAGGGTTTGATCGAAAGGTTGTTTGAAGCCGACGTAGGAATCGATTTCGAGATTCTTGCCAGGTGTGATGCCCATGCTCGGCGCGTATTGGCCAACGTAGAGGCCACTGTCGTGGCTAAGGTCGAGGCCGCCGTGGAAGGAACCGACGGCAGCCGGTTTGACCAGACCCTGGGCCATGCTGCGTGAAGGCGTGGTGCCGAGTTTGAGATCGAAATCGCCCAGTTCACGCTGGAAAATCTGCGCGTGCGCGGTCGCGCAAGCCAGCAGGCCTACAAGTGATAAACAGGATGATTTGCGCATGCGTCACTCCATGAACAGCGAGCACAGGCGGCGGGCCTGCTGAAACGCTTGATCTAGACGCGTGCAAGGATACCGGCGAATGATCGGCATTGAAGGCCGTTCGTCGATTTACAAGGATTTTTGTTTAAAAGGAGGAGTGTTGCGCGGTGCCAGTCCAGACGCTTCGAAGCTCAAAGCGCCTCTGGACGGGTGTAAAACCGGGTGTTACTTCTTGCCCAGGCTGATCTGCTTGGACGGGCCGAATGTCTGGCCACTGACGCCTTTGGCAATTTGCTGAATCTCGCCGCCGGACTTGAGGAACGCTGCGATCTGATCGTTGATCGATTCGCTGGTTTCAACGGCTGGAGCTGGCTTTGCTTTGCTGGTGGATGCTTTTACACGCATGGCGGCCATTAACCTGTAGAAAAGTAACTCGGCCAGGCATCGTACAGGAATAACTTGACAATTGCTTGGTAAATATCCCCCGGAATAACCCAGCGCTGTGCTGCATTATTCTCGATTCAATATTCGAAATATCCGCCTAACCTGCTGTTTTAAATAAAAACATTTAGCTGCTGGCGCACCGGGATGCTCAACGGTAAGCGGTTCTGCCAGCCTGACGAGCGGCACCTCAGCTCTCCCGCGAACGAGGAAAATCAAGGCGTTGAGCGGGTTTCAACAGCGCGCAGATCTGCCGCCCGACGGCCACGCCAAAAACGGGTAGAATGCCGCCCACGCAATGAGGGTTCTGGAAATGGCTTTAGTCGGGCGTTACAACAGTTTGCAAGTGGTTAAACACACTAACTTCGGTTTATATCTGGATGGCGGTGCCGACGGCGAGATTCTTTTGCCCAACCGTTATATCCCGAAAGATATTCCGACCGAAGATGAAGATTGGCTCAACGTATTTGTTTATCTGGACAGCGAAGACAAACTTCTCGCTACCACGGAAAAACCCAAAGTTCAGGTCGGCGAATTTGCCAGTCTGAAAGTTGTTGAAGTCAACAGCATCGGTGTGTTCCTCGATTGGGGGCTGCCGAAGGATCTGTTGCTGCCGTATTCCGAAGAAAAGCGCCAGATGACCGCCGGCGAATACTGCGTGGTGCACGTCTACCTCGACAAGCACACCCGCCGCATCACCGCCACTGCGCGTCTGGATCGCTACCTCGACAAGACCCCCGCCAACTACAGCCAGGGTCAGGAAGTTGATTTGCTGGTTGCCGAAGCCACTGACATGGGCTTCAAGGCGATCATCAACAACAAACACTGGGGTTTGATCCACAAGAATGAAATCTTCAAGTTCATGCGCGCCGGCATGAGCGAGAAGGGCTACATCAAGGAAGTCCGCGCCGACGGCAAGATTGCCTTGAGCCTGCAACCGGTTGGTCAGGAAGCGGCCAGCAGCCTGAACTCGAAGATCCTCGCCAGGTTGCGCGACAACAGCGGCACACTGCCGGTCAGCGACAAGAGCGATCCAGCGTTGATCAGCAGCCTGTTCGGCGTCAGCAAAGGCAACTTCAAGAAGGCTATCGGCGCGCTGTACAAGGAAGGCAAGATCGTCATTCATGCTGATCGCATTGAACTAACCTGAGCCATGGGTGGCCCATCCTGCATGGGCACACACGAGGTCGGGTCGATGAAAAAAGCGCTGATTGGCTATGTTGCAACGCTGTTGACGTTCCTGCTGCTCGACGGCGTCTGGCTCGGCCTGTTGATGGCGCCGACCTATCGCGAACTGCTCGGTTCGCTGATGCTGGAAAAACCGCTGCTGGTTCCCGCAGCGGTTTTTTATTGCCTGTATGTTTTCGGGTGTGTGGTGTTTGTGGTGCTGTCGGCCGTGACATGGCAATGGGCGGCGAAGCGGGGCGCATTGTTAGGACTGGTAGCTTACGGCACGTATGACCTGACCAATTGGGCGACGTTGCGTGGCTGGTCGGTGCAGGTGACGTTGATGGATTGGGCATGGGGAACGTTTGCCACGGCTGTGGCTTGTGCTGTTGGTTTTTTGTTGGCGAGGCGGTTTGCCACGGTCTGATCCGAAATGCGGGTTGGCGGTGCGGACCTCTTCGCGAGCAAGCTCGCTCCCACAGGGAAATGCGTTCAATTGTGGGAGCGAGCTTGCTCGCGAATGGCGGCGCAGCCGACAGCCATTCACCCCTGCCGCCACTGAAGAACTAAATGTCTTTTCCAGACGGCTTTTTCCGTCCGACTGATTGATAATCCCCAGCATTGTTTTCTGACCATTGGATGGCCTGCCATGTTGTGTGTGTTCGAGGTGTTGCGGTGATTGGCGAGCGGCGGAACGCCGACAGTTTTGCCCTGCAAGTGATGGTCGGCCTCTGCCTGATCTGGGGCGTGCAGCAAGTGATGATCAAATGGGCGGCGCCGGACATTGCGCCGGTGATGCAAGCGGCGGCGCGCTCCGGAATTTCTGCGTTGCTGGTCGGTTTGCTGATCTGCTGGAAGGGCGGCTGGGATCAGGTTGGCGTGACCTGGCGTGGCGGGCTGCTGGCCGGTGCGCTGTTCGGTCTGGAGTTCTTCTTCATCGCCGAAGGTTTGCAGCTGACCACCGCCGCACACATGTCGGTTTTCCTCTACACCGCACCGATTTTCACCGCGTTGGGTGTGCATTTCCTGTTGGCCAGTGAGCGCCTGCGACCGCTGCAATGGCTGGGCATTCTGCTCGCGTTTATCGGCATCGCGATTGCCTTCGCCGGCGGTGTGTCGTGGGACAACCTTGACCGGCGCATGCTGCTCGGCGATGCCTTTGGCGTGCTGGCTGGCGCCTGTTGGGGCGCAACCACAGTGGTAGTGCGCGCCTCGCGGCTGTCGGAAGCACCGGTGACGCTGACCTTGTTCTATCAGTTGATCGTCGGCTTCCTCGGCCTGCTGCTGATCGCGCTGTTCAGCGGGCAGATCACCCACGTCAGCCTGACCCCTGTGGCGGTGGCCAGCGTATTGTTTCAGGGGCTGGTGGTGTCGTTCTTCAGCTACCTGATCTGGTTCTGGTTGCTGCGCCGGTATCTGGCAGCCAACCTCGCGGTATTTTCGTTCATGACGCCACTGTTCGGCGTCACCTTTGGCGTGTTGCTGCTCGGCGAACAGTTGACTGTTAACTTCGTGGTCGGCGCCGTGCTGGTGCTGCTCGGTATTACCTTTGTCAGCGCCGAGCAGTGGCTGCGTCGGCGTTTGCGCAAAGCGCTGGGCCAGCGCTAGCCGACTGCATCGCCAGGCCGCCGGCAATCAGCAAGCCGCTGCCGGCGATGATCAGCGCCGGCTGCAAGCCACCGCTGAAATGGCTGCTCAGCGCCGCCAGCAACGGGCCGCTGAGTTGGCCGACGGCGAAGCACGCGGTGAGCATGCCGGCATTGCGCTGGGTGGCGTGCGGCGCCAGTTCCCGCGAGCGCTGCATGACCAGTTGCATGCAGGCGAGGAATGGCGTGCCGCAGAGGATCACCCCCAGTGCGAGGCCGATGCCGCTGCCCAGCAGACAGGCGAACACGCCTGCCGCTTGCAGCCACAACGTCGCCATCAACCAGTGCCGGGTGGTTGCGGGATCGTGACGCCGCAGGCTCACCAGCAACACACCAAGCGCCGCAGCCAGACCAAAGCAAGGCCAGAACAGATCCGCCTGCCATTGTCCGTGAAACTGCGCATTAGCCATTTGCGACAGGAAGGTCGCCGGAATGATGTAGCCGACGCCGTAAAGTGCATAGATCAAGGCCAGCCGTCCAATGCCCCGATTCGATGGACTGACTGGCGCTGCAACCACCGTTGCCGTTGCGACAGGCGTTGGCAGCAGTCGCCATACGCCCAACATCATCACCAACGCAGCCGCTGCATAAATCAGCCACAACGTTGCGGACGTCTGATTCAGTAGATGTGAGACCAGCGCCAACAACCCCGTCAGAAAAATCCCCAAACCCGGTCCGGCAAATACCAGAGCGCCCAAACGTGGACGACCCGCTGCGGCTGCCAAGGGTTGGCTTAAAGACGTGATCATCACCAGAACCCAGGCACTTGCCACTCCGGTGCCAAAACGCAGCGCCAGGTGCGACCAGAAACCATCGGCCCAAAACGACGCCAGGGTCAGCAGCACGCACAACCACAAGCCGCCGTGCAGGCGCCGCTGAACCTGCTGCGGGCGATGCGCGAACATCGCGTCGACCGCGCCGAGCAAGTAGCCGAGGTAGTTGGCCGCCGCAATCAGACCGGCGGCCGTCAGGTCGATCTGGCCTTCGCTGAGCAGGTGTGGCATTTGCGGGGTGAGGGCGAAACGCCCGATACCCATGGCCATCATCAGGGCCACGAAGCAGGCGGATAAGCGAATCAGGGGCGACATGGTCGGGATTCCTTTGAAGGATCAATGACCGTCAGGCTAGGACTGATTGACTTTCTTTAAAATTGAATAATAGTGAGTAACTTGTTCTGTTATGGAGAAAGGTTGTGGAGTTCAGCCAACTGCGGATCTTTCAGGCCGTGGCCGAGGAGGGATCAATCACCCGCGCCGCCGAACGCCTGCACCGGGTGCCGTCGAACCTGTCGACCCGGCTCAAACAGCTCGAAGAACAACTCGGTGTCGAGCTTTTCGTCCGTGAGCGTCAGCGTTTGCAGCTGTCGCCTGCGGGAAAAGTCCTGCTGGACTACACCGGCAAACTGTTCGCCTTGCGCGATCAGGCCAGTGCGGCGGTGATGGGCGGCAAACCGGCCGGCGATTTTGCGTTGGGCACCATGTACAGCACGGCGGCGATTCATCTGCCGGCGCTGCTGGCGCGTTATCACAAACAGTATCCAGCGGTGAATCTACAGGTGCAGTCAGCGCCCAGTGGGGAGTTGCTGGAGGGCTTGCTCACCGGCCGTCTTGATGCCGCGTTGGTCGACGGCCCGCTGGAACTGGCCGGGCTCGACGGCGTGCCGTTGTGCGAGGAGCGGCTGGTGCTGATCACTGAAATCGATCATCCGCCGGTGCGCAGCGCGCGGGATGTTGAAGGGCGTTCGGTGTTCACCTTTCGTCGCGGCTGTTCCTACCGCATGCGCCTGGAGGCGTGGTTTTCGCACTATCACGCGACTATGGGCCGGGCGATGGAGATCGAGTCGTATCAGGGCATGCTCGCCTGCGTGATTGCCGGCAGTGGCGTGGCGTTGATGTCGGAGTCGATGCTGGCCAGTCTGCCGGGGCGCGATAGCGTCGCGGTGCATCCGTTGGCCGAGCCATTTGTGGCTGCGACAACATGGCTCATGTGGCGCAAGGGCATGGTCGGCGCCAACCTCAATGCCTGGATCGAGGTGCAGCAGGCTGTCTATCCTGCGGCTCAGATCGAAACCCGGGAAACAGCCTGAACCAATGGCGGCATATTCTGTTCAATTCAGTAACAGATCATTGCGGATTTGGCCGAGCATTGCGTAGGACTTCGGACTATTATCAGTGCGAAGCGACCTCAGAATTCCGGCCGCTCAGCACCACCCTGAAGGGGGCATGACGATGAAAGAGAAAATTCAAAACTGGCTGCACGATTTGGGTGTTGCCCTCGGTTTGATCGAACCGCCTCTACAACCTGTACCGATCCGCACCGATGACGAGCAGCGTCGCCGTCAACAACGGCGCCGGTAACGCCCCCGATCCGAGATCAAGGATTCAAGATCAATAGATCGCAGCTTTCGGCAACTCCTGCATAAGTCGGTGTAGGAGCTGCCGCAGGCTGCGATCTTTTGCTTTTCAGTGCCGCCCGATTTCCAGCAAAAACCGGCTCAAGTCATTCGCGGTCTTCGCGGTCTTGAGCATGCGGTCTTCCTCGGCGGTGAACGCCGTCAGTCCGAATTCATCTTCCAGATGGAAGATCAGATCTTCTATATCGGCTTTCTCCAGGCCCAATTGCACCAGACTGGTGTTGTCGGTGAATTCGCGGGTTTCCAGCAGACGCCGGATATATCGATGCACGGCGGCACGCACGGCAGCTCTTCTCATGGCAGATTTTTCTGATGGTTGTTGTGCTTGAGTGAAGCAGGCCTCAGGCGTGGCCGCGTAACCACTGGTCAATCATCGAGCGCAAATGCTCCCCGGAAAAGCTGCCGAAATGCCCGCCATGCACGGTGCGTATTGGCAATTTCTGCAAACGCCGCAGACTGGTGGCGTAGTCCTGCAGATCGGAGTGGTAGGCGTCTTCGATCAGCGGGCCGTCGTAGATGATGTCGCCGCTGAACAGGGTTTGCGTCGCCGCCTCATACAGGCTGATCCCGCCCGGCGAATGCCCCGGTGTGTGCAGCACCTGCAGCGTGCGATTGCCCAGATCGAGCACATCGCCGTCCTCGACAAACCCGGTGGCCGGCGCGGCTTTGACCCGGTATTCGGCGTAGCACAACGGGCAATCCGGGTGCGCCTCGAACATGTCATCGCCGACGAAGGCGCGGCTCAAGTCGTTTTCGCCATCCGGCGCGGCAAGAATGTCCGCCTCGGCGCGATGCACCAGCCGTTCAGCGAACTCATGATGCCCGGCGATGTGGTCGAAATGGCAATGACTGGCCACCGCCACCAATGGGCGCTCGGTAATCCATGGCAACTGCTCGCGCAGGCTGACCAGCCCCGATCCGCTATCGAGCAGCAAGTCTTTGTCGCGACCCTGAACGTGCCACAGATTGCAGCGGTAGAACGGTCGAATATACGGCTCATGAATCAGCCGAACGCCATCGCTCAGATGCTGCACCTCAAACCACTGATCGCGAGAAACGATCTTCATCAGTACTTTTCTCCCGGCGTAAAAAAACGAGTGTGGCAACCGACGCCACACTCGTCGAAGAAAGCATCAAGTCGTTATGTTTCAGCTTAGATCGCGCGAGCCACCGAGACAGGACGGCGCGAGGCGAGGCTCACCACCACAAAACTCACCAGACCCACAGCCAGGCTGTAGTAGATCGGCGTGTTGGCGTCCAGACCGTCCTTGAACATGAACAGCAGCGCGGTGGCAAAACCCAGGCCCATGCTGGCGATGGCGCCGGCGGTGGTCGCGCGTTTCCAGAAGATCGCACCGATCAGCGGGATCAGCATGCCGCCCACCAAGAGGTTGTAAGCGAGGGTCAGGGCGCTGATGACATCGTTCACTACCAACGCGATACCCAGTACGACAACACCGGTCAGCAGGGTGAACAGGCGGTTGATGCCCAGGCTCGACTGTTTGCCGCCACGCAGTTTCGGCAGCAGGTCTTCCGTTACGGTGGTGGCAGCGGCGAGCAGGCCGGCGCTGGCGGTGGACATCATCGCAGCGAGTGCCGCAGCGATCACCAGACCCCGAATGCCGTCCGGCAGCGACAGTTTGACGATGGCGGCGAAAGCGTTGTTGACGTTGTCCAGATCCGGGATCAGCACATGCGCAGCCATGCCGATCAGCGCGCAGGCCAGGCCGTAGACGATGCAGTAGATGCCGGCGATGCTGCCGGCATATTGCGCGACTTTCGCGGTCCTGACGGTGAACACCCGTTGCCAGATGTCCTGACCGATCAGGATGCCGAAGAAGTAGATCATGAAGTAGGTGATGATCGTGTCCCAGCCGATCGTGGTGAAGCTGAAGGCAGTGGCCGGCAGTTTCAGCACCAGTTCGTCCCAGCCGCCGACGCGGTACAGGCAGATCGGCAACAGGATGAACATCAGGCCCACGGTCTTGATGATGAACTGGACGATGTCGGTCAGGGTCAGCGACCACATGCCACCAATCGCCGAGTAGATCACCACGACGCCACCACCGACGAGTACCGAAACCCAGAATGGCAGGTCAAACAGCACTTGCAACACGGTGCCGATCGCCAGGATCGAGGTCACGCCGATCATCAGTGCGTAGGCCAGCATGATCGCCGCGCTCGCTGAGCGGGCCATCGGGTTGTAGCGTTTTTCCAGGACCTGGGTAACGGTGTAGATCTTCAGTTTCAGCAACGGTTTGGCGAGGAACAGGTTCAACGCGACGATGCCGCAACCCAGAGCCGCGCACAGCCAGAAACCGGAGATGCCATGCACGTAGCCCAGGCGCACGGTGCCGACGGTGGACGCACCACCGAGCACGGTCGCAGCCATGGTGCCCATGTACAGGCTTGGGCCGAGGTTACGACCGGCAACGAGAAAGTCCTCGTTGGTCTTGGCCTTGCGCATGCCGAAGTAGCCGAGCAAGAGCATGCCGGCGGCGTAGATGAGGACGACGAATAAATCCAAAGCCATGATGGCGTGTCTCCGATTGTCTTTTTTATGTGAGGCTGAATTCAGTCTCCTGTGGGAGCGAGCTTGCTCGCGAAGGCGGTCTGTCAGTCACTTCAATGTTGAATGTGCTGAAGTCTTCGCGAGCAAGCTCGCTCCCACAGGGGGATCTGCGTCAGGCGGCCTGACGCAGTTGAGGTTTTACTGCGGCTTCACGCCGGGCATCCGTCGGGCCGAACACTTCGCGCGGTTCCGGGAACAGGCTCAGCAGCGTCAGGTACACCACCGAGGCCAGGCCCAGGGTCACTGGCAAACTGATGTCGATGCCGCCGGCCATTTCACCCAGCGGGCCGACGAACTGCCCCGGCAAATTGACGAAGCACAGGCCAACCGCCGCGCTCGGGATCCATGCGCCCAGACCGCGCCAGTTCCAGCCGTGGCTGAACCAGTAGCGTCCGCCTTGCTCGCCACGGGTGAACACTTGCAGGTCATCCGGGCAATAGAAGCCGCGACGCACCAACAGACCGATGATCATGATCACCATCCACGGCGTGGTGCAGGTGATGATCAGCACGGCGAAGGTCGACACGCTCTGCACCAGGTTCGCCGCAAAACGGCCGATGAAAATGAAGGCAATCGACAGCACGCCGATCAGCAGCGTCGCTTTCACCCGCGACAGCACACGCGGGAACACGCTGGACATGTCCAGCCCGGTGCCATACAGCGAAGTGGTGCCGGTGGACATGCCGCCGATCACCGCAATCAGGCACACCGGCAGGAAGAACCAGCTCGGCGACACCGCCAGCAAACCGCCCACGTAGTTGTTCGCCGCGATGTAGTCCGGCGCCTTGATCGCGACGATGGTCGCGGTGCTCAGGCCGAACAGGAACGGGATGAACGTGGCGATCTGCGACAGCACCACCGCCGCCATGATGCGTTGCTTGGAGGTGTCACGCGGGATGTAGCGCGACCAGTCGCCGAGGAACGCGCCGAAGGAAATCGGGTTGCTCATCGCTACCAGCGCGGCGCCGATGAACGCGGCCCAGAAGCCTGGCTGACCGAGGTTCACCGTACCGGCGTAGTTCACATCAAAAGGACCGGCGAAGGCGAAGATGCCCAGCAGGAACAACAGGCTGGCGCTCCACACCGCGATCTTGTTCACCCACAGCAGAAAGCGGAAGCCGTAGATGCACACGGTCAGCACCAGAATCGCGAACAGACCGTAGGCCAGGCCCAGGGTCAAGTCGGTTTCCGGCAGACCGATCAGGCGTTTCGCACCTCCGATCAGCGCATCCCCCGAACTCCATACCGAGAGCGAGAAAAACGCGATAGCGGTCAACAGCGACAGGAACGAACCGACGATCCGCCCGTGCACACCGAAATGCGCACCGGACGACACGGCATTGTTGGTGCCGTTGAGCGGGCCGAACAGGCCCATCGGTGCGAGGATCAGCGAGCCGAGCAGCACGCCCAGCACAATCGCCCAGACGCCGGCCTGAAAAGACAGACCGAACAGCACCGGGAAACTGCCGAGCACGGCGGTGGCAAAGGTATTCGAACCACCGAAGATCATCCGGAACAAGTCCGTCGGGCCTGCGCTGCGTTCGTGGTCCGGGATCTGTTCGACCCCGTGGGTTTCAATCTGCGTAAGGCTTTGGTCGTTGTTGTTGTTATTCATGATCTGCTCCGATCATAAAGGCGCGCTCATCGTGCGTGAGCGTCACCTGTCTTGGCTAAGGGGATGGCAGCCCTTCCGGCATTGCGGACAAATGTTCGTGACAGGCCAGCCAATGGCCTTGTTGTTCTAGGCTCGACGTTTGTTTCTTGAAAACAATCGTCTCGCGCTCCTGGCTGAAGTGTTGCTCCCCTTGCATGCGCAGCTCGGTGGCCACGTCATGGATGAAAATCGCCACGTCACCTTGCAGGCTGACGAAGGCGTTGCTTGAGGTGCACGCCAGCACCTCGAAGCCATCCTCGGCGCGCCAGCTGTCCCACAAGGCCTGATAGGCATCGCGCGACAGCAGCGGCTGTTCGAGGGTGTAGAAAACGAAACTCGCATCGGTGCTGAACGCGCCGAAGTAAGCCTCGCGATCGTTACGGGCGAAGGCGGCCACCAGCTCGGCGGCCGCTTGCAAAACCTGATCACGTGCGTTCATGACCCGACCCTCAGCGATGGACCACGCCAGGCAGTACGCAGAGCATTTCGTACAGCAGGTTGGCGGCCAGCAGCGAGGTGTTGCCGGTGGTGTCATAAGCGGGCGAGACTTCTACCAGATCGCAGCCGATCAGGTCGAGGCCTTGGCAGCCACGGATGATTTCAATCGCCTGAATGGTCGTCAGACCACCGATTTCCGGGGTGCCGGTGCCAGGGGCCCAGGCCGGATCGATGCCGTCGATGTCGAAGCTCAGGTACACCGGGCCGCCGCCGACTTTCTCGCGCACTTCAGCCATCAGCGGTGCCAGCGACTTGTGCCAGCACTCTTCGGCCTGAACCACGCGGAAGCCCTGATCGCGGCTCCAGTTGAAGTCTTCAGCGGTGTAACCCTGGGCGCGCAGACCGATCTGCACCACGCGATCGCAATCGAGCAGACCTTCTTCGACAGCGCGACGGAAGGTCGTACCGTGGGCGATTTTCTCGCCGAACATGTGATCGTTGACGTCCGCGTGGGCATCGATGTGCACCAGACCGACCTTGCCGTGTTTTTTATGGATCGCACGCAGGATCGGCAGGGTGATGGTGTGGTCGCCACCCAGGGTCATCGGGATCACGTTGTGCTCGAGGATATTGTCGTAGGCTTCTTCGATGATGCGCACGGCGTCGAGCAGGTTGAAGGTGTTGATCGCCACGTCACCGATGTCGGCGACCGACAGCGAGTCGAACGGCGCAGCGCCGGTGGCCATGTTGTACGGGCGGATCATCACCGATTCGGTGCGGATGTCGCGTGGCCCGAAGCGGGTGCCGGGGCGCAGGGAAGTACCGATGTCCAGTGGCACGCCAACGAAGGCAGCGTCCAAACCGGCAGCGGTCGGTACATGGGGGAGTCGGAGCATGGTGGCGATGCCGCCGAAGCGCGGCATTTCGTTGCCGCCCAGTGGTTGGTGAAGAATCTTGTCCACGGGTAAGGCCTCATCGTCTTTGTTTTATTTATGTCGGCGCGCCGTGGAGCACAGGTTCGGACGCCGCTGTGGGGCCGATGATGCGAAATGTAGTGCGGGGAAAGAATCGCTACGGGCAAAAACTTAGTTCAGATTTTTCTAAACTAATGAAGACTCTGGGATTAGACTTTGGCGGGTTCAAGATAGTGATCGGCTGGATATCGCTGCCCTCACCCCAGCCCTCTCCCGAAGGGAGAGGGGGCTGATCTCCATGGCTTTCAAATCCTGAGATCGACTCGATATCGCAGGTCGGCGTAAATCCTCATAACAACCCGGTCGGCTCCCTCTCCCTCCGGGAGAGGGCTGGGATGAGGGAAGGTTCTATCAGGCAACACATCTCTAAAGCCCGGAGCAGACATGGCCAACGCTTTACCCGACCTGAAACTGTTGCGCATCTTCGTCAGCGTCGTCCGTCATCAGGGTTTTGCCAACGCCCAACAGGAACTCAACCTGTCGACCTCGGCGATCAGCACCTACATGAGCCAGCTCGAAGCCGCGCTCGGCCTGGTGCTGTGCCATCGCGGGCGCGGCGGCTTCAGCCTGACCAGCAAGGGTGAGCTGTTCCATCAGGAAACCCTGCGCCTGCTCGCCGAACTCGAAGGCTTCGAGCAATACGCCGCCGCGCTCAAGGGCGAACTGCGTGGCACGCTCAACCTCGGCGTGATCGACTCCACCGTCAGCGACAAGGCCTTGCCGTTCGCCGAAGCCATCGGCGCCTACAGCCAGGAACACCCGGCGGTGCATTTGCATCTGTCGGTGATGAGCCCGTACGAACTGCAACTCGGCGTGCAGGACAACCGCCTCGATCTCGCCATCGGTGCGTTTTCCACGCGCATGAGCGGTCTGATCTACATGCCTCTGTATCGCGAGCAGCACTGGCTGTATTGCAGCAGCCGGCACCCGTTGTTCAACGAACGGCGGATTCCCGAACAAGTCATCACCCAGCAACGCATGGTCGGGCGCGGTTACTGGAGTCAGGCGGAACTGGCGCGGCACGGTTTCAAACACAGCGCCGCCACCGTGGAAAGTATGGAGGCACAGCTGATTCTGGTGCTGTCCGGTGCCTACATCGGTTATTTGCCGGAGCACTACGCTCAGGCCTGGGCCGACAAGGGTGACCTGCGCGTGTTGCTGCCGGCGACCTTCGGTTACCAAGCGCCGTTTTCGATGATCATGCGCCGGGGCCGCAGCCGTGAGCCGCTGATCCAGACCTTCCGTGATTTGCTCAAAGCACAGCTCAATCAGGCTTAAGACAGATGTCCAGAATTCAATGCCCGCGCTGCCTGCGCCCCCAAACCCATTGTCTGTGCCCGCTGATCCCGAGCCTCGACAGCCGCACGCGGGTGTTGCTGTTGCAGCATCCGAGCGAGGTCAGTCATGCGTTGAATACCGCGCGGTTAGCGGCGCTGGGGTTGAGCAATGCCGAGCTGATTGTTGGCGAGGTGTTCGAGGATTTGCCGACGCTGCTGAACCGTCCGGGCTATCGGGCGCGGTTGTTGTTTCCCGCTGATGATGCGCAGCCGATGCAGGCTTACGGCGAGTCCGATGAACCACTGTTGCTGGTCGTTCCGGATGGCACTTGGCGCAAGGCGCGCAAAATGTTGCACCTCAATCCTCTGTTGGCGGCGTTGCCGCGGGTGACGCTGGCCGAGGGTGGGGTGTCGCGCTATCGCTTGCGCAAGGCACCGGGGCCGGGGGCGTTGTCGACGATTGAGGCGATTGTGCAGGCGTTGCATACGCTGGAGCCGTCGGCGTCATTCGAGCCGTTGCTCAAGCCGTTCGAGGCGTTGATCGAGGGGCAGATTGCGGCGATGGGGGAGGAGACCTTCCAACGTAACCATGGCGATAGATAGGCGTTGATTGTGCCGGCCTCTTCGCGAGCAAGCTCGCTCCCACAGGGGAACGCGTTCCAATATGTGGGAGCGAGCTTGCTCGCGAAGGCGCCAGATCAATCACCGCAAATCTCAACAATGACTAGCGCTCACGCATCGCCTCGGTCCGCGCTTTCAGCACCGGTTTCAACAGATAATCCAGGACACTTTTCTCCCCGGTAATAATGTCCACCGTCGCCACCATCCCCGGAATAATCAGCAACGGCTTCACATCCCCGCCCAAATGGTTTTTATCGGTACGCACCTGAATCAGATAAAAACTGTTGCCCTTGTCATCGGTAATCGTGTCCGCACCGATCAGTTCCAGTTTGGCGCTCAGCCCACCATAAATCGTGTAGTCATAAGCACTGAACTTGACCATCGCCTTCTGCCCCGGATGCAGGAACGCGACGTCCTGCGGCCGCACTTTAGCCTCGATCAACAGGTTGTCTTCCAGCGGCACGATTTCGACCATGTCGCTGCCCGGTTGGACCACGCCGCCGATGGTGTTGACCTTCAATTGCTTGATCACCCCATGCACCGGTGAGGTCACGGTGGTGCGGGTCACGCGGTCGTCGATGGCGATGCTGGTCGCGGTGATTTTCGACAGGTCGGTGCGTTTCTCATTCAGCTCTTTCGCGGCCTCGGAACGGAAGGTCTGTTCCGACTCGTCGATCTTGCTGCGTATCTCGGCAATCGCCGATTCGGCGCGGGGAATCGCCAGAGTGGTGGCGTTCAGCGAGCCACGGATTTCCACCGCGCTGCGTTTGAGGCGGAGGATTTCCACGGGTGACACCGCGCCGGTTTTCACCAGCGGTTCGGACATGTTCATCTCTTGCTGCAGCAGCGCCAGACTCGAGCTGAACTGACCTTGCTTGGAGCGAAACTCGGCAAGTTCCTGAGTCTTCTGCCGCAGTTGTTCGCTCAACGTGCGCTGCTCACTGGCCAACCGGCGCTGGCGTTGTTCGTACAGTGAGCGTTCGTCCTCGGCGACTTGCGGCGCCTTGGCGATGACCTCATCGGAGAGCTTGAACGGCCGGCCCTCGGCCTCCGCCGACAGCCGTTCGACCTGCGCCGTCAACGCATAACGATCCGCCTCACTCTCACCCTTGTTCGAGCGGAAACGCGTGTCATCCAGGCGCAGCAAGGTGTCACCCTTGTTAACCATTTGCCCTTCACGCACAAAGATCTCGGTGACGATGCCGCCTTCAAGGTTCTGGATCACCTGAACCTTGCTCGACGGAATCGCCTTGCCTTCGCCCATGGTCACTTCTTCGAGCACGGCGAATTTGGCCCAGACCACCGCGCTGATCAGCAGCGCCGCCGCCAGCCACACGGTGATCCGCGACCAGCGCGGTGAATCCTGCAATGAAGCGCCAGCGGTTTCCGGCATGAATTCGGCTTCGGCGCTTTTGCCGAAACTGTCGAAGTAGCCGCGATCTTTGCTATCGGAGGAAGCAGACATGGGGCAACTCCTAAACCGCCGCCGAGCCGACACGGCCCTTGCGCAGTGCATCGATGACCGCTTCTTTCGGACCGTCGGCGACGACCCGGCCGTTGTCCAGCACCAGCAACCGGTCCACCAGACTCAGCATCGAAGTGCGGTGGGTGACCAGCAGCAACGTTTTGCCTTGCACCCAGCCGTGCAGCTTCTGCCGCAGTTGGTCTTCGCTGCTGTTGTCCATGGCACTGGTCGGTTCGTCGAGCAGCATGATCGGCGGGTCGAGCAGCAGCGATCGCGCCAGCAAAACGGCCTGGCGTTGGCCGCCGGAGAGCAATTGTCCGCGCTCGCCCACCGGCCGATCGAAGCCTTGCGGATGCTGGCGAGCGAGTTCGGTAACGCCGGTCAGTTCGGCGACTTCGAGCATGCGTGAATCGCTGATGTAGCGCGCGCCGAGGGTGAGGTTGTCGCGCAAACTGCCGGCCAGCAGCGGCAGATCGTGGGCGACATAACCGATCTGCTGGCGCAGGTCAGCGACATCGAGTTGGCGCAGGTCGAGGCCGTCGAGCAGTAGCTGGCCTTCCTCAGGTTCGTAAAAGCCCATGACCAATCGCGCCAGGGTACTTTTGCCCGAACCGCTGCGGCCGATGATGCCGACCCGCTCACCGGGTTTCAGGCTGAAGCTGACATTGCTCAGCGCCGGCGCATTCTGGCCGTTGTAATGAAAGGTCACGCCGCTGACGTCCAGCGCACCTTGCAGTTGCGTACGTTCCAGCGGCCGCTGTTTGCCGTCGCGTTCCTGCGGCAGAGCCATCAGCGCATCGGTGCTTTTCATGGTCAGTTGTGCTTGCTGATAGCGGGTGATCAGCCCGGCAATCTGCCCCAGCGGTGCGAGCACGCGGCTGCCGAGCATGTAGCTGGCGACCAGTGCACCGACGCTGAGGTTGCCGGCGATGATGCTGTAGACTCCGGCGACAATCGTCGCCATCCCCGAGAATTGCTGAATGAACAGCGTGCCATTGGTGGCCAGTGCCGAGAGATTGCGCGCATGGCTGTCGAGGCGGGTGAGGGCGCCGTGGGTGCTTTCCCATTTGTGCTGGCGCTCGCTTTCGGCGCTGCAGGCCTTGAGGGTTTCCAGGCCACCGAGGGTTTCGATGAGTACCGCTTGGCGTTCGGCGCCGAGGCTCAGGCTCTTTTGCACGGTGTCACGCAGGCGCACCTGAATGATCATTGCGAAGAGGATAGTGATCGGAAACGCCAGCAGGGGAATCACCACCAGCCAGCCGCCGAGCAGGCCGATCACTACCAGCATCAACACCACGAAAGGCAGGTCGATCAGACTGGTCAACGTCACCGCCGTGAGAAATTCACGCAGGCCCTGAAAGTCATGAATGCTCTGGGCGAAACCGCCGATGGTCGCCGGCCGTGCCTTCATCGACATGCCGGTGATGCGCTCGAACAATGTGGCGGAAAGGATCACATCGGTTTTCTTGCCGGCAGTGTCGAGCAAGTGCGCACGCACCACCCGCAACACCAGTTCAAACCCGGTGCCGATCAACAACCCGATCGACAGCACCCACAAGGTCGAGGTGGCCTGATTCGGCACCACGCGGTCATAGGTCTGCATGACGAACAGCGGCACCATCAGGCCTAGCAAGTTGATCAGGAAACTGGCGAGGATCGCATCGCTGTAGAGCCATTTCGACAGCTTCAGGGTGTCGCGAAACCACGCATGCACTCGTGGCACCAGCGGTGAACGGAGGTCTTCGAGTTCGTGGCGCGGCCGAGCGAACAAGGCCTGACCGCTGTAGTGCTCAGCGAGTTCTTCACGGTTGATCCATTGCTCGCCGCCATCGGCTTCGCTGGGCAGGATCAGTGCTTTGCCGTCGTCGCCGAAGCGCCGTAAAACAGCAGTGCGACCGTCGTTGAGCAGCAGCAGAATTGGCAGATTAAGTGGCGAGATGTCTTTCAGCTCGCGGCGCAGAATACGCGCCTGCAACCCGGCCCGGGCGGCTGCGCGGGGCAGCAGATCCAGACTCAGGCGCTGTTTGTTGAGGGGAAGCCCCGCACTCAGGCTGGCGCGACTGACTGTCGCGCCATGCAGTTTGCAGAGGATCAACAGACCGTCGAGTAACGGATCATCGAAGCTCAGCCGCGGATCGACCCCGGTGTGGCCGGGTTCCATGCTGGTCATATTGATCGCTCCCCTGTTACCGCTTCATTGATCGTACCCACGCTCTGCGTGGGAACGATCGGGGCAAAGCTAGCTCCTGCGCCGTTTATTTCAGTTCGGGCAGGCGCGCTTCGTTTTTCACTTCGGTCGCAGCGATCGCATCGGCCGGCAGCACCACCCTTTGTTTGCTCAGCAACTGGCCCATGTTCGCCAGCACGCGGTACATCGAATACTCCTCGGTGTAGCGGATTTCGGTGTAGCGACGGTTGGCGTTGTAGAGCTCGTTTTCACTGTCGAGCAAGTCGAGCAAAGTCCGTTGGCCGAGGCCGAACTGATCCTGATAGGCCGCGCGTACGCGTTTGGTGGTTTCCGCGTATTCGCGGGCGGTCGGGGTCTGTTTCTTCGCGTTAAGCATGGCGTTCCACGCCAGGTGAATGTTCTCGTTCAACTGACGCAGGGCGTTGTTGCGGATATCCATCGCCTGGTTGATCTGATGCGCATCGGAGGCCAGACGTGCCTTGTCACTGCCGCCACGGAACAGGTTGTAGTTCATCACCACACCTACACGCCATTCGTTGTCGTGGCCTTCATCGCCCTGCACGTTGTTGTTCGCACCGACTGCGGCTTCAGCATCGAAACGTGGATAGAACGGCGACTTGGCGACTTCGTACTGGCTCTCGGCCGATTGCACATCAGCCTGCGCCGATTTCAGATACGGGTTGTTTTCGACCATGCTCTGCTGCGCTTCCGGCAGGCTGGTCGGCAATTCGCCACGGGTCGAAGCCGGGGTTTCCAGTTCATCGGGCATGCGCCCGACCACGCTGTAGAAGTTCGATTCGGCGTCCGCCAGATCGACTTCGGCGGTGTCGAGGTTGTTTTGCGCCAGCGCTTTACGAGCGACCGATTGATCGGAATCAGCGGTGCTGCCGACGCCGCGCTCGGTGCGCAGGCCGATCTGGTCGTTGACCCGCAAATGCGCCTGCAGGTTGTTCCTGGCCAGGGTCACCAGTTCGCGACGCTTGAGCACTTCGAGGTAAACCTCGATGGTACGCAGGGCCAGATCCTGGGCGGTGCCTTGCGCGTAATACGCGCGCGAATTCGACACGCCTTTGGTGCGCTCGACTTCGTTGGCAGTGTTGAAACCGTCGAACAGCATCTGCCGCAGGCGCAACTCGGACTGGGTGTAATTGAGGATTTCGGTGTGGTGATTACCGAAGGCCCGGGTGTTGGTGTTATCGCTGTAGCCACGGCCATACGCAGCGTTCAAATCGACCGACGGATAGAAGCCGCCCTTGGCCACTTTGATTTGTTCATCAGCCGACAGGCGGGCGTCCACGCGCGAGGCCAGTTCCGGGTGAGTGGCGATGGTGCTTTGTATTGCTTCGGTGAGGTTCATGGCCTGGGCTTGAGAAGTGCAAGCCATGGCCAGCAAAACCGCGCTGCAGAGGGGGGTTAGAACGCGCATGGGTGCATCTCCCTGAGTCCTGATGGTGTGTTACTGTCGCCAAATATTTGACGATATTTATAGGTCTAAGCGTTTCACTCTTGTAACAACAGAGCTAAGAACATCCTAGAGCGTAGCTAAGAAAAATTTTTCATAAGCCTTATGCCGAAAAAAACTTATGCGCTTTGTAAAAAACGGCACATTGTTCAGCATGAAAGCCTTTGTTTTATGCGCTTTAGGGAGCGCAAAAAGGCTTGAGGAAAGTTCCACTCACTTTGCGACATACGGCGAAGTACTGCTGAAGGGGAGGGACGCGTAACGGTTGATGAGCGACAGATTTTTGTCACTCGGGTGATTCACCACCGTTACGTAGCGTTAGTAGGCGTATGGCTTTGATCAGGATGCGGAAGTGCTTGATAGCACTGATGTTTCCGAAAGAAGCCACCTGCGAAACGAACTGTCGAAGGTGCGAGCGTCGCCTGCGACAACCCGATTGAGCCATGGGCTGCTTCGCTTACCAGTGCCGACGGTGGTCGGCAGCGGAGGATTTCACATGGCAACGCTCATCGGGATAGTCACTAAAGTCATTGGCCAGGTTTTCGCCCAGTCAGCCGACGGTATTAAACGCGCACTGGTTGAGGGGGATCGCCTGTATGCCGGCGATCAACTGATCACCGGCGCGGAGGGCGCCGTCGCCGTTCATCTGCAAAACGGCCAGGAACTGACCCTCGGACGCGGCAGCAGCATGACCATGACCGGTGAACTGCTGGCGGGTCAGGCGGCGCATGTCAATGCTGCGGAGGCTGTGACCCCGAGCGACGCGCAATTGACTGACGTCGAGCAGATCCAGAAAGCCATCGCCGCCGGTGACGACCCGAGCAAAACCGCTGAAGCCACTGCGGCCGGTCCGAATGCCCCGGGCGGCGCACCGGGCGAGGCGGGCGGCGGCCACAGTTTTGTCCTGCTGACGGAAGTCGGTGGACGCGTCGACCCGATCATCGGTTTCCCCACCGCCGGGTTCGGCGGTATTCCTGAGTTCCCTGAAGAACGCCACAACGCGGTGATCGACAACGGCGATGACACCCCGGCTGTCGTAGTGCCGCCACCGGTCAACAATCCGGTGACCCTCACGGGCCTGAACGTGGCGGGTGGCGAACTCAATCTCAATGAAGCCAATCTGCCTGACGGTTCGTCGGCCAACCCGGGTGCACTCACGCAAAGCGGCAGCTTTACCGTGTCGGCGCCGGACGGTCTGACCAGCCTGAGCATTGGTGGCATCAATGTCATCGTTGGTGGCGTGCCGATCGGCTTTCCGCAATCGATCACCTCGCAACTGGGCAACACCCTGACCATCACCGGTTACAACCCGGCGACTGGCGTTGTCAGCTACAGCTACACCCTCAACGGCAACGAAAGCCACGTGGCCGGTGACGGCGCGAACAATCTCAGCGAACAGTTCACCGTGATTGCCGGCGACAGCAATGGCGACACCGCGACCGGCACGCTCGACGTCAACATCACCGACGATGTGCCAAAAGCCTTTGATGACAACAATGGCACGGCGTCTGAAACGCAGCTGACACTGACCGGCAACGTGCTGACCAATGATGTGCAAGGTGCTGACCGTGTGCCCACCGGGCCCGTCACTCCAGGCACTTTCACCGGCACTTACGGCACCTTGGTACTGAATGCCAACGGCACTTACACCTACACGCTCAACACCAACGATGCCGACTTCAAAAACCTGCACGGTGGCGGTAACGGCACGGAAACCTTCGCCTACACCATCACCGATTCGGACGGTGATACCAGCACCGCCAATCTGGTCCTGCAGATTCATAACAACGACGACCCGGTGGTCATCAATGGCCTGAACGTCGAGGGCGGCGAGCTGACGGTCTACGAGAAAAACCTCAGCGACGGCAGCGCTCCCGACTCCACCGCGCTGACCCAAAGCGGCACGTTCACCATCACTGCACTCGATGGCGTAACCACGCTGACCGTCGGCGGCATCGCCGTCGTGACCAACGGTGTGGCCGCAGGTTTCCCACAATCGATCACCACACCGCTGGGCAGCACACTGACCATCACGGGTTTCAACGCCACCACCGGCGTGGTCAGCTACAGCTACACCCTGGTCGACAACGAAGCGCATCCAACCGCCAACGGCGCGAACAATCTGCCTGAGCAGTTCGCGGTCACCGTGGTCGATGACAACGGCACCACCGCCAATGCCACCCTCGACGTAAACATCGTCGACGACCTGCCCAAAGCCGTAGATGACAGCAACACCGGCACCGCATCGGAAACCTTGCTGACCCTGACTGGCAATGTCCTGACCAACGATGTGCAAGGCGCCGACCGTGTAGCGACCGGCCCGGTCACTGCCGGTACTTTTACCGGGACTTACGGCACCTTGGTGCTGAATGCCAACGGCACCTACACCTACACGCTGAACACCAACGATGCCGACTTCAAAAACCTCCACGGCGGCGGCAACGGCACTGAAACTTTCGCCTACACCATCACCGATTCGGACGGTGATACCAGCACCGCCAATCTCGTGCTGCAGATCCACAACAACGACGATCCGGTGATCATCAACGGCCTCGACGTCAATGGCGGTGAACTCACCGTCTACGAGAAAAACCTCAGCGACGGCAGCGCTCCCGACTCCACCGCGCTGACCCAAAGCGGCACGTTCACCATCACTGCACTCGATGGCGTCACCACGCTGACCGTCGGCGGCATCGCCGTCGTCACCAACGGCGTCGCCGCAGGCTTTCCGCAATCCGTGACCACTCCGTTGGGCAGCACACTGACCATCACCGGTTTCAACGCCACCACCGGCGTGGTCAGCTACAGCTACACCCTGGTCGACAACGAAGCGCATCCAACCGCCAATGGCGCGAACAACCTGCCTGAGCAATTCGCCGTCACCGTGGTCGATGACAACGGCACCACCGCCAATGCCACCCTCGACGTGAACATCGTCGACGATTTGCCAAAAGCCGTGGATGACAGCAACACCGGCACCGCATCGGAAACCCTGCTGACCCTGACCGGCAACGTCCTGACCAACGATGTACAAGGTGCCGACCGCGTACCGACCGGTCCGGTAACCCCAGGCACTTTCACCGGCACTTACGGCACCTTGGTCCTCAACGCCAACGGCACCTACACCTACACGCTGAACACCAACGATGCCGACTTCAAAAACCTGCACGGTGGCGGTAACGGCACGGAAACCTTCGCCTACACGATCACCGATTCGGACGGTGATACCAGCACCGCCAATCTCGTGCTGCAGATCCACAACAACGACGATCCGGTGATCATCAACGGCCTCGACGTGAATGGCGGCGAACTCACCGTTTACGAGAAAAACCTCACGGACGGCAGCGCGCCCGACTCCACCGCGCTGACTCAGAACGGCACGTTCACCATCACTGCGCTGGACGGCGTCACCACCCTGACCGTCGGCGGCATCGCCGTCGTCACCAACGGCGTCGCCGCAGGCTTTCCGCAATCCGTGACCACTCCGTTGGGCAGCACACTGACCATCACCGGTTTCAACGCCACC
>NZ_WXVV01000014.1 GCF_013433315.1 Pseudomonas crudilactis | reverse complement strand
GGTCAGCTTGTGGCCGCTGGAAGTGTGCTGGAAGTGGTAGTGAATCCCCTCCTCCTCGCACAGGCGCTGGATGAAATCCAGGTCCGACTCGTCGTACTGCACGCAGTAAATGCGCTCGGGATAAATCGCGCTGAGCTGGAAGTGGTAATCGCTGGCGAGGATGCCGTGTTCTTCCAGCACCTGGCTGATGATCTGCTGCACGGTCATCTGCTGGAAGATGCGCTGGTTGACCCGATGCGCGAGGTAGGCCAGTTGCGGGCGCAGGAAGATCTTGTAGCGGGTCAGGCGCTTGCCCGCCTCGCCCTGGGCAATGCTGTAGACCAGCCCGTGGATGCCCGTACCGGTTGGCGACAGCTGAAGAAACGCCAGTTTGTGCAGCACGCTTTCGAGGTTGATCGAGGCCTTTTCGCTGACCAGTTCCAGCTCGAATTCGAACGGCGTGTTGAGGGCCTCACGACCGGTGAACGACAGCACTTGAAAGTCGCTGTCGATGCCATCGACGGTCAGATTGAAATGAGGCTGGTTGGCCGGTGAGAACATCCCTTGTTCCTCGCGCAGTGCTGCGACGCGCAACAGCCCTCAAGGGGCTATTGGCAAAAAATTCTTTAGAAGTGAATCCGCCCCGACCGGCGAAACCGGCCGAGGCGTTACAACCATCAGCCGTGATTAAACGACTGGAGCACGCCAGTCATCGGAACCCGAAGTACCGGAGACTTCGTGGGTCCAGGTGATTTTGCGGTAGGTGAACTGCACTTCTTCCAGGTGAGTGAAGTGCGCGTTGCCTGGGTCCTGGCAGTTGTGCATTTTGTTGTTGATGGCGACGATGATCGCGTCTTCCAGTTTGGTGGTGTAGTAGTGCTCTTGGGTGCCTTGCGCCGAAGTGCGGTACCACTGGATAACGATTTCGCTCATGCGCTCGCCGGAAGTCAGCGCTGCTTGCAGCAGAGGCGAAGCCTTGTCGTAGACCTTGGTAATCACAACTGGCTTGTGCACGCGCTGACCGGTTGGCTGACCGGATTGCGGGTCACGCGGGATGATCACGTCGTGGGTGAAAGCCTGCACCATGACCTGGTCTTCGTGGCCTTCCTGAAAGGTGTTGCCAACGGAGTCGGCGGTGAATGCGCCGGCGGTGATCAGGCCTTGTTTTTCGCCAGTGACGGACATGTACGCTGGTGTTGCCATGGGGATGCTCTCCTTGCTCGAAACACACAACCGACAGGCACCATTGCCTGTCCGGGTAGGTCTGAGCTATCAAACTTCATGCCAGCCATCACAAAGCCATTACTCATCAACGACTTAAACAAACAGCCCGTATGCGGACCTTTGAATAAACGAGACTAAACAAATAAAAGTGCGCAACTTCTTGCGCAGTACTGCGCAAAAAGTTGCGCACTTGGCTGAAAGCCATGGGACATAAGGCCTGCGCAGACTTTTCCGGATGAAAAAAGGTCAGGTACTGCGCAACTTCTTGCGCACTTCGCCGCAAGCTCCCATTTGATACACCACATCACAAATGATGTACCTCAAACCCCATTTATCAACTCCCACCTTCCTCTTAAAGTTCTCTCCAACAGCCGCCCATCACTTCGACGGGCCAGCGACTGGAGATACCCCAAATGCCTTTCATCAGCGTACGCATCACCCGTGACGGCGTGACCCGGGAACAGAAAGCCCAGGTCATCAAGGAAATCACCGAAACGATGCAGCGGGTTCTGCACAAGGATCCGAAACTCACCCACATCGTCATCGAAGAAGTCGACACCGATAACTGGGGTTATGCCGGCATCACCACCACCGAGTATCGCCAGCAGTTAGCGGATTCGCAGTCGTGAGCCGTACCGTGAAAATCGACTTCGTCTCGGATGTCGTTTGCCCCTGGTGCGCGTTGGGCGTCACTGCGCTGGAGCAAGCGATCGAGAATCTGGCGGGCGAAGTCACCGTCGAGTTGACTTACAAACCGTTCGAACTGAACCCGGACATGCCCGCCGAAGGTGAGCACGCCATCGAGCACATGATGCGCAAATACGGGCGCAGCGCTGAGCAAGTGGCGGATCGCAACGCGATGATCATCGAACGCGGCGAGCAGATCGGTTTTCACTTCGACCTGGAAAAACGCAGCCATTTCCACAACACCTTTGACGCCCACCGACTGCTGTTCTGGGCCGCCACACAAGGACGTCAGCGTGAGTTGAAGCAAGCTTTGCTCAAGGCCTACTTCACTGACGGCGAAAACCCGAATAACCGCACCACGCTGGTAACTCTGGCAGGTGCCGTAGGGCTCGACAGCCAGCGTGCGCATGAAGTGCTGGCAAATGCAGAGTTCAGCCAACAGGTGCGCGAACTCGAGCGGTTTTATCAGCAACGCGGCATCGACTCGGTTCCGGCGATGGTTCTCGATGACAAACAGGTCATCCCCGGCTCCCAGTCCGTCGCTTATTACCAGCAAGCGTTACGTCAGGCAGCACAGGTTGCGGCTCACGCCTGACCTGCGAAATCCGTTTATTCAAACCATCCAGATTGCATGAGGAAACATCATGAACACGTCCAAAAAAGTTGTAGTGATCACTGGCGCCTCGCAAGGCATTGGCGCAGGTCTGGTCAAGGGATTCCGTGAGCGCGGCTATCAGGTTGTCGCGACCTCGCGCTCGATCAAGCCTTCCACTGACCCGGACATTCTCGCCGTCGCCGGTGACATTGCCGACCCGCAGACCGCCGAGCGGGTGATCCGCGAAGCCGTTGCACGCTTCGGTCGTATCGACACGCTGGTGAATAACGCCGGGATTTTCGTCGCCAAGCCCTTCACCGAATACAGCAAAGAAGACTACGCACAAGTAGTGGCGACCAACATGAGCGGCTTCTTCCACATCTCGCAATTGGCCATCGCCGAAATGGAGAAAAACGCTAGCGGCCACATCGTCAGCGTCACCACCAGTCTGGTTGACCACGCGATTGACGGCGTACCGTCGGTGCTCGCGTCGCTGACCAAGGGTGGCATCAACGCGGCGACCAAATCGCTGGCCATCGAGTACGCCAAGCGCGGTATTCGGGTCAACGCGGTGTCGCCCGGCATCATCAAGACACCGATGCACGGCGAAGAAACCCACGCCGCCCTCGGTAGCCTGCATCCGGTTGGGCATATGGGCGAAATCGACGACATCGTGCAAGCGATCCTTTACCTGGACAGCGCGAACTTCGTCACCGGCGAAATCCTCCACGTTGACGGTGGTCAGAGCGCTGGCCACTGAGACCGCCGCGCAGCACTGCCGGTGTGTACCGGCGGTGCCGCTTCATGAGATAAGGCGGAGGATGAAATGTCAGTTGATCCTCGGTGTACTCACATGAAGCGCCACTTTGATGACTTGCAACTGGGCAGTATCGAACTGTTCTGCCTCGCCGCTGAAGCCGGCAGTTTCACCGCTGCTGCCCAGCTTGCGGGTGTAACGCCGGCCGCCGTGAGCCGGTCGATTCTGCGTCTGGAACAGCGCTTGGGTTCGCGCCTGTTTGCCCGAACCACGCGCAGTATTCGCTTGACCGAAGCTGGCAGAAACTTTTTCGTCCAGTGCAGCCAGGCGCTGACGCAACTGGTCGAAGCGCAACAGGAAGTCATGGGCGCACAGACGTCACCGTCAGGGCTGTTGCGCATCAGCCTGCCGACCACTTACGGGCATCACCGCATCCTGCCGCTGCTACCAAAATTCCGCGCGCTCTACCCTGACGTCACCGTCGACATCCACTTGGGCAACCGCAATATCGACTTTGTCGGTGAAGGCTACGACCTGGCGATCCGCGTCCGCGCGCAGCCGGACTCGACCATGGTCGCGCGCCTGCTGGAGGATGCAAAACTGGTGGTGGTCGCCTCTCCCGACTATCTGAAAAAGGCTGGCACACCGCAGACGCTTGAGGATCTGGTGCAACACGAATGCATTCAGTTCGAACTGCCCAGCAGCGGGCGGCGGATCTCCTGGCTGTTCCAGGAAAACGGCGATGATCGAGAAGTGATTTCCGAGGGGGGCTACTCCTGCTCAGACGATGTGCTCGGCGGCGTCACCCTGGCCAAACACGGCGCGGGGGTCTTCCAGACCTACAGGTTCATCGTTGAAAAAGAGCTGGCCGACGGCAGCCTCGTCGAGGTTCTACAACCTTACGCCGGGCGCTCGCGACCTTACACCTTGCTCTACCCGCACGGCCGCTATGTGCCGCAACGGGTACGGGCGTTTGTTGATTTTCTGTTGCAGTTTCGTGATGAGTGGGCAGGGGCTTAGCGCTGAAGTCCACGCGGTGGCAGCAACTGCAGTTCAGTGCCGCAGCAACTTGCGCAGCGGCACGCCATCCTTGAGTACGGGCGATTTGATGACGATGTAACTGAAGTACTTGGAAATGCCGATATTCTTGTCCAGCAAGCTTTCGATCACTTCCTGATAATGCTGGATGCTGCGGGTCATGAAGCGCACCAGATAATCGTAGCCACCGCTGATCAAATGACATTCAAGCACTTCGTCGACCAAACGAATATTGGATTCGAATTTGGCGAAATCCTCGCGTTTGTGATCGCTCAAGGTGATTTCGGTAAACACCGTGACCGAGTCGGTGATCTTCGCCAGATTCAGGTGCGCTTTGTAGCTGGAAATATAACCTGCCGATTCCAGTCGCTTGACCCGTTGCAGACACGGACTGGCCGACAGCCCGACGGCATCGGCCAGGCTGACGTTGGTCATGCGGCCATCCTTCTGCAACTCGACAAGAATGCTGATGTCGATCCGGTCCAGTTTTACTATCCCTTCCATTGCATACCTCTGACTGCCATTTGTAGGACAATCTTCTAGCAAAATCAGCGCCGTAATGACAGCTGATGCTGAGTCACTAGGTCCGCCATGCTGTTGATGCAGTATTGCGCCGAGCAGGGCGTGGGTTGCCTGCCCCGATCACGACTGATCAGGCACACGTCATTCTCCAACCCTCGGCGCGCACCTGCGCGCGTGATATGGAGAATGTCGCCCGGTGCCAGTGCGTTGGCGATCAGCCAATTGGCGTCCTGCAACGGTGCGTCGGCCAATGAAATGAAGTCGTCGGCATTGATCCCCAAACGCTCGCACAGCGGGCCACGATCTTCGGCATCGCGGTCACCCTGGACCAGCAGGCGGTAGAACTTGCGCAGGTACAACATCGCACCTGGCGCGTCTTCGAACAATGACCATGCCGCCACCGACCGGGCAAAGCTCATGCCCTCCTCCCAACTGGCATTCAAGCCCCAGCGTTCGGCGAGTTGACGATGGGCGAAACACAACATGCCACTGAAGCCTAGCTCAGCGAAACGCGGATACAGCGCATGCAGCACTTCGCGGTATTCAGCCAGCACCTGATCCTTGTCCGGATGACCACCCCGACTGACCAGCAGCGGTAGCAATGCCGTCCAGACTCCCGAGTCGCGGTCGACCAGCGCTTCATCGCAATCAATGAGCAACGCTCGATAATCAATCAGTCCCATGGCGTGCGAAGCCTCCAATGATGCATTCCATCCGTCCATGCTCCACAAATGCTCACAAGCGATGCGCTGGCGCACCGCCGCGAGCGCACAGGCACTCAGTTCAAGACGCGTGCCAAGGCGCTTTCGAGAATCTGCAAGGCTTCGTCGATCTGCGGCGGCGTGGCCACCAGTGGCGCGAGAAAACGCAGAACATTGCGGTGCACACCGCACTTGATCACCAGCAAGCCGCCCTTGCGCGCCTCATCGATCAAGCGTTGATTCAGATCCGCATCGGGTGTACGCGCGTCGTCAGGCTTGATCAACTCGATCGCCAGCATGAAACCGGTACCGCGCACGTCGCCGATTTGCGCGTAACGGCTCTGCAACTGCAACAAGCCCTGACGCAAGTGCTCGCCCAGCGCCTCGCCGCGTGCCAGCAACTGCTCCTCCTCAAAGGCCTCGATCACCGCCAGCGCCGCTGCGCATGACAACGCGTTGCCGCCGTACGTGCCACCCAGACCTCCGGGCAACGGCGCGTCCATGATGGCCGCTTTACCGACCACCCCCGACAGCGGCAAACCACCGGCCAGACTTTTCGCCACGGTTACCAGATCAGGCTGGATGCCCGCGTGCTGGAAACCGAACCATTTTCCCGTGCGGCCGAACCCCGTCTGGATTTCATCGAGAATCAGCACGATGCCGTGCTTTTCGGTCAGCGCGCGCAGGGCCTGAAGGAACTCGGCCGGTGCAGCAAGAAAGCCGCCGTCGCCTTGCACGGGTTCGATGATGATGGCAGCCACACGCTCAGGCGCCACTTGCGTTGCGAACAGTTCCTCAAGGGCCTTGAGCGCCATGTCACTGGTCAGGCCGCGATAGGCATTCGGGTAAGGCGTGTGAAAAACCTCCGGTGCAAACGGGCCGAAGTTCTGTTTGTAAGGCTGGCTCATGCCGGTCAGCGTGGTACCCAGCAAAGTACGACCATGGAAACCGCCACGAAAGGCAATCACCGCCGAACGGCCGGTGTGAGCCCTGGCGATTTTCACTGCGTTCTCGACCGCTTCGGCGCCGGAGGTGAAGAACGCGGCCTTATAGGCTTGCTGGCCGCCGATCATTTCACACAGTCGCTGGGCCAGATCCAGATAAGGTTGATAGGCAACCACCTGGAAACAGGCGTGCGAAATCTTGTGCAATTGCTGCTGCACCGCCGCCACCACTTTGGGATGGTTGTGACCAATGTTCAACACGCCGATGCCGCCGACAAAATCCAGGTAGCGCTTGCCGTCCACGTCCCACAACTCGGCGCCCTGGCCGCGATCAATCACCAATGGGTGAGCGGTAACCAGGCCACGCGGCACGAATTGATCGCGCTGACGGAGCAAATGAGGGGTGTCGTCGACTTTGCTATTCATGGCATTTCCCATCGTGAGTCCGGCAACCTGGAGGTGGTTGCGATGGTGTTCAGATTAAGGCTTGCGCGAAACGAACTACGCCGAACTTCCCCCCTGAGAAATTCGGATCGACTGTTTTGACCCTGCCAAACGGCAGATTCCTTCAGCCCGACGAATCTGCCGCCGTTGCGTTCATCGAGCGTGACGCAGACCGTTTGCACTGACGCTTTCGACAGATCCTGCGCCGGCATTGCGCGATCATGAAAGCACCTACCCCTTTCAGGAATTGCTCATGGCCCTGCTTTATAAAGCTGACCCTGTACGCGGCGAACAATGGCAAGCGTTGTTCGCCGAACACGCCCCGGATATCGAATGGCGAGTCTGGCCAGATATCGGCGATCCGGCCGACATTGATTACCTCGCTGCGTGGCAAGCGCCGGACGATCTGGCTGCGGTGTTGCCAAACCTGAAAGTGTTGTTCGCGCTGTCGGCCGGTGTCGATCAACTGGACCTGAGCCGCCTTCCACCCAGCCTGCCGGTGGTGCGCCTGCTTGATCCCGGCATCACCCGTGGCATGTGCGAATACGCCAGTTTCGCCGTGCTCAGCCTGCACCGCGACATGCTGCGTTACCGTCAGCAACAAATCGCGCGTTGCTGGCAGGCGCACATGCTGCAACCGGCGCACGAGCGGCGGGTCGGGGTAATGGGGCTCGGTGCGCAGGCGCAACAGATTCTGGCGACGTTGCAGCCGCTGGGGTTCGCGTTGAAAGGCTGGGCGCGCAGCCGCCATCAAATTGCCGGTGTGGATTGCTTCGCGGGTGACGCACAACTGTCGGCGTTTCTCAGCCAGTGCGACATTCTCCTGTGCGTGTTACCGCTGACCGAACAGACCCAAGGGATTCTTGATCGTGACGTGTTCCGGCAACTGCCGCACGGTGCGGCGCTGATCAATATGGGCCGTGGTGGGCATCTGGTGGAAAGCGATCTGTTGCAAGCACTGGACAGCGGTCAGCTCAGTGGCGCGGTGCTTGATGTATTACAGGAAGAACCAGCACCGGCGGATCATCCGTTCTGGGCGCATCCAAAGATTCTGCTGACGCCGCACATTGCGGCGATGACGCAACCGCAAACCGCATTTGCGGTGTTGCTGGAAAACATTCGCCGGTTTGAGCGCGGGGAGCCAATGGCGGGCCGGATCGACCGCCGGCAGGGTTACTGAAAACATCAATAACCCAAGTGTGCGAGCCTGCCCGCGAATGCGCATCGTCAGTTGATCGTCTCCGGGCTGACACCGCTTTCGCGAGCAAGCTCGCCCCCCAAGCTGAATTGATATGGACTTAAAGAATGTCGGCGATAGCTTTACCGACGTCTTGCGTCGCGCCTTTTCCGCCGAGATCCGGGGTAATCGGCCCGTCGGCAATCACCTGCTCGATTGCCCGCAATATCCCGTCATGCGCGGCCCGATAACGCTCATCACCGTTGCCGAGAAAATCGAGCATCAACGCACCGGACCAGATCATCGCAATCGGATTGGCGATGTTCTGCCCGTAGATATCCGGCGCCGAACCATGCACCGGTTCGAACAACGAGGGAAAACGCCGCTCAGGATCAAGGTTGGCCGAAGGCGCAATGCCAATGGTTCCGGCACACGCCGGCCCCAGGTCGGACAGAATATCGCCAAACAGATTCGAGGCCACGACCACATCAAATCGATCCGGTTGCAAGACGAACCGTGCGCAGAGGATATCGATGTGTTGCTTGTCCCAGGTAACTTGCGGGTAGTTCGCCGCCATCAACGCGGTGCGCTCGTCCCAGTAGGGCATGCTGATGGAAATACCATTGGACTTGGTCGCCGCCGTCAGACGCTGGCGCGGGCGGGTCTGGGCCAGATCGAAGGCGAATTTCAGAATTCGGTCGACACCGCGACGGGTGAACACTGACTCTTGCAACACGAACTCATGCTCGGTGCCTTCGAACATTTTTCCGCCTACCGAGGAATACTCGCCCTCCGTGTTCTCGCGGATCACCACGAAGTCGATGTCGCCCGGTTCGCGCCCGGCCAGCGGGCACGGGACACCGGGAAACAGACGCACCGGACGGATATTCACGTATTGGTCGAAATCGCGGCGAAACTTCAGCAGTGATCCCCACAACGAAATGTGATCGGGCACCTTGTCTGGCCAGCCGACGGCGCCGAAATAAATCGCGTCGAAGCCCTTGAGCTGCTCAAACCAGTCATCGGGCATCATTTGCCCATGCTCCAGGTAATAATCGCAGTTGGCCCATTCAAGAACTTCAATGTTCAAGTCCAACTGCCATTTTTTCGCAGCCTTCTCCAGCACACGCAAACCTTCGGGCAACACTTCCTTGCCAATGCCGTCGCCGGCAATCGCGGCGATCTTGAATGCCTTGCTCATTGAACCTGCCTCCCCATGCACGTGAATTACAGCCCGCCGATGTGGAAGGCTTTGATTTCAAGGTATTCATCCAGGCCGTACTTGCTGCCCTCGCGGCCCAGCCCCGACTGCTTGATACCGCCGAACGGCGCGACATCCATGGAGATGATTCCGGTATTAAGGCCGACCATGCCGAACTCCAGCGCTTCGCCGAACCGCCAGGAGCGGCGCAGATCCTGGGTGAAATAGTAGGCACCCAAGCCATACGGCGTGGCATTGGCCAGGGCGAGGGCTTGAGCCTCATTGTCAAACCGCATCAACGGTGCCACCGGGCCGAAGGTTTCTTCGTTGGCCAGCAGCATGCCGGCATGGGCATCGCCCAGAACGGTGGGTTGCACGAACTGACTGCTGGCATCCGGCATGCCGCCACAGAGCAAGCGCGCGCCCTGGGTCAGCGCATCGTCGATGTGCCGCGCGACTTTGTTTACCGCGGCCGGGTTGATCAGCGGGCCAATCGTGACGTCAGCCTCCAGGCCATTACCGACCTTGAGCTTGCCGACCTCTTCCACCAGTCGCTGAGCGAAGCGTTCATAGATGCCGTTTTGCACAAGGATGCGGTTGGCACAGACGCAAGTCTGGCCGGCATTGCGAAATTTGCTGAGCATGACCCCGGCCACGGCCTGCTCCAGATCGGCGTCATCGAAGACAATGAAGGGCGCGTTACCGCCCAACTCCAGACTCAAGCGCTTGATGTGCTCGGCGCTCTGGCGCATCAGCAAACGGCCTACAGGGGTCGAGCCGGTAAAGGAAATCTTGCGAACTGTCGGGTTGCCGGTCAGCTCTTCGCCAATGCCGGCGGGCATTCCGGTCACCACATTGAACACACCAGCCGGAATACCGACACGCCCTGCCAATACCGCCAGCGCCAGCGCCGACAGCGGTGTCAGATCCGACGGTTTGACAATGATCGGGCAACCCGCCGCCAGCGCCGGCGCGCATTTTCGGGTGATCATCGCATTGGGGAAGTTCCAAGGGGTGATCGCCGCGCAGACGCCGACCGGTTGTTTCAAGGTCAGCAGCCGACGGTCGCCGCCAGGTGCCGGCATGGTTTCGCCGTAGACCCGGCGGGCCTCTTCAGCGAACCACTTGACGAACCCGGCACCGTAGCGGATTTCGCCTTTGGCCTCGTTCAGCGGCTTGCCCTGTTCGCAGGTCATGATCAGTGCCAGATCATCGAGGTTGTCGACCATGGCCTGATACCAACGCTCAAGCAAAGTGGCGCGTTCGGCGGCCGGGCGCGCACGCCAGGCTGGCCAGGCCTTGTCGGCGGCCTCGATGGCGCGGCGGGTCTCCGCGCCTTGCATGGCCGGCACCCGGGCAAGCAACTGACCGCTGGCCGGATCAATAACGTCAATGGTCGCGGCGTCATCGGCGCCGATCCACTGCCCGTCTACATAAGCGAGTTCTGCCAAAAGGCTGGAGTCTTTCAAACGATTCTTGAGCATGGTCGAGTCCTGATTCGAGACATGCTCCAGTCTAGGGAGGTACTACGGGGGAGGATGCTGAAAGCGCGTTGAAGACGGCGTCGGATGCTGAAATTTTCGCCGCAACAGCAGATCAACACAAAACCCTGTAGGCGCGAGCCGGCTCGCACCTACAGGCACCGTCATTGTTTCAGCGACCCCAGCAAACCCTGAAGAAAGCGTTCCCCGGCCTCCATCTGACTGACCTCGATAAACTCATCGGGCTTGTGCGCCTGCTCGATCGAACCCGGCCCGCACACCACCACCGGCACATCCAGACGCTGCTTGAACAAACCGCCTTCCGTGCCGAAAGACACCTTGGACACACCGGTATCCGGCGCGGCGAAGTTTTTCAGAAAGCGCACGGCTTCGACGCTCGGATGCGTGTCGAGCCCGGGATAGACGTTCAGCGTTTCGATCTCGATGGCGGCGACGCTCGACAGTAAACGCGCCTCGCGCACGATCAGCTCGGCGCGCTCCTGCATCTGCGCGAGAAACTGGTCCAGATCATCGGCCGGCAAGTTGCGCACCTCGAAGTCCAGAGTGCACAGATTGGGCACGATGTTCAGGGCGCGCCCGCCACCAATCTGACCGACATGCACCGTGGTGTAAGGCACGTCGTAATCCGTATCCTGGGCGCCCTGCTCCTGCAATTGGCGCTGACTGTCGCGCAGTGCGGCGATAAAGTCGCAAGCCACGTGAATCGCATTGACCGAGCGAGGCGCCAGTGAGGAATGCGCTTCCAGGCCACGACAGTAGGTGCGATAGGAGCCCTTGCCCTTGTGCCCGAGTACGAACTGCATGTTGGTCGGCTCACCAATCAGGCACAGAAACGGGCGCACCGGGGCCAGATGCAAAACATCAAGCAAGCGCCGCACACCGACGCAGCCGGTTTCTTCGTCGTGGGACAATGCCAGTTGCAAAGGCCGGTTCAGCGAATGGTCGGCAGCGTCGAGCATTGCGTCGATGGCCAAGGCAATGAACCCTTTCATATCGCAACTGCCGCGCCCGTAAATTCGCCCGTCCTGCAGCGTCGCCTGAAACGGCTCAAGCGTCCACGCCTGCCCTGCCGCCGGCACGACGTCGGTGTGCCCGGACAGCAGGATACCCGGCAAGGTTTGCGGACCGGTGCTGGCGAACAGGTTGGCTTTCTTGCCGGTTTCGTCTTTGACGATCAGCGAATCGATGCCCTTGCTCAGCAGCAATTCGCGGACGTAATCAATCAGGGCCATGTTCGACTCCGAAGAGACTGTGTCGAACGCCAACAAACGCTTGAGAATCTCCAGTACGCGCGGCTTCATGAGGCTTTGCTCCGTTGCTCGGTCAGAGTGGCGAACCGGCGGATGGAGAACGGTTCAATCGAAGTGCTGGTACTGCCGGTGCTGATCAGTTCGGCCATGACGTCACCCACGCCAGGGCCGAGCTGGAAGCCGTGGCCGCAGAACCCGAAGGCATAGAACAATCCGTCAACCGTGCCGCTCGGTCCCATGATAGGCAAGGAGTCCGGCAGATAACCTTCAATGCCACTCCAGACGCGGATGATGTTCAGATTGCCGACACCTGGCAGCAGGCGCCGCATCTGTGCCATCTGATTGAGCAGACTGCGCGGCTCGAAATAGGCGCGGCGATTGAGCATGTCCGGCTTGCTGCGGTAGCCGCCACCGATGACGATGTTGCCGCGCGGAATCTGCCGAAAATAGATCACTTCTTCGGCGATTTTGGTGTAAACGCCAATCACCGTCGGCAACGCGTACGGCACCGGCTCGGTCACGGCCATTTGCGGGCCGTGGGTGTCCAACGGCACCGGTTCGCCGAACTGTTGAGACAGCTTCTGCCCCCACGCACCGGCAGTAATCAACAACTGCGCCGCGCTGAACTGGCGGCCATCGGTGGTGCTGACGCGAAAATCACCAGCAACCTTTTGCACCTCGGCCACTTCAGTCTGTTCTTCGATCCGCGCCCCCAGACGCCGTGCTGCCCGGGCAAATGCCGGTGCCGCCAGGCGTGGATTGGCGTGACCATCGTGCGGAGCGTAAGAGCCCCCCTTGACGTCCGGGCCGAGGAAGGGAAAGCGCTCATGCAACGCTTGGCCACGATAGATTTGCAGATCCAGTTGCGCCGCTTCCGGCGCGCCAGCATACGCCTCGAGTTCGGCAATTTCGTCGTCGCGATAACACACGCGCATGTGCCCGCTGGCGATGAACTCCAGGTCGTCATCGATCAGTTCCGGCAAACGCTTCCACAATGCCCATGAACGGTTGGCCAGTTCCAGTTGCCCCAGATAGCGGCCCTGACGACGGACGTTGCCGAAGTTGACACCGCTGGCGTACTGGCCGATCTGGTCACGCTCAAGCAGGATCACCGAGTGCCCGCGACGACGCAGGAAAAACGCTGCCGCCGAGCCCATCAAGCCACCGCCGACAATCACCACATCAGCTTTTTCAACAGTCATGGCGACACCTCCTCGGTGAACATCGAAAGCGGTTTGACCGGCGCCTGGCCGCGTTGTCGACCAACCTGCTGCACGCTCACACCCGCCGCTGCCGCGATCACTTCGGCCCCGGCCTGGGAACAATAACGACCCTGACAGCGGCCCATGCCGACCCGGCTGAACGCTTTGGCACGGTTGACCTCACAGGCGCCCTTCTCGCTGACAGTGCGGCGCAGCTCACCGGCGCTGATCATTTCGCACCGACAGACAATGGCAGCGTCCGGCAACGCCGCGGCTTGCTGCGCAGGCCAGGGAAAGGCTTGCGCCAGGCCAAGACGAAACTGATCCATCACCATCAGCGCCTGCCGTTGTTGCTCACGCAGACCGGCGTTTACCGGTTGGTTCAAATCTTCCAGCAAGGCCATGGCCACCAGTCGCCCGGCGTGCTCAGCCGCATCGGCACCGCGAATTTTCGCGCCGTCGCCGGCAGCGTAGACACCGCTGACCGACGTGCGCCCTGCTTCGTCGACCGCCAGCCACCACTGGCCGGACGCCTGGTCAAACGCCATCCGGCATCCCGCCAGATCCGCCAGCTGAGTTTCCGGACGCAAGTGATAACCCAACGCCACGGCGTCGCAATCCAGACTCAGCGTTTCACCTTTACCGGTGCGTATCCGCACGCCGCTGACACCGCTGGCTGCATCACCCAGGACCTGCAACGGCTCGACGCCGAGATGCACCGGTATCTTTGCCCGATACAACTGCGCCAACAATTTCATCCCGGTCAACAGCACGCCGGGGCGCGCGAGCAATTTCGGCAGTGCGCCGATACGCTTGTGCAGCGGCGAGGTGTCCAGCACCGCGGCCACCGTCGCCCCGGCTTTCACATACTGACTGGCCACCAGATACAGCAACGGCCCGCTGCCCATGAACACAACGCTGTGACCAATCGACACCGCTTGCGACTTGAGCGCAATCTGCGCCCCACCAAGGCTGTAAGTGCCCGCCAGTTGCCAGCCTTCGATCGGCATCAGCCGGTCAGTGGCCCCCGTGCAGAGCAGCAACGCGTCGTAATCCAGCGTCGAGTGCCGGCTCTGACTGACGCAGCACAATTGTCCCGGCGTGAGATTCCACACCAGGGTGTCCGGGCGATAGTCGATCCGCTCGCGCAAGCGATCAAAGCTCTCATGCAGGTCTTGCGCCTTATGCGCTTCGCTGCCGTACAGCGTGGCGTAGTCGCGGGTGAAACCCTCGGGCTGGCGACGATAGATTTGTCCGCCGTCGCGGCGATTTTCATCGATCAGCGTCGGTTTGAAACCGGCCGCCACCAGCGTTTCGGCGCAACGAATGCCCGCCGGCCCGGCGCCGACAATGACTATGCGTGCAATGGCCATTTTGCCTCCGGTTGTGTGGTGACAATGTCCAGGCCTTCACGCACTTCATTGGAACAGGCGCGCAAACGCTCGCCGCTGCGCGTCCAGACCCAGCAATCCTGGCAGGCGCCCATCAGGCAAAACCCGGCGCGTCGACCTGAATCAAACTCCGATTGACGCAAGGCATTGCCGTGAGTCAGTAAGGCAACCATCAACGTGTCACCCTGCAACGCTTGCACCTGTGCACCATCCACCGTCAGGTTGACACTAGGTCGCCCCTGTTCGGCCAGCCTTACAAAACGCCCGCTCATGCATAGGCTCCCTGACTCAGATTGATGACATCGCGCTGGGTTTTCAGCAGTTCGACGCTGTCGTGGTGACAGAGAATTTCACTGCCGCCGTCAATGCTGTGACGCGGCGGCGCGCTGCGATTGCACAGGCCATCGACCCGCACCGGACAGCGGTTCAAGAACGTACACAGTTCCGGTTCGTCGGATCGGGCCCCCACCGGCGGCAGTTCGCCACACGTCGTGCCGCAGTTCTCCAGCCAGCCCTGGCGCAGTTCCGGGACAGAATGAATCAACAAGTCGGTGTAGGGGTGAAACGGCGGCTGGGCAAACGCCTGACGCGTTCCGGCCTGAACTTTGTGACCGCTGTACATCACCACAATGTCATCGCACAGCGCGCGCACGGTGGAGATGTCGTGACTGATAAACAGGTACGAAACGCCCAGTTCCTGACGCAGATCGCGCAACAGTTCGAGAATCGCCGCACCCACCACCGTGTCCAGTGCCGAGGTCACTTCATCGCACAGGATCAAGTCCGGTTTTGCCGCCAGCGCACGCGCCAGGTTGACCCGTTGTTTTTGCCCGCCGGACAGTTCATTCGGCCGACGTTCGGCCAGGGTTCGGGGCAAACGCACCAGATCGAGCAGTTCGCCGATTCGTTCGTGCAACGCCGCGCCCTTGAGGCCGAAATACATTTTCAGCGGCCGACCGAGGATGGTGCTGACACTGTGCATCGGGTTAAGCGCGGTATCGGCATTTTGAAAGACCATCTGTATCCGTCGGAACTGCTCATCGGTACGCTCGGACAGGCAGCCGCCGAGTGGCTGACCATCGAAGGTCAACCCGCCCAGCGCCGGACACAGCAACCCCGCCACCACCCGCGCCAGCGTCGACTTGCCGGAACCGGACTCACCGATCACGCCGATGGCCTGCCCGCGACGCACGGTCAGATCGATGTCTTCCAGTACGCGGATCGCCGGCATGCCGTGCGTGTTCTTGTTGCCGTAGCCTGCGGTCAGGCCTTTGATGGTCAGCAGCGGTTGTTCTTCAGCAATGCCGCAGGGTGGCCGGATCGAAGTGTCCGGGCGCGCGGCGGCCAACAGGCTGCGGGTGTATTCATGGGACGGCCCCTTCAACAACGGCGCGGTAGCGCTCTGTTCGAATATCTGGCCGCCATTGAGCACCACAATCTGATCAGCCATTTGCGCCACCACCGCCAGATCGTGGGACACGTAGACAGCGGTCGCACCACGTTCGCGAACCACCCGTTTAAAGGCACGCAACACGTCGATCTGGGTGGTCACATCGAGGGCGGTAGTCGGTTCATCGAGGACCACCAGCAGCGGATCGCTGATCAGCGCCATCGCCGCCATCACCCGTTGCAATTGCCCGCCCGACACCTGATGCGGATAACGTTGGCCGATGCGCTCAGGGTTCGGTAATGCGAGGTCGCGAAACAACGCGATGGCTTTGGCCTCGAGCACCGCACGGGTGCCCAAACCGTGAATCAGCGCGCCCTCCACCACTTGATCGAGCAACCTTTTTGCCGGATTGAACGCCGCCGCCGCGCTTTGCGCGATGTACGACACACGATTGCCGCGCAGTTTCTGCAGTTCTTTTTCGCTGAGGGCCCGCATGTCGTGCTCACCGACCTGCACCACCCCGCCGGACAACCGGCAGCCACGCCGGGCGTACCCGAGCAAGGCCAGGGCGATGGTGGTTTTGCCAGAGCCGGACTCACCGATCAGCGCCAATACTTCGCCTTTTTCCAGGGCGAAACTCACACCTTTGACGATTTCGCTTTCACCGCGCTCGCCACACGCGACCACCCGCAGGTCTTCGACTCGAATCAATTGGCTCATTTCAATGACCTCCCGAACGGCGACTGCGGCGAGACGACAGCCTGTCGATAAACAGATTCACGCCAATGGTCAGGGTGCCGATCGCCAGTGCCGGAATGACGATGGCCGGCGCGCCCTGATTGAGTCCGCCGATATTTTCGCGCACCAGCGAGCCAAGGTCGGCGTCGGGCGGCTGCACGCCCAGGCCCAGAAAGCTCATGCCACTGAGCAGCAACACAATAAAGCCGAAGCGCAGGCCCAGATCGGTCAGCACCGGGTTGAGCATGTTCGGCAGGATTTCCACACAGGCAATGTACAGGCGCCGCTCGCCACGGGTACGCGCTACTTGTACGTACTCCAAAGCCTCGATGTTCACTGCCATGCTGCGGGCAATGCGAAAGGCCCCAGGAGCGAAGCTCAGCACGGCGGTGCATACCAGCAACATCACCGACGAACCAAACGCCGAGACCATGATCAGCGCGAGCATCTTGCTCGGGATCGAGATGAACGCGTCCATCAGGCGACTGATCACTTCGTCCAGCCATTTTGGCGACACCACCGACAGCAGCGCGCAACTGGTGCCCAGGCCACTCGCCAATATCGCAGCAATCAACGCCAGGCCCACCGTGAAGCGGGCGCCGACGAGCACGCGGCTGAGCATGTCACGGCCCAGATAATCCGTGCCGAACGGGTACAGGGCACTGATGCTGTCAAAGACATTGTCCGACACCACTTCGCCCACCGGATGGGGTGCCAACCACGGGCCGAACATTGCCACCAGCAACCACAGAAGGCACATCGCAGCACCGATCAGACCCAGCCAGGCCGGGCCATGGGACACCTTGCCCACCGACAGGTCGGGCGCTGAAGGCGTCGATTTCACAATGAGATTGTTCATTGGTTTCTCAGCCTCGGGTTGGACAGAATGGCGCACAGGTCGGCGAGCAGCACCAGCCCCAGGTACGCGGTACAGAACAACATGGTGCAGGCCTGAACCAGTGCCATGTCACGGTTGGTCACGGCATCGACCATCAGGCTGGCGATACCGGGATAGTTGAAGATGGTCTCGACGATGACCACCCCGCCCAGCAGGTAGGAAAGGCTCAGGGCGATGGCGTTGGCAATCGGCCCGATCGCGTTGGGCAAGGCGTGCCGCAGTACGATACGGATCGGGCTGACCCCTTTGAGCCGAGCCATTTCCACGTAAGGACTGTCGAGTTGATCGATCACCGCTGCGCGGGTCATGCGGGCCATTTGCGCGACGATCACGCAACACAGGGTCATCACCGGCAACGCGTAAGTGCGCATGAATTGCCACGGTGAAGTGATGTCGCTGGCATAGGACAGCGCCGATAACCAACCCAGATTTACCGCGAAGATCAGCACCGCCAGGGTCGCCACCAGAAACTCCGGAACGGCGACCATGGCCAGGGTGAAAAAGCTCAGCAGGCTGTCGAGCCGCCCGCCCCTTCCCATCGCCGAACCGATGCCCAGAATCAGCGCCACCGGTACCGAAATTAATGCGGTAGCGCCGGCCAGCATCAAGGTGTTAGGGACGCGCCCGGCCATCAACTCACCCACCGGCATGGCGTTGGAAACCGACAGGCCCATGTCGCCGCTGAGCAAGTTCATCAGCCAGTGCAAGTAGCGCAACACGCCGGGCTGATCGAGTCCCAGTTTCAGGCGCAACGCCGCGACCTGCTCCGGCGTGGCGAACTGCCCGAGCGATTGTTGCGCGGCGTCGCCCGGCAATACCGCCGTGATCGCGAACACGACCATGGACACAATCAACAACGTCACGATCGCGGCGCCCATGCGCCTGCCGATCAACCACAAGGTGTTGCTGTTCATCGCCTGTCCTCCTGCACTGTTACTGCCGCTCAAACCGACGGCTTATCAAGCGTCCAGCCAGACCTGCTCGGCGAACATGTAACCCATGAAGCCGCCCAGCGGATTGCTGCTGTAGCCTTTGATGCGCTGGTCAACGCCATCGATGTTGCTGATGAACACCGGCACGCCGATGCCGCTGTGGTCGTGCACCAGCGTTTGCATATCGGCATACATCTTGCTGCGCTTGGCGTCGTCGGTTTCGGCGCGGGCGAGCATCAGCAATTGGTCGAACTGATCGTTCTGCCAACCGGACTCGTTCCACGGCGCTTTCGACTGGAAGAACTGCGAGAACATCACGTCGGCGTTCGGCCGCGGGTTGATGTTGCCGAAGCTCAGCGGGTGCTTCATCCAGTGGTTGGACCAATAGCCGTCGCTCGGCAGACGGTTGACGTCGAGTTTCAGCCCGGCCTGTTTCGCCGATTGCTGCAACAGCACCGCGATATCCACTGAACCGGTGGCGGCCGGCGATGCGACCAGCGGCATGCTGATGTTTTCCATCCCGGCTTTCTTCAGCAGGAACCGCGCTTTTTCCGGGTCATAGACGGTTTGTGGCAGGTCGGCGTTGTAATAGCGCGAACCCGGCGCAATCGGATGGTCGTTGCCGACCACGGCAAAGCCACGGAACACCGCCGATTTGACCTGCTCGCGGTCGAGCAGATACTTCATCGCCTGGGTGAATTCGGCGCTTTTGCCGGGCATCTGATCCTGACGAATGATCAAATCAGTGTAGTTGCCCGACGGCGCATCAACGACCCGATGCTTGGCACTGGCCTTGATCCGGGTAGTAGAACGCGGATTGACCTCATTGATCATGTGTACGTCGCCGGAAAGCAGCGCGTTGACCCGCGACGGTTCGTCACCAATGGCGATGAACTCGATTTCGTCGAGGTACGGCAGGCCTGGTTTCCAGTAACCGGTGTTGCGCGCAGCCACCGAACGCACGCCCGGTTTGAATTCCTTGACCTTGAACGGCCCGGTGCCGATGCCCTGATTGAAGTCGGTGGTGCCTTCGGGAACGATCAGCAAGTGCGACACCGCGAGAATCGACGGCAGCTCCGCGTTGGGTGCGCTCAGGCGGATCTGTACTTCGTTAGTGCCGGTAGCCTTGATCTCGACGAACTGCTCCATCAGCGGCATGACTTTCGAACCGGTGAGCGGGTCCTTGTGTCGCGACAACGAAAACACCACGTCGGCGGCGCTCAGGGTCTTGCCGTTGTGGAAGGTCACGTCTTTGCGCAGGGTGATGGTCCACACGGTGGCGTCGGTGTTGTCGATGCGCTCGGCCAGTTCCAGTTGCGGCACCAGATGCGAGTCGAATCGGGTCAGGCCGTTGTAGAACATGTAGTGGCGCACATAGTCGGTGGACAACGCGCCTTTGGCCGGGTCGAGGGTGTCCGCCGTGGAACTGGACATCCCGGCGACACGAATGCGCCCGCCCGGCTTGCCTGTGCCCGGTGTTGCCGCCTCATCGGCGAACAGCTTGCCGGCGGCGCCAAACAGGCTGCCGGCGCCCGCCGCGGCAACCCCCGCGACACCGAGCATTTGCAGGGCATGACGGCGTGACATGCCACGATTGAGGCCCTCGAAAACCCGCAGGCTTTCTTCGCCGGAGATCAGGGGTGAGTCGTTCTTGTTGTCAGTCATATCAGTGCTACCTGTCGAAGATGAGAAGGCTCGAGTGTTCCGGTTGACCGGAACGTCCTGAAACGCAAACGACGGTGACGCCACAACAGCAACTCAATGCAGATAATCCTGAAAGCGGTAATACGCGCCCACGAACGGCAAAAACCATGGCTTGCCGAAATGCCCGGGAATGGCTGGCCATTCAAGTTCGCGCCACGGATTGGCCTCGGCGTTACCCGCCATCACCTCGGCCATGACCTGGCCCATGTGTACCGACATCTGTACACCGTGGCCGCTGTAACCCATGGAGTGAAAAACCCCGCCATGCTGACCGGCCCGAGGTAGCCGATCGGAGGTCATGTCGACCAGTCCGCCCCAGCAGTAGTCGATCTTGACCTTGGCCAATTGCGGGAACATCTGCACCATGGCGGCTTGCAGAACCTTGCCGCTCTTGGCGTCGTTGACGCTGTCGGACATGGCGAACCGCGCGCGGCCGCCAAACAGCAGACGGTTGTCCGGGGTCAGGCGAAAGTAGTTACCGATCATGCGGCTGGTGACATAGGCACGACGACACGGCAGCAATTGGTCGATCAACGCGTCTGGCAATACCTCGGTAGCGATGACGAAACTGCCGACCGGAACGATGCGCCGCCGATACCAGCTCAAGCCGCCGTGTTGACAAGCGCCAGTGGCGAGCAGCACCTGCCCGGCGTGCAGCGAACCCTTGCTGGTATTGACCTGATAGCCGCCGGCCTTGGCCTTCCAGTCCAGCACCGAAGTGCCTTGATGGATCAGCGCACCGTGCCGCGCCGCCGCTTCGGCCAGACCGACGCCGAAGCGGCCGACGTGCATTTGCACGCCGTTGCGTTGCAGCAGAGCGCCGTGAAACTGTGCCGAATTCACTTCAGCGCGGGTCTGCTCGGCGGACAACAACTCGACATCGGCATCGACCTCACGACGAATCAGCTCACAAGTGCGTGCCAGGCCTTCGTAGTGCATGGGTTTGGCGGCCAGTTTCAGCTTGCCGTTGCGGATCAGGTCGCAGGCGATCTGCTCCTGCTCTACCAGCGAAACAACACTTTGCACTGCTCGCTCATACGCCTGGTAATAGGCGCGCGCCTTGTCCGCACCGAGGCTGGCACTGAGGCCGGCGTAATCCTGAGCCACTCCGGTGTTGCATTGCCCACCGTTACGCCCCGAGGCTTCGCCGATCACTCGCCCGGCTTCGAGCACCACCACACTGGCACCCTTTAGCGCCAAGGCGCGGGCCGCCGCCAACCCGGTGAAACCACCCCCCACGACGGCCACATCGACCTGCGCGGGCAATGCGCCGAGTTGCCCACCGGTGAAGGCCGGCGCGGTGTCGAGCCAGTAGGATTCACTGCCCATGTCTGATTCGCCTATGCCAGAAAAAATGCCGATGCCGATGCAACTCAGAGACCGACCAGCGCCGGCAGCCCGCCGATGTCAGTGATCTGCTGATAGCCGTAAAACGCATTGCCCGGGACTTCGTGACCACGGGCGACGAAGGCCTTGTTCTTGATCTTCATATCGTGTGCCGGCATCAAGTCGTAACGGAAGCTGGAGGACACATGCAAGATGTCTTCCGGACCGCAGCCAAGGTTGTCGAGCATGAACTCGAACGCCGCCAGGCGTGGCTTGTAGGCTTGTGCCTGTTCAGCGGTGAAGACCTTGTGAAACGGCGCGCCGAGTTTGTCGACGTTGGACATGATCTGACTGTCGCTGGCGTTGGAAAAAATCACCAGCGGGATCTTGTCGGCAATTTTCGACAGGCCGGCCGGCACATCCGCGTGTGGGCCCCAGGTTGGCACGGCGTCGTAGTACAGCTGACCTTCGTCGCGGTACTCGACGCCCCAACGCTTGCAGGTACGCGCCAGTGCTGTCTTGAGAATCTCGTCGTAAGGCATCCAGTCGCCCATGACCTGATCCAGGCGATAAGCCGAGAAATCCTTGACGAACTGGTCCATCTGCTCCGCTGGCACGCGATCGGCGAAGAGTTCGCGCGTCATGGTGCCCATGTGGAAATTGGTCAGCGTACCGTAGCAGTCGAACGTAATGAATTTGGGACGAAGAAAGCTCATTGGGTGCGATCCTGAAGTTCGTTGAGGTCATGGCGCGGCCAGCATTCGCTTGATTGGCAAGCGGTGATGCAACGCTGCAGCACACCGTCATTACAACACTGTGAATTCAGCAGATGGCGTTAAAAGCGACCTCTGCTCGATACAAACCACCGTTTTGGCCACCTGCCTCAGCAGACTTTGCGGCTCGCTCCAGCCTTGGGCAAACCCTGTATTTGTGCGCCCTTATGGACCTCTTTCGGCTGTTTGCGCGCTGATTTTCCGGCATACACCGCAGAAACTGCGCCGAGCAAAACGAAAACGGGCGCGTCCCTAAGGAAGCGCCCGTTTGGCGGTTGATTCAAGCGTTACTGATGCCACTGGCATGACCCGATCTCTGCGAGAGCGGACCTGCTCGCAAAGCGCTGTGTCAGGCAATATCAATGTCGCCTGAGACGCCCGCTTCGCGAGCAAACTCGCGCCCACCGTTTGATCGGCATTACTGAACAATATCGATCAGCACACTCTTGAAGCGCAGATTGGCCTCGAACGCCTCGCGCCCCAGGTCCTTGCCGATACCGGAACGTTTATAGCCACCGGTGGGCAGGATGTAGTCGTTACTGCGCCCGTAACGGTTGACCCACACCGTCCCCGCCTCGAGTTTGCGCACCAGGCGCAAGGCGCGATTGATATCAGCGGTGTGTACGCCCGCAGCCAGACCGTAAGTGGCGTGCGCAGCCAGACTGAGTGCTTGCTCCTCGTCATCGAACGCTTGCACCGTCAGCACTGGCCCGAAGATCTCTTCGCAGACCGCCGGATTCTGATTGTCGACCCCGGTCAGCAGCGTCGGTTGATAGTAAGCACCGCCCATTTCTTCAAACAGTCCGCCGCCGGTCAACACCTCGGCCCCGGCCTGGCGCGAACGTTGAACGATGCCATCGATGCGACTGGCCTGCAGGCGCGAAATGATCGGTGAGAGCGTGCTCTGCGACGACCAGGTAGGGCCGGGACGCAGGGTCTCGAAGTAAGCCTGCAAGTGCGCCAGGAAGGGTTCCATGATCGAGCGTTCAATCAACAGCCGTGAGCCGGAGACGCACACCTGGCCAGCGTTACCGGTAATTGCCAAGGCCACCGTGCGCGCGGTTTTGGCAATGTCGGGGATATCGGCGAAGACCAATTGTGGACTTTTGCCACCGAGCTCCAGTGTGACCGGTTTGGGCCCGACCAGTGCGCACGTCGACATGATGCTCGAACCGGTTGCCGTGGATCCGGTGAACGTCACTTTACCCACACGCGGATGCCGGCACAGTGCGTCGCCCGTCACACGGCCATCCCCCTGCACGACGTTGAAGATGCCCGCCGGCAGCCCCGCGAGCAACGCCAGTTCAGCAAAGCGCAGACTGGAGAACGGCGTCAGCTCTGAAGGTTTGAGCACTACGGCATTGCCCGCGGCCAAGGCTGGCGCGACCTTCCAGGACGCCATGCTCAGCGGAAAATTCCATGGTGCGATGGCGGCGATCACTCCGTAGGGTTCAGCAATCTGCATGCCCAGGCGATCGGTCTGGGTGGCGGCAACCTGACCGCCATGCTTGTCCGCCAGCTCGGCAAAAAAACGAATGCCTTCGGCCACATAGGGAATGTCCCAGGCGATCACATCTTTGTGCGGGCGGGTTGAGCCGACGGCTTCCAGAGGCGCAAGAATCTCCGCGTCCGCCTCAATCAGATCGGCCCAGCGCCGCATCACCCGCGCCCGCTCGCGCGGTGGACGGCTGGCCCAGTCGCTGCGATTGAAGGCCTGCCAGGCATTATTGACGGCTTCGTCCACCAGGTCGGCATCCGCCACCGGCAGTTCGGCATAGACCTGGCCGTCAGAGGGGCGAACCACTTCCAGCCCTGAATGCGCATCGCGGTATTGACCGTCAATGAAGTGGGCGCTGCGAACAGCGATAAGGCGGGGATCGAAGCTATTCATGGAGCACTCCAGAAGAGGGACCGGCGAGTCATTACTCAGGCCTCCATCGTAGAAAAAAAGCCCAAGCATTTGCTGCCGACCTTGCCGTGCAAATAAGTAGTAAGTGTGGTCTTGCGGGCATCGTCTCGCCGAATCTGCCGAATGCGCGTTCGCCCCTTGTCAGCGCTTCACCCAGATGGGATACAGGCACCATCGCGCCGCAAAACCGGGCGCTCGCGCACATTGTTCAACGGAGACTCGCCATGTCCGCCTCACACCCGTCCGCTTATGTTTATCGCCCGATGACCGCCGCCGATCTCCCCGCCGCCCATGCCTTGTCCGTGCAGCTGAAATGGCCGCATCGACTGGACGACTGGGCGATGCTGCAACGGGTCAGTGCCGGTTTCGTGGTGCTTGATGGCGAACGCTTGATCGGTACGGCATTCGCCTGCCCGCAAGGTGATTTCGCCACCATCGGGTTGGTCATCGTTAGCGACGACTACCAAGGCAAAGGCATCGGACGCCAGTTGATGGAGCAAGCCCTCGATGCCTGCCAGGCGCGAACGCCCATGTTGAATGCGACCCTCGCCGGTGCGCCACTGTATGCCAGTCAGGGTTTTGTCGAGTTTGGCAGGATCCAGCAACATCAGGGCCAGGCGCACGCACCGGCGCTGACCGCATTGGCCGAGGGCGAAGCATGTCGCGCGCTGACGGCTGCGGATCAGCAACAACTGTTGACCCTGGCGAACGTTGCCAGCGGTCTGGATCGGCGCGCGGTGCTGGACGACCTGGCGCCGGTGGTGGAACAGTCCGTCGGCATTCAACGCGACGGCCAGCTGCGCGCCTTCGCGCTGATGCGCCCGTTCGGACGCGGCCGCTGCATAGGCCCGGTGGTTGCTGAAAACCTCGAACAAGCAGAGTACTTGATCGGCACATTGTTGATCCAAGTGCCGGACGCCTTTGTGCGCATCGACATTCCGGCCGATTGTGGCCTCGCCGAATGGCTGGAAACCGCCGGACTCAAGCAGATCGACACCGTCGCGCAAATGGCCCGAGGCACGCCTCCTGCGGCCGCCAATGGGATGCGCCAGTTTGCTCTGGTTACCCAAGCCATCGGTTGATTGCGCTGTTGCAGTGCCTCAACGTTTTCTAATGGAGTGTTCTTCGTATGTCGCAACCTACTGTTCTGCTGTTGGCTCGCGCCGACGGTGGCCGCATCGCTACGTCTTTCGAACAGATGGCACTGAGCGCCAGAGATCCTTTTGCCGCCGGCCGACGCGTCGCCTGGCACGGTGCTGACGGCATCAGTGCAGGCATCGTTGAGGTTGGCGAGTCGATGGACATCGAGGATTTTCCGCACACCGAAACTGTTGTCGTGCATGCCGGGCACGTGCGGCTGAAAGCCGGCGAACAGACATTGGAATTGGCTGTCGGCGGCAGCGCTGTGATCGGCCGTGGCACCTCGCTGCGAATAGAGGCTCAGGTCGGAACGCAATGGGCTTTCTGTGCAATGACCACTGACACCCCGACACCCGGCCTCACCGGCCTCGATCCGTTGGCGATGCTATCGCCGTCGGCGGCACCGCAAGAGCAGATTCTGATTGGCGCGACACCACAATGCCGTTCCCGCAATGCCTTCGAAGATCCGGTAACTGATCTGCGTGTCGGTGTGTGGGATTCGACGCCCTACGAACGCCACGGCCGAGCACACACACTCAATGAGTTGATGCACCTGATCGAAGGCAGCGTCGCATTACTCGCGCCGGACGGATCGAGCGTTACAGTCGATACCGGCGACAGCGTGTTCGTACCGCGCGGCGCATTCTGCGCGTGGAAGAGCACGCGCTATGTGCGCAAGGTTTACGCGGTTCGCTAGTCGCCTGTTTTTTCAGAGCGATGAGGATCCACCATGACTGTGGCGAGGGAGCAAGCGCCCTCGCTACAGGTTTTTTTTGCTTGTGCTATCGCTTGGTTACGTCGGCTTGGAATTCAGAGGTTCAGCTACCCGCTTGATCAACCCGCGCCGTGCTGTCGCGCTTGGTCAATGCGAACGGCAATACCACATGCCGTTGCGGCAACGGCTGTTTCTCGATCAGCGCAATCAGCATTTCCACAGCTTTCTCGCCGAACATTTCGGCGGGTTGGGCAATGGTCGTCAGCGGTGGATCGCAGTACGCGGCCATTGGAATATCGTCGAATCCGGCGAGAGAAATATCCTCCGGCACGCGCAGCCCCTGCTCTTTGATGCGCTTGAGCGCGCCGATGGCCATTTCGTCATTTTCACAAAACAGCGCGCTCGGTCGGTTGTCGAGCGCGAGCAGTTTCCCGGCACCCGAATAGCCCGCGTCGAGCGTGAAATCGCCGTGACAGATAAGCGTGTGATCGAGCGCTAGACCTGCATCGCGCAGGGCCGCTTCATACCCCGCCAGACGATCACGCGTGAGCGGGCTGCCTTTGGGTCCTTTGATCAGTCCGATACGCTGATGCCCCATCGCGATCAGGTACTCGGTCATGGCTTTGGCCGCCGCAACGTTATCCAGACTGATCGTTGGATGCCGTCCGTGCCGGATGACTTCGCAGGCATTGACGATCGGGGTCAGTGCTGGCTCGGCGGCAGATTCTTCGAAGGGATCATAGGCGCGCAACTGAATGACGCCATCGGCTTGATGGGCGTGCACCAGATCAGCGAAATGGCGCTCAAGCGATGCCTGGCCCTGGGTGTCGCACAACAGCAACCGGTACCCGGCGGCCTGCGCGGCTTTCTGTGCGCCGCTGATCACCCTGGCGAAAAAGGTGTTGGCAATGGTCGGGACCAGAATCACCAGGTTTCCCGTTCTGCGCGAGCGAAACTGCACCGCCATCAAATTCGGTCGATAGCCGGTTTGCTGGACGGCGGCCATGACCCGCTCGCGGGTATCGGGCAGCACCCGCTCGGGGGACTTCAATGTTCTCGACACCGTTGCCACCGAGACACCCGCCAGCCGTGCCACTTCGCGGATATTGGACAAGACTGCCTCGCTCTTTCAATCAAATCGGCCGTCGAGCTTACCGCACAGCGTCACGCGCCGAAACGTTCGCATTCGTCAGACACGGTTTGACACCCGGTAAATTCAGGCCTAGATTTCGCCCACGATGTAACCGGTTACATCATCGATATTCCGCACGACTCCACTGAGACAATTGCCATGATTGCTGCAGGTCGAAAAATAAGAATGGGCTTCGTCGGCGGTGGTGAAGGTGCCTTCATCGCCCAGGCACACCGGCAAGCCGCCGGCCTCGATGGACGCTTCGAACTGGTCTGCGGTGCGTTCAGCCGCGACGCCCACAACAATCAACGCAGTGGTGCGGCGCTTGGGCTGCCTGCGCAACGCTGCTATGACACCTGGCAGAACATGCTGGCCGCCGAACACGCATTGCCGGCCGATCAGCGCATGGAACTGCTGGTGATCGTCACGCCCAATCATCTGCACGCCCCTATCGCCAGTGCAGCACTGAGTGCGGGTTTCCATGTGTTCAGTGAAAAGCCTGCTGCGCTCAATCTGGCGCAAGTGCAGGACTTGGCCCGTGAGGTCAACAACAGCCAGCGAATTTACGCCCTGGCGCACACCTACCTGGGGTATGCGATGGTCTGGCAGGCACGCGAGATGGTCGCCAGCGGTGAAATCGGGCGTCTGCGCAAAGTCTTCGTCGAATACCCGCAAGGCTGGCTCAGCAGCGATGTGGCTGGCCAAGGCAACAAACAGGCGGGCTGGCGCGACAATCCTGAACAATCCGGCATCGGTGGCTGCATCGGTGACATCGGCACGCACGCGTTTTCCCTCGCGGAGTTTGTCGCCGGTCAACCCATCCAGTTCATCAGCGCGATGCTCGGGTCGCATTTGAGCAGTCGCCAACTGGATGACGACGCCTCGATGCTGTTCAAAATGGCCGACGGCGCCAGCGGCGTATTGATCGCCAGCCAAGTGTGCGCCGGCGAAGAGAACCCGCTGAAGATTCGTCTGTATGGCGACAAGGGCGGGCTGGAATGGCGTCAGGAAGAGCCCGCCAGTCTGATCCATCGCCCCTTGAATGAACCGATGCGCGTGCTGCGCTCGGGCCTTGGTCAACCTTGGCTGTGCGCAAACGCCACGCGGCGCATGCGCTTGCCCGCCGGACACCCGGAAGGCTACCTCGAGGCCATGGCCAATCTCTACGGCGACCTCGCGCAGGCCATTTTCAACGGTGCGGGCGGTCCTGACGCACCGGGCGTTCCCGGCATAGCTACCGGGCTGCGCGGCATGGCATTCATTGAGACCGCCATCGCCAATCATTGTGGCGAAGCCAAATGGACTGCAATACCTGACCTTGCCAATGGAGCAACCGCCAATGAACGTTAATCAACAACGCCCGAGCGGGATGCGCGGCCCCGGCGTCTTTCTCGCCCAATTCATCACCGACGAAGCGCCTTTCGATACCTTGGCCAACATCGCGCAATGGGCCGCTTCCCAAGGCTACAAAGCCATTCAGTTGCCAACCCTCGGCACGCGCTTCATCGACCTTGAACGCGCCGCCGACAGTCAGGATTACTGTGACGAACTCATCGCCATATGCGCCAAGGCCGGTGTGGTGATCAGCGAGCTGTCGACACACCTGCAAGGCCAACTGGTCGCGGTGCATCCGGCGTTCGACGCACTTTTCGACGACTTTGCCCCAGCAGCGCTGCGTGGCAATCCGCAAGCACGCACCGAATGGGCGATCAATCAGTTGAAACTGGCGGCGCGCGCCAGTCAGCGCTTGGGGCTGACGGCCCACGCGACCTTTTCCGGCGCCCTGCTCTGGCCGTACGTCTACCCGTGGCCGCAACGTCCTGCCGGCCTTGTGGAACAGGGCTTTGCCGAATTGGCGAAACGCTGGTTGCCGATCCTCGAGTGCTTCGATGAGGCCGGTGTCGACCTCTGCTACGAGATCCACCCCGGCGAGGACCTGCACGATGGCGCCTCTTTCGAGCAATTCCTCGAAGCGGTGAATCATCATCCGCGCGCGGCGATTCTGTATGACCCAAGCCATCTGTTGCTGCAGCAAATGGACTACCTGGGTTTCATCGATCGCTACCACGCGCGCATCCGCATGTTCCACGTCAAGGACGCGGAGTTTCACGCCAGCGCGCGATCCGGCGTCTACGGCGGCTATCAGGGTTGGGTTGATCGCCCGGGCCGGTTTCGTTCACTGGGCGATGGCCAGATCGACTTCAAGGCGATCTTCAGCAAACTGACTCAATACGACTTCAACGGCTGGGCCGTGCTGGAGTGGGAATGCTGCCTGAAAGACGCGGCACAAGGCGCTGCCGAAGGGGCGGCCTTCATCGAACGACACATGATCACCCGAACCCTGAAGGCATTCGACGATTTCGCCGGTGTGAGCGCTGACGAGCTATCCAACCGGCGTCTGCTGGGCCTTGGCGAGCGCTGATGACAACGCTGTTACCGACATAAAAATAATACGGTGATTGAAATGAACGCAATGAATGCGCGACTCAGCGTCATGATGTTTCTGCAGTTTTTTATCTGGGGCGGCTGGTTCGTCACCCTCGGCACCTTTCTCACCACGACACTGGCAGCAAGCGGCGGCCAGGTGGGAATGGCGTTCTCCACGCAGTCGTGGGGGGCGATCATTGCGCCGTTTGTCGTTGGGCTTATTGCAGATCGATTTTTCAATGCCGAACGCATTCTGGCGGTGTTGCACCTGCTGGGCGCGGTGCTGCTCTTTCAGCTCTATCGGGCAACTGATTTCAGTGCGTTTTATCCCTATGTGCTCGCGTACATGCTGGTCTACATGCCAACGCTGGCCCTGGTAAACGCGGTAGCCTTCCGACAGATCAAAGACCCGGCCCGGGAGTTTTCCCGCATCCGCGTATGGGGCACCGTTGGCTGGATCGTCGCCGGCATCGTGATCAGCTTCGGCTTTGCCTGGGACGCTCAACAGGCGATCGCCGCCGGCGGTTTGCGCAACACGTTCCTGATGTCTGCCGTGGCCTCGCTGGTGTTGGGGCTCTACAGCTTCAGCCTGCCGAAAACCGCACCGTTGAAATCCACCGCCGATGCGCCTGGCATCAAACAGATGCTGGGGGCGGACGCGTTGAGCCTGCTCAAGGATCGCAGCTATCTGGTGTTCTTTCTTGCATCCATCCTGATCTGCATTCCTCTGGCGTTCTATTACCAGAATGCCAATCCGTTCCTGGCCGAAATCGGTGTCACCAACCCCACCGCGAAGATGGCCCTCGGTCAGGTCTCCGAAGTGCTGTTCATGCTTCTGCTCCCCCTGTTCATCCAGCGTTTCGGAATCAAGATTGCCTTGCTGGTCGGCATGCTGGCCTGGGCCTTGCGCTATGTGTTGTTCGCCTACGGCAACAATGGTGACCAAGCGTTCATGCTGCTGATCGGTATTGCGCTGCATGGCGTGTGTTATGACTTTTTCTTCGTCTGTGGGCAGATCTACACCGATGCCAAAGCGCCCGAGCGCTTCCGCAGCTCGGCTCAGGGCCTGATCACCTTGGCCACTTACGGTGTGGGCATGCTGATCGGATTCTGGGTGGCGGGTCAGATCACTGACCACTTCACCGCGCAAAATGGCCACGACTGGAGAAGTATATGGCTGTTCCCGGCAGGATTTTCGGTGGGGGTTCTGCTGTGTTTCGCACTGGCGTTCAAAAGCCGTGGCGGCGAAAAGGAGGGGATGCCGTCGACCGTCTAGAAACGCCGTTCTGATAGGCGCAGCGGCAGAAAACAGAAAAAGCCTGCTTTTCAGGGCAGGCTTTTCGTTTGCAGCGCGCAGGCCTACTTCTGCTGCGCGGTCAGCGCCGAGTAGCTGTTCATCAGGTTGCGGTAGTTCGGGATGCGCTGCGACAGCAAGTTACCCAGCCCTTCAATGTCGTTGCGCCAGTCGCGGTGCAGCTCACACGCCACCGAGAACCAGTTCATCATCTGCGCACCAGCCTGAGTCATGCGGCTCCACGCGGCTTGTTGCACGGTGGTGTTGAAAGTGCCGGACGCATCGGTCACCACAAACACCTCAAACCCTTCCGCCAGCGCCGACAAGGTCGGGAACGCTACGCACACATCCGTTACTACACCGGCAATGATGATCTGTTTACGGCCGGTAGCCTTGATCGCTTTCACAAAATCTTCGTTGTCCCACGCGTTGATCTGGCCTGGGCGAGCAATGTACGGCGCGTCCGGGAACATCTCCTTGAGCTCTGGCACCAGCGGGCCGTTCGGGCCTTGTTCGAAACTGGTGGTGAGGATGGTCGGCAGTTCGAAGAACTTCGCCAGATCAGCCAGGGCCAGCACGTTGTTCTTGAATTCGTTTGGCGAGAAGTCCTGCACCAGCGAAATCAGGCCGGTCTGGTGGTCGACCAGCAGCACGATGGCGTCATCTTTGTTCAGGCGGTTGTAGGTTGGAGTAGTCATGGTGTGCGTCCCTTTTGAGTTTTTGAAGTTGTTGTTGCGTTCAAGTTGGGTACAGATTACTGACGCAAAGGGACGGGATAAATCGGCTGAAAAGCGTTTCACCGTCAACTCAAAAAGGACAATACCGATCAGCCAGGCACTTCTGCACTGTCGGCGGACATCAGCAACGACGCGGTCATTTCAGCGTGGCATACCGCAAGGATTTCATCGGCCAGCGCGGAATCAGCCGGGCAGGCCCGCGACAGGATGATCGCGCCAACCGCACGCGCCAGCATGTCGATCATTTTCACTCGCCCCTCACCAGATGCCGCGTCGGGCCCTGTCGGGTACTTGTCGCCAAGCGTCTGCAGCGTGCGCTCGATGCCGTCGGCAAACGCGGTTTTCACATCGTCAGACTGACGCGCTGCGTCGCCGCACAAAGCGGCCATGGTGCAACCGCTGCCCCGCCCGTCGCGATGTTCTTTCGACACATAGGCGTCGATGAAGCCTTGAACATCGACCATTTCGGCACCGGCCAACGAGCGCGCAAGGCTGTTGGCCGAGGCTTCGGACATCAGGTCGGCCTTCGAGCCGAAGTGCTTGTAGAAACCGCCATGGGTGAATCCGGCCGCCGCCATCAGGTCCGCGACGCCAACACCGTCGAAACCGCGCTCACGAAACAACACCGAAGCGGTCTCGACGATGTGCTCGCGGTTTGCCTGCGCCTGGGCTTTGGTGACTCTCACGTGCAATACCTCCGCTGAAATTCATGCGCCGATGATACATAGATGTCAGCCATAATCAAAACCATTGACAGTTTAGATTTCGATCATCATCCTAATTGCAGAATTATCGCTGCTCACTCACAGGCACGGATCCAACCCCATGACCGATCAAAATCTGTTCACGCCGTACACGCTTGGCTCCCTGACGCTGGCGAATCGAATCGTTCTCGCGCCGCTGACCCGCAATCGGGCAGGTGAAGGCTTCGTGCCCAGTGAATTCGCAACCACCTATTACAGCCAGCGCGCGTCCGCCGGCCTGCTGATCTCCGAGGCCACACAGATCTCCCGACAGGGCCAGGGCTATCAGGACACCCCGGGGATTTACACGCAGGCGCAGATCGATGGCTGGCGCAAGGTGACCGCTGCCGTGCACGAAAAAGGCGCGAAGATCTTTCTGCAACTGTGGCATGTCGGCCGCGTTTCACACGTTGATCTTCAAGAAAACGGCGCCGCACCCGTAGCACCCTCGGCGCTGCGCCCGGCGACCAAAGTGTTCGTCAACAACCGCTTTGAAGACGTTTCTGCGCCGCGCGCGCTGGAGATCAGCGAACTTCCGGGGATCGTCAACGATTTCCGTCAGGCAGCGGTCAACGCTATCGCTGCCGGGTTTGATGGCGTGGAAATCCACGGTGCCAACGGCTATTTGCTCGATCAATTCATCAAGGACGGCGCCAACGTGCGCACCGATGCCTACGGCGGCTCGATTGAAAATCGTGCGCGCTTGTTGCTGGAAGTGACGGCCGCGGTCGTCGCCGAGATTGGCGCAGATCGCACCGGCATTCGCCTCTCGCCGGTGTCGCCGGCCAACGGGGTTTCGAGCAGCGACCCGCAAGGGCAATTCGATTACATCGTCGAGCAACTCGATGCGCTGGGCATCGTTTATCTGCACATGGTCGAAGGCGCAACGGGCGGGCCGCGCGATGTCGCACCGTTCGATTTCGCAGCTCTGCGCCAGCGTTTCAAAAACACCTACATCGCCAACAACGGCTACGACCTCGACCTGGCGAACACACGGATTGCCGAAGACCAGACCGATCTGATCGCCTTCGGTCGCCCGTTCATTGGCAATCCCGATCTGGTCGAGCGCCTGGCGGCCGGTGCGCCGTTGGCCGGATTCAACCCCGCTACCCTGTATGGCGGTGGCGCAGAAGGCTACATCGACTACCCGACCCTGGCTGAATGGAGCGCTGCTGCTCAGTAAGCCGCGCTTCAGCGCATTTACTGCCTCTCCTTAATCGATTTTTTTGAAAAGAGATGACCCTATGAACGCCCACCCTACTGTTCTGATCACCGGAGCCTCTACCGGCATCGGCGCGGTTTACGCCGAACGTTTCGCCCAACGCGGGCATGATCTGGTGCTGGTCGCACGCGATCTGGAGCGCCTGGAAACACTCGCCGCGAAACTGCGTAGCGAACACAGCGTTGCCGTCGATGTGCTTCAGGCCGACCTCACCCAACTCAGCGATCTGCACACCGTCGAAACGCGCCTGCGCGACGATGCGCGCATTGGCATCCTCGTCAATAACGCGGGCGCCGCGCAGTCCGGCAACTTCATCGAGCAGAGCACCGACAAAGTGGCCAATCTGGTCGCCCTCAACACCACGGCACTGGTGCGGCTCGCCAGTGCCATCGCTCCCCGTCTGGCGAAGGCCGGTGACGGCGCGATTATCAACATCGGCTCGGTGGTCGGTCTCGCTCCGGAGTTCGGCATGTCGGTGTACGGGGCCACCAAGGCGTTTGTCCTGTTCCTGTCTCAAGGCCTGAGCCTGGAACTGTCGCCGTTGGGCGTTTACGTGCAAGCCGTGCTGCCGGCCGCGACGCGTACCGAGATCTGGGATCGCGCGGGCATCGACATCAACACCTTGAGCGAGATCATGGAAGTCACCGATCTGGTCGATGCGGCGCTGGTCGGTTTCGATCGGCGCGAACCGGTGACCATTCCGCCGCTGCATGAAGGTGAGCGCTGGGATGCCTTGCAGACCGCGCGGCAGGGCCTGCTGGCACAGATCCGCCAGTCGGCAGTCGCGCAGCGCTATCTGGCGTGAGTGCAATGAAGCAGATGCCTTTCGTCAAAGCCGCCAACCAATCGATTTTGGTTGGCGGCACGGCGTTCGCCTATCGAGACCTCGGCCCGAAAAAGGCTGTGCCGCTGATCCTGCTCAATCATTGGGGCGCGGTACTGGACGACTTCGATCCGCGAATCGTCGATGGTCTGGCGCGGAACCGGCGCGTGCTCGCCATTGACTATCGCGGTGTCGGTAGCTCAGGCGGCACCGCGCCCCTCACCGTCGCGCAGATGGCCGACGACGTCATCAGCCTGATCGCAGCGCTGGAATTCAGCAGCGTCGATCTGCTGGGTTTCTCCCTCGGCGGATTCGTTGCTCAGGACATCGCGCTCAAAGATCCCGCCTTGGTTCGGCGGCTGATTCTGACCGGCACCGGACCTGCTGGTGGAGTCGGTATCGCCAAGGTCGGTGCGGTTTCCTGGCCACTGATGTTCAAGGGTTTGCTGACCCTGCGCGATCCCAAGTTCCACCTGTTTTTCACTACAACCGCCAACGGACGGCAGGCCGCGACAGACTTTCTGCAACGTTTGAAAGAACGCCGCAAAGATCGCGACAAGCGCCCGACACCCAGCGCTTTTCTGCGGCAGTTGAAAGCCATCAAGGCATGGGGAAAACAGCTGCCGCAGAACCTTGGCGGCCTGCAAATCCCGACGCTGGTGGTCAACGGTGACAGCGACATCATGGTGCCCACGGTCAACTCGATTGATCTGGCGAACCGTATTCCCCACGCGCAACTGATCATTTATGAGGACGCCGGACACGGCGCGATTTTCCAGAACTACGCTGACTTTGTCAGCAAGGCGCAGGCGTTTCTCGACAGCTGAGCCAATCTGCTCAGGCAACCCTGCCCTCCCCCAGAACCGTGAGAGCCGTCCCCAACATGAAAGCTTATTTTATCGATCGCTACGGCAAGCAGAACGGGCGTATGGGCGACGTGCCCGAGCCGCTGTCAGGCGCCCATGACGTGCTGATTGAAGTCCATGCGGCCAGCGTCAACGTACTCGACTCAAAGATTCGCAGCGGCGAATTCAAACTGATTCTGCCGTACTCATTCCCCTTGGTGCTGGGCAACGATTGTGCCGGTGTGGTGATTGCGGTTGGCGTAGCGGTCAAGGGTTTCAAGCCCGGCGACGCGGTGTATGCGCGCGTGCCCGAACAGCGAATCGGCACATTCGCCGAGCGAATCGCCGTCGAGCAAAACGCCGTGGCATTGAAACCCGCCAACCTCAGCATGGAGCAAGCCGCCGGCATTCCCTTGGTTGCCCTGACAGCCTGGCAAGCGCTGGTCGACATCGCCCGTTTGCAAAAGGGCCAGAAGGTCTTGATTCACGCCGGTTCCGGCGGTGTCGGAACCATCGCCATTCAACTGGCCAAGCACCTCGGCGCTGTTGTCGCGACCACCACCAGCACCGCGAATGTCGAGTGGGTTAAAGCGTTGGGCGCAGACGTGGTGATTGATTACAAGCAGCAGCACTTCGAGCAGGAACTGCGCGACTACGACGTGGTGCTGAACAGCCTCGGCACCGACGTGCTGGAAAACTCGCTGAAGGTACTCAAACCGGGTGGTCAGCTGATTTCCATTTCAGGCCCGCCAACTGCCGAGTTCGCCAAGGCGCAGGGCCTGACCTGGCCGCTGCGGCAAGCCATGCGCTTGTTGAGCCTGAGCATTCGGTGCAAGGCGCGCAAGCAGGATGTCCGTTACAGCTTCCTGTTCATGCGGGCCAACGGTGCACAACTGCAAGAAATCACCACGCTGATTGAAGCCGGCGAAATAAGTCCTGTGCTTGACCGCACCTTCGCCTTCGAGTCGACCGGCGAAGCACTGAACTACGTTGAGCAAGGTCGCGCAAAAGGCAAAGTGATCGTTCGGATCAAATAATCCTTATGTGTTCAACGGCGATTGCGGCGTATCCGGATTGAGTTGCCGGCGGCGAAACTGTCCCGGCGGCTGACCGTGAATCTGCCGAAAGCGTCGCGAGAAATACGCCTCGTCAGCAAAGCCGCACAACCGTGCGACCTCGCCCACCGAGCGCGTGCTGTTGAGCAGGAAATTGCGTGCCGCGTGCATCCTGCGTTCAAGCACCAGTTCGGTGAAGGTCTTGCCGATCTCCTTGCGTAGCCAGTGCGTCAGATAGGTCGGCGACAGGTACGTCGCCGCAGCCACCTTGATCAGATTGAGATCGGGATCGGCAATGTTCTTGCGCAAGTATTCGAACATGCGGCCCAGCGCATCCCGGCGGCTGACCTCCGCCGCATTCTCCTCGGCCAGACGCTTGAGTGGCTCGGCATAAAGGAAACACACGCTGCCAATCAGTTGCAGCAACAAGCCCTTGAGCATCTCGCGCGTCCCAAACTGACGGTTCTCGTCCAGCGTGCGCATCTGCTCGATCAAGGCACAGACCTTGGCGAAGTCCTCATCCCCAAGAATGAAATCCAGATGCTCCTGAAAGCGGAATGGCGATAACTCCGGCGCCAGCAGGATCGACACTTCTTCCAGATCCATCGGGTCGCACTGCAAATGCGGCAAGAGGAAGGTCTGGGAAAAATTGATCACCATGAAATTGCTGTCCGCTGGATGCGGGATTACGTGCACTCGGTGCGGCAGGATGAATGCCAGGGTATTGCGCGGAAACGGACGCTCGACGTTACCGATGTGCTGCACGGTGTCGCCACCGAGGTTGATCTGGATCTGGAAATACTCGTGCCGATGGGGACTGGTCTCGGCGCGCCGGCCCTTTTTGTCGCGAATGTAGAAGTCGGTCAATTCGCTGCGCTGCTGCATGACATAGGTGGGAATACGGCTGGGTAAAGACATCTGCGCAGAATCCTCGACAGGTATTTGCAGTGAACTGACGACCGTCATCTTGCAGACATGTACGCAGTGCACGCAAGCAGTCATACGACGACCTGTCTCTCCAAGGATTTTTCATCTTCGATATGGCGTTTAGCCTGTCCAAAACCATAGAAAACGAATTGCATATTTTTATTCATTAAAATCAATTAGATAGGGCATATATCTCAAATTTCTAATAAGAAATTAACGATTTTATTTCTTGGACAGGTTTAGTAGCGCCACATCCATAGAAAAAAAACGTTCTAACCCCTCCATTGCTTTACCAACGTTGTACGACCACTGTGAGCCGACGCAGCCAACCTCTTCCAAAAACAATCACAGGTGTGCACGTCATGATTCTGCTATTCCCCCTCGCCACCCCTCCCGACATTGTCCCGATCACGCCGACTGGAAGACGTTTCTGAACGTCTGACGCTGGCTGTTCGCACCGTTCGTTCAAGTATCGATTGGCATGCCCCGACCATCGCGGGCAACGCCTTCGGCTGGGCGAAAACATCTCGACTCTTCTAACAATAACGAGGTTTCTTCATGTCGAATTCACATGCATCCCAAGCCACCGTGCCGCCGGTGATAGACGGCAGCCGCGACGCCGTAATTCCGCAACGCCTGCCCTCGCGGCGACGCTGGTTCATGCTCTCGTTGCTGCTGATTGCGACGATCATCAACTACATCGACCGGGTCAATATCTCGATTGCCGCACCGTTCATGGCCAAGGATCTTGGCTTGGACAAGATCGAGATGGGCCTGATTTTTTCGGCATTTGCCTGGACTTACGCCTTGGCCCTGGTGCCGGCCGGGTTCATCGCCGATCGCTTCGGTTCGCGCTTCACTTACGGGGTTTCCCTGATCAGTTGGTCGACGGTAACCGTGTGCCAGGGCTTTGCCACAGGCTTCGCGTCATTGTTCGGTTTGCGTCTGGCGGTCGGTGCGATGGAAGCACCGGCGTTTCCGGCCAACAGCCGTGCGGTGACGGTGTGGTTCCCGGCGCGGGAACGCGGTCTGGCCAGCAGCATCTACGTCTGCGGGCAATACCTGGGGACGGCGTTGTTTACCGGTGCCCTGCTCTGGCTGGCGACCACCTTCGACTGGCGTCACGTGTTCTACAGCACCGGCGTACTCGGCATCGTCTTCGGGGTGTTGTGGCTGTACCTGTATCGCGACCCGCTGAACTGCAAGAAAGTCAGCAAAGAAGAACTGAAGTACATCGAAGCCGGCGGCGGCCTGGTCAAAAGCAGTCAGGAACGTACGCGTTTCAACTGGCGGCAAATCGCCGAGTTGTTCAGCTACCGGCAAATCTGGGCGATTTGCATCGGCAAGTTCGCCAGCACCTCGGCGCTGTACTTCTTCCTGACCTGGTTCCCCACCTACCTGATCGAAGAACGCAAGCTGACCATGATCAAGGCCGGGATCTTCGCAGTTCTGCCATTTGTAGGCGCGACGGTCGGCATCCTTCTCGCGGGCATCGTGTCGGACTTGTTGATCCGCCGTGGCTACTCGATGTCGTTCGCCCGCAAGTTGCCGCTGGTGATCGGCTCGATGCTGGGAATGTCCATCGTGCTGGTGAATTTCACCGACTCGAACACGATCTGCATCGCCGTGCTGACCATTGCCTTCTTCGCCCAAGGCATCGCGTCGTCTTCGTGGGCGGCGGTATCGGAAGTTGCGCCCAAGGAGCTGATCGGCTTGACCGGCGGGATCACCAGCCTCGCCGCCAACATTGGCGGCATCGTCACGCCGATCGTGATTGGCGCGATTGTGCATGCCACCGGTTCATTCGCCTGGGCCTTCTGGTTCATTGGCGGCGTGGCGCTGATTGGCACCCTCTCCTACTCGCTGCTGCTCGGCCGCTTGTACCGCATCGAATTGAAGGTGCGCTAAAGCCAACAGCACCGTTTTCTCCAACTGGAGGCGGCTTTCGTCCAACTTCACCAACGACTGCCGCCGTACGCTGAAGCTACCAACAGGACTATTACCAGGATGAACATGACTGAATACGTCTTCACGCCGGATCTGCCCGTGACCTTGCCCGTAGTCGGCAGTAAGCAGCGCTTTCCCGTTGGCCGGGTATTTTGTGTCGGGCGCAACTACCCGTGGCCAGATGCTGTCGGCCAGTCGCGCCAGCCACCGGTGTTTTTCATGAAACCGGCCAGCAATGTCGTCGACGCCATTGGTGAGGTGGCATTCCCTTCGCTGACCGATGATTTCGCCCACGAAATCGAACTGGTGGTGGCCATCGGTGAAGGTGGCGCGAATATCCCCGAAAGCGAGGCGCTGGCTTATGTCTGGGGTTACGCCGCCGGCCTCGACCTGACCCGCCGTGATGTTCAGCGCGCCGCCAAGAGCAATGGTTTGCCGTGGGAAGGCGCCAAGGTGTTTGACGGCGCCGCGCCGATGACCGCCATCGTGCCAGTGACCCGCGCTGGCCATCCCGAAGGCGAATTATGGTTGAACGTCAACGGCGAGGAGCGTCAGCGCGACAGCCTCGACAGCCAGATCTGGTCGGTGGCTGAAGTGATCAGCCGGATCTCCCGGTCAGTCGCGCTCAGGGCCGGCGACCTGATCATGACCGGCAGCCCGGCCGGCGTCGACGGCCTGCAACCGGGCGATGTGATCAACGCCGGAATCGACGGTATCGGCCAACTGGAAATGCGCGTCGGCCCGCGAGCCTGAACGCCGCAGTGATTTGAAGACAGGAGAACAACAAGATGTCCATCACTCAACCTTTGAAAGTCGCGCTGGTCACCGGCGCCGGTAGCGGCATTGGCCGCTCTGTGGCGCTTGGCCTGATGGCCGACGGTTACACCGTAGTGCTTGCCGGGCGCCGGCCGGAACCGTTGCAAGCGCTGGTCGAACTGGCGGCGAGCGAGGGCCACGCAGCCTTGGCCGTGCCGACCGATGTGCGCGACCCGGCGAGTGTCGATGCGCTGTTCGCAACCATTGCCGAGGTCTACGGACGGCTGGATGTGGTCTTCAACAATGCCGGAGTCAATGCCCCGGCCGTGCCGCTTGATGAGCTGACGTTCGAACAGTGGCGCAACGTGATCGACACCAACCTCAACGGGGTTTTCCTGTGTGCCCGTGGCGCCTTCGGACTGATGCGCCGTCAACAGCCTCAGGGCGGACGCATCATCAATAACGGTTCGATTTCGGCACACACTCCGCGCCCGTTCAGCAGCGCCTATACCGCCAGCAAACATGCGGTGCTGGGACTGACCAAATCGCTGGCACTGGACGGTCGCGAATTCAACATCGCCTGCAGCCAGATCGACATCGGCAACGCCCTCACCGAAATGTCGGTGCGCATGACCAAGGGTGTTCGCCAGGCCAACGGCAGCATCGCCGTCGAGCCGATGGTCGACATCAAGCATGTCGCTGATGCCGTGCGCTACATCGCCGGCCTGCCGCTATCGGCCAACGTTCTGAACATGACCGTCATGGCCACCGCCATGCCGTTTGCCGGTCGCGGTTGAACCGGCCTTTTTATTCGGTAAGAGAGGTTTACATGAAGCCAGAAGTCTTGCAGTTGAGCCCGATCCTGATTCCTGAAATCAACACGCGTCTCGATGAACTGTTTACGGTCCGACGCTATTTCCAGCAGGCGGACAAACAGGCGTATTTGCAGGAACACGGCGCGAATATTCGCGGAGTGATCACCGGTGGCCATACCGGCATCACCCAAGCCGTCATGGCGCAACTGCCGAAACTTGAAGTGGTGGCGGTCAACGGCGTCGGCACCGATGCGGTTGACCTGGCTTACGCTCGGGATCGCGGCATCCGCGTAACGGCGACCATTGGCGCGCTGACCGAAGACGTCGCCGACCTTGCCATCGGTTTGCTGATTTCCGTGTGTCGCGGGCTGTGCACCAGCGATCGTTACGTACGCTCCGGCCAATGGCCGCAAAGTCCGACGCCGCTGGCGCCACTGCCCCTCGCGCGTCAAGTGTCCGGCATGCGTATCGGCATCGTCGGCATGGGCCGGGTTGGCCGCGCGGTGGCCAGTCGTGCGGCGGCCTTCGGCTGCCCGATCAGTTACACCGACCTGCAACCGATGAGCGATGTCAGCCACACTTTCGTCGCCGACCTCAAGCAATTGGCCCGCGACAGCGATGCGCTGATTCTCGCCGCCGCTGCCGACAAGGCCGAAGCCATCATCAACGCCGAAGTACTACAGGCGTTGGGCAAGGATGGGTATCTGATCAACGTGGCAAGGGGCAAACTGGTCAACGAAGCTGATTTGCTGGCGGCACTGAATGCCGGTGAGATCGCCGGTGCCGGGCTGGATGTGTTTGTCGATGAGCCGAATGTGCCAGAAGCCTTGTTCGGCAACGAACAGGTGGTGCTTCAGCCGCACCGCGCCAGCGCAACCTTGCAGACGCGCACACGCATGGGTGAGATGGTGGTGGCGAGCCTGCTCGACAGCTTTGCCGGGAAAACCCCGCAAGGTTGTGTCACTGGCTAAGTGGCGCGTGCCGAAACAGCTGCCCTCACCCTAGCCCTCTCCCCCAGGAGAGGGGACCGATTGGGGGATATTGGCGATGAACGCCGATCTGAAATAACGCCTGTGAATCCAATGCCGCCAAGCACTGCCGATGGGCCCGCAATCGACGCGATCTGTCAGGTCGATGCATAACGCCAGACACCTCGGTCGGCTCCCTCTCCCCCGGGAGAGGGAACCGATTGGGGAATATTGGCGATAAACGCCGACGTGCAATAGCGTCTGTGAATCCAATGCCGCCAAGCACTGCGGATGGGCCCGCAATCGACGCGATCTTTCAGGTCGATGCATAACGCCAGACACCTCGGTCGGCTCCCTCTCCCCCGGGAGAGGGAACCGATTGGGGGATATTGGCGATGAACGCCGATCTGAAATAACGCCTGTGAATCCAATGCCGCCAAGCACTGCCGATGGGCCCGCAATCGACGCGATCTTTCAGGTCGATGTATAACGCCAGACACCTCGGTCGGCTCCCTCTCCCCCGGGAGAGGGCTGGGGTGAGGGGCCGCCGTTGCAGCGTCGAGCTCGGCTTACAACGTGTAGGAAATCCCCACCTGCACCGTTCGCGGCGCACCCGGATAGGCGTAGACATTGCCGAACGCGCCCTCTTCATAATCCCGATCAAACAGATTCTTCACGTCAAGATTGAGCCGCACTTTCTCGTTGACCTTATAGAAGCCGAGCAAATCGACGACGGTGTAGCTGTCCATCGAGAACGCAGTATTGGCGGTTTGCCCGGCGCGTTCGTCGACGTATTTGAGTCCGGTGCCCAGGCCCAGACCTTTGAGCGCTCCGTCCTGAAACTCATAGACATTGAGCAGGCTGAAGCTGTTCTGCGGAATGTTCATCAGCCGCGTGCCCGAGCGGATCACGTTGTCCTTGGTCACTTCGGCATCCACGTAGGCGTAGCCGCCGATGACGCGCCATTCGGGTGTCAGGTTGCCGGCGACGTTCAGGTCGAAACCACGGCTGCGCACTTCCCCGGCCGCCACACTGAAGGTCGAGTCCACCGGGTCGGTGGTCAGCACGTTGCGTTTTTCGATCTGATAGATCGCCGCGTCGACGCTCAACTGATGATCCAGCGCTTCCCACTTGATGCCCATTTCGTAAGACTTGCCTTTCTCCGGTGCAAAGCCTCCGCCCACGCGGCTCGCGCCGGTGTTGGGCTTGAACGAGCGCGCGGTGTCGGCGTAGACCGCCAGCGTGTCGGTCAGGTCGTAGGTCACGCCAAGGCGCGGGGTCACCGCGTTGTCACTGGCCTGCCAGTTTTTGCCGCCCGGCACGTAGGTTTCATAGTCGTGCTCGAATCGCTCGAACCGCGCCCCGGCCAGTACCTTCAGACGCTCGGTCAACGCCACCTGATCCTGCACGAACGCGGCATAGGTCTTGAGGTTTTCCTTGTCGTGGGTCGGCGTGCGGGTCAATGCCGGGCGCGGCTGGCCGTAAACCGGATCGAAGATGTCGATCGGGTAGGCGCCGACCGCGCCGCTGGAGCGCTGAATGATCGACTTGTAGTCGTAATCTTCATACTCGATACCGGTCAGCAAGGTGTGCTGCAAACCACCGGTGGCGAAGTGGCCGGTCAGATTGAGCTGGGTGTCCTTGTCGGTCCACTCCAGTTTGCGGTAGTTGAAGTTGCGCCCCAGGGTTCGACCGTCAGCGGCAATGCCGTTGGCTTCGATGGCATTGCCTTCAAGCGAGCCGTCGAGCCACTGGAAGCCACCGCCCAGCGTCCAGTCATCATTGAGCAGATGTTCGAAACGAAGCTGCGCCATGTTGTTGTCGTTGTGCAACTTGCCGGCGTCTTTTTCGCCGAAAAACGTGTCACGCGAGGCGGTGCCGATCTGCTTGGCGTAACGCGTCACGCCGCGATCCAGCGGATGATTGTTGCGCATGAAATCGCCTTCGAAGATCACCCGGGTGGCATCACTGGCCTGCCAGGTCAGCACCGGCGTCACGCCGTAGCGCTCGGTCTCGACGTGATCGCGAAAGGTATCACCGCCCTCGCCCACCACGTTCAGTCGATAGGCCAGACGCCCTTCCTCGTCCAGTGGGCCGGAGGCGTCCAGCGTGCCGCGCTTCATGCCTTGATCATTCAACTGACTACCGAGGGTCACCGTGCGCTCGGCCAACGGCTGCTTGGAAACCACATTGAAGGTGCCGCCGGGATCGCCACGGCCGTAGAGCATTGTCGCCGGCCCGCGCAGCACTTCCAGACGCTCGATGGTGTTGGCGTCGGGCATGTTCGGGTAGCCGCGATTGATCGGGAAACCGTTGCGGTAGAACTCGCCGGTGGTGAAGCCACGCACGGTGAATGTGGTCAGCCCCTGCCCGCCGAAATTGTTTGCCCGGCCTACGCCGCCGGCATAGTCCAGTGCATCTTGCAGACGCGTGGCGCCGAGGTCTTCGACAGCATCCTTAGTCACCACGCTGATCGATTGCGGGGTTTCATGGATCGAGGTGTCGGTACGGGTGGCACTGGCAGAACGCGTCGCGCGATAGCCCTGCACCGGGCCGTCGGCTCGTTCGTAATCCGCTGTACCGACCACATCGGTTGCGTCCAGCTCAAGCGCTGAGGTGGTTGAATCGGCCTGTTCGGCCCACGAGGAAGAAGACAACGCCTGCAGCACGCAAATGGAAAGCAGAGTACGACGCATGAAATGAAAACCTTGTGAATAGGCCAGAACGAAGGGTGAAACCGCCAGAACAGCGGCGCGGATGGTATACCAGAGATCGCGTAATTGAAACTTATTCTTATTTGTCATGTTGGTCAGGATTCGTGAGCCGGACTCATGACTCCATCCCGTCAACGAGCATTATCAGAGGCGGTTCAATGGCCTAGGCTCGTAGGCGATATGGCCTGCAACGCTGGTGCTGGTGCTGAGGCGCCCGGCGCTGGCCGTCAGCCCGCCTGAAGAGGAAATCAGCGATGAAATTCGACACACCGGCCGGCACTAATCCGATCGATCAATTGAACGTCATCGGCCAGCCCGCCGACCGCATCGATGGCAAGTTGAAAACCACCGGGACCGCGCCCTACGCGTATGAACAATATGCCGCAGTGCCCAACCCGGCCTATGGGTATATCGTCGGCGCCGGGATCGGCAAGGGACGAATTGCCTCGATCGACTCGACGCAAGCGAGCAACAGTTCCGGGGTGATTGCCATCGTCACCTACGAGAATGCCGGGCCTTTGGCCAAGGGCGAGTTCTATGTCGCGCACGCATTGGCCGGCCCGCAGGTGGACCACTATCACCAGGCTGTCGCGATTGTCGTCGCGCAGACATTTGAAGAGGCCCGCGCGGCTGCCAATCTCCTCGAGATCAGCTATGTCGCCGAACCCGGCGCGTTCGATCTGGCGGCCGCCAAGGATTCGGCTACTCCGCCCCCTCCCGCCGGCTTCGGCCCACCGCCGCAGACGCAGATCGGAGATTTCGAAGGTGCCTTCAGCGCCGCACCGATACAGATCGACCAGCACTACAGCACGCCGGATCAGGCGCACGCGATGATGGAACCCCACGCCACCATCGCCCAGTGGAACGGCAATTCGCTGACGTTGTGGACGTCGATACAGCAGATCAACTGGGGCGTGCGCGATCTGGCCAGGACACTCGGTATACGCAAAGAAGATATTCGTTTGATATCGCCCTACATTGGCGGCGGTTTCGGCGGCAAAGGTACGATCCTGTGTGACGCGGTGCTGGCGTCGCTGGCGGCACGACACGCCGGGCGTCCGGTGAAAGTCGCGCTGCCACGTCCGCTGATGTTCAACAATTTGACCCATCGCCCCGCGACGCTTCAACGCATTCGCATCGGTGCCAGCCGCGAGGGTTTGATCACTGCCATCGGCCATGAGAGTTGGTCAGGCAACCTGCCCGGGGGCCGGGCCGAAGCCGCGACGGCCTCGACGCGTTTGCTCTACGCTGGCGCCAACCGCATGACCCGCTTGAATCTTGCCGTGCTGGACCTGGCCGAAGGCTCGGCCATGCGCGCGCCGGGGGAAGCACCGGGCATGATGGCGCTGGAAATTGCCATGGATGAACTGGCGGAAAAACTCGGCATCGACCCACTGCAGTTGCGCCTGCTCAACGACACCCAGGTCGACCCCGAACAGCCATCGCGTCCGTTCTCGACACGGCAACTCATCGAGTGTTTACAAACCGGTGCCGAGCAATTCGGCTGGCACCAGCGCAACGCAAGCGCCGGCCAACGCCTGGAGAATGGCTGGCTGATCGGCATCGGTCTGGCGTCCGCCATACGTGGCGCGCCAACCACCGCATCGGCGGCCCGTGTGCGCCTTGATCGGCACGGCACAATCACCGTCGAAACCGACATGACGGATATCGGCACCGGCAGCTACACGATCATTGCGCAGACCGCCGCCGAGATGATGGGTGTGGAACTGGACCGGGTCGAAGTGCACCTTGGCGACTCGCGCTTTCCGGAGTCGTCGGGATCGGGTGGGCAATGGGGTGCGGCTTCGTCTACCGCCGGGGTCTATGCCGCTTGCGTCAAGTTGCGCGAAGCCGCTGCCCGTGCGGTCGGACTTGATCCGCAAACGGCCGAATTTGCCCACGGCGAGGTGCACGATGGCACGCGACATGTTCCTTTGGCTCAGGCGGCGGCCGCAGGGGATCTCGTTGGCGAAGACCGCATGGAATTCGGCGATCTGGCCCAGCGCTTTGCCCAGCAGACCTTTGGCGCACATTTCGCCGAAGTCGCGGTCAACGCGGCGACCGGCGAGATTCGCCTGCGTCGCCAATTGGCGGTCTGCGCAGCAGGGCGGATTCTCAATCCGAAGACCGCGCGCAGCCAGATCATCGGCGGCATGACCATGGGCGCCGGGGCCGCACTGATGGAAGAACTGCAGGTCGACAAGCGCCGTGGTTTTTTCGTCAACCATGACCTCGCCGGTTACGAAGTGCCGGTGCACGCCGACATTCCCCATCAGCAGGTGATTTTTCTCGATGAGGTCGACCCCTACGCCACGCCGCTCAAGGCCAAAGGTGTCGGCGAGTTGGGCATCAGTGGCGCCGCAGCGGCCATCGCCAATGCGATTTACAACGCCACCGGGGTGCGCGTGCGCGATTATCCGATCACGCTGGACAAACTTATCGCGCACTTGCCGGAGCAGATCTGACGCCCTGTTCAGTCAGCCCGGCGCGCGCTGGCTGAACACTTCCTTGAACACCGGCACGGCGGAAAACGCATTCGGCCATCCGGCATAGAACGCCAGTTGGGTAATCATTTCCGCCGCTTCGGTCTGGCTCAAACCGTTGTCCATCGCCCGACCCAGGTGATAGCCGACCTGGCCGGTCTGCCCGTTGGCCACCAACGAACTGACCGTGATCAGGCTACGATCACGGGGCGCCAGACCTGGCCGCAACCACAGATCGCGGAACAGCGCTTTGGTGGTGAACTCGACCAGCCCCGGCGCCACTGACCCCACCGCCGCATTCACGCGCTCCACGCGGTCAGCTTCGCGAGCCTGGTCCAGCGGCAGCAATGACGGCGCAACCGGTGCCAGTTTCTCAGCATCGATGTTGCGCGCGGAGAACACCTCGCCGGCGATAGGCAGAGCTGCTGACGCATTGCCCCAACCGGAATAAAACGCCAGGTGATTGAGCGTTTCGGACAGCTCAAGCGGCGTGACACCGTTGTCCAGCGCAAGGTTGAATTGCGCGGCCATCTCGGCGGTTTGCCCGCGTGCAATCAACACCGCAACCGTCACCAGACTGCGGTCACGCGGTGACAATCCCGGGCGTTTCCATACTTCGCCAAACAACATTGCATCGGTGTTATGAGCCAGTGCCGGGGACACGGCAGCCGCGGCATCGGAAGTCATTGCGGGTGAACGTTTCATGGAGGTCGAACCTTTTTCAGTTGAAGCACAGGCTGTCAGCATCAGTGCGATGGCCGTCAACAGAAGTCGGCTGGAGTGGGTCACGCTACGAACCGGGAGTGCTGCCATCGTTAAGCTCCTGCTGACGGGATAATCAGCCGCTACGGTAAACCGACGAGGATCTTGCGACTATCTGCGCTCAGCGTCATGAAGTCATGAACACCGTTCATCAATCTGCCTCCCCGATAGAAAGCGAATGGTGCCAAAAACTGGCACTGCCCCGTTATAGAGTCGGTGTCATGTCCACTCTCGGAAGGCGAACCCAACATGTCAGCAGGCTATAAACGTATTCAGTATTCGCGCTACGGCGGCCCGGACGTGATGCGCGTTGAAGCATTCCCGCTGCCGGCACCCGGCAAGGATGAAGTGCTCGTGCAGGTCAGATTTGCAGCGATCAACCCCATTGACTGGAAGTTGCGTCAGGGCCGGATGAAGCTGATCACCGGCAGAACATTTCCGCGCGCGATGGGTATGGATTTCTCTGGCGTGGTTCTTGCGGTTGGGGCGAGTGTCAGACGCTTCCAGGTCGGCGACGCGGTTTTCGGGCTATCCCGCTTCAAAGAAAGTGGCGCATTGGGCGAAGCCGTCGTGACCAGGGAGGACTTTCTGGCGAGCAAACCGGATACTCTTTCCTTCGCCGATGCGGCGTGCCTCGGCACACCGGGCATTACCGCGTGGAACGGGTTGATCGACAAGGCCAGACTGCAAGCCGGTCAGCAGGTTTTCATCAATGGTTGCGCGGGGGCAGTCGGCGAAGCGGCGGTGCAGATCGCCCTGATGTCGGGGGCCACGGTATCGGGCAGTTGCAGCGCGTCGGACGTTGCCCGGGCACAGGCGCTGGGGGTATCGACCGTCTACGACTACCGGTTAACGGACCTGAAGAGGCTGCCGGCGCGCTTCGATGTGGTGTATGACACGGCCGCGACGATGACGGTCTCGACCGGTATCGGATTGCTGCGTCCGGGCGGCTGTTTGCTTGATCTCAATCCTGGGCCGGGTAAATTCCTGCGTGGCTTGATTGATCGGCGACTGAAACTGGTCATTGGCACACCGCGACACGAAATCCTCGAAACACTGGCCAGTGCCGCCAGTGAGGCACGCTTGAAAATTCGGCTAGGAGAAGTGGTGCCGCTGGACGGCGCCATACAACTGATCCGCGAGCTCGAACAGGGCCGCAAACTCGGCGGCAAAGGTGTCGTCGCCATGGAGCGTTAATGGCCAGAAGTCATCGTCTGTTTGAGCTGATGCAAGCGCTGCGGCGTCATCGTCGTACGGTGTCCGGCAAAGCCTTGGCGGCTGAATTGGGCGTGTCGTTGCGCACGATTCGCCGCGACATCGTCACGCTGCAAGGCATGGGGGCCGAGATCGACGGCGAGCCGGGCCTTGGGTATGTGCTCAAGCCCGGTTTTGTCCTGCCGCCGCTATCGTTCAGCGCCGAGGAAATACAAGCCTTGGTCATCGGCGCGCAATGGGTCAGCCGGCAGACCGACAGCCAACTCGCGGGCGCCGTCAACAATGCCCTGGCGAAAATCAGTGCCGTGCTGCCCGCGCAGATGCGGCCGATCTTCGAAGACGAAACCTTTTACGTGGCCAAGCCGCAAAAGCCCGGCACAACCATCGACCTCAGCGAGATTCGTCGGGCGCTGCGCGAGCAGAACAAGCTGCGCATCGCGCTAGCGCTCGAACATGCGGAGGCCGCCGAACACATCATCTGGCCGATCATGTTGGGTTTTATCGAGGGCCAGCGCTGCATCGCAGCGTGGTGCGAAGGCGACAGCCGGTTTCGCGTGATCGATATGGCTGACCTTGCGACGGTGCAGGTGCTCGTCGAACACTACGCGCCTGACCGCCGGCGCTTGATCAAACAATGGCGTGCCGAGGATGTGCGGCCCTGCAACAGTCAGGGCGAGGTGTGTTGAGCCATGTAACCTGGGCCACAACGGCCCCGCCGCTCACACCGCCAGCAGTTGTCGGGTCATCGCCATCGAGGTCTGCAGCGACTGCCCGGTACGCTGTAATTTGTTCAGCAAACTCGCGCCCAACCACAGCTGATACAGGGTTTCCGCCAGATGCCGGGCATCGCCCTTGGGCAGGCTGTTCTCGGCCTGGCCCTGCTCGATGCACAGGCTGATGCGCGCCACCACTTGCTCGGCACCATCACGCAGGGTGAGGCGCATTGACTCCGACAAGTCGGCGACTTCGGCGCTGAGCTTGACCACCAGACACTCATCGCCATGCCCTTCGAGGGTGCAGCGGTTCTGCCAGCCCTGCCAGTAATCCATCAGCCGCTCATAGGCGCTCAGCCCTGGCAGCGTCAGGCGCCGCTCCATGTCGGCGAGGTAGCCGACGAAGTAATCCGCCAGCAACGCCTGACCGTACAACTCTTTGGATTTGAAGTAGTGATAGAACGAACCCTTGGGCACACCGGCGGTTTGCAGGATCTCGTTGAGGCCGACACTGGTGAAGCCCTTCTCGGCCATCATCCGGTGGCCGGTGTCGAGCAAATGTTGGCGGGTGTCGTCGTAGGTCGGTTTCATCGGGCGCACATTACCAGGCAATAGACCAGTCGTATATTTGGAGGAACGGAAGTTTGCCATACCTGTCGATGAAAAACCGCAGGATAAAAAATTACTAGACGACTGGTCTAATTGGAATCTATGCTGCGCCCCGACAAACGTTTTCTGACCGGTGTAGCCGATGTGCGAATCCTTCGCTCAATCGAAGACACCTGATCGACTCAAGGTGCTCTATGAAAATCCTGATGGTTTTGACTTCCCACGATCAACTCGGCGACACCGGCAAGAAAACCGGCTTCTGGCTGGAAGAGTTCGCCGCGCCCTACTACGCCTTCAAGGACGCCGGCGCCGACGTCACGCTGGTTTCGCCGGCTGGTGGCCAGCCGCCGCTGGACCCGAAAAGCGATGAGCCCGATGCCCAGACCGCCGAGACTGATCGCTTCCGCAAAGACTCCGCCGCGCAACAGGCACTGGCCAATACCGGGCGCTTGGCCGACGTCAGCGCCGATGATTTCGATGCCGTGTTTTACCCGGGCGGCCACGGCCCACTGTGGGACCTGGCCGAAGACAAGCAATCGATCGCGTTGATCGAAGCGTTTGACCGCGCCAACAAGCCCCACGGTTTTGTCTGCCATGCGCCGGGTGTATTGCGTCACGCCCTCACCGCTGACGGCAAACCGCTGGTCCAGCATCGCCAGGTCACCGGTTTCACCAATGCCGAAGAAGAGGCCGTTGGCCTGACGGACGTGGTGCCGTTCCTGATTGAGGACGAGTTCCAGCGTCTCGGCGGCCATTATTCGAAAGTGGCTGACTGGCAGGTTCATGTGGTCGCCGACGGGCAGCTGGTCACCGGCCAGAACCCTGCCAGCTCTGCCGCTGTCGCGAAAAAACTGCTGGAGATGCTGGGCTAAAACCTCGCTTCCAACCTTCCTAACGCCGGGTGTGTGTTACCCGGCGTTATTTTTTCACCTGATAAATAGTCGACTGGTCTAATAAACCCAAGACAAGGTAATCCATGAATAGCAGCCCGTTCTTCACCCCGGCCAAACTCGGTCATCACACCCTGAAAAACCGCATCGTTCTGCCGCCCCTCACCCGCCAGCGCAGCACCCAACCGGGCAACATCGCCAATGAGTTGATGGCCGAGTATTACCAACAGCGCGCCGGCGCCGGTTTGCTGGTCACCGAAGGCACGCAGATCGAACCCCGAGGTCAGGGCTATGCGTGGACGCCAGGGATTCATACGCCTGAGCAAATCGCTGGCTGGCGCAAAGTCACCGAGGCCGTACATGCCGTGGACGGGGTGATTTTCGCCCAGTTGTGGCACGTTGGCCGTGTCTCGCACACCGCGCTGCAACCCGACGGCGCAGCGCCGGTTTCGGCCTCCGCCGTGGCCACCGAGCGGGTCAGCGTGTTTATCGAAACCGCGCCTGGCGCCGGAGAACTGGTCACCCCGTCGGCACCGCGCGCACTGAGCACCGATGAAGTTCAGGAGTTGGTTCAGCTGTACATTCAGGCGGCGCGCAACGCCATGGACGCGGGTTTTGATGGTATCGAATTGCACTGCGCCAACGGTTATCTGGTCAACCAGTTCATCTCGGCTCACAGCAACCTGCGCGACGATCAGTACGGCGGTTCGCTGCACAATCGCCTGCGCTTTTTGAAGGAAGTGGTGGCTGGCGTCGCCGAGTGCATCGGCAAGGAAAAAGTCGGCGTGCGTTTTGCCCCGTTGTTCACCACCACCGATGAAGCGCGCACCTACCTGGGTATGGTCGAGGAAGATCCGCACGCCACTTACATCGAAGCGATCAAAATCCTGCAAGACGTCGGCATTGCTTATCTGTCCATCGCCGAAGCCGATTGGGACAACGCCCCGGCGATGCCACAAACGTTCCGTCAGGCGGTGCGCGAGACCTTCAGCGGCGCGATCATTTATGCCGGGCGCTACACCGCCGAATCCGGCGCGCAACTGCTCGATTCCGGGCTGGCAGACTTCGTCGCTTTCGGCCGCCCGTTCATGGCCAACCCCGATCTGCCGGCGCGAATTGCCAATGACTGGCCGTTGAATGCGTTGAATCCGGCGACGGTGTATGGCGGTAACGCCGAGGGCTATGTGGATTACCCCGTTTATCCCGGCTAAGCCTTTCAAGACACAGTAAACGCTCCCGCAACAGCGGGAACGTTCATCCGAGTCGGAGTGCAAACCCTTGTGGGAGCGAGCCTGCTCGCGAAAGCGGCGGGTCAGTCATTCACAATGTTGAATGTGACGACGCCTTCGCGAGCAGGCTCGCTCCCACAGGGGGGGATGTGAATATTCACCGCACAAAAACCTATACACAGACTACAATCTGTACAACTATCTGGACTAAACACTTAAACGTCCACTCGGCAGCCTGCTGCTCACTACGCTGAATCCGTGAAATGAACAAAACCCATCGGCTGTGCCTCGTTCTGGGCGACCAGTTGTCGTTTGATCTGGCTTCATTGGCAGGTCTGGATCGCGAACAAGACCGTGTGCTGCTGGTCGAGGTCATGGAAGAAGCCAGCCATGTTGCCCATCACCCGCAGAAGATCGCGCTGATTTTCAGCGCCATGCGTCATTTCGCTCAGGCGTTGGAGCAGCAGGGTTTCCAAGTGCATTACGTGACCCTCGACGATCCGCACAACAGCGGCTCGGTGCCCGGCGAGTTAAAGCGCTGGCAGGCGCTGCTACAAGCCAACGAATTGCACATGACCGAATGCGGCGACTGGCGTCTGGAGCAATCGCTCAAGGAATGTGGCTTGCCGATCCATTGGCATGCCGACAACCGTTTCCTGTGCAGCCGCGACGAATTCCGTGCGTGGGCCGCTGGCAAAAAGCAGCTGCGCATGGAGTTCTTCTATCGCGAGATGCGCCGCAAAAGTCGCCTGTTGCTCAACGGTGACGGCACGCCGGTCGGCGGCGCGTGGAACTTTGATGCCGACAATCGCAAAGCCCTGCCCAAAACCGTCAAGGCGCCCTACCCGGCGGGTTTTACCAACGATGCAATCACCCTCGAAGTTCTCGCACTGGTCAAGGAACGCTTCGCCAGTCACTACGGCAGCCTCGATGATTTCAACTATCCGGTGACGCATGCCGATGCCCAGGCATTGTGGGCGTACTTTCTCGATTACGGCCTGGCCGGATTCGGCGATTATCAGGACGCGATGGCCAGCAACGAACCGTTTCTGTTTCATGCCCGCATCAGCGCTGCACTGAACATTGGCTTGCTCGATCTGCGCCAACTCTGCGCCGATGTGGAGTCGGCCTATTGGTCCGGCAGCATCGCGCTGAATGCCGCCGAAGGCTTCATTCGCCAACTGATCGGCTGGCGCGAATATGTGCGGGGCGTTTATTGGCTGCACATGCCGGAATACGCCGAGGGCAATGCCTTCAGTAATACGCGGCGCCTGCCAGAGTTTTACTGGACCGGCGCAACGCAAATGAACTGCATGCGTCAGGCCATCGGCCAAAGCCTCAAACACGCCTACGCCCATCACATCCAGCGCCTGATGGTGACCGGCAATTTCGCCCTGCTCGCCGGCATCGCGCCGAGCCAGATATGTGAGTGGTATCTGGCGATCTACATGGACGCTTTCGATTGGGTCGAACTGCCCAACACCCTCGGCATGGTCATGCACGCCGACGGCGGCTACCTCGGTTCCAAGCCTTATTGCGCCAGCGGCCAGTACATCAACCGGATGTCCGACTACTGTCGCGACTGTGCGTACTCGGTGCGTGAAACCACGGCCGACAACGCCTGCCCGTTCAATGCCTTGTACTGGCATTTCCTGATGCGCCACGGCGACCTTCTGCGCAGCAATCAGCGCATGGGCATGATGTACAAAAACCTTGATCGCATGCCGTTGGAAAAACAGCAGGCTTTGTGGCAACGCGGGCAGAGTCTGCTCGACAAACTGGATCGCGGCGAATCGCTATGAAAACGCGTGTGCCTTTGGCCCGTGTGCAACTTAAACATGGGGCCCTGGGTCAATGGCTGACAAAGCTTGTGAGGCCGATGGTTTGAAACACGCCAATTGAACGCAAGCCAACCATCAACGCATGAAGGGTGAACATCCTGAAACAGCTTACTCGCGAGGAGCTTGAGTCTGAGGTCACGCGCCTGCGTCTGGCCGTCAAGGCGACCTGCGACGCCGTCTGGGACTGGGATCTGAAAACCAATCAGGTCATCTGGAACGACTCGCTGCAACAGGCGTATGGCTACGCGTCAGCAGCCATCGAGCCGACCTGTGACTGGCGATTTGCGCAGATTCACACGCAGGATCGCGCGCGCGTGACAACCTCGATTCGCTCGGCCATTGACGGCTCTGGCACGACCTGGAGCGCTGAGTACCGCTTCCTCTGCCACGATGGTTCATACGCCGAAGTCCTGGATCGCGGACATCTGATCCGCAATGCCGATGGCAAAGCCGAACGCATGATCGGTGCGATGCTCGACCTGACCCGTTCGCGCAGCGCCGAGACGGCATTGCGCCAGAGTGAAGAGCGCTTCAGCACCATTCTGGAAACCATCGAAGCAGCTTTCGCCATCGTCAAAGTCAAATTCGACGCCGACGACCAACCCATCGACTATTTCTTTGTCGAGGCCAACCCGGCGTTCGAGCGTCAGGCCGGGGTCAACCTGCGGGGCAAGTGGGTCACCGAGTTTGCGCCCAACCTGGAGAAATTCTGGTTCGAGACCTACGGCCATGTGGCCAAGTCCGGCGAACCGGCCAACTTCGAGAACTACGCCAATACCTTCGAACGCTGGTTCGATGTGCGCGCCGTGCGTGTCGGCGACCCGGCCGATCGGCAGATTGCGATCTTCTTCAGCGATGTCACCGAGCGCCGCGACGCGCAAGAGCGTTTACGCATCAGCGAAGCGGTCGCTCGGGAAAACGTCGAGCGTGTCCAGCTCGCTCTGGCCGCCGGCGCCATTATCGGCACCTGGCACTGGCACTTGCCCAGCGATCGCTTCAGCGTCGATGAGGCCTTCGCGCGGGTGTTCGACCTCGACCCGGCCTGGGGTCTCGACGGTCTGAGTCTGGAGCAAGTGGTGATGACCGTGCACCCGGACGACAGGGAAGGACTCACCACCGCGATCAACGAAGTCATTGCCCGTGGAGGTGCCTATTCCCACCAATACCGAGTGCGCGGCGCGGATGGCCAATACACCTGGATTGAAGCGAACGGCCGCGTCGAGTGCGCCGAAGACGGCACGCCTTTGCGCTTTCCCGGCGTGCTCATCGATGTCGAAGACCGGCGCAATGTCGAAGCCGAGCGCGACCGGGTCACCGCCGCATTAAAGGCGCTCAACGACACACTGGAACAGCGGGTCTCGGCGCGAACCGCAGAACTGATGCAGGCCGAAGAAAAATTGCGCCAATCGCAGAAAATGGAAGCGGTCGGGCAACTCACCGGCGGTCTGGCCCATGACTTCAACAACCTGTTGGCGGGTATCTGCGCATCCCTTGAGCTGATGGACAAACGCATCGCCCAGGGTCGTCTGAACGACATCGACAAATACATGCTGATCGCCCAGGACGCCGCCAAACGCGCCACCGCCCTGACCCATCGCCTGCTGGCCTTCTCCCGCCGGCAGACCCTCGATCCACGACCGACTGAAGTCAACGCGCTAATTGCCGGCATGAGCGAACTGATCCAGCGCACCGTCGGCCCGAGCATTCGCCTGAAGACGGTCGTTGCCGCCGATCTGTGGCCGGCGCTGGTCGATGCCAGCCAACTGGAAAACGCCCTGCTCAACCTGTGCATCAACGCCCGCGATGCGATGCCCGATGGCGGCAGCATCACCGTCGAAACCGCCAATCGAACCCTGGATGCTGAATCAGCGCGCGTACGGGAAATGCCCGAAGGGCAATACCTGTGCTTGTCGGTCGCCGACACCGGTACCGGTATGAGTGCGGAAGTGATCGCCAAGGCCTTCGACCCGTTTTTCACCACCAAACCGCTGGGCCAGGGCACGGGCCTGGGGCTGTCGATGATCTACGGTTTCACCAAGCAATCCGGCGGGCAGGTGCGGGTGCAATCGACCGTGGGGCAAGGCACCGTCATGTGCATTTACCTGCCGCGCTACCTCGGCGAAACGCAGCGCAATCAGGATGACACGCAAAGCTCAGCGACGCCTCATGCCAAGGCCGGTGAGACCATCCTGATTGTCGACGACGAACCCACCGTCCGCATGCTGCTCAAGGACGTGCTGAGCGACCTCGGCTACGACTTGCTCGAAGCGGGCGACAGCGTTGAAGGATTGGAAGTGTTGCGTTCCAGCGCGCACATTGATCTGCTCATCACCGATGTCGGCTTGCCGGGCGGCATGAACGGCCGGCAGATGGCCGATGCGGGCAGGCAAATCAGGCCGAAGCTGAAGACCTTGTTCATTACCGGATACGCGGAAAACTCGGTGATCGGTAACGGTCAACTCGGCCCGGGCATGCAGGTGCTGACCAAACCGTTTGCCGTCGACACGTTGGTGTCACGGGTTAGTGGCCTGCTGTCCATTGACGTCGAATGAGGGTTGCGCAGTGGATGTCATGAACCTGTTGCGCCCTGCCGTTTTCGCTTGATACAGCGCTTGATCGGCGCACTCGATCAGAGCGCTCACCGGATCCAGGCGCGGACCCCGCGCGGCGGCGATGCCGATGCTCAGGCTCACGCGGGTCTCGGGACTGGTGGGGTGGGCAATGTTGGCTTGCTGCAAGCGCTCGATTATCAGCTGCGCCACCACCTCGGCACCGTCAATATCGGTGTCGGGCATGATCACCGCGAACTCTTCACCACCATAGCGCGCCACCAGGTCCGACGGCCGCCGCACACACGCATCCAGCACGCTACCGACGGTTTGCAGACAGGCGTCGCCGGCAACGTGCCCGAGCGCATCATTGAACCGCTTGAAATAATCGATATCGATCATCAGCAACGCCAGCGACGAGTTGTTGCGCTGTGCCCGCCGCCCCTCTGTGGCCAGGGTCTGGTCAAAGCAGCGCCGATTCGCCAGACCGGTCAGCGCATCCTTCATGGCCAGCAGTTCCAGCTGTCGATTGGAACCGAGCAACTGCTGCTGAGCGATGCGCAGTTCGCCTTCAATCTGGGTCCGGCGACGGATGTCGAGGATCAAGAACCAGCCGATCAGACCGGTAAGCCCCAACAGCCCCGCCACCACCACCGCCGACAGCAGTGCCTCGGTTCGCCACGCGGTGAGCGCTTCACGCTTGCCGATGGCGACCGTGGTGATCAGCGGCAATTTCTCGCTTTTGCGGAAGGCGTAGAGGCGTTCGACGCCATCCAGGCTGGAGGTATACGACGCGGTACCGACCGATTGATCGACCAGGTATTTGGCGTAGATCGGCGACTTGGAAAAGTTGCGGCCCATGTCCTGCTCGCGGAACGGATAGCGCACCAGCAACGTGCCGTCGGTGTACGACAAACCGATAGCACCTTCCTGCCCGACGTCGAGTTTGCCGAACAGGCGCAGGAAGTTTTCCACGCCCAAGGTCACGGCCACCACCCCGGCAAACTCGCCACGATCATCGTTGAAACGGCGGCTGACGGTGATCACCCACTCCTGATTGGAGCGGCTGCGTATCGGTGGCCCGATAAAAGGTTCGCGGCTCGGGTCGTCGCGATGATGAATGAAATAGGCCCGATCACTGCTGTTGGCACCCGCCGGAATCGGTCGATTGGACGACATCAGCCAATGGCCCTGACGGTCATAGATGGTGATCCCGCTCATTTGTGGCATCAACGGCTGTTGGCGGTTGATCAGCGCACCCAAGCGCTGGATCTGCGCGGGGCCACTGCCTTCGGTTTCCAGGCGCTCGACCAGCCCGAGCAACAGCAGCGAACTTTGCCGGACAATGCCCTCGGAATAGGTCTCGAGTGCCTGGGTCAGGTTCAACCCGTGCACATTGACTTCCTCCAGCGCGCGATCGCGCGAGGACAGCACTTTCCAGATGGTCAGCGACGCCAGGGAGCAGCCGATGACCAGCAGCAAGAGGATGACGAGGTGGGTATCACGCTTCACGAAAGTACCTAATGGAAAGTCCGGTTTCCGGTTCCGGCCGTTACTGATTCAAGGCAATAACAGCGGTCGTATGTCCTCGACCGGCGCAAGGATACAAGTAGCGCGACGAACGCGCAGCAACCATGTGACGGAACGTCGTTTTCAACCCCTTGGCGTTGTTTCGCAACGACAAGGCAGCGGCCTGCAACTTATATTCACGGCCGCTGGTCATTAGGCTTGCTGAGGTTGAATCCATCCGCAGACCTCGAACATTGAAGACACCGCCGTGGCCGCTGACCTCGATCGCCGCAATAATCTGTCACTGGACAGCCTGAACTTCTTCCTCGCTGACGTGCGCGACGGCCTCGGCCCCTACCTGGCCATTTACCTGTTGGCGGTGCATCACTGGGAACCGGCGAGCATTGGCCTGGTGATGACCATCGCCGGGGTCGCCGCGCTGATCACCCAGACACCCGCCGGCGCCTGGGTCGACAACAGCCGGCGCAAACGTGCGCTGATTGCGATCGCCGCGCTGCTGGTGACCGGCAGTTGCCTGCTGCTGCCGTTCGTGACGTCGTTCACTTGGGTGGCGTTGACGCAAACCCTGAGTGCGATGGCCGCGTCGATATTCGCCCCGGCCATTTGTGCGATTACCCTGGGCATGACCGGGCCACGGGCGTTCACCCGGCGAACCGGGCGCAATGAAACCTTCAATCATGCCGGCAATGCCTGCGCCGCCCTCCTCGCCGGCGTATTCGCCTATCTGTTCGGCCCGGTGGCGGTGTTCTATCTGATGGCGGCCATGGCCCTGGCCAGTGTCATCGCCATTGCCTGCGTATCGCCAGAAGCGATCGACCATGATCAGGCCCGCGGACTGGACCCGGCCGACGCTGGGCATCGCCAGCCTTCCGGTTTGTCGGTGCTGTTGAGCAACCGGCCGCTGCTGCTGTTCGCCATTTGCTGTGCGCTGTTCCACCTCGCCAACGCAGCGATGTTGCCGTTGGTGAGCCAAAAACTGGCGCAAGCGAATTTGCAGATGGCCACCCCGCTGACCTCGGCCTGCATCGTCGCGGCGCAACTGGTGATGGTGCCGGCGGCATTACTGGTCGGGGCGAAAGCCGATGTGTGGGGACGCAAGCCGCTGCTGCTGGCCGGATTTCTGATCCTGCCATTGCGCGGTGTGCTCTATACGCTGTCGGACGATGCTTATTGGCTGGTCGCGGTGCAACTGCTCGACGGCGTCGGCGCGGGTCTGTTCGGCGCCTTGTTTCCGATCATGGTCAAAGACCTTACGCAAGGCACTGGCCACTTCAATGTCAGCCTCGGCGCACTGACAACGGCCTTCGGACTGGGCGCGGCATTGAGCAACGGCCTTGCCGGGTTCGTTGTGCAACAGGCTGGTTACAGCGCGGCGTTTCTGACCCTGGCCGCTATTGCGGCGGTGGCGGTTGTGTTGCTTGGGGTCGGGGTTCCGGAAACCCAGCGCAGCGGTCGTCAGGCTGAAAGCGGATTGGTCGAGGCCAGCACCGAATCCTCTGTGTAATCCCTATCCCTTCCCTGCCCTCTCATTGCCGCCATCTCGTGTCTGCGCGGCGTTGAAAATCCAGATTCAGTGGATCAGGCAAGCAATCCAGAGGAATGCACTTCGGCGCCGAGGCGCTGATCGAGAGAATGTTCGTGCACAGGCTCAGACGAATAAACCCTCAATCGCAAGGACATTCCAGTGAAAGGTTTTTGCTTGGCCTTCGGGCTGCTCTTCAGTACTTTTTCAGCCATGGGAGCCGATATGTCGAACGGCGCAGACAACTTCTACACCAGCGATAAAGTGACCGTGGAAAAGGTCACCTTCAAGAACCAGTACGGGATGAAGGTCGCAGGCAATCTGTTCAGCCTGAAAAACCTCGACCCACAGTCAAAAAATGCCGCAATCATCGTCGGCCACCCGATGGGCGCAGTGAAGGAGCAAAGTGCCAATCTCTACGCGACCAAAATGGCCGAACAAGGCTTCGTCACGCTGTCGTTCGACTTGTCCTTCTGGGGCGAAAGCGAGGGCCTGCCACGCCAGTCGGTTGCGCCGGACATTTACGCCGAAGACTTCAGCGCGGCGGTGGACTTTCTCGGCACTCGCCCACTGGTCGATCGCGAGCGTATCGGCGTGATCGGTATTTGCGGCAGCGGCAGCTTCGCCATCAGTGCCGCGAAGATCGACCCACGTTTGAAGGCGATTGCCACTGTCAGCATGTACGACATGGGCGCTGCCAACCGTAACGGCCTCAAACATTCGCTCACGCCAGCGCAACGCCAATCTATCATTGAACAGGCGGCGCAGCAGCGTAACGCGCAGTTCTGGGGCGGCCCGGTGCGCTACACCGGCGGCACACCGCTGAAACTCACCGGCAACGCCGTGGGTGACGAGTTCTACGACTTCTACCGCACACCGCGTGGTCAGGTCACGCCGGCCGGCGCTTCACCGCAGACCACGACCATGCCGACGTTGATCAGCAATGTGAAGTTCATGAACTTCTACCCGTTCAATGACATCGAGAGCATCTCCCCGCGCCCGCTGCTGTTCATTGCCGGCGCTCAGGCGCACTCCCGCGAATTCAGTGAAGACGCTTACCAGCGCGCGGCCGAGCCCAAAGAGCTGCTGATCATTCCAGGGGCCGGCCATGTCGACTTGTACGACCGGGTCAACCTGATTCCCTTCGCCAAATTGACCACGTTCTTCAGCCATAACCTGAAGTAACGCCATCGCAACGCTGCCAGCGCTTTAAAGCGCAGACACGACAAAAGCCTGCTTTGAGGGCAGGCTTTTGTCGGGTCGCGTTCGCTTACTTTTGCTGAGCGGTCAGCGCCGAGTAGCTGTTCATCAGGTTGCGGTAGTTGGGGATCCGCTGCGACAGCAGATTACCCAGGCCTTCAATGTCGTTGCGCCAGTCGCGATGCAGCTCACACGCCACCGAGAACCAGTTCATCATCTGTGCACCGGCTTGAGTCATGCGGCTCCACGCGGCTTGTTGCACGGTGGTATTGAAAGTGCCCGACGCATCGGTCACCACAAACACATCAAACCCTTCTGCCAGCGCCGACAAGGTCGGGAACGCTACGCAGACATCCGTGACCACACCGGCAATGATGATCTGCTTGCGACCGGTGGCTTTGATTGCCTTGACGAAGTCTTCGTTGTCCCAAGCGTTGATCTGGCCAGGGCGAGCGATGTATGGCGCGTCCGGGAACATCTCTTTCAGCTCCGGCACCAGCGGGCCGTTCGGGCCTTGTTCGAAACTGGTGGTGAGGATGGTCGGCAGTTCGAAGAACTTGGCCAGATCCGCCAGAGCCAGCACGTTGTTCTTGAATTCGTTGGGCGAGAAGTCCTGCACCAGGGAAATCAGGCCGGTCTGGTGGTCGACCAGCAGCACGATGGCGTCGTCTTTGTTCAGGCGGTTGTAGGTTGGAGTGGTCATGGTCTGCGTCCCTTTTGAGTTTTTGAATTTGTTGTGGCGTTCAAGTTGGGTACAGATTACTGACGCACGGGGACGGGATAAATCGGCTGAAAAGCGTTTCACCGTCCACTCAAACAGGACAATCAGGCAATAAAACATGCTCCGCTCCGAACTTCCTGGCGATCCTTGTCATACTGTTGCGATGCATTGCGTATGAATAAAGGAGATGTTCATGCTCGGACGCCGTCCGCCAGAGCCGAACACCGAAGATCCAAGCAGAGCCGCCTCTGCCCGCAACGCCGTGCGCGCCGGCTCGACATTCCGCCTTACGGTCAGTTTTATGCTGGTGGTGGTACTGGCCTTTCTGACGGTCGAGAGTTGGCGCACCTGGCGCGACTATCGCGCTGCATTCGCCTCCGCGCGCGATTCGGTGACCAACCTGGCCCGCGCCACCGCGCAGCATGCCGAAGACACCATTCGGCAAATGGATGTGCTGACCGCCGCCCTGAGTGAGCGGATCGAAGGCGACGGACTGCAGAACCTCGACGTGCCGCGTATTCACAAACTGCTGGTGCAGCAATCGAAAATCATGCCGCAGCTGCATGGCTTGTTTATCTACGGGGCGGATGGGCAGTGGATCGTTACCGACAAAGAGGTCACGCCCGAGACCGCCAACAACGCCGATCGCGATTACTTTCAATATCACCGCAGCCATGATGATCGGCAGGTGCGCATCGGTGATGTGGTGGAAAGCCGATCGACCCATGACCTGATCATTCCCGTCTCCCGCCGCCTGAACAATCCCGATGGCTCGTTCGCCGGGGTGCTGCTGGGCACGGTCAAGGTCAGCTACTTTGTCGACTATTACGGCGATTTCAGAATCGATGACAAAGGCGCACTGGTGCTGGCCAGGCGCGACGGCACCATCCTCGTACGCCGGCCGTTCATCGCCTCGGTGATCGGCAAAAGCCTGGCCAACAGCGAGATCTTCAAGGTCTACCTGCCCAACGCCAACGCCGGTATTGCGCAAGTCCGCGCGGTGGTCGATGACACTGAGCGGTTGTATGGCTATCGCGCGCTCACCACCTATCCGCTGGTGGTCGAGGCCGGGCTTTCACGGGACTCGATCATCGAACCGTGGCAGCAGGATTTGCTGAAAAACGGCTTCGTGCTGGTGTTTCTGATTTTGGTGCTCAGCGGTTTCGGCCTGGTGGTGCTGCATCAGTTGCGCCAGCGCATGGCCATGGAGCGGGAAATTCGCTACGCGCACCAGACCATGCGCGACATGGCGCTGACCGACAGCCTCACCGGGCTGGGCAACCGCCGACGCCTGGACAACGCGCTGGTGGACGAAATCCGTCTGGCGCGGCGACAGGGTTCGGCGCTGTCATTGATCATGCTCGATGTCGACCACTTCAAACGCTACAACGACCAGTATGGCCATGCGGCGGGCGATGATTGCCTGAGCGCTGTCGGGCAGGCGATCCAGCAAGCGGTCAAACGACCGAGCGACCTCGCGGTGCGCTACGGCGGCGAAGAATTCACAGTGCTGTTGCCCAACACCGACAATGCCGGCGCCATTCAGGTTACCGAAGACATACTGCAGGCCATCCGTGCACTGAAACTGGAGCACGCCGGGCATACATTGGGCTATGTCACCGCCAGCGCCGGGATTACCACTTGGCATCCAGTCGATGACACGGTAACCCCGGCGACCCTGTTGAAAGCGGCCGATACCTGTCTGTATCAAGCCAAGCAGCAAGGCCGCAACTGCTGGTGCTCACAGGGCAAGCAACCCGACGTCGCGGTTATGAGCTAATAACACCTTCATTAAACCGTCGCTCAAACGTTGTACTAGGATAGGATCCAATGCCTGAGGTTTTCCGTCGCTCAAGGAGATCGTCGACGGTACCGCCGGCATTTTTGTATTAACGCAACTCATGGACGACACGCATATGAATTCACACCTGTTCCCCCACATCGGCAAAGTCATCGCGAGCACCGGCAGCCGGCACTTTCCGCGCATGCTGCATGACCTGATCCTGACGCAACTGGCGGTAGACGCCACGCACATCCGGCAGATGCGTGTCGAACCGGTGGGCCGCGCGTCGAGCCGCAATGAGCCGGAGCCGCTGAAAGAGCCGGCCCTGCTCGCCGAAACGGTATTTTCCGAACACAGTGCGGCTGCCCATCATTTGCAAAGCCCGCCGGCCTCGGCCAGTGCGGAAGCCTCACAACTGCATCTGACCCGGCGCAAGGACGGTTACCGTTACGTGATTTCGGTCTACCGCAACGGCGAGTCGCAGCGCTTCTCCGCGCAGGAGCGCAGCCTGTTGCAGGACATTTCCCCGGTGCTGCTGCCGATGGTGGAAAAACACATCAACGCCCTGCAACCGGCCAGCCTCGAGCCAGAGACCCCATCCGACGCCGCCGAAGGCACCGGCCTGGAAACCTTGCGCCTGCGCTTCGATGAACGCTTGGTGCAACTGGGCCTGAGCCTGTCGAACCGCGAAACCGAAGTGTGTGTCGGCCTGCTCGCCGGGCGCACGGCGCCGGAACTGGCTGAACAACTGGCGTTGAAGGTCAACACCGTGGAGAGTTATCTGAAACGGGCGGCGATCAAGTTGGGCATCAGTGGGCGGCATTCGTTGATGCGCTGGATGTATTCGCCGTTGGAGACGTTGGCGTCGAGTGCGGCTTGATACGCAGGGATTGCGACGCCTTTGGTATTTGGGTGGGTCAGTTGGATCTACCCCCTCACCCCAGCCCTCTCCCCCAAGGGGGCGAGGGGGAGAGGGAGCCGATCTTTGTGCTGTTCAAACCCTGAGTTCGACTCGGTATCTCACGTCGGTGTAACTCGAAAGAACACCGCGATCAGTCCCCTCTCCCTCTGGGAGAGGGTTAGGGTGAGGGCAATCCCGCGACGTGCACCAATGCCTGATTCACCGCCAATTCCCCCAACATCACGACCTGAGCAATGCCCCTACAGGTTTGATGAGGGCCGCTTTTAATCCCGCGCCAACGCCTCGATCGGATCAAGCCGCGAAGCATTCCGCGCCGGCACAAAGCCAAACACAATCCCGATCAACGTCGAGCACACCACCGCCGTCAGCACCGACGCCAGCGAAAACACCATCTCCCACTCTTTGATAAACACCGAAAACAAATGCCCGATCGCATACGACAGGGAAATCCCGATCGCCCCGCCCAACAGGCACACCATCACCGCCTCCACCAAAAACTGCTGACGAATGTCCGACTGCCGCGCGCCCACCGCCATGCGAATACCGATTTCCCGCGTACGCTCGGTCACCGACACCAGCATGATATTCATCACCCCGATACCACCAACCACCAGGGAAATCACCGCAATCAGCGACAGCAACAACGCCAGCGAGCGGCTGGTTTTCTGCACGGTCTGCAAGACGCTGTCGAGGTTGTTGGTGAAGAAATCCTTGGTGCCGTGGCGTTGCAGCAGCAGTTGCGTGACGTGCTCTTCCACCACTTTGCTTGGTTGGCCGTCCTTCATGCGCACGCTGATGCTGTCCAGATAACGCTGGCCCAACACCCGCCCGGCGGCGGTTTCGTAGGGTACCCAGACGTTGAGGGTTTTGCCCGAAGCGAAGAGGCTTTTATCCTGCGCGGCCACACCGATCACCGTGCACGGCAGGTTGCCGATCAGGATCACCTGTCCCAACGGATCCACGTCTTGCCCGAACAGGCGCTGCCGGGTGTTGTGATCGATGACCACCACCTGCGCCTGGCGCCGCGCATCGTTTTCGCTGAACGGGATACCCGCCGCCATCTTGATCCCGCGCACCTTGAAGTACTGATCGCTGACGCCGTTGACCTGTGCATCCAGGTCAATATTGCGATAGCGCAGCAACAGACTGCGGCCGATCATCGGCGTGGCGCTGTCGACGTAATACAACTGATTCAGCGCGGTGACATCGGCAGGTGTCAGGGTTTCGATGGCCGCTGCACGTTTGTCGCCGTAACTGCTGCCGGGATAGACATCGATGGTGTTGCTGCCAATCGCGGCGATGTCCTTGAGCACATAGTTCTTCGCGCCCTCCCCAACCGCCGAAATAGACACCACCGAGGTGATGCCGATGACGATGCCGAGCATGGTCAGCAAGGTACGCATGCGGTGCGAGATCAATGCTACCCAGGCCATGGCGAACGCTTCTTTGAACAACCCGAGACTGGCGACCAAACGCCGCGACGCAGCCGCTTTCGGTGCCACCGGTTCTTCGCTGAGCAGGTGCGTGGTGTCGCGCTCGTTGGCGCGGTCGCTGAGAATTTCGCCGTCACTGACTTCGATGATGCGCTCGGCGTTGGCCGCGACTTTCGGGTCGTGAGTCACCAGAATCACCGTGTGCCCCGCCGCGTGCAGCTCCAGCAGGATGCGCATCACCTCCTTGCCGCTGGCGGTGTCGAGAGCGCCGGTCGGTTCGTCGGCGAGGATCACTTCGCCGCCGTTCATCAAGGCGCGGGCGATACTCACGCGCTGCTGCTGACCACCGGAGAGCTGGCTCGGCCGATGCGTCAGGTGCCCCTCCAGACCCAGCCGCGCCAACAATTCACGGGCGCGGGCATGGCGCTGAAGCTGCGGCGTGCCGGCATAGATCGCCGGCATCTCGACGTTGTGCATCGCGCTCAAATGCGGCAGCAAGTGGTAACGCTGGAAGATGAAACCGAAGTAGTCACGGCGCAGTTCGGCGAGTGCCTGATTGTCCAGATCACGGGTTTCCTGGCCGTTGATCTTGTAGCTGCCGGCGGTAGCGTAATCGAGGCAACCGAGGATGTTCATCAGCGTCGATTTACCGGAACCCGAGGCGCCAATGATCGCGACCATTTCCCCGGCGTTGATTGTCAGGTTGATGTTTTTCAGCGCGAGAAATTCGCGGTCGCCAGCGGTGAAACTGCGGGTGATGCCGGTCAGTTGGAGCAGTGGCTCAGTCATGCTCAGGCCCCCGCCACATTGGTCAGCGGATCACCAATGACCACGCGATCACCTTCCGCCAGACCATCATTGATCTGCACTTTGACGTTGTTGTTGATCCCGGTCTGCACATTGCGCGACTGCGCGTGGCCCTTGGCGTCCAGCACCCGTACCGGAAAACTGCCATCGGCATTGCGCGGCCCGAGCGCCGCCACCGGCACGGTCAGCACCGACTTGGCGGTGTCGAGGATAATGCGCACCTGCGCGGTCATCGAGATGCGCAAACGATGGTCGGGATTGGGCACCTCGAACAAGGCGTTGTAGAACACCGCGCTGCTTTGCTTCGGTGTACCGGCGGGCGGCGTTTCAAGAAAGTTCTGTGGTGCCGGATCGGTGCCGCGCAATTTCGCGTAGTAACGTTTGTCCTCGCCAAGAATGGTGAAATAGACCTCTTGCCCCGGTGCAATGTGGATCACATCGGCCTCGGACACCTGCGCCTTGACCGTCATAGTGTCCAGATCCGCCAGTTTCAGCAGGACCGGCGCCAGTTGGCTGGCGATCACCGTTTGCCCTTCCTGTGTCACCACGCCGACCACATCGCCATCGATCGGCGCGACGATGCGCGTATACGCCAGATTGACCTTGGCCGTGTCGATCTGGATGTGCGCGCTTTTGATCTGCGCATCCAGTGACATCAGGTTGGCCTGTTGTACCTGATAGTTCGACTCGGCGTTTTCGAAATCCTGGCGCGAAATCGACGCGTCGTCCTGCAAGTTCTTGTAGCGCTCGTAAATCGCTTTGGTCTGCCTCAGTTGAGCCTGGGTCGCACGTTTTTGCGCTTGCAGGTTTTCCTCATCGACCTGGGCCTGACGCAGGGTGTTCTGCAATACCAGCGGATCGATTTCCGCCAGCCACTGGCCCTTCTTCACCTTGTCGCCAACCTTGACCTTGAGCGACTTCAACTGCCCGGACACTTGCGCGCCGACGTCCACTTGTTTGATGCCTTCAAGCAACCCGGTGGCCAGCACCGCGTTTTCAATATCACTGCGTTCCACCGGCGCGGTCAGGTATTGCGGCGCCTCGGCCGGTGCCTGCACCGCGTAGAACGCCAATCCCGCCACCACAACCAACGCCAGACCCATACCGACTTTGCGCAACTTCGACTTTTCCATAAATAACCACAAGTCCGTTCAGGGGTGAGCCCGGCCAGCGGCCGGGCTCTGGTAGATAAACAACAATCAGGAAACCACTTGCCCGGCCGGCACTTTCAGGCCGTCATGCCACCACGCCGCGAGACTGAAGACGTTGGGCGCCTTGAGAATCGTGAAGTGGTTGCCCGGCCCGTACCACACCGCCAGATCCGCAACCTGGCGTTGCCAGCCTTCGACCATCGCCGCTTGCTCGCGCTGATTGCCCCACGCATCCAGCGTCGGGTCATCGACCAGCGCCAGCCGCACCGGCCCGGTGTAGGCCCGTTGCGGTTGATAGACCGTGCGCAAGGCCGTGGCGAAGGTGCGCACCGGGCCGTGCATCGCCTGCGCTGACGAACGCGCAGACAACATACCGGCACGCACCATGCCCTCGTGCAACAGGCGCATTTGCGTGGCGTCGTCAGCCTCGGCGAACGCCAGCGGATCGATGCCCAACGACTTGCCGCTGGACAGTTGCAGCGTCTCGATCAAGCGTTCCAGCGCGGCAGTCGTGGTGTACGGCTTGCCCGCCGTACCGTTGCCGCCGGGAGATTCACTGTCGATCAGCGTCAACGACGCCACCTCGCGCCCGATCGCCTGCAACTGCGCCGCCATGGCATGCGCGACCCAACCGCCGAACGAATGGCCGATCAGGTGCACCGGGCCTTGCGGATACAACTGCTCGACGGCTTGCAGATAACACGCGGCTGCCGCTTCTACCTGACTGTGCGGCACGCCGCTGCCATCCAGCCCGCGCGGTTGCAGGCCATAGATCGGCCATTCCGGGCCGAGCGCTTCGGTCAGGTGAATGAACCCGGTGACACTGTCGCCCGCCCCCGGCACACAGAAGATCGGCGCATGCCCGGCGTGCCCGCTCTGGATCGTCAACAGCGGTTGATAGGCCTGTGGCTCCGGGGCCTGCGCAGCGGCCATCGCCTGACTCAAGGCCTGGCCGAGCGCCTGGATATCCGGGTTTTTCATCATGCTGCGGTGATCCCCCGGCACATCGATGCAGTGCAGCCAGTCGCTGGCGACTTTCTGCTCCCAGCCACGGGTCGGACTCGGCTGTGCCTGCCCCGGTATCAATCCCTGCGCGCGGAACAAGTGCACCGGCTGGCTGGCCGGGCTGACCCGATAATGCGCCAGCGCCAGGCCATGAGCGGCCTCACGATCGAAGTAACTCCAGGCATCCGCCGCCGACAGTGCAGCCAGTTCCGGGTCAGGCAATTGCTCTTCGCAGCAGCGCTGAAACAGTTCGTCGAAGCCGATCAGCTCGACTTCAGCCTCAAGCCTTTCGACGTCAGTCAATGCTGGCAGCCCTTCTTCTCCACGCATCTGCGAACGCGCGCGGCAGTGCTCAAGCAATTGACGCTTGTCGCGATGCTCGCCGCTCCAGCGGGTTTTATCCTGGCTGGCCGGATGCGGCGCGTAGGTATCGAGCAGGCCGACAAACGCCACCGCCTCATCGAGACCGAGCAATTGCTGCGCGACTTCATACGCCAGCAAGCCGCCGAACGACCACCCGGCCAGACGATACGGCCCATGCGGTTGCACCGAGCGGATAATCCCGACCAGCCGCGCGGCCATGCACTCGAGGGTGCGCAGTTGCGGCTGCCCCAGTGGCACGCCGGGTAAACCGTAAATCGGAAATTTGCCCTCGATATGCAGGCCCAATGCCGGGAAATAGACGTCCCGGCCGCTGAACTCATGAATCAGGAATAGCGCATTGCCGCCCTCGCCCGGTCGCACCACGACCAGTCCTTCCGGATGTTCGGGCGCTTCGCTGCGCTGACTGAGCAACGCGGCCAGCGCTTCGATACTCGGACGCTGGAACAGCTCCGCCAGCGTCACCTGTTGCCCCGCACGTTGCAGCAGGTTGACCAGACGAATCGCCAGCAGCGAATGCCCGCCCAATTCGAAGAAGTTGTCATGGCGCCCGACCTGATCGACCTTGAGCACCTCGCCCCACACCTGCGCAAGCAAGGTTTCAATCTCGCCTTGCGGTGCTTCGTAGTGGCGGCTAAGCACCGCGTCCAAGCTCGGTGCCGGCAGCGCCTGACGGTCGATCTTGCCGTTGGGACTCAACGGCAAAACGTCGAGCGCGACAAACGCGCCCGGCACCATGTACTCGGGCAATTGTTCGAGGGTGAACGCGCGCAGCGTGTCGATAGTGGGCACTGCACTGCCGTCACGGACAGTGAAATACGCGACCAGACGCTCGTCGCGCATCAGCACCACCACCTCGCGCACCTGCGGGTGCTGGATCAACCGCGCTTCGATTTCACCGAGCTCCAGGCGCAAGCCATGCAGCTTGACCTGGAAGTCGTTGCGCCCGAGGAATTCGAGGTTGCCGTCGGCGCGGTAGCGCACCAGATCGCCGGTGCGGTACAAGCGATCACCGGCCACGAACGGACTGTCGATAAAGCGCTCGGCCTGCATCTGCGGCAGTCCCATATACCCTCGCGCCACGCCGATACCGCCGATGTGCAACTGGCCAATGACGCTCAGCGGCACCGGTTGGTCATGGGCATCGAGCACATACAGGCGGGTATTACAGATGGCTTTGCCGATCGGCAATTCAGTGGACGGCACGGGCATGTGCGGTTCCAGTGTCCATGCCGTGCTGTCGACCGTGGCTTCGGTCGGGCCATACACGTTATGCAGGCGCACCCACGGCAGGTGCTGGCGCACAGCAGCGGCCAGCGCCGCCGTCAGCTCGCCGCCACCGCAAAAAACATCGGTCAGGCTGGTGCATTCACTGACATCCTGCAGTTCTAGAAATTGCTGCAACAGCGCCGGCACAAACTTGACCACCGTAATCCGTTGCTGACGAATCACTTGCGCCAGATACGCCGGTTCCCGATGGCCACCGGGCCGTGCCAGCACCAGGCGCACACCGGCCGTCAGCGGCCAGAAGAACTCCCACACCGAGCCATCGAAACTGAACGGCGCTTTCTGCAACAACGCGCCTTCCGGGGTCGGCGGGCAGATCTGCGAGCCCCAATGCATCAGATTGCACAAGCCACGGTGTTCGAGCATCACGCCTTTCGGTGTACCGGTCGAACCCGAGGTGTAGATCATGTACGCCAGATTCAAAGGCGTCAGGCCAGACACCTGCGGATTGCTCGCCGATTGTTGGTGCCAGGTGCATTGGTCAAAATCGATCAGCGCCACTTCGCTCTCGACGAACAGCGATCGGGTGGCGGCGTGTACCAACACCGCCACCGGCGCGCAGTCGCGGAGCATGAAGTCGAGGCGCTCCGCCGGGTAAGCCGGATCCAGCGGCACATAGGCGCCACCGGCCTTGAGAATGCCGAGCAGCCCGACCACCAGATCGAGTCCACGCTCGACGCACAGCGCCACCCGCGCATCCGGCCCCACGCCTTGCTCACGCAGGTGATGCGCGAGGCGGTTGGCACGGGCATTCAGCTCGCGATAGGTCAGGCTGTGTTCGCCCGACTGCACGGCGATGGCGTCCGGCTGACGACGCACCTGTGCTTCAAACAGGCTCTGGACCGGTTGTTCGACCGGGCAATCGACTTGTGTCGCGTTGAAATCACCGAGCAAGCGCTGCTGTTCATCCGCCGCAAGCAGATTGACCTGCGCCAACACGGTCTGATCATCACTGACCAGCGCCGCCAGCAAGCGCTGCAAGTAACCGCTAAAACGCTGTACGGTCGCCTCATCGAACAACGCCGTGGCATAGCGCAGTGCGCCACGGATGCCTTGCGGGTTTTCCCCCAGGCTCAGCGACAGGTCGAACTTCACAAAGTGATTTTCCCCGGCCAGACCTTCCAGCGTCAGACCGCCCAACGCCAGGGCGGGCGCGACGCTGCTGTCCCAGCTCACCAGGGTCTGGAACAACGGGGAGTGGGAAAGGCTGCGCACCGGCCGGGTAATTTCCACCACGTGTTCGAACGGCAGATCCTGATGCGCCTGCGCCGCCAGCGTCTGCGCCTTGACCCGTGCCAGCAGCGCTGCACCGGTCAGATCGCCCGAGGTATCGATGCGCAACGCAAGGGTATTGACGAACATGCCGATCAACCCTTCGATTTCGGCGCGGGTACGGTTGGCCACCGGCGAGCCAATGACCACATCGGACTGCCCGGACAGGCGCGCGAGCAACATTGCCCAGGCGCTCATGAGCACCATGTACGGCGTCACGCCGTGGCGCTGACACAATGCCTTGAGACCGACGCTGGTCTGCGTGTCCAGCACGATCTCGACACTGCCGCCGTGGTGATCCTGTTGCGCCGGGCGCGGACGGTCGGTCGGCAGGCTCAACAAGGCCGGGGCACCGGCCAGGGTCTGCTGCCAATAGTCGCTCTGGCGCTGCAGCACCTCGCCGCTCAGCCAGCGCCGCTGCCACACCGCGTAGTCTGCGTATTGCAAGGCCAGCGCTGGCAGTGGATCTGCCTCGCCACGGCTGAACGCCTGATACAGCGCCATCAGTTCGCGGGTCAGCACGCCCATCGACCAGCCGTCGGAGATGATGTGGTGCATGGTCAGCAGCAGCACATGGTGATCATCGGCCAGACGCACCAGCCGCCCGCGAATCAATGCGTCATCCTGCAAGTTGAACGGCGCGCGCGCTTCTGTTTCGAGCAAGGTGCGCAAGGCCTCTTCGCTCTGCGGCTGTTGCCGCCAATCTTCCTCGATCAGCGGCAGGCCACTGTCGACCGGGGCAATCAGCACCTGTGCTTCGTCATTCAATTGGGTGAAACGACTGCGCAGGGTTTCGTGACGAGCGACGATCCGCGCCAATGCCCGTTGCAGGGCCACAGCGTCGAGTCGGCCGCGCAAATGCAGGCCCAAAGGAATGTTGTAGGCGGTATTGCCGCCGTCCATCTGCGCGAGGAACCACAAGCGTTGCTGGGCGAACGACAACGGCAGCACCTGATCGCGCGGCGCCGGCAGAATCTGCGGCAAACTGCTGCGTTCGGCCTGACTCAACACGTCGGCGACTGCCGCCAGTTCCGGGTTGGCAAACAGATCGGCCAGCGCCAGTTCCACACCCAATTGCTGGCGCACCTGGGAGAGCATGCGCATGGCCAGCAATGAATGGCCGCCGAGTTCGAAGAAGTTGTCATGGCGACCGACCTGTTCGACCTGCAACACCTCGGCCCAGACCTGCGCCAGGCTTGCTTCGAGTGGATTGGCCGGTGCCTCGTAGGCCCGACTGAGCAGCGCCTCCTGCGTCGGTGCCGGCAGCGCCTTGCGATCAACCTTGCCGTTGTTGTTCAACGGCAATACCTCGAGTTGCACCCACGCTGTCGGCAGCATGTATTCCGGCAGACGCGCGTGCAATTGGGCGTGCAGTTCAGCGCTGTCCAATTGCTCATCGTGCGCCGTGTAGTACGCCACCAGACGCGGGCTGTCCTGACCGTCACGGCGCGCCAGCACCACTGCTTCCTTGATCCCCGGGCAATTGAGCAGGCGATTTTCGATTTCCCCCAGTTCGATGCGGAAACCACGAATTTTCACCTGATCGTCGTTGCGGCCGATGCAGTCGAGTTGCCCCGGCGCCAGCCAGCGCGCAAGGTCGCCGGTGCGATAGAGCAACGCGCCTGGCGTCTCGCTGAACGGATCGCGGAGGAACTTCTCGGCAGTCAGATCCGGCCGGTTCAGGTAACCCAGCGCCACACCCTGCCCGCCGATGTACAACTCGCCGGTGACGCCCATCGGCACCGGTTGCTGCCAGGCATCGAGCACGTATACCTGCGTATTGCCGATCGGCCCGCCAATCGGCACGCTCTCGGCGTTTTCTGCCACTTCGCGCACTTCAAAGGTGGTGGCGTAGGTGGTGGTTTCGGTCGGGCCGTAGCAATGCACGATGCGCAACTCGGGTGCTTCGGCCAACAGACGACGGAACGCCGCCGGATCACCACGTTCACCGCCACACAAGAGGATGCGCAAGCCCTTGAGCGCCTGCGCAATCAATTGCACGTACTGGTTGAACAGCGCGGTGGTGACGAACAGGATCGTCGCGCCACTGGCACTCAGTTCGCGGCCGAAGGCATTCGGATCGAGCAGGGTTTGATGGTCAATGATCACCACGCGACCGCCATTGAGCAGCGGCCCCCAGATGTCCATGGTGCTCGCATCGAACGCCGGGTTCGAGGCGAAGACCACACGATCCTGAGCATTGAAATCGGCATAACCGTTGTTGAGCACCAAGCGGCCGATGCCCCGATGCGGCACCATCACCCCTTTCGGCGTGCCGGTGGAGCCGGAGGTGTACATGATGTACGCCAGCGACTCGGACGACTGCACAAGATTCGGGTTGTGCGTCGGCTGGCCGTTGAGGGTCAACATGTCCAGATCGATACGCGGTGCGGCGTAGTCGATGACTTCGCCGCTCAAGGTCAACAGCGCCACCGCTTGGCAATCATCGACCATGAACGCCTGGCGCTCGCTCGGTGCATTGATGTCCAGCGGCACATAGGCCGCCGCGCATTTGGCAACGGCCAGTTGCGCCACCAGCAACTCCAGCGAACGCGGCAGCAGGATCGCCACGTGGTCGCCCGGTTGCACGCCCTCTTCGACGATCAAATGATGGGCCAAACGGTTGGCCTGAGCGTTCAGCTCAAAGTAGCTCAGTGAATGTGCGCCATGTACCGCTGCCACAGCTTTGGGATGCGCCGCAGCCTGCTGTTGGAAAATTCCGTGCACGGTCAGTGTTTGCGGGTAGTCACGCGCGGTGGCATTGAAGTCGTACAGCAAGCGCTGGCGCTCGTCGTTTGCCAGCAATGGCACACGTTCCAGCACCGTTTGATCATCGGCAACCATCGCGTCGAGCAGACGTTCGAAGTAGCCGATGTAACGCTTGATCGTCAGCGCATCGAACAGCGCCGTGGCGTAGTTCAGCGTGCCACGAATCACCCCGTTGACCTCGCCCAGTGTCAGCGTCAGGTCAAACTTGGCGACCTCGCCCGGCCCGGCAACACCCTCCAGTGTCAGCTCGCCCAACGCCAGTTGCGGGCCGACGCTGCTGTCCCAGCTCAGCGTGGTCTGGAACAACGGGCTGTGCGCCAGACTGCGCACCGGTCGGGCGATTTCCACCACTTGTTCAAACGGCAAATCCTGATGCGCTTGCGCCTCCAGTGTCCGCGCCTTTACCCGCGCCAGCAGCGCTTCGACACTCGGGGCGCCCGAGGTGTCAATACGCAAGGCCAGCGTGTTGACGAACATGCCGATCAGGCCTTCGATTTCAGCGCGGCTGCGGTTGGCCACCGGCGCACCGATCACCACATCGGTTTGCCCGGACAGACGACTCATCAGCAGCGCCCAGGCGCTCGTCAAGGTCATGAACAGGGTCGCGCCGTGACGCTGGCTCAACGTTTTAAGGCCAGTGCTCAAGCGTTCGTCCAGCAACACCTCGACGTTGCCGCCGGTGTAATCCTGCTGCGCCGGTCGCGGGCGATCGGTGGGCAACGTCAACAAGGCCGGCGCGCCGTCGAGGGTCTGCTGCCAATAGTCGCTTTGCCGCTGCAGCACTTCACCGCTGAGCCACTGACGTTGCCACACGGCGTAGTCACCGTATTGCAAGGTCAGTGGCGGCAGCGGATCAGGCTGACCGTGGCTGAACGCTTGATACAACGCCATCAACTCGCGGGTCAGCACGCCCATCGACCAGCCGTCGGCGACGATGTGATGCACGGTCAACAGCAACACACAGTGATCGTCGGCCAGGCGCACCAACCGCCCGCGAATCAACGGATCGTTGTGCAGATCAAACGCTGTCGAGGCTTCCTGCGCCATCAATCCCTGCACGGAGTGCTCAGCTTGCAAGTCCTGGCGCAGATCTTCCACGCGCAAGAGCAAACCGCTGTCGACCGGGGCAATCGACACGTGGGCGCTGTCGTCGATGCGGATGAAACGGCTGCGCAGGGTTTCGTGGCGGGCAACGATTTGCGCCAGCGCCGCTTGCAGGGCATCGATGTCAAGTCGACCGCGCAGACGCAGGCCAATGGGGATGTTGTACGCCGAGTTGCCACCCGTCATCTGCGCCAGGAACCACAGACGTTGTTGGGCGAAGGACATCGGCAACGGTTGATCACGAGGTGCCGGCACAATGTCCGGTAGCGCACTGCGCCCGGCGCGATTCAATACTTCAGCGACTGCGCTCAATTGCGCGTCGGCAAACAGGTCACTCAGCGCCAGTTCGACGCCGAGGCGCTGACGGATCAGCGAGACCATGCGCATCGCCAACAGCGAATGACCGCCGAGTTCGAAGAAATGATCGTGACGACCGACCTGTTCGACTTGCAGCACTTCGGCCCAGATCTGTGCCAGTGCGGTTTCCAGCTCGCCTTGCGGCGCCACGTACTCGCGGGTCGGCAACGCGGCCAGATCCGGTTTCGGCAACGCCTTGCGGTCGACCTTGCCATTGGCGGTCAGCGGCAAAGCCTCGAGCCGGACAAACGCTGCCGGCACCATGTAATCCGGCAACTGCGTCAACAGCTGTGCGCGCAAGTCGCCCACTGCCAGTGGCTCGGCCCCGGTCTGTTCGGTGAAATACGCCACCAGTCGCGGCTGGCCGGGTTGGTCCTCGCGGGCCAGCAGCACCGCTTCGTTGATACCTGGGAGCTGATTGAGGCGGGTCTCGATTTCGCCCAATTCAATGCGCATGCCACGGATTTTCACCTGGTCGTCGTTACGCCCCAGGTAGTCGAGCGAGCCGTCTTCGCGCCAACGGGCAAGGTCACCGGTGCGGTACATGCGCGCATTCGGCAAGGGGCTGAACGGATCGTGCAGAAAGCGCTCGGCAGTCAGGTCGGCGCGGTTCAGATAACCCCGGGCCACGCCCGCGCCACCGACGTACAACTCGCCCATGACGCCCATGGGCACCGGACGTTGCTGCTCGTCGAGCAAGTAGACCGCCGCGTTCGCCACCGGTTGGCCGATGTGCAACGCCGCACCGACTTCAATACGTCCCGAAGTGGCGACCACAGTGGCCTCGGTCGGGCCGTAGTTGTTGATCACCGCGAAGCGCTGCTGACGGCTGAACTGACGCAAGCGATCGCCACCGATCAGTAGCGTATGCAAAGTCGGATGGTCGAAGTTCTGGCTGAACGCGTACTCAGCAATCGGCGTTGGCAGGAAGCTCACATCCAGTGGTTGCCCGCGCCACCAGTCGAGCAAGGCATCGACGTCTTCCGCGCCGTCGTGAGTAGGTGCCAGATGCACCGTCGCGCCCGCGCACAGGGCCGGCCAGACTTCCCACGCCATCGCATCGAAGCCAAATCCGGCAAGGCTTGAGGTGTGGCTGCCAGCGCGCAGATCAAACGCTTCACAGTGCCAGTCGACCAGGTTGGACAGCGTCTGATGTTCGACCATGACCCCTTTGGGCAGACCGGTCGAACCCGAGGTGTAGATCACGTACGCCAGATGCGCAGCGCTCAGGTCCGGCACCGCAGGGTTGTGTTGCGCCTGCGCTGGCCAGGCGCACAGGTCGACATCGATCACTGGCACCTTCAGTTGCGGCAGTTTCTCGTGCAGATCGCTTTGCGTGAGCACCGCGACCGGTGCGCTGTCGCTCAGCAAATAACTGATCCGCTCGGCGGGATGCGCCGGATCGATCGGCACATAGCCGGCACCAGCCTTGAGGATGGCGACCAGACCGACCAACGTATCCAGACCCCGACGGGCAACGATGGCCACGCGGTCATCGGCTTTCACCCCGATGGCGATCAAGTGATGCGCCAACGCATTGGCCTGACGATTGAGCTGCAAGTACGTCAGTGGCTGTCCGCCAAACAGCGCGGCCACGGCTTGCGGACGCGCGGCGACCTGCGCCTCGAAGCGCTGCGCAATCGTCAGCCCACTTGGGTAGTCAGCCCCGGTCGCGTTGAAGCCCGCCAGCAACTGTTCACGCTCGTGCACCGGCAGGATCGACAACCGATCAAAACCCACATGCGGCGTGTGCTCCAGCGCATCAATCAAGGTGCACAACGCACCCTGCATGTACCCGCAGATACGCTGTGCATCAATCCCCGCACCGGCCAATACCTTCAGGCGGAAGTCTTCGCCGAGATCATCAACGCTGAGGGTCAGGCGATAGTTGGTGTGCTCCTCGGCATCGAGCAATTGCATGCCGTGCCACGCCGCTTGCACCTCGGCCGATATCGGCCCGACCGGGGTGCTGTGACGATAGTTGAGCAACGTGCTGAACAGCGGCGTACCCGCCGGCATCGCGCTGCACTGTTGCACCTGCGCCAGTTGCGCGTGCTCATGAGCGAGCAACTGACTCAAGCGTTGATGGGTCGCCAGCGCCGCCCCTTTAACGCTGTGCGCATTGAGCTCGATGCACAGCGGCAAGGTGTTGATGAACACACCCAGCGCCCGCTCCGATCCTTCACCGCCCTGCAATCGCCCGAGCAACACCGTGCCGAACACCACGGCGTCGCGCCCGGACAATTGCCCCAACACCTGCGCCCAGGCGAGGTGCATCAGGCTGGCAGCGCTGACACCCAAGCGCCGTGCCTGTTGCCTTACGCTGTGGCTGAGTGTGTTTTCCAGCGTCAACTGCGCTTCTTGCGCGGAACCGTCATGGGCAAGATTTTGACCGTAAGGCAAGGTCGGTTCATCGATCGCGCCGAGCATTTCGCGGAAGAAGCTTTCGTGCTCTTGCTCACTCAGACCGGCCTGGGTGTGCGCCACGTAGTTGCGATACGGCACCGGTTCGCTCAAGTGCCCGGCGTTGTCGAGCAGAAACGCCTGCATCTCGTGCTGCAACACCTCGAGCGCCACGTGATCCATGACCAAATGATGGAACAGCAACAACGCCACCACCCGTTGATTGACGGCATCACGGCTGTACACCACGCGCATCAGCGGTGCCTCGGTGACGGGCATGCGGTAGTTATCGATGGTGAAGCGGTCACGCAACTGGCTCAGCGCATCGCCCGCTTCGGCATCGAGCTCGAAAGCCTCGCAGCTCAGCGAAGCCTGACGCCAGACCACTTGCACCGGCTCTTCAAGACCTTCCCAGAACAGCGAAGTGCGCAGAATGTCATGGCGTTCAATCACCCGTTGCAGGGCAGTGGTGAAGGCTTGCAAACGCTGTTCATCGGCGAAGGCAAACTGCGCCTGCAGCACATACGGATCACCCTGCGCAGCGGAAAGATGATGGAACAGGATACCGGTCTGCAACGGTGCCAGCGGGTAGATGTCCTGCACGTTGCACGCACCGCCGGGGACACTCGCAACGATGCGGTCAATCGTCGCTTGATCCAGCGCCACCAGTGGCAGCAGTTCGGGCGTGATGCGCGTGCAATCGGCCGGAACAAGATTGGCCGGCACCGCCGCATCGGGTTCGCCGCCAACCGCCGCAGCCAATGCAGCCAGCGTCGGTTGGTCGAACAGCACGCGAATATCCGCCGACAGCCCGGCCCGGCGCATGCGCGCGACCAGATTGACCGCCAGCAGCGAGTGGCCGCCCAGCTCGAAGAAATGATCAAAGCGCCCGACCCGCTCGACCTTCAGCAACTCGGCCCAGATACCGGCAATCACGGTTTCGACTTCACCGACCGGGGCTTCGTACGCGCGGGTCAGCCGTGCAGTCTGGTCAGGGGCCGGCAAGGCCTGGCGGTCCAGTTTGCCGTTGGGGCTCAGCGGCAAGGCCTGCAAATGCACAAACACCGCAGGCACCATGTAATCCGGCAAGTGCTTGAGCAGTTGGCTGCGCAACTGATCGATTTCCAGCGGCTCGCCGCTGTAGTACGCGACCAGACGCTGATCGCCCGGCACGTCTTCACGAGCGAGCACCACCGCTTCGCGCACGCCATCGATGTGCGCCAGATGCGCCTGAATCTCGCCCAATTCGATGCGCAGACCACGGATCTTGACCTGATCGTCGTTGCGCCCCAGGTACTCGATATTGCCATCGGCCAGATACCGTGCGACGTCGCCGGTGCGGTACAAACGCGCGCCAGCCTGATCGCAGAACGGATCGTCGAGAAAGCGTTCGGCCGTCAGCTCAGGTCGATGCAGATAACCCCGCGCCACCTGCACCCCGCCCAGATACATCTCGCCGACCACACCCAATGGCGTCGGTTGCCGATGAGCATCGAGGATGTACACGCGGGTGTTGCACAGCGGTTTGCCGATCGGCGGCGTGCCGTCCGGCACCGGCGAATCCGGTTCCAGCGTCCACACGGTGCTGTCGACGGTGGCTTCGGTCGGGCCATAAACGTTGTGCAGGCGTACCTGCGGCAGACGCTCGCGGACGCTGCGCACCAACGCGGCCGTCAGCTCACCGCCACCACAGAACACATCGCTCAGGCTGCGGCACTCGCCGACTTCTTCCACTTCAAGGAATTGCTGCAACAGCGCCGGTACGAACTGGGCGACATTGACCTGTTGCTCACGAATCAGTTGCACCAGCGCGGCCGGATCGCGGTGGTCATCCGGGCCGGCGAGGACCAGGCGCATGCCGCAGGACAACGGCCAGAACAGCTCCCACACCGAAGCGTCGAAGCTGAACGGGGTTTTCTGCAACAGCGCGGCGCCAGTCGGCAGCGGACACAGGCCGGTGCTCCAGTGCAGCAGATTGCCCAGATTGCGGTGCTCGACCATCACGCCTTTCGGCGTGCCGGTGGAGCCCGAGGTGTAAATCACATAAGCCAGGTTCGCGGCACTCAGGCCCGGTACCTGAGGGTTGCTTTGCGCAAGGTCTTGCCAGGTGCAATGGTCGAAATCGACCAACACGCCGGCCCACTCGCCGATCAGCGCGCGCGTCGGCGCATGCACCAACACGGCCACTGGCGCGCTGTCCTCAAGCATGTAGGCCAGACGCTCGGCGGGATAACCCGGGTCGAGCGGCACATAAGCGCCGCCGGCCTTGAGAATCGCCAGCAGACCGACCAGCAACTGCGGCCCGCGTTCGACGCAGATCGCCACCCGCGAATCGCTACCCACCCCGCACTGGCGCAGGTGATGGGCGAGTTGGTTGGCGCGGCGGTTCAGTTCGGTGTAACTCAAACGCTGCTCACCGGCGACCACGGCGTCAGCGTCGGGCGTGCGCAACACCTGCGCCTCGAAGCGACCATGAACGGTCGACTCGAGATCGTGGGTGACGGCGGTTGCGTTCAGATCGACCAGCAGGTGCTGACGCTCGTCATCCGCCAACAACGCCACCTGCTCCAGTACCGCTTGATCATTGCTGACCATCGCCTGCAACAGTCGCTGGAAGTAACCGACATAACGCTCAATGGTCGACTCGTCGAACAGGGCAACGGCGTACTCCAGCACACCGCGAATCCCGCCCGGCGCGTCTGCCAGCGTCAGCGACAAATCGAATTTGGCAAAGTGGCTCGGTTCGGCGACGCTTTCCAGCGTCAGCTCACCCAGACTCAGGCTCGCGCCATGGCCGCTGTCCCAACTGAACATCGCTTGAAACAACGGGCTGTGCGCCATGCTGCGCGCAGGCTTGGTGATTTCCACCACTTGCTCGAACGGCAGATCCTGATGCGCCTGCGCTTGCAGCGTGCGCGTCTTGACCCTTGCCAGCAGCGCTTCAGTGCTCAACTCGCCCGAGGTATCGATGCGCAAGGCCAGCGTGTTGACGAACATGCCGATCAAGCCTTCGATCTCGGCGCGGGTACGGTTGGCCACCGGCGAACCGATGACCACTTCGGCTTGCCCGGACAAACGACTCAACAGACTCGCCCAGGCACTGAGCAGGAGCATGTACATCGTCACGCCGTGACGCTGAGCCAAGGCCTTGAGTGCGGCGCTCAGGCGTTCGTCGAGCACCACGTCGACGGTGCTGCCGGCGTAATCCTGCTGCGCCGGGCGCACGCGGTCAGTCGGCAACGTCAACAGTGCCGGAGCGCCGGCCAGGGTCTGTTGCCAGTATTCGCTTTGACGCTGTAGCACCTCACCACTGAGCCAGCGTCGCTGCCACACCGCGTAATCGCTGTATTGCAGCGCCAGCGGTGGCAGGGGATCCAGCTGGCCATGGCTGAAGGCCTGATACAACGCCATCAGTTCGCGGGTCAGAACTCCCATCGACCAGCCATCGGAGATGATGTGGTGCAGAGTCAACAGCAGCACATGATGATCATCGGCGAGGCGCACCAAGCGACCACGAATCAGCGCATCGTCCTGTAAGTCGAACGGCCCCGAGGCTTCGCCCTGAATCAGCGCCTGCAAGGCTTCATCGGGTTGCGGGTGCTGGCGCAAATCTTCAACGCGCAGCAGCAGACCGCTGTCGACCGGGGCGATCAGCACTTGCGCCTCGTCATTGAACTGGGCAAAACGGCTGCGCAGGGTTTCATGCCGCGCGACGATGCGCGCCAAGGCTTGTTGCAGGGCCGGTTCATTCAGCTGCCCACGCAGGCGCAGGCCGATGGGAATGTTGTACGCGGTGTTGGCGCCTTCCATTTGTGCGAGAAACCACAAGCGTTGCTGAGCGAATGACAGCGGCAAGGCGCCGTCTCGGGCCACCGCGACAATCTCCGGTTGCGTGCTGCGCCCGGCCTGCGCCACCGCCTCGGCAACCGCTGCCAGTTCGGCGTTGGCAAACAGATCGCCCAGTGCCAGCTCCACGCCAAGGCGCTGGCGAACCTGGGACACCATGCGCATGGCCAACAACGAATGGCCGCCGAGCTCGAAGAAGTGATCCTGACGCCCTACTCGCTCGACGTGCAGCACCTGCGCCCAGATCTGCGCCAAGGCGCTTTCCAGTTCGTTGTGCGGTGCCTCGTATTCGCGGGTGAACAGCGCCGCACGCTCGGGTTTCGGCAGGGCCTTGCGGTCGACCTTGCCATTGGCGGTCAACGGCAGTGCGTCGAGTTTGACGAAGGCCACCGGCACCATGTACTCCGGCAACTGAGTCAACAGGTGCGTGCGCAACTCGGCTACGGCCAGCGGTTCAACCAGACTCTGCTCGGTAAAATACGCCACCAGGCGCGGCTGGCCGGGTTCATCTTCGCGGGCCAGCAACACGGCTTCCTGAATGCCAGGCAACTGATTGAGGCGAGTTTCGATTTCGCCGAGTTCGATGCGCACGCCGCGGATTTTCACCTGATCGTCGTTACGCCCCAGGTACTCGATCGTGCCGTCCGCACGCCAGCGTGCGAGATCGCCGGTGCGATACATGCGGGCATTCGGCACGGGGCTGAACGGGTCATGGAGGAAGCGCTCAGCGCTCAGGTCGGCGCGATTCAAATAGCCGCGAGCAACCCCGGCACCGCCAACGTACAACTCGCCCATGACGCCAATCGGCACCGGCCGCTGCTGTGCATCGAGCAGATACACCGTGGCATTGGTCACCGGTTTGCCGATGTGCAAGGCATCGCCTGCCTCGATGCGTCCAGAGGTCGCGACCACGGTGGCTTCGGTCGGACCGTAGTTGTTGATCACGTCGAATTGCTGGTTGCGGCTGAACTGGCGCAAGCGGTCGCCACCGATCAGCAATGTACGCAACGTCGGGTGTTCAAGGTTCTGGCTGAAGGCGTATTCGGCGACGGGCGTCGGCAGGAAACTCACGTCCAGTGGCTGCGCGCGCCACCACTCGAGCAACGCATCGATATCCTCGCTGCCTTCGTGAGTCGGTGCCAAGTGCAGGGTCGCGCCGGCACACAACGCCGGCCAGACTTCCCAGGCCATGGCGTCGAAACCGAACCCGGCAAGGCTTGAAGTGTGGCGACCGGCGCACAGATCAAACGCTGAGCAATGCCAGTCGACCAGATTCGACAAAGTGCGGTGTTCGACCATCACGCCTTTGGGCAGGCCGGTGGAACCGGAGGTGTAGATCACGTAGGCCAGATGTGCGGCGGTCAGGCCCGGCACCTGCGGGTCAAGGGTCTCGCTCAGCGGCCAGGTCAGCGGATCGAGATCGATCACCGGCACCTGCAGCGCCGGCAGGCGCTCCCGCAGATTATTCTGGGTGAGCACGGCGACGGGGGCGCTGTCGCTGAGCAAGTAGTGCAGACGCTCGGCCGGGTGCGCCGGGTCGACCGGCACATAACCGGCGCCGGCCTTGAGAATGGCGACCAGCCCGACAAGCGTATCGAGGCCACGGCGGGCGACAATGGCGACGCGATCGTCAGGTTTCACCCCGAGCGCGATCAGATGATGGGCCAAGGCGTTGGCATGCCGGTTGAGCTCGGCATAACTCAGTTGCTCACCGAGGTATTGCGCGGCCACGGCTTCGGGCCGCTGCGCCACTTGCGCCTCGAAACGCTGGGCGATGGTCAACATTGCCGGGAATTCGGCGTGGTTGTCATTGAACGCCAGCAGCAGCTGCTCGCGCTCTGCCGCCGGCAGAATCGGTAATTGGTTGAGCGCGCTGTCCGGCGCCAGCTCCAACGCCAACACCAGACTTTCCAGGGCGCAGTGCAAGTAATCGCAGATGCGCTGTGGATCGACCTCGGTGGTGGCCAGCAACGTGAGGCTGAAGGCATCGCCGAAATCGTCGATGCTCAGGGTCAGCGGATAGTTGGTGCGTTCTTCGGAACTGATCGTGCTGATGCCTTCCCACGCCGCCAGGGTCTCGGCACTTGCGGTCGCCGCCGTGTGGCTGTGGCGGTAATTGAGCAAGGCACTGAACAACGGCGTCGGCGCGACCACGCCACTGCAACGCTGGGCCAGTGCCAGCGGCGCGTGCTCGTGGCGCATCAGCGTGGTCAGGCGTTTGTGCGTCGCCTCCACCGCCGCACGCACGCCCTGCGCATCGACATCGACCCGCAGCGGCAAGGTGTTGATGAAAATCCCCAGCGCCCGCTCGGTGGCTTCGGCGCCTTGCATACGCCCCATCAGCACCGTACCGAATACTACGTTTTGTTTGCTGGTGAGCGTGGCCAATACCTGCGCCCAGCCCAGATGAAACAGGCTCGCGACACTCACGCCGAGCTGCCGCGCCTGCGCCCGCAGACGTTGCCCGAGCAGCGGGTTGATCGGCAGGCTCAGCTCGGCGATGCCGAGGCCGTCGCCCTGCACATCCTGCAAACCGTAGGGCAGCGTCGGCTCGGCAATGTCAGCGAGCATCTCGCGGAAAAACGCCTCGTGTTCGGTTTCGCTGATACCCAGCCGCGCCTGCGCTACGTAATTGCGAAACGGCACCGGGCGCCCGAGCGATTGATCCTGGCCGGTGAGGCAGGCGAGCAGTTCATGACGCACCACGTCGAGCGCCGAGTGATCCAGCGCCATGTGATGAAACAACAACGTCGCGACCACGCGCTGACCATCCTCGTCCCACGCGTAGGCCAGACGCATCATCGGCGCACACCGCACGTCCAGACGGAAATGCCGCGCATCGAAGCGCTCGTGCAATTGCTGCAGCGCAGCGCTTTCGCCGTCTGCCAGCACGACCTCTTCCATCGGCAACTGTGCCTGACGCCAGACCACTTGCAGCGGCACGTCCAGCCCCTCCCAATGCACCGCCGTGCGCAGGATATCGTGGCGATCGATGACCTTTTGCAAGGCTTGCGCGAAGTCCTGCAGACGCTCGCGGCTGCTGAACGCGAAGTACGATTGCATGACGTAGGGATCGCCCTGCTCGTTGCTCGCGTGGTGATAGAGAATGCCTTCCTGCAACGGCGCCAGTGGGTAGATGTCCTGCACATTGGCAGCGCCGCCCGGTACCTCGGCGAGCAAGCGGTCAAGGGTCGGCTGATCCACGTCAGCCAGGGTCACCATCGCCGGCGTGATGTGCGTGCTGCCGGGAAGAATTCCGTTGGCCGGTACATCAATCTGGCCGACGCGGGTGGCTGAATATTGGCCGGCCTTGATCAGCTCGATCAACGCCGGTTTGTGCTCGCGCAGCGCCGCCAGCAGCGCCGGATCGCTCAACGCCTGTTTGTTGCCGTTGACGCGCAATTGCTCATCGGTCACCGCCAACTGAATGTCTTTTGCCTTCAGGGTTGCCAATAGTTCGAGCACATTCACAGGACGATCTCCATTCTTTCGGTAATTGCGGCGTAGCCGGCCAGGGTCGGATGTTCGAACAGCGACCTGACATCGGCTTCCATGCCTTCCTGACGCAACCGGCCGATCAGACTGACCGCCAGTAATGAGTGACCACCCAGTTCAAAGAAATGGTCGTGACGCCCTACCCGTTCGACGTTGAGCAGCTCGGCCCAGAGCCGCGCGAGGGTGATTTCGACGTCGCCGACCGGGGCTTCGTATTCGCGGGTTTTCAGCGCTTGCCGGTCCGGCGCCGGCAGGGCCTTGCGGTCGAGTTTGCCGTTGGGGCTCAGCGGCAAAGCGTCGAGATGCACGAACACGGCAGGCACCATGTAATCCGGCAAGTGCTCAAGCAAATGACTGCGCAGCACGTCGATTTCCAGGCGTTCACCGGTGTAATACGCGACCAGACGTTTGTCGCCGGGCACCTCTTCTCGAGCGACCACCACGGCTTCCTGCACACCTTCGATCTGGGCAAGACGTGCCTGAATTTCGCCCAGTTCAATGCGCAGACCGCGAATCTTCACCTGATCATCGTTACGGCCCAGATATTCGATATTGCCGTCAGGCCGATAGCGCGCGACGTCGCCAGTTCGGTACATGCGCCCGTGCGGATGAAACGGATCCTCGAGGAAGCGTTCGGCCGTCAACTGCGGTCGGTTCAGATACCCGCGCGCCACCTGCACGCCGGCGATGTACAACTCGCCGATCACGCCTTGCGGCACCGGTTGCTGCTGCGCATCGAGGATGTACAGGCGGGTGTTGGCGATCGGTTTGCCGATCGGCGTGTTGTCCGGGGTCTGCTCGATGGATCCGGTGCAGTCCCATGCGGTGACATCGACGGCGGCTTCAGTCGGGCCGTAGAGGTTATGCAACTCGCTGCCCATTAACTGGAGTTTGAAACGCCGCACCAGACTGCCCGGCAACGCTTCACCGCTGCACATCACCCGACGCACGCCGTCGCAGCGTGTGGTGTCGCTGTTGGCGAGGAACACGTCGAGCATCGACGGCACAAAGTGCAGCGTGGTGATGTTTTCACGTTCGATCACTTCGCTCAGATATTGCGGATCCTTGTGCCCGTCGGGCCGCGTCATGACCAGTCGCGCGCCGGTCATCAACGGCCAGAAGAACTCCCACACCGATACGTCGAAGCTGAACGGGGTTTTCTGCAACACCGAATCGGCAGCCGTCAGGCGATAAGCGTCCTGCATCCACAACAAGCGGTTGACCACACCGGCATGCTCATTGACCACGCCTTTCGGTTGACCTGTGGAGCCGGAGGTGTAGATCACGTAGGCAGTGTGCTGTGGGGTCAGCGCCGGGATTTGCGGATTGTCGGCGGACAGGGATTGCCAGGTGTTCTGGTCAAGATCGACCGCCTTGATATCCCCCAGCAACTCGCGGGTCGCCCCGTGCACCAACACCACGGCCGGCGCGCTGTCTTGGAGCATGTAGGCAAGGCGCTCCGGTGGATAGGCCGGGTCGAGCGGCACATAACCGGCGCCGGCCTTGTTGATCGCCAGCAGACCGATGACCATTTCCAGGCTGCGTTCGACGCAGATCGCCACCCGCGAATCCACTTGCACACCGAGGCTGATCAAGTGCCGGGCCAAGCGATTGGCGCGCTCGTTCAGCTGCGTGTAGCTCAATGTCTGATCGTCGGCGCCTACTGCGACAGCTTGTGGCGTGCGCAGCACCTGCGCTTCGAACAAGCCGTGCAGCGTCTGCTGCAAGTCGTAATCGACGGCGGTGTCGTTGCGGCCGAACAGCAACGCCTGCCGCTCCTCGTCCGCCAACACCGTCAGGCGGTTCAACGGTTGCTGCGGTGTGTGCTCCAGCGCTTCAACCAGCGCGAACAGCGCGTTCTCCATGTACTGGCCAATACGTGCCGCACCGATGTGCGACGGGGTCATCACTGTCAGTTGGAAGCCGCTGCCCAGATCATCGACGTTGAGGGTCAACGGGTAATTGGTGCGTTCCTCACCGGCGAGGGATTCGATGCCCTGCCAGGCCTCACGTTTGGTATTTTGCCGAGCTTCGCTGTCGCTATGGCGGTAATTGAGCATCGCGCTGAACAGCGGCGACGGCGCCGCGACACCGCTGCAACGCTGGGCCAACGCCAGCGAGGCATGTTCGTGGGCCAACAGCGCACTGAGCCGCGCATGGGTCGCCTTGACCCCGGCGCGCACGTCGCTTTCGTCAACATCCACGCGCAATGGCAAGGTGTTGATGAACATGCCCAGCCCACGATCCGCGCCCGCCCCGCCCTGCATGCGGCCGAGCAACACCGTGCCGAAGACCACGCGCTCCTGAGCGGACGTTGCCGCCAGCACCCGCGCCCAGGCGAGATGGAACAGGCTGGCGACGCTGACGCCGAGCAATCGCGCCTGACTGCGCAAACGCTGCGCCACCACGGCAGGCAGTGGCTGGCAGACTTCCTCGATGTCATTGCCGTCGCCATGCACATCCTGCAAACCGAACGGCAGCGTCGGCTCGTCGATGTCGCCGAGCATCTCGCGGAAGAATATTTCGTGCTCTTGTTCACTGACACCAAGACGGGTCTGCGCGACATAATTGCGGTATGGCACAGCGGGCGCCGGCAATCGCTCATCGCCGCGCAAAATCGCCTGCATTTCTTCGCTGACCACCGCCAGCGCGGTGTGGTCCATGGCGATGTGATGGAACAACAGCATGGCGACGACGCGCTGATGGTCTGCGTCGAGGGCATATACCAGACGCAGCAGCGGAGCCTGATCAAGTTCCAGACGGCAATGCCGTGCATCGAAGCGCGCCCGCAACTGATCGATGGCTTCGCCCTGCGCCGGCTCCAGCGCCACGGCTTGGACCGGTAGCTCCGCATGCCGCCAGACCACTTGCACCGGCGCCGGCAGGCCTTGCCAGACTATCGAAGTACGCAGGATATCGTGGCGGGTCATGACTTGACGCAGCGCCGCCGCGAACGCTTGAACACGCTCGACGCTGTCGAACGCCAGACACGATTGCAGCAGGTACGGATCGCCTTTCACGGCGCTGAGGTGGTGATAAAGAATCCCTTCCTGCAACGGCGCCAGCGGATAAATGTCCTGCACGTTGGCAGCGCCACCCGGCACCGTGGCGACGATGCGCTCGAGGCTGGCCTGATCCAGTTGTACCAGCGTCAACATGTCCGGGTTGATCTGTGTGCAATCGGCGGGAATCAGATTGTCCGGCACTGCAACCTCGCGGCCGCTGCCCACCGCCGCCGCCAGCGCGGCCAGGGTCGGTTGGCTGAACAGCACGCGCACGTCGGTGCTCAGATCGACCTGGCGCATGCGCTCGATCAGCGTCACCGCCAGCAGGGAATGCCCGCCCAATTCAAAGAAGTTGTCGTGACGTCCGACCTGTTCGATGTTGAGAACTTCGGACCAGATCTGTGCCAGCACGATTTCCACCGAACCTTGCGGTGCGGCATATTCGCGGCTCAGCCACGCCGTCTGATCAGGCTCCGGCAACGCCTTGCGGTCGAGTTTGCCATTGGCGGTCAGCGGCAGAGCTTGCAGGCGCACGTAAGCAGCGGGCACCAGCGCTTGCGGCAACTGCGCTTGCAGATGACTGCGCAAGTCCTCGATGTCGACGTTCAGCCGTTCGGTAAACCACGCCAGCAACTGCCCGTCGCGCACTAGCACCACGCAATCCTGCACGGCTTCGTGACCGGTCAACGCCGCTTCGATTTCTCCCAGTTCGATGCGCACGCCGCGCAGTTTGACCTGATCATCGTTGCGCCCCAGGTATTCGACGCTGCCGTCAGCCAGCCAGCGTGCAAGGTCACCAGTGCGGTACATGCGCGCCTGCGGTTCGTCGCTGAACGGGTCGTCGAGGAAGCGTTCGGCCGTCAGCTCGGGACGATGCAGATAACCGCGCGCCACACCGGCACCGCCGACATACAACTCGCCGGCGACGCCGACCGGCACGGGGCGCTGCTGGTCGTCGAGCAGATAAATTTTCGCGTTGGCCATCGGTCGACCGATGTGCAGCACCTGCCCGGCCTCGACCGCGCCGGAGGTGGCAACCACCGTGGCTTCGGTCGGGCCGTAGTTATTGATCACCGCGAAGGTCTGCTGACGGGGGAACTGGCGCAGCTTGTCGCCACCGATCAACAGCGTGCGCAAGGTCGGGTGGCCGAGGTCGCGACTGAACGCATACTCGGCAACCGGCGTCGGCAGGAAACTCACCTGCAACGGCTGCGTACGCCACCATTGCAGTAACTCGTCGAGGTGCTCGTTGCTCACCGTTTGCGGCGGCAAGTGCAGGGTCGCGCCGACACACAGCGCCGGCCAGACCTCCCACGCCATGGCATCGAAACCGAAGCCGGCGACACTCGACGTGTGGCTGCCGGCGCGCAGGTCGAAGGCCTCGCAGTGCCAGTGCACGAGGTTTTCCAGCGTCGCGTGTTCGACCATCACGCCCTTCGGCTGGCCGGTGGAGCCGGAGGTGTAAATCACGTAGGCCAGATGCGCCGGGGTCAGCGTCGGCACTTGCGGATTGCTCGCGGACAGCTGTTGCCAGGTCGGATTGTCCAGATCAATCAGCGGCACTGCGCCGAGCAAATCAGCGGTCGAAGCCTGTGCCAGTACGGCCATCGGCGCGCTGTCCTGCAACAGATAGGCGATGCGTTCTGCCGGGTACGCCGGATCGACCGGCACATAACCGGCGCCGGCCTTGAGGATCGCCAGCAACGCGACGAGCATGTCCGGGCCACGGCGCAGGCACACGGCGATACGGTCATCGGGCTGCACGCCGAGGCCGAGCAAGTGATGGGCCAGGCGATTGGCACGCTGATTGAGTTGCGCGTAAGTCAGTTGCTGCACGCCTTGAACCACCGCCAGTGCATCCGGCTGCTGCTCGGCCTGCGCCTCGACCAAGCGCTGAATCGTCGCGCCACGCGGGTAGGCCGCGCCTTGTTGGTTGAAACCGACCAGCAAGTGTTCGTATTCCGCCACCGAAAGCACCGGCAAACGGTTGAGCGGGCGTTGCGGTGCCTCCTCCAGTGCCGTCACCAGATGTTCCAGTGCGGTGTGCATGTAACTGCAGATCCGTTGCGCACCAATCTCGGCGACTGCCAGCACGTCGAGGGCGAACCCTTCGCCCAGATCATCCACCGACAGGGTCAGCGGATAATTGCTGCGCTCCTCGCCACCGAGCATGCGCACGCCCTGCCAGATACCCTGGTTGTCGCGCGGCTGTTGTGCGGCGGCGCTGTGTCGATAGTTGAGCAAGGCGCTGAACAGCGGTGCAGAACCGGTCATGGCGCTGCAACGCTGGGCCAGCGCCAACGAAGCGTGCTCATGACCGAGCAGCGCCGTCAGCCGTGCATGGGTGGTTTTCACCCCGGCGCGCACGCCTTCAGCGAGATCGACGCGCAGCGGCAAGGTGTTGATGAACACCCCCAACGTGCGGTCGGCGCCCTCGCCGCCCTGCATCCGCCCCATCAACACCGTGCCAAAGACCACGTCGCGGCGGCCGGAGACCACGCCCAGCACCTGCGCCCAGGCCATGTGCATCAGGCTCGCCGGGCTGACGCCCAATTGCCGGGCCTGTTCACGCAGACGCAGATTGAGCGCGGCATCGACCGGCTGCAGCGCTTCTTCGATGCCGCGGCCGTCGCCCTGCACATCCTGCAGGCCGAAGGGCAAGCTCGGCTCATCGATATCGCCGAGCATCTCGCGGAAGAACGCTTCGTGCTCCTGCTCATCGGCCCCCAAACGTGCCTGCGCCACGTAGTTGCGGTAAGGCATCGGCGGCGTCAGCGTGTCGAGTTGATCGAACATCAACGCGTGCATTTCCCGGCCAATCACCTCCATCGCGGTGTGGTCAAGAATCGAGTGATGGAACAGCACGATGGCGACGACTTGCTGTTGCGCCGGATCTTCGGCGTAGACCATGCGGATCAGCGGTGCCTGATTGAGGTCGAGACGGAAATGTCGGGCATCGAAACGCGCGTGCAACTGCTCGAGAATGTCGCCGTCCTGCGCATCCAGCAGCACCTGCTGGACGACCATCTGCGCCTCGCGCCAGACCACTTGCTGCGGGCTTGGCAAGCCTTCCCAGACCACGCTGGTGCGCAGAATGTCGTGACGGGCGATGACCTGCTGCAAGTGGGCGGCGAAGGTGTGTAAACGTTCGAGGCTGTCGAAGGCCAGACGTGATTGCAGCAGATACGGATCGCCCTGCCCGGCACTCAAATGGTGATAGAGAATGCCTTCCTGCAACGGCGCCAGCGGATAGATATCCTGCACATTGGCAGCGCCGCCGGGCACCGTCGCGACGATGCGCTCGATGCTGGCCTGATCCAGCGTCGTCAGGGTGAGCATGTCGGGCGTGATGCGGGTGCAAGCGGCCGGAATCAGATTGGCCGGCACCTCGATTTCCCGTCCACTGCCCAAGGCCCGTGCCAGCGCAGCCAGGTTCGGCTGATTGAACAGCACGCGCACATCGGCGCTCAAACCGGCCTGACGCATGCGCTCGATCAGGCTAACCGCCAACAGCGAATGGCCGCCCAGTTCGAAGAAATTGTCGTGGCGGCCGATCTGCTCGATGTTCAGTACGTCGGCCCAGATCTGCGCGAGTGCCACTTCGACCGGGCCTTGCGGCGCTGCATATTCACGGCTGAGCCACGCGTCCTGATCCGGCTCGGGCAAGGCCTTGCGGTCGAGTTTGCCGTGGGCGGTCAGCGGCAGGCTGTCCAGGCGCACGTAAGCCGCCGGCACTAAAGTGTCAGGCAGTCGCGCTTGCAGATGCTGGTGCAAGGCGCTGATCTCGACCGACTCGATTTCAGTGAACCAGGCGAGCAATCGTCCGTCGCGCACCAGCACCACGCACTCGCGAACCGCATCGTGGGCACTCAGCACCGCCTCGATTTCACCCAGTTCAATCCGTACACCGCGCAGTTTCACCTGATCGTCATTGCGTCCCAGGTATTCGATGTTGCCATCGTCCAGCCAGCGCGCGAGGTCGCCAGTGCGGTACATCCGCGCGTGCGGTTCGTCGCTGAACGGATCGTCGAGGAACTGCGCTGCGGTCAGTTCCGGACGATTAAGATAGCCGCGCGCTACCCCGGCGCCACCGACATACAACTCGCCCTGCACACCGGTTGGCACGGGCTGTTGCTGACGGTCCAACAGATAGACTTTGGCATTGGCAATCGGCCGGCCAATGTGCAGAACCCGCCCGGGCTCGATGCGCCCGGAAGTCGCGACCACCGTGGCTTCGGTCGGGCCGTAGTTGTTGATTACGTCGAAGGTCTGATCACGCGGAAACTGGCGCAACTTGTCGCCACCGATCAGCAACGTGCGCAGGGTCGGATGACCCAGCCCGCGACTGAACGCGTATTCGGCCACCGGGGTCGGCAGAAAGCTCACTTGCAACGGCTGCGCGCGCCACCATTCGAGCAATTCATCGAGGTGTTCGTTGCCGATCGACACCGGCGGCAGATGCACCGTCGCGCCGACGCACAGCGCTGGCCAGACCTCCCACGCCATGGCATCGAAGCCGCAACCGGCGACGCTGGCAGTGTGGCTGCCGGCGTGCAGGTCGAAGGCTTCGGCGTGCCAGTGCACGAGGTTTTCCAGGGTACGGTGCTCGACCATCACGCCTTTCGGTTGCCCGGTAGAACCCGAGGTGTAGATCACGTAAGCCAGGTTTTCCGGAGTCAGCCCCGGCCGTTGCGGATTATCGTCAGGCAGGTGGCGCCAGTCGCTGGCGTGCAAATCAATCACCGGGACGGCGCCGAGCAGGTCGCGCGTCGAGGCCTGCGCCAGCACCGCGATCGGGTCGCTGTCCTGCAACAGGTAGGCGATGCGTTCAGCCGGGTAATCGGGGTCAATCGGCACGTAACCGGCGCCGGCCTTGAGAATCGCCAGCAGCGCAACGAGCATGTCCGGGCCGCGACGCAGGCACAGCGCAACACGGTCATCGACTTGCACGCCGAGGCCGATCAGGTGATGGGCGAGGCGATTGGCGCGCTGATTCAGTTCGCGGTAGCTGAACTGTTGCTCGCCCTGCACCACCGCCAGCGCCTCGGGGTGCGCCAGGACTTGCGCTTCAAAGAGACGCGGCACGGTCTGCGCGGGCGGGTATTCACGACCGCTGATGTTGAAGCCAACCAGCACCCGTTGCCGTTCGCTTGGCGACACGATCGTCAGTTGCTGCAACGGCGCCGTCGGCGTGTACTCAAGTGCCGTGACCAGACTGTGCAACGCGGTTTGCAAGTAATCGCAGACCCGCGCACCGTCCACCTGCGGCACCGCTTGCACGTTCAGGCGGAAACCTTCGCCGAGGTCGTCGACACTGACCACCAGTGGATAATTGCTGCGCTCGCGCGAGCTGAGAATCTGCACGCCTTGCCACGCTACAGCGGCCGACTCCGGCGCACTGTGGCGGTAGTTGAGCAAGGTGCTGAACAGCGTCTGCGCACCGCCGACACCGCTGCAACGCTGGGCCAGCGCCAATGACGCCTGCTCATGGCCGAGCAACTGCGCCAGACGCGCATGCGTCGCACGCACGCCGCTCTCCACCGAATCAGCCCCGACGCTGACGCGCAGCGGCAAGGTGTTGATGAACATGCCCAGCGCCCGATCTGCACCTTCTCCGCCCTGCATGCGCCCCAGTAATACAGTGCCGAACACCACGTCTTGCTGGCCGGAAACCTGCGCCAACACCTGAGCCCAGGCCTGATGCACCAGGCTGGCAACGCTGACACCCATCCGCCGCGCCTGCTCGCGCAGACGTTGGCCGAGGCCGGCGTCCAGCTCGGCATGACTGTCGAGGATGGCGCTGCCGTCGCCGTGCACGTCCTGCAAACCGAAGGCCACGGTCGGCTCGTCAATGTCGGCGAGCATCTCGCGAAAGAACGCTTCGTGGGCCCGATCATCGGCGCCGAGCCGCGCCTGTGCGACGAAGTGGCGGTACTGCACCGGCGGCGGCAGATCGACGCTACGGCCGAGCATTACATCGCTCATTTCCGCGACCAGCACTTCCAGTGCGGTGTGATCGAGGACGATATGGTGCATCAGGAGGATGCCGATCCAACGGTTGTGCGACTGATCTTCGGTGTAGACAAAGCGCATCAGCGGCGCTCGACTGAGGTCCAGACGATAGTGGCGTGGATCGAAACGCGCCTGCATCTGCTCCAGCACGTCGCCGTCGAGTTCATCGGCATCGACGCGCTCCAGCGCCAGTGGCGCCTCGCGCCAGACCACTTGCACCGCCTCTTCCAGTCCTTCCCAGACGATGCCGGTGCGCAGAATGTCATGACGTTTGATCACGCCGTTCAAGACTCGGACAAACTCTTTGATCTGCGCCAGACCGTCGAAGGCGAATTGCGTCTGCAACACATACGGATCGCCAGCACTGGTCGCCAGATGGTGATAGAGAATCCCCGCCTGCAACGGCGCCAACCCATAGATGTCCTGCACATTGGCGATGCCGCCCGGCACAGTTGCAACGACACGATCGATTGCGGTTTGATCGAGATTGGCCAGCGGCAGCATCGCCGGAGTAATGCGCGTGCAACCCGGTTCGATCTGGTTGTCGGGAACGACGACGACGCGTTCGCTGCTCAGAGTCGCCGCCAGCGCTGCCACGCTAGGCTGACCGAACAGCACGCGAACGTCACAGTGAAGATCCTGTTGTCGCATGCGTTCGATCAGCTTCACCGCCAGTAACGAATGACCACCGAGTTCGAAGAAATTGTCATGGCGGCCGACCTGCTCGACACCGAGCAATGTCTGCCAGAGCCCGGCGATCAGGTTTTCCACGGCGCCGACTGGCGCTTCAAAACCACGACGGGCGAAGGCTTCGCTGTCCGGCGCAGGCAGGGCTTTGCGGTCGAGCTTGCCGTTGGCGGTCAGCGGCAAAGCGTCGAGACGCACGAAGGCGCTCGGCACCATGTACTCAGCCAGCGAAGCCAGCAGTTGATCGCGCAATTGCGCCACATCCGGCGCGACGCCTTCGTCGGCCAGCCAGTACGCGACCAGACGCTGATCGCCGGGTCTGTCTTCGCGGGCGATCACCACGGCTTCGCGCACGCCTGCGCAGGCAGACAGGCGTGCTTCGATTTCGCCCAGTTCAATGCGGAAACCGCGAATTTTCACCTGATCGTCGTTGCGCCCCAGGTACTCGAGGTTGCCGTCAGCGGCCCAGCGCGCCAGGTCGCCGGTTTTGTACAAGCGCGCCTCGGCGTTTTCGCCGAACGGATCATTGATAAAGCGTTCGGCGGTCAGCGCTTCGCGATTCAGATAACCACGCGCCACGCCCGCGCCACCGACGTACAACTCGCCAATCACGCCGACCGGAACCGGTTCACGCCGCGCATCAAGGACATACAGTTGCAGGTCGGGAATGCGCACACCAATCGGGCTGACGCCGAGCAACTGCGCGTCGGCGGCTTGCAGCGGCCGATAGGTCACGTGCACCGTGGTTTCGGTGATGCCGTACATGTTCACCAGCCGTGTACCGGCATTGCCGACCCGCGCGTACCACGGTTTGAGCAGGCCCGGTTCCAGCGCTTCACCACCAAAAATCACATCCCGCAAGGAGTGCTGCAACTGACTGCGACCCTGCGCGGCGATCAGTTGGCGGAACGCACTCGGCGTCTGATTGAGCACGGTCACGCCGGATTCGCAGAGCAATGCATAGCAGTCGTCCGGCGAACGGCTGACAGCTTGCGGGACCAGCAGCAATTGCCCGCCGAAAGCCAATGCGCCCCAGATTTCCCACACCGAAAAGTCGAAGGCGAAGGAATGGAACAGCGCCCCGATGTCCTGCTGATTGAACTGGAACCAGTCCTGGGTGGCAGAAAACAGCCGTGCCACGTTGCGGTGCTCGACCATCACGCCTTTGGGCAGACCAGTGGAGCCGGAGGTGTAGATCACGTACGCCAGATGCGCCGGGGTCAGTTCGGGGATCTGCGGATTGCTGTCGAGTTCGGCCTTGAGGTGAGCGCTGTCGAGGTCAATCTGCGGCACCTCGAGAGCGGCCACGCGATCGCGCGTCGCGGACTGCATCAGCACCGCTGCCGGGGCGCTGTCTTGCATGGTGAAACTGATTCTGTCGAGCGGATAGGCCGGATCGATCGGCACATAACCGGCGCCCGCCTTGAGCACAGCGAGCAGGCCGATGAGCATTTGCGGGCCGCGTTCCACGCAGATTGCCACGCGGTCATCGGGACGAATGTTCAGGGCCAACAGATGATGCGCTACCTGGTTGGCGCGACGATTGAGTTCGCCATAGCAGAGCGTTTGCCCTTCAAAAATCAGCGCCGTGGCGTCTGGTCGGGCCTGCGCGTGAGCTTCGAACTGTTGGTGGATCAGTGGTGTTTCGGGGAACTGCGCCAACGGAGAGTTACCGCCGAGCAGCAGTTGTTCGCGTTCGCGGGCGGGTAGGATTTGCAGCGTGTGCATCGGGGCGTCGGGAGCGTCTTGCAAGGCTGCGGCCAGGCGTTCCAGCGCCGTATTCAGATAAGTCGTCATGCGCTCGGCACCGAGCACGGAATCTGCCAGCGCAGTGAGGCGCAAGTCTTCGCCGAGATCATCGATATTGATGGTCAGCGGATAGTTGGTGCGCCCGCGCACGCCCACCATTTGCACACCGGGGGCAATGTCGACGACGTCAGCGACGGCTTCGACGCTGTTGTGCCGGTAATTGAGGATCGCACTGAACAGCGGCGTCGGCACTGCCACTGCGCTGCAGCGTTGCGCCAGCGCCAGCGAGGCTTGCTCATGGGCCAACAACGCGGTCAGGCGCCGATGGGTCGCCAGCACGCCAGCACGCACGCTTTGCTCGCCAACATCGACCCGCAGCGGCAACGTGTTGATGAACATCCCCAACGCCTGTTCACCCCCCTCGCCTGCGTCCATCCGCCCCAAAAGCACTGTGCCGAACACTACCGAAGTGCGCCCGGACAATTGCCCCAGCACCCGCGCCAGTGCCAAGTGCGTCAGGCTTGCAACACTTACGCCCAACTGCCGGGCCTGCTCGCGCAACCGCCGGATCAAGCGACCGTCGAGCATCAACGAGGCTTGCTCGATGGTGTGGCCGTCGCCCTGTACATCCTGCAAACCGCACGGCAGCGTTGGCTCGTCGATGTCGGCGAGCATCTCGCGGAAAAACCCTTCCTGCGCCTGCTCGTTGCCAGCATTGCGTGCCCTGGCCAAATGATCGCGATATGGCACCGCCGCAGACACATGCGCGGTCTGCCCGAGCAGATATGCCTGAATTTCCCGGCGCATCACATCGAGCGCCACGTGATCAATGATCATGTGATGAAACAGCAACAGCGCGACCACGCGGCCCTCGGCGGGATCCTGCGCATAGACGATGCGCAGCAGCGGCGCTTGCTGCAGGTCGAGACAGAAGTTCTGTGGCTCATGACGTTCGAGCAGTTGCGCCAAAACGTCGGTGCCGCTGTTCACGGTGATTTCCTGACACACCAGCGGCGCCTCGCGCCAGACCACTTGCACGGCCTCGTCGAGGTATTCCCATACGAACGAGGTGCGCAGGATGTCGTGACGTTTGACCACCCAACGCAGCGCCTGCGCGAACGCATCAAGCCGTTCCTGGCTGGCGAATACGAAAAGCGCCTGAGAGCTGTAGGGGTCACCGGCAACCGCCGAGAGATGGTGATAAAGCATGCCTTCCTGCAACGCGGACAACGGATAAATGTCCTGTACGTTGGCGGCGCCACCCGGCACCGTGGCGACGATGCGGTCGAGGGCATCCTGCTGCAGATTCACCAGCGGCAGCATGTCCGGGGTGATGCGAAAGGCCGGGCTCAGCCAATCACCGCCGTGTTCGGCGACCAGCTCCAGCAGTTGCGCCTTGTGCGCCGCGAGGCTGTCCCACAACGCGTCATCCAGCGCGTCGTCACTGCCCAGAATGACCAGGTCTTCATCTTCCTGTTGAAGGCGGATCGCATGGGTGGAAATGGCAGCCATCAGTTCGCTGAAATGCATGAGGTAACCTGCTGTAAATACGGAAAAAAGGAGCGCGCAGCAGCGAGTCCGTGCAGACGGCGCGCAGCTTGGAAAAACTAAAACATCGGGGCGTGGGTGTCTGACATGGGAAGCGGGGACAAGCCATATCGGATATGGGCCACACAACCGGCCCCTGTAGCAGTGAGCCTGCTCGCGATGGCGTCAGGTCAGGCGATATGTTCGTGACTGACCCACCGCAATCGCGAGCAGGCTCACTCCTACAGGTTTTGTGTGCGCCGTCAGAGACGGCGTTTGCGGTTGAGGTTGGGGATGGTGGTCTGGGCGATCTCGACGTGCTTCGCTTGCCGTGAGGTCTGTGCCGCCAGCGCCGCCAGTGTCGGCTGGCTGAACAGCGTCCGCGCGTCGACATGCAGGCCGGCCAGACGCATGCGCGCGACCAGACTCACCGCCAGCAACGAATGCCCGCCCAGTTCGAAGAAGTTGTCGTCGCGCCCCACCTGCTCGACCTTGAGCACCTGCGCCCAGATCTGCGCCAAGGCAATTTCCACGTCGCCTTCAGGTGGCGCATAAGGCCGACTGAGCAGCGCTTCCGCCCCCGGTTCCGGCAATGCCTTGCGGTCAATTTTGTCGTTGGGCGTCAGGGGCAACGCCGCCAGCATCACGTAGGCGCCGGGCACCATGAACTCCGGCAACTGCGCCAACACATGTGTACGCAACGCCTCCAGCGTCGGTTCAGGCGACTCGGCCCGTACGCTGTAATACGCCACCAGCCGCTCATCGCGCACCAGCACCACCGCCTCGCGGATGGCCGGGTGTTCAAGCAGCCGCGCTTCAATCTCGCCCAGCTCAAGGCGCACCCCGCGCAGCTTGACCTGAAAGTCGTTGCGGCCGAGGAATTCGAGGTTGCCATCGGCGCCGTAACGCACCAGATCACCGGTGCGGTACAAGCGGTCACCGACCACAAACGGGCTGTCGATAAAGCGCTCAGCCTGCAATTGCGGCAATCCCAAATAGCCGCGCGCCACGCCCACCCCGCCAATGTGCAAATGCCCGCTGACGCCAAACGGCACCGGTTGATCGCCGTCATCGAGCACATACAGTCGCATGTTGCTCAGCGCCTTGCCGATCGGCACCAGTGTCGGCGGTACCGGCTCGCAGGGCTCCAGGGTCCAGCCGCTGCTGTCGACCGTGGTTTCGGTCGGCCCATAGACGTTGTGCAAACGCACCCACGGCAGGCGCTCGCGCACTTGCCGGGCCAGGGCGACGGTCAACTCGCCGCCACCGTTGAGCACATCGGTCAGGCTGGTGCACTGGCTGACATCGTCCTGCTCGATAAACTGCTGCAACAACGCCGGCACGAACTTGACCACGGTAATGTTCTGCTCGCGGATCACTTGCGCGACATACGCCGAGTCGCGGTTGCCATCGGCACGCGCCAGCACCAGGCGCATGCCCGAACACAGCGGCCAGAAAATCTCCCACACCGAACTGTCGAAACTGTACGGTGCTTTTTGCAGCAACGCCCCGTGTTCAGTCGGCGGCGACAACTGCGAGCCCCAGTGCACCATGTTGCAGGCGCTGCGGTGCTCGATCATCACGCCTTTTGGCGTGCCGGTGGAGCCGGAGGTGTAGATCATGTAGGCCAGATTCGTCGCGCCGAGATCCGGCACCTGCGGATTGTCGTAGGGATGGTTCTGCCAGACGCCGAGGTCGAGGTCGATCAGCGGCACGCCGGTTTCGCCAAGCAGATCGCGCGTCGCCTCATGCACCAGCAGCGCAACCGGCGTGCTGTCCTGCAACATGTAGTTCAGGCGTTGCAGCGGATAATCGGGATCGAGCGGCACGTAAGCACCGCCGGCCTTGAGAATGCCCAGCAGACCGATCACCAGCTCAGGCCCGCGCTCGACGCAGATCGCTACTCGCGAATCCGGTTTTACGCCGAGCCCGCGCAGATGATGGGCCAGGCGGTTGGCCTGTTCGTTCAGCTCGCGATAGGTCAGGCGTTGCTCGGCGAACTGCACGGCGATGGCATCCGGCTTGCGCTGCACCTGTTGTTCGAACAGCGTCTGCAACGGCTGGTCCATCGGGCAATCGACCGCCGTATCGTTGAACTCGATCAGCAGCCGTTGCAGCTCTTCCTGCGGTAACAACGGCAGGCTGTTCAGCGGCCGCTGCGGCGTGTTTTCCAGCGCCTCGACCAAGCCTTTCAGCGCTGACTGCACGTATGCGCAAATCCGCTGCGCGCCAATGCTCGACAAGGTTCTGGTGGTCAGACGCAAGCCTGTACCGAGGTCATCAACACTCAGGGTAAACGGGTAATTGGTGCGTTCCTCGTTGGCCAGGGTCTCGATGCCCTCCCAGGTTTGCCGGGAGTTCTTTTGCTCGACGTCATCGCTGTGCCGATAGTTGAGCAAGGCGCTGAACAGCGGCGCCGGCGCAGCGACGCCACTGCAACGCTGGGCGAGCGCCAAAGAGGCGTGTTCATGGGCGAGCAACGCTGTCAGCCGGGCATGCGTGGACTTCACCGCCGCGCGCGCGCCTTCACCGACATCGACGCGCAGCGGCAAGGTGTTGATGAACACCCCCAAAGCCCGGTCCGCACCCGCGCCGCCCTGCATACGCCCCATCAGCACCGTCCCGAACACCACGCTTGGCTGGCCGGATGTCGCCGCCAATACTTGCGCCCAGGCGAGGTGGATCAGGCTGGCGACGCTGACGCCGGCCAGACGCGCCTGCTGCTGCAGACGTTGATACAGATCGCTCGTCAGGGTTTGCTCGGCCTCCTCGATGTTGCTGCCGTCACCTTGTACGTTCTGCAAAGCGAACGGCAAGGTCGGCTCGTCGATGTCGGCGAGCATCTGGCGGAAAAACGCTTCATGCTCCTGTTCACTGACACCCAATCGCGTCTGCGCCACATAGTTGCGGTATGGCACCGGCGCCGCCAGCGGTTCAGCGCTCCCGGACAGGCAGGCGTGGATTTCTTCGCGCATGGCCTCCAGCGCGATGTGATCCATCGCTAAATGATGGAACAACAAGATCCCGACCACTCGGTTGTGCGCGGGGTCACGGGCATACATCAGGCGCAGCAGCGGCGCTTGACTGACATCCAGACGATAGCGCCGTGCATCGAAGCGCGCGTGCAATTGATCGAGGACCGCGCCATGGGCAGGATCCAGTTCAACCTCGTGCACCGGCAAAATGGCCTCGCGCCAGACCACTTGCACCGGTGACGTCAGCCCCTCCCAGACCACTGCCGTACGCAGGATGTCGTGGCGCGCCATGACCTGACGCAGCGCAGCGGCGAAGGCCTCGACCCGTTCGAGACTGTCGAACGCCAGCAGTGATTGCAGCAGATACGGATCGCCCTGCGCAGCAGTGATGTGGTGATAGAGAATGCCTTCCTGCAATGGTGCCAACGGGTAGATGTCCTGCACATTGGCGGCACCACCCGGCACTGTTGCAACGATACGCTCGATCATCGGCTGATCCAGTTGCACCAGCGGCAGCAGCTCAGGGGTGATGTGCGTGCAATCGGCAGGAATGCGGTTGGCCGGCACTTCGACTTCGCGGCCACTGCCCTCCGCCGCTGCCAGCGCGGCCAGTGTCGGCTGACTGAACAGCACCCGCACATCGCTGCTCATGCCAATCTGGCGCATACGTTCGATCAGGCCGACAGCCAACAACGAGTGGCCGCCCAGCTCGAAGAAATGGTCGTGACGCCCTACTCGTTCGACCTGCAGGATTTCGGCCCAGATCTTTGCCAAAGCGATTTCGACGTCACCCTGTGGCGCCTCGTATTGACGACGGATCAGCGCTTCCGGACCCGGCGCCGGCAAGGCCTGACGGTCAAGTTTGCCGTTGGCCGTCAGTGGCAACGTTGCCAAGCGCACGTAAGCCGCCGGCAACAGGGCGGACGGCAAGCGCGAGGTCAGGTGCGCGTGCAGTTGCAGGATATCCAGCGCCTCATGCTCGGTAAACCATGCCAACAGCTGACCGTCGCGCACCAGCACCACGGCTTCCTGTACCGCGTCATGACTGCTGAGCGCCGCTTCGATTTCGCCCAGCTCGACACGCACACCGCGGACTTTCACCTGATCATCGTTACGACCGATGTACTCAAGGTTGCCGTCGAAACGCCAACGGGCGAGATCGCCGGTGCGGTACATGCGCGCATCCGGCTGCACACTGAACGGGTCGTCGAGGAAGCGTTCGGCAGTCAGATCCGGACGATTCAGATAACCCCGGGCGACCCCGGCGCCGCCGACATACAACTCACCGATGATGCCGATCGGCACCGGGCGCTGCTGATCATCGAGCAGGTAAGTCGTGGCATTGCTGACGGGTTTGCCAATGTGCAAGGCCTGCCCCGGTGCGATCAGTCCTGAAGTAGCGACCACCGTGGCTTCGGTCGGGCCATAGTTGTTGACCACCGCAAACGACTGCGCACGGTTGAACTGGCGCAGACGATCGCCGCCGATCAGCAAGGTGCGCAAGGTCGGGTGATCGAGTTGCTTGCTGAAGGCGTATTCGGCAATCGGCGTTGGCAGGAAGCTCACGTCCAGCGGCTGCGCACGCCACCAGTCGAGCAGCGCGTCGATGTCTTCGTTGCCTTCGCTTGCGGGCGACAAGTGCAGCGTCGCCCCGGCACATAACGCCGGCCAGACCTCCCACGCCATCGCGTCGAAACCGAAGCCGGCAAGGCTCGAGGTGTGCTGTCCGGTGCCGAGGCCGAACGCCGCGCAGTGCCAGTCGACCAGATTGCCGAGTGTGCGGTGCTCGACCATCACGCCTTTGGGTAGCCCGGTTGAACCGGAGGTGTAAATCACATAAGCGAGGTTGTTCGTGGTCAACTCCGGCAGGTCGGGATCGGTCAAGTTGTCGAGCGACCACTCGCGCCGATCAAGTTCGATCACCGGCAGCGCTGTGGCGGGCAGACGATCACGCAGACCGCTTTGCGTCAGCAGCGCCACTGGAGCACTGTCGCTGAGCAGATAATTCAGGCGCTCGGGCGGATGCGCCGGGTCAATCGGCACATAAGCGGCACCCGCCTTGAGAATCGCCAGTAGCCCGATCAAGGTCTCCAGGCCCCTGCGCGCGACGATTGCCACCCGGTCATCCGGCCGTACACCGAGGCCCAGCAGATGATGGGCCAAGGCATTGGCTTGCTGATTCAGTTCGCTATAGGTCAGCGTGCGGTCTTGATAAGTCGCGACCACCGCGTCCGGCTGTTCGGCTACCCGCGACGCGAATCGCTGATGAATCAGTTGACCTTGCGGATAACTGACGCGGGTGTCGTTCCACTCATCGAGCAGCGCCAGCTCTGCCGGGCTATTGAGATTGAAATCGGCGATCGCCAGCGCTGGGCATTCCAGACCTTGCTGCAGAATCAGCAACAAGCGCTCGGTCAACGACGCAATCTCGTCAGCCGTGAAATAGGCCGGCGAGTACACCAGGTGCAACCAGGCTTTGTCGTTGAAACGGTTGCTGCGCAGGTGAAGGGCCAGCGGTGTTGTTTCATGCTGGTTGGACACCTTGACCGAGTGTCCCGACGCCTCACCGTAGCAATATTCGTGGTCGTCCTGCTCGTAGGACACCGACAGTTCGAACAGTTGCGCTCGGTCTTCACGCAACAGACCCAGCGCGCGGTTCATCTCGCTCAGCGGGTAGCGTTGATGGCGAAAATCCTGCTTCAGGCTATTGCCGATTGCCTTGATCAACTCAGCGAATGACAACGTTCGGCCAAAGCCCATGCGCATTGCACTGACCTGGGTGAACAAGCCCAAAGTGCGCTTGAAGCGGGCACCGGAGCGATTGAGAATCGGCAAACCGACCACCCACTCGTCACGCTGAGCGGTGCGACTGAAATACACATGCAGCGCCGCCAGCAAGACATGAAATGCCGAGCTACCGAATTGTCGCGCGCAGTCTTTCATGCGCTCGTGCAGCACGGCTGGAAAAACCTCGACGTGGATGCGACTGGGCGCTGCTTCAGCGTCGGGGGATTCGCGATGGCGGGGCGTCAACAAGGGCTCGGGAAGGCTACGGTACTTGTCCAGCCAGTAACGTTGATCGCGCTCATAGCGAGGTGACTGATGGTAGCGCGCATCATCTTCGATAAAACCGACATAGGACGGTGCCGCAATACGCGGGCGCTCGCCACGGCACAACGCGCCGTAGATCTCGCCGACCGCCTTGAACAGCAGCGCGAACGCCCAGCCATCGATAATCAAGTGGTGGGCCTGGGCTGCCAGCCAGTGGCGATGGTGGTCGAGGCGAATCAGACTGAAGCGGAACAACGCTTGCCCGCTATACACAAAGACCTGCGCCATCTGCGCTTCGACCAGCGCCCGGGCTGCCGACTGCGGATCGGGTTGCCCGCTGACATCATGCACCGGCATGGCCACCGGCAGCGTCTGCGCAAATCCTTGCAACGGCAGCCCGTCGTGACCAACGTCCGATAACAGAACAATCCGCAAGGCATCGTGCGTTTCCACCAGAGACTCAAGTGCCGATTGCAGCAATGCCGGATCCAGCGGCCCGCTCAGTTCGACGTAACCGCCAATGTTATACAGCGGCGAATCTCCGCGGCTCAGTTGGTCCAGCCAGATATCCCGTTGGGCAGCGGTCAGCGCGAATGTCTCGACAGGCACGGACAGATCGCCCGCCACGTTGGCAGAAGTAGGCTGCATAAGATCCTTCTCATGAAATTTTGCCGGTATTCAAGCATCGGCCCCGCCACCGACATGACACCTGAAACCCGGACAACCACCACCCTGATAAGCGCGATGAGCGTGCTTATCGCAGGCAAGGTCTAAAAATTCGGAGAGGAAATACTGAAAAGCTTGTAGGAAAAAAGCCACATACCAGCGCCGCCATTTGCCCGAGCGCCACCGATCAGCAATCAGCATCTACCGGTTTTCGCGGCCTGCGGCGTGACTGATCAGTCACTGACGACAACACTCCTGATCTCCTCACCGTCAGAACCCCGGCGCCAACAATCAGAAATGATGGCATTTTGTGTCCCTGTTTTCCCCTACAGACGTAGGACAAATCCATAGGCTTAAATCCCGCTCCAGATCGTGCTCAAGGAGAAATGACGGCGTGGGCGGTTTTTGCAGAGACGGCAGACGATTCAGTGAGGGTTCTGAACCAGGGATGACAAGGATATGAATCTGACCGGCAGTATTCGCAATATGGAAAACCCGCACTTCTACTGGCAACTGGGGGAACTGATCGCAAGCACCGGCGATGATCACTTCGCCACGAACATGTTTCAGTTGGTGGACACGTTGGTGCCGGTCAATCGGGTCGACCTCAGTGAATGGACGCTCGATGAGCGTCAGGCCAGCGTGGTTGAAATCAAGCCGTTGGGCAGTGCCGGCTTACCGCAGACTTTCCCCCCGCCCGATCCGCTGGAGAGACCGGACGATCATCCGTTGTTGCAGAAAATAATCGAAATGAATGACTCGTTGCTGATCCAGTTGAAAGCTTCACTGCTACCCCGTCATCCGCAGCACAGCGTGCATCAGTGCAACCTGGTGTCGCGCACTTCAAACCGCCGCTGCGTCATCTCGTTTTACCGTCCGCACACCCAGCGAGTTTTTTCTCTGCCGGAGCTGTCGTTTCTCAAGCGTCTGTCCGACACCCTGCTGCCGCTGATCGAACGACATGCGCAAATCAGTCGACAATCCCTCGCCAGACAACCACGCCAGCCCTTGGCCGAGCTGGATCAGGCACCACTGGCGCAGGTATTCGACGAGCGTCTGGCGATCAGCGATATCGCGCTCTCGGCGCGCGAAAAAGAAGTCTGCCTCGGCCTGTTGACCGGCGGCACCGTACCGCAAATGGCGGAACAACTGCGGGTCAAAAACAGCTCGATCGAGACGTACCTGAAACGTGCCACGGCCAAACTCGGCGTCAGTGGCCGCCATGGTCTGGCGAAATGGATGGCCGGGGCCTGAGCACAACGCTCTTTATATGCATGAGGCAGTTCGATGTTGACGTTGCGACTTTCCCTGCTGTCCATGGCAATGCTGATGGGCGGTTGTTCATTGATTCCCGAGTATCAGCGGCCCGTTTCACCCAGTGCCGCGCAATATCCAGCAGCGACGCAGGCTGCAACGAGCAGCGAGGACTGGCGCACGCTGTTCACCGACCCGGCGCTGCAACAGCTGATTGAAAGCGCGCTGGTCAACAACCGCGACCTGCGCGTAGCGGCTCTCAACGTCGAAGCCTTTCAGGCGCAATACCGCATTCAGCGTGCCGACCTGCTGCCGGCGGTGTCGGCCAATGCCAATGAACTGCGCCAGCGCATGCCGCCGAGCGTGACCCAAGGCAAAGCGCTGATCAATTCGACGTACTCGGTCAACCTCGGTATCAGCGCCTATGAACTGGATTTCTTCGGTCGCGTGCGCAGCCTCAGCGAGGAGGCCTTGCAGACCTGGCTGGCCACCGAACAGGCGCGGCGCAGTGCGCAGTTGAGCCTGGTGGCCAACGTCGCCAATGCCTACCTGACCTGGCGCGCCGATCAAGAGCTGCTGATTCTCACTCGCGAGACCCTTGCTGCCGATGAACAGAGCCTGCATCTGACCACGCGCAACCGCGAGGCCGGCAAGTCTTCGGCGCTGGAGCAGGCGCAGGCCAGGACCAGCGTCGACAGTTCACGGGCCAATCTGGCGCGTTATCAGCGCCAGGTCGCTCAAGACTTGAACAGCCTGACCTTGCTGGTTGGCGCGCCGGTGCCCGAGGCCCTGCCCGCCCGACCACTGGCCAGCGATCTGGTGCAACAACTGCCGGCCGGGCTGCCATCGGATCTGCTGCAACGGCGTCCGGACATTCTTCAAGCGGAGTACAAACTGAAAGCGGCCAACGCCAATATCGGCGCAGCGCGCGCGGCGTTTTTCCCCAGCGTCAGCCTGACGGCGAATGCTGGCACCTCCAGTCGAGACCTTTCCGGTTTGTTCGGCGCCGGTTCCGGGGCATGGACCTTTCAGCCGCAGATCAGCCTGCCGATCTTCAATGCCGGCAGCCTGCGCGCCAGTCTGGATTATTCGAAGTTGCAGAAAGAAGTGGCAGTGGCCGAATACGAAAAATCGATCCAAACCGCGTTTCAGGAAGTCGCCGACGGCCTCGCCGCACGCAGCACGTATCAGCAGCAATTGCAGGCGCAGCGTGATCTGGTCCAAGCCACGCAGACCTATTACAACCTGGCGCAGAACCGCTATCAGAATGGTGTCGACAGCAGCCTGACGTTCCTCGATGCGCAGCGTTCACTGTTCAGTTCGCAGCAAGGTCTGATCACCGATCGCCTCGCGCAACTGGTCGCCGAGGTCAATCTGTACACCGCGCTGGGCGGCGGTTGGAGCGTTGAGGATTCGCGGGTGCAGTGAGTCCGTCGTCACTTTTTCTTACACCTTTTGTCGCTCGATCCTGTGCCGCGCGGCGATCCGTGGCCGGCGTCTGCCCTCAGTTTGGTATCATGCGCCGTTTTTACGGTTAACCCCCCGCCAGTCCTGCTGACTGACGGGCTGCAAAAGGCGGTATTAGATGACGGCTTTGTTGACTCGCCGCAAGGTGCTTGCGGGAATGGGCGTGCTCGGGCTAGGCCTGCTCGCCGGCTGCGACACCCGCGGCCAACTGTCGTACAAGTACGGCAAGGATCTGAGTAACAAGATCATGGGGCGCACCTTCAAACTGAAGAACACCGATGGCGAAACCATGACGCTGTCGAGCTTTCGCGGCATGATGCCGATGGTGTTCTTCGGGTTCACCCAGTGCCCGGCAGTCTGCCCGACCACCCTCGCCCGCGCGGCGAAAATCAAGAAACTGATGGGCGCCGATGGCGATCGTTTGCAGGTGATCTTCATCAGCCTCGATCCCGAGCGCGACACCCCGGAAATCCTCGACGCCTACATGAAAGCCTTCGACCCGACGTTCGTTGCGCTGTACGGCACGCTCGAGGAAACCGCAGCCACGGCCAAGGAATTCGACGTGTTCTACGAGAAAGTCCCGGCCGGCGACACGTACACCATCTCGCATACCGCCACCAGTTACGTTTACGACTCCAACGGCGGCTTGCGCCTGGGTCTGTCCACCTCGCTTTCGGCAGAACAATGCACGGAAGATTTGCTTACTGTTATGGAGGTTTGCTGATGCAACCTGTTCTGAACCACATCAAACGCGCTGTCATCGGTTTTTCTCTGCTGGGTCTGGCATTCCAGGCGACCGCAGCGACCAAAGTCGACGATGCCTGGGTCCGTGCCACCGTGCCGACCCAGTCCGCCAGCGGCGCGTTCATGACCCTCACCGCCGACAGCGACAGCAAGTTGCTCAGCGTCGCGACGCCAGCGGCCCGAGACGTGCAGATCCACGAAATGACCATGAAGAACGACGTCATGAGCATGGGCCCGGTGAAGTTCGTCGAACTGCCGGCCGGCAAAGCCGTCAAGCTTGATCCGAACGGCTACCACGTGATGCTGATGGGCCTGACCGCGCAGTTGAAGGAAGGCGAAAGCGTGCCGCTGACCCTGACCGTGGAAAACGCCAAGGGCGAGAAAGAGACCATCGAAGTCAAAGCGCCGGTGCGCGCGCTGACCAACATGGAAGGTCACGATCACAGCAAAATGCACTGATCGCTGACTGCAAGACCCGCGGGGCGGCCTGATCGATGATCAGGCCGCCCCGTTTTTTTTGCGCACACACAAGGATTACCGCTGGTCGACAGAGCGCATTCGGTGGATTGACAGGGAAAGGCTGTGAGAGGATATTTATTACATCGCATGCGATCTAACCGCATGCGATAACAAATCCAACCATTATGTCTCTGAGGATTAATCCCATGCACACGATCGAAAAAGTACTCGCCACCGGCAAAACCCACACCACCGCTGCCAGTGCCGGCATCACCTCCCGCGGGCACAACGGTAATCTCGACATTCAACTGTCCTCCCCGGGCAGTGCCAAACCGGCGCACGTATTTGCCAACGCCTTGCCGCATCCAACCGCTGAGCAACTGTTTGCCGGTGCCTGGTCAGCTTGCTACACCGCCGCCGTCGGCCTGGTTGCCAACGACCTGAATGTGGTGCTGCCAGCCGACATGTCGGTGGACATCGAAGTCGACCTCGGCCAGACCGGCCCGGCCTACTTCCTTCAGGCTCGCCTGACCCTGCGGGTACCGGGCATTGCCGAAGACGTCGCGAAAAACCTGGCGCACACCGCCGACCAGATCTGCCCGTACTCGAAAGCCACGCGCGGCAACATCAACGTGGCATTGAACGTCATTACCGAATAATTTTATTCAGTCAAATACATCGCATGCGATATAGGCGCATAAGATAAAGATGCAATCGGCTCGCCCTGCTCTCTTGGGCGAACCGATTGGCTTGATCAAATACTCAACACTCCCGATAAAATCGCATCCGACGTATAGTTCGCTCCATACGGTTGAACGGTCACCCGACCCATGAGGATGAACATGAAGAACAGCAACGCTCCCACCGATCTCAAGCTCAGCGACTTTCTGTGCTTTGCCGTCTATTCGACAAACCTCGCCTTCGGCAAAGCCTACAAGCCGATCCTCGAACGGCTCGGCCTGACTTACACTCAATACATCACCGTGGTGGCGCTCTGGGAACAGGACGATCAGACCGTCGGCAGCCTCGGCGAAAAGCTGTTTTTGGAATCCAATACCCTCACCCCGATCCTGAAAAAACTCGAAGCCATGGGTTACCTGCAACGCCAGCGCGACCCGGCGGATGAACGCCAGGTGCGAATCAGCTTGACCCAGAGCGGTCGCGACTTGCGCGAAGTGTCGTCGGGCAGCACCCTGTTCGACGCCACCGGACTGACCCCGGACGAGTTCACCCAGATGCAGCAATCGATCGTCAAGTTGCGCAACAACCTGATCAAATCGGTGAATGGCGCCGATTGATCGGCCGTTGCGGCCATGATGGAAAGCGTGCTTTACATCGAATAAATCTTCGACGACCATGTAAAGGGTCTTTTACATAGGAAGTGAAGAATGAACCGCTACTACCTCGAACTGGGCGCCGCAACGATCCTCTACATGCTGGTGCTGACGATTTCACTGATCGCCAGCCAGTACCTGCTGGATGCCAACATTATTCTGCGATCCGTTGTCGCACTGACCCCGATCCTTCCAGCAGGCCTGATGTGCTGGGCCATCGTACGCAACATGCGGCGCATGGATGAAATGCATCTGCGCATCCAGTTCGAAGCTTTGGGTTTTGCCTTTGCCGCCTCGGCACTCCTGACGTTCAGTTATGGCTTTCTGGAAAACGTCGGCGCTCCGCACATTCCGTGGACGTGCGTGTGGCCGGTGATGGGTCTGATGTGGATTGTCGGCCTGCAAATTGCGCGACGCCGCTACCAATGAAAAACCGACTCAAGGCACTGCGCGCCGAGCGCAAATGGTCGCAGGTCGATCTGGCGCAACGCTTGAACGTGTCACGCCAGACAATCAACGCGATTGAAAACGAACGCTACGACCCGAGTCTACCATTGGCTTTTCAGATTGCCCGGGCGTTCGAAATGCCGATTGAAAGCATTTTTGATGATGGCGAACCTGCGCGCGACTGACCGTCGCACGTGGCTCGACGACGTGCTCAGCCGTTGCGTGACAACGCCTTGCGCACATTGATGCTGGTCACGGCTGCGGGCTGGGTCGGTGCCTGCACCTCGGGCTGATCGGGCGCTTGTGCCTGGGCAGGTTGCGGTGCGTGATATTGGCTTTCGACCCGCTGATTCAATTGGGCAAGAAAGCTATCCAGTGCCGTGATCAGCAGCTTCTTGCGCTTGGAACCTTTGACGCACTGATAAATGTAGTAGCCCGCCCCCACCAGAAAACCCAGTACGCCTGAAACGAAACCGATGCCAACCCACAAGACAAAAGCAATCAGCAAAGGCTTCCAGCGAAACGGTGACAGTTCGAGTTCGGTGTTCAGCGCCTTGCCATCGCGAATCTGATATGTCTTGGCTGAGGTCTGGTTTTGCAGGTGAGTGTGCAAAACGGTCTTGCCATCGTTGCTGACGGCGCTGATCAGCGAAATGTCCTGCCCGCTGCGCAGAGGAATATCGAGACCGCGCAATTGGATATCGTGTTCGATGCCGTCGGCCGTTTTGATCCAGAACTCATGATTGACGACCAACATAGTGTTGATCTGAAGTGCGACAGGTTGGCCAAGGCTGTTGACTTGTCCGTTACCACCGGTGGAGGTGATGTGGGTTTCGCTCATTTTTTCGCTGCCCACCACTTCACCGCTCAACACAGTGAAGTCAACGGTTACATCGCCATGGGTGAACTTGTGCATTGGGGGTCCTTGATGCGTCGGTCGACGTTCGGGATAGAAATCCATAGGCCGCGAATGCTACTAAGTGGCCATCTCCCTGTCCAGAACGCCACGCCCCCTCGTTATCAATCGCCCACTTAGCTCCCCGCGCCACCATGCGCCTCTTCAAAGAAGTAATCCTTCCAGCTGTCGGCCTTGTTCTTCAGCACACCCAGCTCCTGCAATTTCTCCGCGTAAATGAATGTGCGCTGCGGCACCACGGTGAAATCGATTTCCGGGTCCTTGACGATTTGCTCGACCAGCGCAAGCGGCAACTTCGACTGTTCGACACGAATGTACGCCTGAGCCGCCGCCGGTTTGTCGGCCTTGATGATCTTCTCGGCCTCGGCCAGTGCGTCGTAGAACGCCTTGTAGGTTTTCGGGTTTTCGTCGTGGAATTTTTCTGTGGTGTACAACACGTTGAACGTCGCTTGACCGCCGAGCACGTCATAGGAACTCAGCACTTTGTGCACGTTGGGATTCTGCAACGCCTGATACTGGAACGGCGGGCTGGAGAAGTGCGAGTTGATTTCCGAGCCGCCGGCAATCAGGGCCGCCGTTGCATCGGGGTGCGGCAGGCTGACCGAGATGTCGTCGAATTTCTTGTATTGGGCATCACCGAATTCCTTGGCGGTTTCGATCTGCAAGGTGCGCGACTGGAAGCCTACACCGGCGGCAGGCACGGCAATCCGGTCCTTGTCGGTGAAGTCCTTGAGGGTCTTGATGTTCGGGTTATTGGTCAACAAATAGTTGGGCATCGAGCCCAGTGCGGCGATGGCTTTGACGTTCTGTTTGCCTTTGGTGCGATCCCACACGGTGAGCATCGGCGGGACACCAGCAGACACCACGTCGAGCGAGCCGGTGAGCAGCGCTTCGTTCATCGCCGTGGCACCGGAAATGCTGTTCCAGTCGACCTTGATGTCGAGGCCCTGTTCTTTACCGTGTTTTTCGATGAGGTTCTGGTCGCGCACCACATCGAGGATCAGATAACCGATACCGAATTGCTGGGCGATGCTGATCTTGCCTTCGGCCTGAGCGCCGGTGCTGAGCAACGCACTCGCCGCCAGAGAAGTGGCCAGCAGAGTCAGTGCAGAACGTTTGAACGGTGTGGCCATGACAACCTCGCAGCAGGGGATGGTGTGCTGAAAGGTCTGACTTTATCGCTATAAAAAATAGAAATTAAATACCTTTATCGCATATCGATAGTACGCGAACGTCTTCCCGGCAGAACACGCCGTGCGGTTGCCACGAAGGCGTGACGATCAAGCTGTACAAGTGAGATAGCACTCGCTCCGGGGTTGAAGTGGTGACATGCAAGGTGCCGAACATCCGGTCCCACGCTGACTGTTTGTGGGGGCTGTTAAACAGCCTGAAACAATAAATCCGTCGAGACTCTGCGGCATCAATAGCCGCCATTGTCGCGCAACACGTACGAGCATCAGGGCTGCAGACATTCCAGTCCCGGCAGTCGGTGCTTGGCCAGCGGGTCAGCTGTGCGTTTAAAAAGGCGATCAGACAGCCGACCCTTGATATCATCGCGCACACTTTTTTGACGTTTTGATGACTGGAAGGTCTTTTTTTGTGAGCGCTCTTTTTCACCGGTTGCGACAGTCGCACGCCCGCCTCTTTTCACTGATAGTTCTGGTGCTGATCGTACCGGTGTGCCTGCGCGCGGCACTCGGCTGGTCGACCCTGCCGGGGTACTTGTCGGATCTGGCGATTGGCAGTCTGCTGGTGATGTTATTGCATCGCCGGGCGTGGTGGCTGGCCCTGCCGGTGCTGCTGTTCTGGGGGCTGCTGGCGGTGGCCACGGCGGAACTGGTCAGCGCGGTGGGCCGCCTGCCGACGCCTTCCGATATTCATTACCTGATCGATCCGCAGTTCGTGGAAAACTCCACTGGCGGTGGTCTGGCGCATCCGGCATTAGCCGTCACCTTGCTGCTGGCCTTGTTGTTCTGGCTGCTCACGCAATTTGCCGGACGCGACGTCTCCCGCCCGGCCCTGCCCCGCCCGGTCTGGGCCGCACCGCTGGTGCTGTTCGCCGCGCATTGGGGTGCGCAACACCTGTGGCCGAGCGAAGCTGATCCCTGGCGCGTTTACAACCTGCCGCATCAATTGCTCGCGAGCGAGGTCGCTGACCTGCAGATCCAGGCCGAGGAATGGCTGGACGGCGATGTTGAAGAAGCCGCACCGGCCATGGCCGGGCTGACCGATGTCGACCTCAGCGGGCACAAATTGCTGGGGACACCGGGACAAGCGCGCAACGTGCTGATCATTGCTCTGGAAGGCATTCCCGGGGCTTACATCCGCGCCAACCGCGAGGCCATCGGCAGCCACTACCAGCAAGACCTGATGCCCAACCTCAGCCGCTGGGCCGAGCGCGGCATGAACACCCCCGATTACGTGCTGCACACGCACCAGACCATTCGAGGTCTGTACGCGATGCTTTGCGGCGATTACGACAAACTCAACAACGGCACGCCCAAAGGCGTGGAGATGCTCACCCAGCGAGAGCGCAATCAGGCCTGTCTGCCGGCGCAGCTGCGCCAGAACGGCTTCAGCACGCATTATCTGCAAGGCGCCGGTCTGCGCTTCATGGCCAAAGACAAGATCATGCCGCACATCGGTTTCGATGCGACCCATGGTCTGGAATGGTTCAGCAACAGCAATTATCTGGAATTCCCGTGGGGCAAGGATGACAAGGCGTTTTTCGAAGGTGCTCTGGATTATGTCGGCCAACTGAAAAAGCAGAAGCAGCCGTGGATGCTGACGCTGCTGACCGTGGGCACCCATCAGCCCTACTCCGCGCCGGATGACTATCTGGAGCGCTACGAGACACCGAAGCAGGCCGCGGTCGGCTATCTCGATGATGCGCTGGATCAGTTCCTCACCAGCCTGGAGCGTCAAGGTGTGCTCAAAGACACGTTGGTGGTCATCACCTCGGATGAATCCCACGGCATCGATGGCGTACGTCTGGCCTCGGCGTGGGGATTCAATCTGACCCTGACGCCGGAGCATGAACAACTGCCGCGCCTGAATGCCGGGGTTTACGGCCACGTCGATCTGAGCGCCTCGATCCTCGACTATTTCGACTTGCCGGTGCCCACCGCACTGAGCGGCCGCTCACTGTTTCGCGACTACGACACCGGCCGCGAAATCATGTCGTTCACCAACGGCAAGCTGCGCTATCACAACGGTCAGGGGATCTTCTCCGAATGCGACATGCCGCGCCGCTGCCGCTATTACGAAAGCGCCGGTTTCATCGCCGAAAGCGCCAAATACAAGGGCAACTACAGCGGCCAACCGGCCCGGCAAATTGCCGCCCGCGCCAACGCGCTGGACCTGTCGCTGCTGCGCACACCGCTCAATCACCGCTATCAATTCGGCAGCACCAACGTCATCCCGCTGCAAGCGCAGATCAACGATGACTGGGCCGACAACCTGATCGGCGCGCAGTACCTGGAAATGCCCAAAGGCTCGCACACTCGCGTGCGCCTGACCGTGCGCTCGGTCGATCCGCAGCAGGCGGCGTACATTCAGCTCAAGGCCAAGGAGTTTGAACAGGACGTGCAGATCGGTTTGCCACAGGAGATGGTTGCAACCGCCGAGCAACCACTGGAAATGAACTTCAGCTTCGACAACCCGCAAGAACGCAAAGCGTTTTCTTTCCATTTGCTGGGTTATGGCTTGGGCGCGGTTGAGGTGACGGATTTCAGTGTGATTACCGAGTTGCCGGGGCAAGAGGACATCCTTGACGACGTGCCGGAGGACGACACGGCTCAATCCACCTGACCAGGATTCTATAAGGGCGAGCGCGCAGTAAAAGGTTCTGACTATCAATGTCCAATAGTCGGCCTATTAGCTGACTTCCCCAGTCGGGTCTAGCCTTACTAGTCCGAAGTCGGCACGAGCCGGCCGTAGCAGACCTGATAAGGACCCGAACATGGCAAACGAATCGAAATGCCCGTTCAACCACGCCGCCGGTGGTGGTACGACGAACCGTGACTGGTGGCCGAATCAACTCAACCTGAAAATCCTCAGTCAGCATTCGCCAAAGTCCGATCCGTTCGGCAAGGATTTCGACTACGCCAAAGCTTTCAAAAGCCTCGACTTTCAAGCCCTGAAACAAGATCTCAATGCGCTGATGACCGACTCTCAGGACTGGTGGCCGGCCGACTTCGGCCACTACGGCCCCCTCTTCATCCGCATGGCCTGGCACAGCGCTGGCACTTATCGCACCGCCGATGGCCGTGGTGGCGCCGGCTCCGGGCAACAACGCTTTGCACCACTGAACAGCTGGCCAGACAACGTCAGCCTCGACAAGGCCCGCCGCCTGCTGTGGCCGATCAAACAGAAATATGGCCGCAATATTTCCTGGGCCGACCTGATCGTTCTCACCGGTAACGTCGCGCTGGAATCCATGGGTTTCAAAACCTTTGGTTTCTCCGGGGGCCGTCCTGATGTGTGGGAGCCGGACGAAGACGTCTACTGGGGTTCGGAACACGAATGGCTCGGTGGCGACAGCCGTTACGGCAAGGACAAGTCCGCCATGCAGGAACCCGGTGACGGCACGTTGGTCGCCGAGCCGGATTTGCATGGCAGAGAAGAGAGCCGCACCGATCAGGGCGAACGCAACCTGGAAAATCCGCTTGCCGCAGTGCAAATGGGCCTGATCTACGTGAACCCCGAAGGTCCGGAAGGCAATCCTGACCCGGTTGCTTCAGCCCACGACATCCGCGAAACCTTTGGCCGCATGGCCATGAACGATGAAGAAACCGTCGCCTTGATCGCCGGCGGTCACGCCTTCGGGAAAACCCACGGCGCCGGTCCGGCCGATAATGTCGGCGCCGAACCGGAGGCCGCCGGGCTTGAAGAGCAAGGTCTGGGCTGGCGCAACGCTTTTGGTACCGGCAAGGGGGCGGACACCATCACCAGCGGCCTCGAAGTGACCTGGACCACCACACCGACACAGTGGAGCAACAACTACCTGGAACACCTGTTCGGCTTCGAGTGGGAATTGAGCAAAAGCCCGGCAGGTGCGCATCAGTGGATTCCGAAAAACGGCGCCGGTGCCGGCACCGTTCCCCACGCCCATGATCCGAACAAGAAGCTCTCGCCAACCATGCTCACCTCTGACCTGGCGCTGCGTTTCGACCCTGCCTACGAGCAGATCTCCCGGCGCTTCCTCGCCAACCCGGATCAGTTGGCCGATGCTTTCGCTCGCGCTTGGTACAAGCTCATCCACCGTGACATGGGCCCGCTGTCGCGCTACCTCGGCCCGGAACTGCCGAACGAAGAACTGCTGTGGCAGGATCCGATTCCCGCCGTCACTCACCCACTGATCGACGACAACGATGCCGCAGCGCTGAAAAGCAAAGTACTCGCCTCAGGCCTGTCGGTGTCGCAACTGGTCTCCACCGCCTGGGCGGCACTCTCGACGTTCCGCGGTTCAGACAAGCGTGGCGGCGCCAACGGCGGCCGTCTGCGTCTGGCGCCGCAGAAGTTCTGGCAGGCCAACCAGCCTGAGCAACTGGCCAAAGTGCTGCAAACCCTTGAGGGCATTCAGGGCGAGTTCAATGGCGGCGCCGCCGGCAAGAAAGTCTCGTTGGCAGACCTGATCGTGTTGGCAGGGAATGCCGGGATTGAGCAAGCAGCGAAAAACGCCGGACACTCCGTCTCAGTGCCGTTCAATCCAGGGCGTACGGACGCCAGCCAAGAGCAAACCGACGTCGACTCGTTCGGCTTCCTTGAACCGATTGCCGATGGTTTCCGCAACTACAGCAAGGGCAAATACAGCGTTTCGGCTGAGGCGCTGCTGATCGACAAGGCACAACTGCTGACCCTCACCGCGCCGGAAATGACTGTGCTGCTGGGTGGCTTGCGGGTGTTGAACACCAACGTCGGGCAAACCCGGCATGGCGTGTTCACCTCGCAAACCGAGGCGCTGACCAACGACTTCTTCACCAACCTGTTGGACATGGGGGTGGAGTGGAAGCCGACTTCAAGGGATGCGGATGAGTTTGAAGGACGCGACCGTAAAACCGGTAGCGTGAAGTGGACGGCGACACGGGTTGATCTGGTGTTTGGTTCCAATGCGCAACTGCGCGCGCTGGCGGAGGTGTATGCCAGTTCGGATGCGAAAGAGCAGTTTGTTAAGGACTTTGTTGCGGCCTGGACGAAGGTGACGAATCTGGATCGGTTTGATTTGAAGTGATTTTTCGGAAAATGAAAACGCCGCATTGTTTCAATGCGGCGTTTTTTGTGTGTACGGCTTGGGTTTTATGGTGATGCGTAAGCCCTACCCCCTCACCCCAGCCCTCTCCCCCAGGGGGGGCGAGGGGGAGAGGGAGCCGATCTTCGTGTTGTTCAAAACCTGAGTTCGACTCGGTCGTTCAGGTCGGTGTATAGCGCAAAGACACCTCGGTCAGTCCCCTCTCCCACTGGGAGAGGGTTAGGGTGAGGGCCGGTCCACAGCTGGAACACCGGCTCCAACACACCATCAAGCCAGACTCTTGCTCACCACTTCAAACACGTCACTCGACAACTGCCCCGACGCCCGAATCCGCTCCAGCTCGCCTTTCATCAACGCCTGACGCGCATCGTCATATTTGCGCCAGCGCGTCAGCGGCGCCAGTTGGCGCGAAGCGATCTGCGGATTGAAGCCGTTCAGCTCGATCACCAGATCCGCGAGGAAGCGATAACCCGAGCCATCCGCCGCGTGGAAGTTGATCAGGTTCTGCCCGGCAAACGCGCCGACCAGCGCACGCACCTTGTTCGGGTTCTTGATGTTGAACGCCGGATGCTGCATCAACGCTTTCACCCGCTCCAGCCCGCCCGGCAAAGTGCTCCCGGCCTGCACGCTGAACCACTGATCCATCACCAGCGGGTTGTCCTTGAAGTGCTCGGCGAAACTGGCCAGCGCCAAGGCTTTCTGCTCCTCGAACGGCGAATTGACCAACACCGCCAGCGCGGTCAGGCGCTCGGTCATATTGTCGGCTGTTTCGAACTGTTCCAGCGCCGCCGCGAGTACTTCCGGCTTGCCGCTGAGCATCAGGTACGACAGCGCAATGTTCTGCAGCGCGCGACGGGCGAAGTGCTCGGCTTCGGCCACGTACGGGGTTTTCTTCGACAGATCACGGTTGGCCTGATAACGCAGCCACAGCGCTTCGAACAGACCTTCCGCCAGTTGCTGACGAGCGAACTCACGGGCGATATGGATCGCGTCGACATCCGCCACTTCGCTGATTTCAGTGAGGTACGCCTCACCCGGCAACGAGAGCATTTCGGCGACCATGGCCTGATCCAGCGACTCATCCGACAGCACCGTACGCAGCGCCGAGACCAGGCGCGGATCAAGCTTCAGGCTCTCGCCCTTCTGCTGCTGGCCAATCAGTTCTTGCAGCACTTGCACCGACAGTTGCTGACCGGCATCCCAGCGGTTGAAGCCGTCGCTGTCGTGCTGCATCAGGAACATCAGCTGATCGCGGTTGTACGGGAAGCTCAGTTTCACCGGCGCGGAGAAGCCGCGCAGCAGCGAGGGCAGCGGCTGTTCAGCGATATCAACGAAGGTGAAAGTCTGCTCGGCTTCGGTGACCGAGATCACGCGGGTGGTGCCTTGCGCCGATGCTTCGCCGCTCAGACGCAGAGCAATCTCGTTACCTTGGCTGTCGAGCAGGCCGAGTTCGACCGGAATCACGAACGGCAGTTTTTCAACTTTGTCCGGGGTTTCCGGGCAGCTCTGGCGGAAGGTCAGGCTGTAGGTTTTCGCGGCGGCGTCGTACGACTCGCTCACCGCCAGACGCGGCGTGCCGGCCTGGCTGTACCAGCGCTTGAACTGGGTCAGATCGACGCCGTTGGCGTCTTCCATCGCTTTGATGAAGTCGTCGCAGGTTACCGCTTGGCCGTCATGGCGTTCAAAGTACAGATCGCTGCCCTTACGGAAGCCTTCGGCACCGAGCAAGGTGTGGATCATGCCGACCACTTCCGAACCCTTTTCGTACACGGTCAGGGTGTAGAAGTTGGAGATTTCGATGAAGCTGTCCGGGCGCACGGCGTGAGCCATCGGGCCGGCATCTTCGGCGAACTGATGGGTGCGCAGATAAGCCACGTCCTGAATGCGCTTGACCGTGGCCGAGTTCATGTCAGCAGAGAAGCCGGAATCACGGAACACCGTGAAGCCTTCCTTCAGCGACAACTGGAACCAGTCGCGGCAGGTCACGCGGTTGCCCGACCAGTTGTGGAAGTATTCGTGAGCAACGATCGCTTCAACGCGCTGGTGGGCGGCATCGGTAGCGGTTTCGGCGCGGGCCAGCACGGCGCTGGAGTTGAAGATGTTGAGGCCCTTGTTCTCCATCGCGCCCATGTTGAAGTCGTTGACGGCGACGATCATGAAGATGTCCAGATCGTACTCGCGACCGTAAACCTCTTCGTCCCAGCGCATCGACTTCTTCAGGCTGTTCATCGCGTGCTGGCACTTGTCGATGTTTTCCGGCTCGACATAAATGCGCAGCGCGACGTTGCGGTCGGTCATGGTGGTAAAGGTGTCTTCGACGCACCACAAGTCACCGGCCACCAGCGCAAACAGGTACGCCGGTTTCATGAACGGGTCTTCCCACGTCGCCCAGTGCCGGCCGTCTTCGCCCGGGCCCGAGGCGATCGGGTTGCCGTTGGAAAGCAGCACCGGGTAGCTGTGCTGTTCGGCGACCACGGTGGTGGTGAACTTGCTCATCACGTCCGGGCGGTCGAGGTAATAAGTGATCTTGCGGAAACCTTCAGCTTCGCACTGGGTGCAGAACATCGTGCCGGACTTGTACAAGCCTTCCAGCGCGGTGTTGGTTTCCGGGTGGATCCTGACGCTGGTGTCGACCGTGAAGATTTCGCTGGCCGGTTGCAGGGTCAGATGATTCTCGGACAATTGATAGTCAGCAGCGCCAAGCTCTTTATCGGCCAGGGTCACCGACAGCAGCTCCAGCTGCTGGCCATCGAGCACCAGCGGCGGCAGGCCCGGGCCACGCGCCGGGTTGCGACGCATCACCAGTTGCGCATGCACCAGGCTGTGATCCTCGAACAACTCGAAGGTCAGGTGTGTTTCGTCGATCAGGTACTCGGGCGCCTGATAGTCCTTGAGGTAAATCATCTTCGGTTGTTCGGTGCGCATGCTGGAGTCCTTATTGATGCACGGCGAGCTGATAAGCCGTGTACTTGCGAATATTGATCACGCCGGTATCGAAGATCAGGTACTGGCCCTTGATCCCCAACAACGTGCCTTCGGCAATCGGGTTCTTGTCCAGGTTGAAGCTGACGATTTTGGCCGGGTATTGCTCGACCGGGTAGCGGATTTCCAGCGGTTCGACATCGGCAATGGTCTGAATCGCCTGTAGGCCGAATCGCTCTTGCAGGCCTTGCAAACCTTCAGCGCAACTCTCGAACAGTTGATCGCGCACTTGTGCCAGATCGACCGCAACCGCATCGCCCTTGAGCAACGCGCGCCAGTTGGTCTTGTCGGCTACCTGACCGCGAAACAGATCCTCGACGAAGCCCGACTGCTGCCGCGTCGAAACGCGCATGATCGGCAACGCCTGACACGCTCCCTGATCGATCCAGCGAGTCGGCAGTTGCGTAGCACGAGTAATGCCAACCTTGATGCCCGACGAATTGGACAGGTAAACCACGTGATCGGTCATGCAGAACTGCTCGCCCCACGCAGGATCGCGGCACGTGCCGGCGTCATAGTGGCAACGCTCCGGGCTCATGATGCACAGGTCGCACTGTGCCAGTTTGGTCATGCACGGGTAGCAATAACCCTGACTGAAACTGGTTTTGGTCTTGCGCCCGCAATGGGTGCAGTGGATCGCCCCCAGGTATTCCAGACGCACCGTGCTGCCGATCAACGGGTTGACCGGCACTTCGACGTCATCCAGACGAAACGCGTATTGCACGTTCGGCCCGTCCAGGCGCGCCGACATTTTGCTGATTGCACCGCGGCCAATCTCGATCAATGGATGGCATCCGACTTGAACAGGATGTTCGGCACTTCGATCGACTTCGATGCACATTCCTGCGGGCCCATGTAACCGGTGCGCTGGTCTTCAGGCAGGTTCTGGATTTCCCAGGCGATCATCGCCTGCAACGACAGCTCGCGCTGTTCGGCGGTGAGTTTGCCACCGTCCGACCACTTGCCAATTTCCACGGCCAGTTTCAGGCTCTCGTAGATGTCTGGGGTAATGTTGTTGATCATGTCGTTAAAAGAGGACATCAGGGTCTCCGTGCTCTTTATTCACTGAAAATTTTAGGCGGCCAGTTTACGGCGGTTATACAAACCGCCCAACAAACCGGTGAAGCATCCGATGAGTAACCCGCCGACGTGGGCGGCGTTGGCGATTTCGCCGAAACCGATCATCGAGATCAGCCCGGACATGCACACCAGCAACCACACCAGCATCATCACCAGCACGCCACGCGGCAGGCGATAGGCCGGGTTCGGCGCCAGCAGCTGGAAGATCCAGCAATGCCCGAGCAAACCGTAAAGTACGCCGGACAGCCCGCCAAACAAGGTCGCGCCGCTCCAGACAAACTGTGCGTAGTTGGAAACGAGGCTGAACAACAGCGTCAAGCCGATCAGGTTGATGCTGCCCTGGCGGGACTCGATACGCCGGCCCAGCTCCCAGTACCACATGCCGTTCATGGCCAGATGGAGAATGCCGAAGTGGATCAGCATCGGCGTGACCAGACGCCACCACTGCCCCGCCGCCAGACTGTCGGCCAGCGGTGTGAAATGGATGTACTCGCCGACTACCTGAAAATCGAGGAAGGTCAGCCAGCGCAGGGTTTGCAGGTTCTCACCGAGATACGTCAGCCCGCCAACGATCAGGCACAACAACAGGATGAACCCGGTGGCCTTGGCGTATTTCAGTTGCTCGGCAAAGCTCGGCCGCTTGAAGGTCTGCGCAACGGGGATGTCCAGTGTTTGCTCGGGATCACCCGCCGGGAAGCGTTCGTACAACGAGCGCACGTCTTCGCTGATTTCCGCCGGTGCCCACAGCACTTGTTCGCCGGCCTCTTCGCTGACGCGATGTGGCACTTGCATGCGTTGCAGCAGCTTGACGAAACCACTCAGGTCCACCGCCAACGGCAGACGCAATACCGCTACCGCACTCATTGCAGCACCTCCGGCCGCTCGACATCGACCCAGACAAATTTATGCGGATCCAGACGGGTTTCCTGATCCAGACGATAGGCGACCAGCTTGCCGTAGAGCACCGCGCTGTAATCCAGGCACGCGAGGTTCGGGCGGATCGGCGCCGGTTTGCCGCTGCGCCAGTAATGGCCTACGAACAGCAACGGCTCGTCGACGCCGTAGCGCAGCAGGTTGTTTTTTTCGCTGGACGTGAGCGGCTTCTGCGCCACCGGGTCTGGCAGTGCATCCGGCTGGAAAACGATATCGCCGTAGGTTTTCGGATCGTCTTCCCAGAACTTGGTGCGGAAGAACGAACGCACCAGACCGTCGCCGCTGGTCATGGTCAGACCATCCGGCAGGCGCATGTCGGTGCCGCGCAGCAAGCGGTCGAACACGGTGCAGGCAAAGCTGTCCGGTACAGCTGAAGCCTGCAGGAAGTGTTCGTCGATGCAGCCATTGGGGAACAACGCGCGCAATGGCTCGATCAGGCCGGCATCCCAACAGGCATGCACGACACGGAAACGTCCGGCATCGACAAACAACGGCAATTCGTAGAACCAGCGCTGGAAATCGTGCCAGTCGCCGGGATGGTCTTCGAATTGAGTCAGGGTCTCGTGCAGCAGGCGCGCATGGCGCGGCGTGTGTTCGCGGACGAACTGCTTGCCGCTACCTGGCGGCGCCGGCGTGCTCCAGCCCAGCGCGTTGAATTCATGGTTGCCCATGATGCACAAGGCCTGACCGGCCTCGACCATGTCATGGACGATGTGCAGCGCCTCGCGAATCCGTGGGCCACGGTCGATGATGTCGCCGACGAACACGGCCATGCGCGATGGATGCCGCCAGACCCCGCCCTGCTTGTGATAACCGAGGCGGTCAAGCAAGTGTTCGAGGGTCAGGGCGCATCCGTGCACGTCACCAATCAGGTCATAACTGCGCGCGGGATCGAGCATCAGTCGCCTCCACCGCCCAGCTTGCTGCCCCAGCCGAGCTTGGTGCGGCAGACTTCGTAATAGTTGTGATCCAGAGGATGAATCAGCCGCAGCTTCTGCGCTTTTTTGCTGACGGTGATGGTGTCGCCCGGCGCGCAGGTGAAATGGTTCTGCCCGTCGCAGGAGACTTGCGGGTAAATCTGCATGTTTTTCGACACGACGATTTTCAGCTCACTGTTGCCATCGACCACAATTGGCCTGCTCGACAACATATGGGGGTACATCGGCACGATCACAATGGCATCGAGCTTGGGATGCATGATCGGCCCGCCGGCAGACAGCGCGTACGCGGTTGAACCGGTCGGCGTCGCGACGATCAGGCCGTCGGCCTTCTGGCTGCAAACGAACTGGCCGTCGATGTACAACTCGAACTCAATCATCCGCGTCGATTTGCCGGGGTGCAGCACCACGTCATTGAGCGCATCGCCCTGGCCGATGGCCTCGGCATGCCGGCGCACTTCGGCTTGCAGCAGGAAGCGGTTTTCCACCAGATAGTGGCCGTCGAGCACCTTGGCGACTTCGACTTCCAGCTCGTCCGGGCGAATATCGGTGAGGAAGCCGAGGCTGCCACGGTTGATCCCCAGCACCGGAATATTGTGTTTGGCCAGCGCCCGCGCGGCGCCGAGCAGGCTGCCGTCACCGCCGACGACGATGACCATGTCGCAGACTTCACCGAGCATCTTGCGCGACGAAGTTTGCAGGCCGTGGCCCGGCAGGACTTCGGCGATGGTGTCTTCGAGGATCACATGCAGGTGACGATCGAGCAGAAACCGTTTCAGTCGGCGGACGGTATCCAGCACCTGGGAACTGCCCAGGCGACCGATGATGCCGATATTGCGAAATTGCTCCATGAGACCTCTGCGGACAATCGAAAACGCGAAAAACCCGATTATGGGCGAAAGCGCCGGTTAGACAAAATCCTTTCAGCCTCAAGGGTGCGCTCGTGTTTACGGCTATGCTCGCAAGATGATCCTATTTCCCGACTTGCTCCAGTTGCCCCACCAATTACGCCACCCGGAAGTGCGCGATCTGGCGTGGGTGATCCTCGCCCCGCCGATGCTCGCCAGCACGCCGTGGCCGGAGCGCCATCCGCTGGCCGGCAGCGATTGGGTGCACGATCCCGAACGCCTGGAACACTGGTTGCGCCAGCTCGACCGCGACAGTTATGGCCTGCTGCATTGGTTGTCGCAGGCGCGCACGCGGCGCCTGGGTCTGTATTACGAGCGGCTGTGGCAGTTTGCCGTGGAGCATGCGCCGGGGATTGAACTGATCGCGGCCAATCTGCCTATCCGCCGCGAGGGCCACACCCTCGGTGAACTGGACATGTTGCTGCGTGACCGCGATGGCGTGCATCACCTCGAACTGGCGATCAAGCTTTACCTCGGCCCGCAGAATGGCGATGGCCGTGATTCGGCGCAGTGGCTGGGGCCGGGTTGTCATGATCGGCTCGATCGTAAACTGGCGCACCTGGCCGAGCATCAGTTGCCGATCTCGGCGCGTCCGGAAAGTCGCGAAGTGCTCGCGGCGCTGGATATCGAGGTGTTCAGCGCGCAGCTGTGGCTGGGCGGATATCTGCTCTACCCGTGGCCGGGGCAGTCCGAGTCACCGAGCGGTGCGCATCCGCAGCATTTGCGCGGTAGCTGGTTGCATCAAAAGGATTGGCAGGCGTTTGTCGCGCAACGCCCGGCCGGACGCTGGCAACCCCTGCCCCGCCACGCCTGGCTGGCGCCGGCGCATTATCCGGCGGATCAGACGTGGACTTTGGAGCATTTACGGATGTGGCTGGAAGACCTGGAGCCGCTGGCACCGGCACAGCTGATGGTGCGCCTGATCGAGAATGCGCAGGGGGAATGGGAAGAGGCTGAGCGGTTGTTTCTGGTCTCGGACCTTTGGCCGAATGTGCCCGGCCAGGCCTGAGATTTTTGGCGTTTGATATGACCCCTTCGCGAGCAAGCTCGCTCCCACATTTGGACTGCATTTCAAATGTAGGGAGATGAGATGCATTCCCCTGTGGGAGCGAGCTTGCTCGCGAAGGGGGCGACTCGGTTTAAAGTGAAAGCCGCACAGCCAATGCCGCCAACGTCACCAACAACACCGGCACCGTCAACACAATCCCGACCCGGAAGTAATACCCCCAGCCAATGTGAATGCCCTTGCGCTCCAGCACATGCAGCCACAACAAAGTGGCCAGACTGCCAATCGGCGTAATCTTCGGCCCCAGATCACTGCCAATCACGTTGGCATAGATCATCGCCTCCTTGACCACTCCGCTGGCCTGACTGGCATCGATCGACAACAAGCCGATCAACACCGTCGGCAAGTTATTCATGATCGACGACAGCAACGCCGTCAGCACCCCGGTGCCCATCGCAGCGCCCCACACACCATGACCGGCGAAGACATCCAGCCAACCGGCCAGATACCCGGTCAGCCCGGCATTGCGCAGGCCATAGACCACCAGGTACATGCCCAGCGAGAAAATCACGATCTGCCACGGCGCTTCTTTCATCACCTTGCGCGTGGAAATCTTGTGGCCACGGGCGGCGATGCCCAGCAGCAGCGCGGCGCACACGGCGGAAATCGCACTGATCGGAATGCCCAATGGTTCCAGCGCAAAGCAACCGATCAGCAGGATCACCAGCACCGCCCAACCGGCATAAAACGTGGCTTTGTCGTGGATCGCCGTCTCTGGATGTTCGAGTTGTTCGGGGTCGTAAGCCGCCGGAATGTCACGGCGGAAAAACCATAGCAACATGCCCAGCGTCGCCGCCACGCTGACGAAGTTCACCGGCACCATCACCGCCGCGTAGCGGTTGAAGCCGATGTGAAAGAAATCCGCCGAGACGATGTTGACCAGGTTCGACACCACCAGCGGCAGGCTCGCGGTATCGGCGATGAAGCCTGCGCCCATGACGAAGGCCAATGTCGCCGCCGGAGAAAAGCGCAGTGCCAGCAGCATCGAAATCACGATCGGCGTGAGAATCAATGCCGCGCCGTCGTTGGCAAACAGTGCCGACACCAGCGCGCCGAGCAGCACCATAAAGGCAAACAGCTTGCGCCCACTGCCCCGTCCCCAGCGCGCCACGTGCAGCGCGGCCCAGTTGAAGAACCCGGCTTCGTCAAGCAGCAGGCTGATGATGATCAGCGCGACAAAGGTGCCGGTGGCGTTCCAGATGATTTGCCATACCAGCGGGATATCGCTGAGATGAACGACGCCGAAAATCAGCGCCAATACGGCGCCAAGCGTCGCACTCCAGCCGACGCCAAGGCCTTTGGGTTGCCAGATGACAAGGGTGATGGTCAGCAGGAAAATCAGTGACGCAGCGAGCATCCGCGACAGCCTTAAATTAAGTAGAAGAGATAAACACTAAAACCTGTGGGAGCGAGCTTGCTCGCGAAGGCGGACTGTCAGTCACCCATGATGTGTGACTGATGGCCCCTTCGCGAGCAAGCTCGCTCCCACAGGATCTCTGTTGTGCCAGGGATTTGGGTGAGCTTACTTCTTGTGTTGCTCTACGAATTGTCCGTAAGCATTGATAAAACTCTGCAGAAAAGGTTTCACCGACTCACTCAACTTGCCCGCCTCATCAAACGCCGAACCCGCCCCGCCCAGATACGCCTCCGGCTGCTGCATGCACGGCACATTGAGAAACACGAACGACTGCCGCAGATGCTGATTCGCGCCGAAACCACCGATGGCGCCGGGCGATACACTGATCACCGCCCCCGGTTTGCCACTCCAGACAGCTTTGCCGTAAGGCCGCGAGCCGACATCGATGGCATTCTTCAACGGCGCCGGCACCGAACGGTTGTATTCGGGCGTGACAAACAGCACCGCGTCGGATGAACCCACTTTTTCCCGGAAAGTGCTGTAGGCTGCCGGCGGTGAATCACCGTCGATATCTTCGTTATAAAGTGGCAGATCGCCAATTTCGACAATCTCAAGCTTGAGGTTCGCCGGCGCCAGCTCCGCCAGTGCCAGGGCGACTTTGCGATTGATCGATGCTTTACGCAGGCTACCGACCACTACAGCGACGTTGTAGACATTGCTCATGGAAGACTCTCGATGGTCCGTGGGAGGAGCCCGTAGTTATAGATGATCCGGTGACGATTCCACCAGCACACAATGGGAAATTCCCGCGCGCTGATTATTTTTTTCCTGTAGGAAAACTTACAGGCCTTGATGGCGGTCTACCAAGCCGCAAATCAAGCGTTTTATCTCCAGAGGTTCTAAGCAGATGGCAGCAGTACTGGTCGGTCAGTTCCATGCAAGAGATGCGGAAGGCCGCGTTTATTCCGTGCATGAGTTCCAGGAATCCAACCCGTCGGCAGACGGTTCCACTGGCTCGGAGCCCATTTACAAACTGGCCATTGGCGATCGCGTCAACAAGGTCAACGACAACGAGTTTCTTCTGGTTCAGTCAGGCATCACCCTGATCCGCGAGCCTGAGCCAACCGTCGCTTCATAACTGACCGTTATGAGCAGAAGTCATATGCGCAGACTTGGGGTAGGATTCAGCCACTGACCCCACCTGCTGAACATGGACTTCACGCATGCGTTTACGTCATATCGAAGTGATTCAGGCGCTCTTGCAGACCGGTCACCTGGGCACCGCCGCCGAATGGTTGCAGTTGCCGGTGGCCGAGGTCGAAGAGCGTTTGCGCGAAGCCGAGAGTCAGTTGGGGTTCATGCTGTTCGCCAGCGTGCGCGGACGCCTGCAATCGACGCCGGAAGCACGAGCGTTGCAGGTGGAAATCGCCCACGTTTATGAAGCGCTGGAGCCGGTGCAACGCCTGGCCAGCAGCCTCAAGCAATACCTCGCCCCGCCACTGCGCATCATCGGCACACCGCCGCTGGCGCAACAATTACTCCCGCAAAGTCTCGCCGCCCTGCGCCGACGCCTGCCCGATGCACCGTGCAGCCTGCTCAGCGCGCCGACCCGCGATATCGTCCGCAGCCTGTTGTTGCGCGAAAGCGATCTGGGCTTGAGCCTGCACGATCCCGAACACCCCGACATTGATTGCCGGCCACTTTCCCAGGGCAAGCTGCAACTGCTCGCACCCCACGGCTGGCTGCAACCAAAACAGAAATACATTTCCCTGCAGGACCTGGCCGGTCAGACGATGGTCGGCCTCGAAGGCCAGGACCCGCTGAGCCCGGCGCTGGAAAACAAACTCCAGGCGTTGCGCCCGGCAGCGAGCATCCAGACTCGCGTGCAAACCCATCAGATGATGCGCAGCATGGTCGAGGCCGGCGAAGGCCTGGCCATCGTCGACCCGTTCACCGCACTGGGCGCACGCTCTGCCGGGCTGGATGTCTGCCCGCTGTCACCGGCCGTACCGATCAGCCTCTACGCCCTGACCTTCAAGCACGCCGCGCCGTCAGCGGCGATTCAGACTCTGCTCACCATCGTCACGGAACAAGCCGAGGCGATGCTGGCGAGCTGAGCGAATTCTCCAGCGGATTATCGAACAATCGATACCAGAACAGCGCTACTTCGGCGGTGTTCGGATCAATGCCGCGATAACGCAACTGGTCCACGCCACCAATCACGTAGCCGCAACGCTCATACAACCGACAAGCGCCAAGGTTGTTGTTCTGGGTTTCGAGCATGATCCCCGGCAGTTTTTTCTTGCGGCTCCAGAACTGCGCGACATCCAGCAACGCCTTGGCCACACCATGGCGCCGGGCCGGCGCATGCACCGCCAGCTCATCGATATGCGCGAAGCCGTTCCAGTTGGTGCTGATCACCAGATGGCCAACCGGCTCATCGTCGAGATAGGCCATGAAAATCGCGCTGTCCGGCGCGTTGTGGAAAGCGCTGAATTCCTCCGGATCGATGCCGTAGCACTTGCGGTACGGCACGATCGGCGTCACCCGCCATTGCTCGACAGGCTGGCCGATCACGGCGGCGCCATAGGCGGCAACCTCGAAACTGAAGTCGCTGCCCCAGATATACGGCGCAAAGCCTTCATCGGCAACCCGCACCGACAGCCCTGGGTATTTCGGATTCATGACCGGTTGCATACTGGGAAAAGTCCTCATTCCTTGACGCAATCGACGGTGTATTGCCGTCCATTGCCCTCGTCTTCGTGCTGCAATCCATGCACATCCGCGACAAAACCGGGGAAGCTGCTATCGAACGTGCGAGCGAATTTCAGATAATCAATGATCGAGCGGGTCGATTCGGTAAAGCGTTCGCCGGGCATGATCAGCGGAATCCCCGGCGGATACGGCACCAGCATCACCGCGGCGATGCGTCCTTCCAGATCATCGATCGGCACCGCTTCGACTTCGCCGCGCACCAGATGATCGTAGGCGTGGGCCGGTTTCATGGCAATTTCCGGCAGCACGGTGTACATGCGCTTGAGGTGTTTGGCCGTGGCATTGCTGCGGTAACAGGTGTGCAGTTGATCGCACAAATCACGCAGGCCCATGCCGCGATAACGCGCGGTGTCTTGCTGGGCGACGCACGGCAGGCAACTGTCGAGGCGCACGTTGGCGTCGTAACTGCGCTTGAACTCCAGCAGTTCAGTGAGCAGCGTGCTCCACTTGCCTTTGGTGATGCCCATCGAAAACAACACCAGAAAGGAATACAAGCCTGTTTTTTCGACGACCAACCCACGCTCCCAGAGAAACTTGCTGACCACCGCCGCCGGAATGCCCTTCTCGCTCAGCGCACCGCCAGCGTTCAGCCCTGGCATCACCAGCGTGACCTTGATCGGATCGAGCAAAACGTAATCGTCACTGACCTCACCAAAGCCGTGCCATTCGGCATCCGGTTGCAATAACCAGTCTGCGGTCTGCACGCGGTCGATGCCTTCGACACCCGGCGGCTGCCAGATCGAAAACCACCAGTCATCGGCGGCAATGTGCTGGCGCAGATTGGCCAGCGCGCGGCGAAAGCTCAGGGCTTCATCAAAGGTTTCCTGCAACAGCGAACGACCGGCCGGGCCTTCCATCATCGCCGACGCGACGTCCAGCGAGGCGATGATGCTGTACTGCGGCGACGTCGAGATGTGCATCATGAACGCTTCGTTGAAACGGTCGCGATCCAGCTGCCGCGCACCGCCATCCTGCACATGAATCATCGACGCCTGACTGAACGCAGCGAGCAGCTTGTGCGTGGAATGGGTGGTGAATACCAGCGGGCTGTCTTCGCTACGCGAAGTGGCCATGCCATAGCGCCCGGCGAAAAACTCATGAAACGCCGCGTAGGCGTACCAGGCTTCGTCGAAATGCAGGACCTCGACGCTGTTGCCGAGGCTCTGCTTGATCAGTTCGGCGTTGTAGCAGAGGCCGTCGTAGGTCGAGTTAGTCACCACGGCGAGTTTGACTTTCGGCGCACGGCCCTTGGTCAACGGACTGGCGTCGATCTTCGCTTGAATCGATTCGCGGCTGAATTCGCTCAGCGGAATCGGCCCGATAATGCCCAGCTCATTGCGCTCCGGGCACAGGTACAGCGGAATCGCCCCGGTCATGATGATCGCGTGCAACACCGACTTGTGGCAGTTGCGATCGACCAGCACCAGATCATCGCGCCCGACCATCGAGTGCCAGACAATCTTGTTGGCGGTCGAGGTGCCATTGATCACGAAAAAGGTGTGATCGGCGCCGAAATTGCGCGCAGCACGTGCTTCTGCTTCGGCGAGTGGCCCGGTGTGATCGAGCAGCGAGCCGAGTTCCGGCACCGACACCGACAAATCCGAACGCAGGGTGTTTTCGCCAAAAAACTGGTGAAACGCCTGCCCCACCGGACTCTTGTGATAGGCCACACCGCCTCCATGACCGGGGGTGTGCCAAGAATAATTGGAATCGGCGGTGTGCTGCACCAGCGCCTTGAAAAACGGTGGCAACAAACCATTCAGATACTTGCGCGCGGCCCGTGCTACTTGCCGGGCCAGAAACGGCACGGTGTCTTCGAACAGATAGAGGATGCCACGCAGTTGATTGAGCTCGGCCATGGCATCGGCCGGCGCGTTTTCCAGGGTGACTTGCTCGCCAAGGGCGAAGATCGGCAGATCCGGCGCCCGCACCCGCGCCAGTCCGATCAATTCGGCCATGTTCTGCAAAAGATGCGAGTTGGTGCTGGCGTCCTCGGCGGCGATCAGCATGCACGCGAGGCCATGATGGGTCGACGCCACCAACCGCCCTTCGGCGTAGTCGATGGCCGAAACGATATTGAACCCTTCCTGCTCCAACTCCCGGGCGATGCCACGGATACGGTCACCGGCGACCGTGTCGGCCTTGATGTCGCGATGGACGATCAACACCGGAAACTTCAAATCTTTGTACATGAGGCTCAGTGTCCTGAGGCGGCAGGTTTGCAGCTGCCAATGCACTCAGGGTAGAGGGTTGCAGCGAAAGTGGCGAGGGTGGCCACTTGGCTTCATGCCGCCAAAAGCAAAGATCGCAGCCTGGGCTGCGATCTTTTGATCTTCAGGCTTGGGCGTCGGCTTCGGCGATCTGCGTCCATAACGCCGGGCCACCGGCAGACTTGGCGATAATCTCCAGCCGCACCAGATGCGCCGCCAATTCATCTTCAGTCGCACGAATGATCCGCGCAGGCTGGCGATCGGCCGGCAAGCGACGAATCTCGGTCGCGGAGTTGTCTGCGCCCTCGCCCGAGCCATTACCATCCGACGCATTGCCCGCCAGCGACAGACTCGTCTGGCCACCGGTCATGGTCAGGTAGACGTCGGCGAGAATCTCCGAGTCGAGCAAGGCGCCGTGCAATTCACGGCCGGAGTTGTCGACACCATAACGTTTGCACAACGCATCGAGGCTGTTGCGCTGCCCCGGGTGACGTTCCCGGGCCATCATCAGGGTGTCGAGAATCGAGCAGTGCTGGGTGATGTCGGCGCGATCCTGCCGACCCATCAAGGCGAATTCGTTGTTGATGAAGCCAACGTCGAACGCCGCGTTGTGGATGATCAGCTGCGCGCCTTTGATGAACTCGAAGAACTCATCGGCGACTTCGGCGAAACGCGGCTTGCCGACGAGGAATTCGTTGGTGATGCCGTGAACGCCGATGGCGCCTTCATCACTCTCGCGATCCGGTTGCAGGTAAACGTGAAAATGCCGGCCGGTCAGGCGCCGACCGATCAGTTCGACACAACCAATTTCAATGATCCGGTGACCATCGGTCACCGGCATGCCGGTGGTTTCGGTATCGAGTACAACGGATCTGGTGGCCATCAGTGTTCAGCTCTCAACGGGTCGATCTTGCAAAAAACGCGGATGTTAACACGCTCGGCGGGGTGTTTCAGGCAGACCGTGGCGTCCCATTCGCGAGCAAGCTCGCTCCCACAGTGGATGTGTGTTGTGAACACTATCCAGTGTGGGAGCGAGCTTGCTCGCGAATGGCCGCACCACGGTTCAGAAGCGAAATCAGGACTGCTTGTAACCGCGAACCTCATCTACCCCACGATTCGCCAACTGGTCCGCCCGCTCGTTACCGTGATGGCCAATGTGCCCACGCACCCATTTCCAGGTGACCTTGTGGCGGTTGACCTGCTCGTCCAGCTCTTTCCACAGATCAGCGTTTTTCACCGGCTCTTTCGCTGCGGTTTTCCAGCCACGCTTTTTCCAGTTGGCCATCCACTCGTTGATGCCCTTCATCACGTACTGCGAGTCGGTCACCAACAGCACTTCACACGGTCGCTTCAAGGCTTCGAGGCCGCGAATCGCGCCGAGCAGTTCCATGCGGTTATTGGTGGTGTTGGCTTCGCCACCCCACAGTTCCTTCTCGACGCCCTTGCACACCAGCAAGGCGCCCCAGCCGCCCGGGCCGGGGTTGCCCTTGCAGGCGCCGTCAGTAAACAGCTCTACGGTGTCGACGCTTTCAACGCTTTCGCTCATGCCACTCTATCCAGAATAAATGCCTGTCTTGCCGATCACGGACCGACAATGACCGAGGCCGGGACAAGCCCGGCCACGAATAAAAGAAGGTTTACGGTTCGATGCGCCGACGATTGACCTTGGCCATCGGCAGCGGAATCAGCTTGCCCATCGGCTCGCGACGCTCCTGACGCAGCGGCCGCAGCCCGACCACAATCTTTCGCGCGACCAGTAAATAGAAGCCGCCGCCCGACAGTTGCCAGTCACCAGCCTTGCGTTCCCAGCCGGCCAGTCGGGCCTGCCACTTGGCTGACGCGAGCGGCGGACGATAGCACCCGAAGCGGCGTTTCTCCAGCGCGAAGCCCAGCAGATTGAGCCAGTCGGCGACCCGTGACGGCGAGATGCAGCGCGCCTGACGCAAGGCGTCGTGAGCAAAAACATGGCGCAAGCCCCAAGTGCTCCACGGGTTGATGCCAATGATCAGCAAATGCCCGCCGGGGCGCACGCTGCTTGCCGCTTCACGCAACAAACCGTGGGGTGACAGGCAGAAATCCAGACCGTGCTGCATCACCACCACGTCGGCGGCGTGCTCGCTCAGCGGCCAGGCCTGCTCTTCGCAGACGATCTCGACGCCGGGCAACGGCGCACCAAGACGCACATTGCGCTGCACCTGCGGCGCTGCCGGCGGGGTTTCGGCCGATGGCCCGTAATGCACCAGATAACCGCCAAAGAAGCGGCCCAACTCGTCTTCGAGCATGCGCCGCTCTTCATCGAGCAGAAATTGCCCGAGCGGGCCGGACAGCCATTCACGGGCTGCACCGATCAGGGCCAGCCAGTCAGGATCAGCCTGTGCGAACGCTTTATCACTCATCGCATTCTCCAAAGCGCCAGGAACTACTAAGATGCGCCAATGTTTTCCGCTTGGCGAATTCCGACGATGATACAGATCAGTGCCCTGCCCGCGTTCACCGACAACTACATCTGGTTGTTACAGGATCACCGCACCCAGCGCTGCGCGGTGGTCGACCCGGGCGATGCCGCGCCGGTGCAGGCGTGGCTCGAAGCGCATCCGGGCTGGGTGTTGAGCGATATTCTGATCACTCACCACCATCATGATCACGTCGGCGGCGTCGAACGCCTGAAAGCGCTGAGCGGTGCGAAAGTCTACGGTCCGGCCAGCGAAAGCATTCCGGGGCGCGATGTGGCGCTCAAGGACAACGACACGGTCAGCGTGCTCGGCTGGGATTTCGATGTCTACGCGGTGCCCGGTCACACTTTGGGCCACATTGCCTATTACCACCACGGCCTGCTGTTCTGCGGCGACACGCTGTTCGCTGCCGGTTGCGGACGTTTGTTTGAAGGTACGCCGGAGCAAATGCACCACTCGCTCAGCCGCCTCGCCGCTTTGCCCGAAGATACGCTGGTCTACTGCACCCATGAATACACCCTGAGCAACCTTAAGTTTGCCGCCGCCGTCGAACCGACGAACCCGGACATTGCCGCCCGTCTGGAAAAAGTCAGCCAGCAACGGCAAAACGGTGTGATGACCCTGCCCTCGACTTTGGCCCTGGAAAAGCTCACAAACCCGTTTTTGCGTACCACTGAAACATTAGTTACACAAAAAGTGGACGAACGGGCAGGCGCTCAAAACCGGGCGCCGAGTGAGGTATTTGCGGCTCTGCGGGCCTGGAAAGATACGTTCTAAGTGACCCGCCACTTGGTACAAAAATTCTGAATGGTTGACCTAGGGGGGTGCGCTTTCTAGAATCGCCCGACATTTTTGCCCGGAACTTACTTCCAGCCAATGTCGTCATCCATACGTAAGTCCGTCAATTCAGACGCATTGACCCGCTTGGCGCAAGCCATCGCGGTGGCTGTGTCCGCCACGCTGGCGGGCTGCTCCAGCCATGCTCCGCAGACTGAAGCGACCCATACGCCGAACATTGCTGCGCGAGCCAAGCAGAAGCCGATCTGGCTGACCGAAAAGCCCAGCCCACAGGTTCCTCAGGACATCTGGGAACGCATGCGCCAGGGCTTTCAGCTGCAGGAAGGTCTCGGCGTCAACCCGCGCATCGAGCAACAGCGCCTGTGGTTCGCCAGCAATCCCTCTTTCCTCGAGAACGCCGGTGAACGCGGCAGTCTCTATATTCACTACATCGTCGAACGGCTCGAAGAACGCAACATGCCGCTGGAACTGGCCCTGCTGCCAGTGATTGAAAGCGCCTACAACCCGATGGCCTACTCGCGGGCCGATGCTGTCGGACTGTGGCAATTCATTCCGTCCACCGGGCGTTACTTCAACCTGCGTCAGACCCGCTTTTACGATGGCCGTCGCGATATCACCGCGTCGACCACGGCAGCGATGGACTACCTGACCCGTCTGCACGACATGTTCAACGGTGACTGGCTGCTGGCACTGGCGGCGTACAACGCCGGCGAAGGCACGGTCAGCCGCGCCATCGAGCGTAACGAAAAGCTCGGCCTGCCCACCGACTACTGGAACCTGCCGCTGCCGGCGGAAACCCAAGCGTACGTGCCGAAGCTGCTGGCATTGTCGCAAGTGGTGCTAGCGCCGGAAGCTTACGGGGTGAACCTCAACCCGATCGCCAACGAACCGTACTTCCAGGTTGTCGAAATCAACCAGCGCATGGACCTGTCCAAGGTTGCAGCGGTGGCCAATATCGACGAAGACGAACTGTTCCAGCTCAACCCGGCGTTCAAGCAACGCACCACCATCGACGGCCCCCAGCATTTGCTGGTGCCAACGTCTAAGGCGCAATTGCTGACCGCCAGTTTGCAGACCATGCGACCTGACGAACTGATCAGCCCGCGTTCGCTGAAACCGGTGTTCGAAGGCGCTGACCCATCGGAAGTGGCCAAGCTCAAGCGTGCTTATCGCGTGAAGCGTGGCGACAACCTTGGTTCCATCGCCAAGGCCAACAAGGTCGAAGTCAAGGATCTGCAACGCTGGAACAAGCTGACCGGCAAGAACCTCAAGGTTGGCCAGACGCTGGTGATGCAAGACACCACCAAGCGCGCGCCGGCTCGCAAGTCTGGGCGCGTCAATACAGTGATTGCGGCCAACAGCAAGACCAAAGGCAAGGACGACAGCGCGCAGCAGACTCAGTACAAGGTCAAACGCGGCGACACGCTGTATGTAGTGGCCAAGCGATTCAACGTTGAGATGCAGCATCTCAAGCGCTGGAATCCGGGTGCGGGCAAGGCACTCAAGCCTGGGCAGATGCTCACGGTTTATCAGCCGCACTGACAGAAGAGCCCCTGAGATTTCGGGGGCTTTTTTTTGATCACGTTTTTGTGGTGTGCTTTAGATCCATCCCCCTCACCCCAGCCCTCTCCCCAAGGGGCGAGGGGGAAAGGGAGCCGATCGGGGGCTTTTCAAAATCTGAATTCGACTCGGTAACGCACGTCGGTGCATCCCTCCAATGCACCGCGTTCAGTCCCCTCGCCCTCCGGGAGAGGGTTAGGGTGAGGGGCTTTTCAAAACGTAAGTTCGGCTCGACAGTTCAGGTCGGCGTAGCTCGAAGAAACAACTCGGTCAGTCCCCTCTCCCTCTGGGAGAGGGTTAGGGTGAGGGGCTCTTCGCGCAAACGATTAACCCCGCATTAACCCGCATCTTTTTCCTGTCCAGACAAGCTGTTACTGTACGGCCCACAAAGCCCAAGCCGCCTGGATCAGATCTGACTTGAAGCGTCCCCTCCTCCTGCTCCTGATCAGCCTGGCCTTGAGCTCAACCGCAAGCGCGACGATTACCGAAAGTCACGGTTATGCGCAGTTCGGCACGCTCAAGTACCCGGCCAGATTTACCCACTTCGACTGGGTCAACCCGCAAGCGCCCAAGGGCGGTACGTTGCGGGTGATGGCGTTCGGCACCTTCGATACGGTCAACCCGTACACCTTCAAGGGCACCAGCCCGGTGACCACGGCGAACTTCCTCCAGTACGGCATCAATGAGCTGAACGAGCCGTTGATGGTCGGCACCGGCCAGTATTCGCCGTCCGGCGACGAACCGGCGTCGAGTTACGGCTTGATCGCGCAATCGGTGGAGTACAGCGAAGATCGCAGCTGGGTGGTGTTCAATTTGCGCCCGGAAGCGCGTTTCCACGACGGCACACCGATCACAGCCTATGACGTAGCGTTCTCCTATCGAACGCTGCTCAAGGACGGTCATCCGTTGTACCGCACCGCCCTGCAGGAAGTGCTGCGCGTCGACATTCTCAACAAACAGCGCATTCGCTTCGTGCTCAAGCGCTCGGGCAATCCGCTGTTGATCCTGCGCCTCGGTGAACTGCCGGTGCTGCCGCAGCATTACTGGAAAGACCGCGATTTCAAGGCCACCACCTTCGAACCGCCACTGGGCAGCGGCCCCTATCGCATCACTTCGGTGACGCCGGGCCGGCAGTTGATCTTCGAACGGGTCAAGGATTACTGGGGCAAGGACCTGGCGGTCAATCGCGGCAAGTACAACTTCGATCGCATGGAAGTCGAATTCTATCGCGACAGCGATGTCGCCTTCGAAGCGTTCAAGGCTGGCGAATTCGACATCTACATCGAGCATCAGGCGAAGAACTGGGCCAACGGCTACAACTTCCCCGCCGTGCGCCGTGGCGACGTGATCAAGGCGCAGATCCCGCACCAGATCCCGACTCAGACTCAGGGCCTGTTCATGAACACCCGCCGCGCCACCTTCGCCGACGTGAAGACCCGCGAAGCGCTGGGTCTGATGTTCGACTTCGAGTGGACCAACCGCGCACTGTTCAGCGATGCCTACAAGCGCACCACCAGTTACTACCCCAACAGTGAATTCACAACCACCGGCCTGCCGGTCGGGCATGAATGGCTGATGCTCAAGCCGTACAAGGAGCAACTGCCGGCCAAGCTGTTCACCGAACCGTTCACGTTGCCGCAAACCGACGGTCGCGGCATCCCCCGGGAAACCATGCGCAAGGCACTGGCGCTGCTCGCCGAAGCCGGCTGGAAGCTCAACGGCCAACGCCTGCAAAACGCTGACGGCCAACCGCTGCGGTTCGAGCTGCTGCTGGTCAATCCGAACCTGGAGCGCCTGTACCAGCCTTACATCGAGAACCTCAACAGCATCGGCATCGACGCGCGCCTGCGTACCGTGGATCGTGCGCAGTACAAGCAGCGCCTCGATCAATTTGATTTCGACATGATCTCGATGACGCTCAACCAGACCCTTAGCCCGGGCCTTGAGCAGTGGCAGTACTTCCACTCCAGCCAGGTCGGAGTCAAGGGCAGCAAGAATTACGCGGGCATCGCCAATCCGGTGGTCGATCACCTGCTTGAACAATTGCTCGCCGCACGCACTCGCGACGAGCAGGTCGCCGCCGGCAAGGCGCTCGACCGCGTGCTGCTCTGGCAGCACTACAGCATTCCCAACTGGTACCTCAATTATCACCGTCTGGCCTACCGCAACCGGTTGGCCTTCGTCACCACGCCGCCCTACACCCTGGGCCTGAGCGCGTGGTGGCTGAAGTCTTCGGAGAAAGATCGATGAAACCTATCCGCGCCCTGCTCGTCCAGGCCAGCGGCTTGCTGTTCGCCGGGCTGGCCTTTGCCGCCCCGCAACACGCCGTGACCCTGTACAACGAGCCGCCGAAATACCCTGCCGATTTCAAGCATTTCGATTACGTGAACCCCGACGCGCCCAAGGGCGGCGTGTTCCGTCAGGCCGGATTCGGCGGCTTCGACAGCCTCAACCCGTTTATCAGCAAAGGCGTGCCTGCCGATGACGTCGGGCAAATCTACGACACCCTGACCAAGCACAGCCTCGACGAGCCGTTTACCGAATACGGCCTGATCGCCGGCAAAATCGAAAAAGCCCCGGACAACAGCTGGGTGCGTTTCTACCTGCGTCCCGAAGCTCGCTTTCATGACGGCCACCCGGTGCGCGCCGACGACGTGGTGTTCAGCTTCAATACCCTGACCAAGGAAGGCTCGCCACTGTTTCGCGGCTACTACAACGATGTCGCCGAAGTCGTCGCCGAAGACCCTCTCAAAGTGCTGTTCAAGTTCAAACACACCAACAACCGCGAGTTGCCGCTGATCCTCGGCCAATTGCCGGTGCTGCCGAAACACTGGTGGGCCGATCGCGATTTCAACAAGGGCAATCTCGAGATTCCTTTGGGCAGCGGCCCGTACAAAGTTGCCGAAGTGAAGGCCGGTCGTTCGGTGCGTTACGAGCGGGTCAAGGATTACTGGGGCAAGGACCTGCCGGTCAATCGCGGTTTCTACAACTTCGACACGATGACCACCGATTACTACCGCGACAACACCGTCGCCCTCGAAGCCCTGAAAGCCGGCCAGTTCGATTACTGGCTGGAGATGGCCGCAAAAAACTGGGCCAACGCCTACAACATTCCGGCCGTCACTGAAGGCCGCCTGATCAAGGAACAGATCGCCAACAGCAACCCGACCGGCATGCAGGGGTTCGTCTTCAACCTGCGCCGCCCGGTGTTTCAGGATGTGCGCGTGCGTCAGGCACTGGGCCTGCTGTTCGATTTCGAATGGACCAACAAACAACTGTTCAACGGCGCCTACTTCCGCACCCGCAGCTATTTCGAGAACTCGGAAATGGCCGCCACCGGCCTGCCCGATGCCGATCAACGGGCTATCCTCGACCCGTTTCGCAGCAAGCTGCCGGCGCAAGTGTTCAGCGAAGCGTTCGAAAACCCCAAGACCGACGCCAGCGGCATGATCCGCACCCAGCAGCGCGAGGCCTATCAACTGCTGCAAGAGGCTGGCTGGAAGATCGTCGACGATAAAATGGTCGACGCCACGGGCAAGCCTGTAGTGATTGAATTCCTGCTCGCGCAGACCGAGTTCGAACGGGTTTTGCTGCCGTTCAAGCGCAACCTCAGCGACCTCGGCATCGAACTGGTGATCCGTCGCGTCGACGTCTCGCAGTACATCAACCGCGTGCGTTCGCGGGACTTCGACATGATGGTCGGCAGCTTCCCGCAGTCCAACTCGCCAGGCAACGAGCAGCGCGAATACTGGATGAGCGCCGCTGCCGACAAGGCCAGCAGCCGTAACACCATGGGTCTGAAGGAGCCGATCGTCGATCAACTGGTCGAGAACCTGATCAACGCCGACTCGCGCAAAAGCCTGGTGGCCCACGCCCGCGCCCTGGATCGTGTGCTGCAATGGGGCTATTACGTGATCCCCAACTGGCACATCAAGACTTGGCGCGTGGCTTATTGGAATCACATCGGCCACCCGAAGGTCTCACCGAAATACGACATCGGCATCAACACCTGGTGGGTCAAGCCTGACGCGAAACCGGCGGTAGAAGTCGAAACCAAATTGCAAGCCGACCCTGCGGGCACGGAGTAATCAGATGCTGGCGTATATTTTTCGGCGACTGCTGCTGATCATCCCGACCCTGTTCGGCATCTTGCTGATCAACTTCGTGATCATCCAGGCCGCGCCCGGTGGCCCGGTGGAACAGATGATCGCCAAGCTCGAAGGCTTCGAAGGCGCCACCAGCCGCATTGCCGGCGGCGGTGCCGAAGTGTCGGTGGCCGGCTCCTCCTATCGCGGCGCGCAGGGGCTGGACCCGGCGCTGATCAAGGAAATCGAGCACATGTACGGGTTCGACAAATCGGCCCCGGAACGCCTGTGGATCATGGTCAAGAACTACGCGACCCTGGATTTCGGCGACAGCTTTTTCCGCGACGCCAAGGTCATCGACCTGATCAAGGAAAAGATGCCGGTGTCGATCTCGCTGGGGCTGTGGAGCACGCTGATCATGTACCTGGTGTCGATCCCGCTGGGGATCGCCAAGGCCACGCGGCATGGCAGCCACTTCGACGTCTGGACCAGTTCGGCGATCATCGTCGGCTATGCGATCCCGGCGTTCCTCTTTGCGATCCTGCTGATCGTGGTGTTTGCCGGCGGCAGTTATCTCGACTGGTTCCCGCTGAGAGGACTGACCTCGAACAACTTCGATGAGCTGAGTTTCGGCGGCAAGATTCTTGACTACTTCTGGCACCTCGCGCTGCCAGTGACGGCACTGGTGATCGGTAACTTCGCGACCATGACCCTGCTGACCAAAAACAGCTTCCTCGACGAGATCAACAAACAGTACGTGGTCACCGCCAAAGCCAAAGGCCTGACGCGTCATCGTGTGCTCTACGGCCATGTGTTCCGCAACGCCATGCTGCTGGTGATTGCCGGTTTCCCGTCGGCGTTCATCGGCATCTTCTTCACCGGCTCCTTGCTGGTGGAAGTGATCTTCTCCCTCGACGGTTTGGGCCTGATGAGTTTCGAAGCGGCGATCAACCGCGATTACCCGGTGGTGTTCGGCACCCTGTTCATCTTCACCCTGCTGGGGTTGGTGGTGAAACTGATCGGCGACCTCACCTACACCCTGGTCGATCCGCGCATCGACTTCGAAAGCCGGGAGCATTGAGATGAACCTGTCCCCTCTCAACCGCCGCCGCTTCGAACTGTTCAAGGCCAACAAACGTGGCTGGTGGTCGCTGTGGCTGTTTCTGATTCTGTTCGGCGCAAGCCTCGGCGCCGAGCTGATCGCCAACGACAAGCCGTTGGTGGTGCATTACGACAACAACTGGTACTTCCCGGCGATCAAGCGTTACCCGGAAACCGCTTTCGGCGGCGAATTCCCGCTGGAAGCCAACTACAAGAGCCCGTACATCCGCGAACTGCTCAAGGCCAAGGATGCCTGGGTGCTGTGGGCGCCGATTCCCTACAGCTATCAAAGCATCAACTACGACCTGAAAGTCCCGGCCCCGGCGCCACCGTCGGCGGACAACCTGCTGGGCACAGATGATCAGGGTCGCGATGTGCTGGCGCGGGTGATTTATGGCTTCCGTATTTCGGTGCTGTTCGCGCTGACGCTGACCGTATTGAGTTCGATCATCGGCGTGATTGCCGGCGCCCTTCAAGGCTTCTATGGCGGCTGGGTCGATCTGGCCGGGCAGCGTTTTCTGGAGATCTGGTCGGGTTTGCCGGTGCTGTATCTGCTGATCATCCTCGCCAGTTTCGTCCAGCCGAACTTCTGGTGGCTGCTGGGGATCATGCTGCTGTTCTCGTGGATGAGCCTGGTCGACGTGGTGCGCGCCGAGTTCCTCCGTGGACGTAACCTTGAATACGTGCGTGCGGCGCGGGCGCTGGGCATGCAGAACGGCGCGATCATGTTCCGCCACATCCTGCCCAATGCGATGGTCTCGACCATGACGTTTATGCCGTTCATCCTCACCGGCGCCATCGGCACCCTCACCGCGCTGGACTTCCTCGGTTTCGGTTTGCCGGCCGGCAGTCCGTCGCTGGGCGAACTGGTCGCCCAAGGCAAATCCAACCTGCAAGCGCCGTGGCTGGGCATGAGTGCCTTCGCCGTGCTGGCGTTGATGTTGAGTTTGCTGGTGTTTATCGGCGAGTCCGCTCGCGATGCCTTCGACCCGAGGAAGTGAAATGAATCAGGACAATCTGATCGAAGTGCGTGACCTCGCCGTCGAATTCGGTTTTGGCGAGCGCGTGCACCGGGTCGTCGAAGGCGTGAGTTTCGACATCAAGCGTGGTGAAACCCTCGCGCTGGTCGGCGAATCCGGCTCGGGCAAATCGGTGACCGCGCACTCGATCCTGCGTTTGCTGCCCTACCCGATGGCTCGCCATCCGACCGGAAGCATCAACTATGCCGGGCAAAACCTGCTGGGCCTGAGCGAAAAAACCATTCGCCATATTCGCGGTAACCGCATCGCGATGATTTTTCAGGAGCCGATGACCTCGCTGAATCCGCTGCACTCGATCGAGAAGCAGATCAACGAAGTCCTCGGCATCCACAAAGGCCTGACCGGCAAAGTGGCGACCAAACGCACGCTGGAGCTGCTGGAGATGGTTGGCATCCCTGAGCCGCACAAGCGCCTCAAGGCCCTGCCCCACGAACTCTCTGGCGGTCAGCGCCAGCGCGTGATGATCGCCATGGCCTTGGCCAACGAGCCGGAATTGCTGATTGCCGACGAGCCGACCACCGCGCTGGACGTGACCGTTCAGCTGAAAATTCTCGATTTGCTCAAGGAATTGCAGGCCCGATTGGGCATGTCGCTGTTACTGATCAGTCACGATTTGAACCTGGTGCGAAGAATTGCGCATCGTGTATGTGTCATGCAGCGCGGTTGCATCGTCGAACAGGCATCGTGCGCAGAGCTGTTCCGTTCGCCGCAGCATCCGTACACTCGGGAATTGCTCGGCGCGGAGCCCAGCGGAGGCCCGGCGAGTAATAAAATCGGCGCGCCGCTGCTTGAAGTCGAGGACCTGAAAGTCTGGTTCCCGATCAAGAAAGGCCTGCTCAAACGCACGGTGGATCACGTCAAGGCAGTGGACGGCATCAATTTCAGCCTGCCTCAGGGTCAGACCTTGGGGATTGTGGGGGAAAGCGGTTCCGGCAAATCCACGCTGGGTCTGGCGATTTTGCGGCTGATTGGCAGCAAAGGCGCGATCCGCTTTGAAGGCAAGCAGCTAGACTGCCTGACGCAGAACGAGGTTCGCCCGTTGCGTCGGGAGATGCAGGTGGTGTTTCAGGACCCGTTTGGCAGCCTGAGCCCGCGCATGTGCGTCAGCGATATCGTTGGCGAAGGCCTGCGAATTCACAAGATGGGCACCGCCGAGGAGCAACAGGCGGCGATTATTGCGGCATTGAAGGAGGTAGGTCTGGATCCGGAAACCCGGCACCGCTACCCCCACGAATTTTCCGGTGGGCAACGGCAACGAATCGCCATTGCCCGGGCCTTGGTGCTGAAACCGGCGCTGATCCTGCTGGACGAGCCGACTTCGGCGCTCGACCGGACGGTGCAGCGGCAAGTGGTGGAGCTGTTGCGTTCACTGCAAGCCAAGTACAACCTGACGTATTTGTTTATCAGCCATGACCTGGCTGTCGTCAAAGCGCTGAGCCACCAGTTGATGGTGGTCAAGCATGGCCAAGTGGTCGAACAGGGAGACGCGCAAAGTATTTTTGCCGCCCCCCAACATCCGTATACACAGCAGTTGCTGGAAGCCGCTTTTTTGGCACCAGCCACTGCGCAATAACCTGAAAGAGGAGCAACACATGGGTTTTCTCGCCGGTAAGCGCGTACTGATCGTCGGTGTCGCCAGCAAGCTGTCCATCGCATCCGGCATCGCTGCCGCCATGCATCGCGAGGGCGCTGAGCTTGCCTTCACTTATCAGAACGACAAACTGAAAGGTCGTGTTGAAGAATTCGCCCAAGGCTGGGGTTCGAGCCCTGAGCTGTGCTTCCCGTGCGACGTGGCCAGCGATGAAGAAATCGCCAAGGTCTTCGAAGCACTGAGCAAGAAGTGGGACGGCCTGGACTGCATCGTCCACTCCGTTGGCTTCGCCCCGGGCGACCAACTGGACGGCGACTTCACCGAAGCCACCACCCGTGACGGTTTCCGCATCGCGCACGACATCAGCGCCTACAGCTTCGTGGCCCTGGCCAAAGCCGGCCGCGAAATGATGAAAGGCCGCAACGGCAGCCTGCTGACCCTGTCGTACCTGGGCGCCGAGCGCACCATGCCTAACTACAACGTGATGGGCATGGCCAAGGCTTCGCTGGAAGCTGGCGTGCGTTACCTGGCCGGCTCCCTGGGCCCGGACGGCACCCGCGTCAACTGCGTATCGGCTGGCCCGATCCGTACCCTGGCCGCCTCGGGCATCAAGAACTTCCGCAAGATGCTGGCCGCCAACGAAGCGCAAACCCCGCTGCGTCGCAACGTCACCATCGACGAAGTCGGCAACGCCGGCGCCTTCCTGTGCTCCGACCTGGCGTCGGGCATCAGCGGTGAAATCATGTACGTCGACGGCGGCTTCAACACCACCGCCATGGGCAACATCGAAGAGTGATCTTCGTTTAGCCGATAAAAAAACCCGCCTGTTCAGGCGGGTTTTTTATTGGCCGCAACACTGCCCCCTGTGGGAGTGAGCCTGCTCGCGAAGGCGTCCATTCAGTCACCTGTTCATTGCCTGACCCAGCGCTTTCGCGAGCAAGCTCGCTCCCACATGGATTTGTGGTGAACCGGGATGTTGTGAACACCGCCCCCCCCTGTAGGAGTGAGCCTGCTCGCGATAGCGCTGGGTCAGCCGATGAAGATGTTGAAAGTGTGGACGCTATCGCGAGCAGGCTCACTCCTACAGGGGATCTGCGGTGCATTCACTAACAACCCTTCAACGCCTGCTTATGCGTATACATCGCGCCATCCGCATCCGCCAGCAAGCGATCCACGGTTTCATGGCGTTTCGAATCATATTCAATCTGGCCCACGCTGAAGCGAATCGCATAGCCGCGATGCAGTGTGGCATTTCGCTCTTCGAGGATATCCTTGAGCCGCGCCATGATCGTCGTGGTTTCGACATGGCTGGAGCCGGTCAGCAACGCGACGAACTCATCCCCGCCCAGGCGTCCGACCACATCACTCTCGCGAAAGGCAATGCGCAGCACATCGGCAAAGGTCTTCAGCGCACTGTCACCCTCGGCATGGCCGTAAAGATCGTTGATCTGCTTGAAGTCATTGAGGTCAAAAAACAGCAAGGTCGCCGGGCGCTCCAGCCGTGCGCAGGCGTCCAGTGCATGCTGGGCCAGTTGTTTGAAGCCGCGACGGTTGGACAGCAGCGTCAGTTCATCCATGCTCGCCATCTGCACGGCGGTCAGCTCTTGCTCGGCCATCTCCGCCAGATCACGCAACAGAGCGCGCTCTTCATCGTCGAGATCGCGGGGTTTGGTGTCGATCAGGCACAGCGTGCCCATTTTATTGCCATTGGGCACGGTCAGCGGGTAGCCGGCGTAGAAGCGGATGTTCGGCGCGCCAGTCACCAGCGGATTGTCATGGAAACGCACATCCTCGCGGGCATCGGGCACCAACAGCAGGTCGTTCTGCAAAATCGCGTGTCCGCAGAATGAAACATCCCTCGGCGTTTCAGTGGCATCCAGGCCCACACAGGACTTGAACCACTGCCGATTGGTGTCGACCAGCGTCACCAGTGCAATCGGCACATTGAACAGTCGTTTCGCCAATCGTGTCAGTCGGTCGAAACGCTCTTCAGGGGCGGAATCGAGCAGTTCGAGACCGTGCAGCGCTTGAACTCGCGCCGTTTCATTCGCAGGTTTTCCTGGAACCAGCATCAGCACACTCCATTGGCAACAATGCTTTCAAGCGTAGCGCTAATTTGGCAATGGCTCACATTTGCGCCACCGGACACGGCCCGCCCGCGTCGGCCCAGAGCTTGAATTGCGCCACAAAAATATCGTGCGGCACCGGCACCGGTGCGCGCCCTGCTCCGGGATTCCAGCCCCAGAGCACCAGTTTGTCTTCGCTGACGTGCTTGATCAGCGCAGCAAAATCGCGATCGCCATTGCTCGAACGGTCCTTGATCATCGCGCAGAGCTTGTCCGGCGGCAGGCCGATCCAGGCCATTTTGTGCGCCGCCGGCGGCAGGCTCCAGTGCGGCGCACCCGGCGGTGCATGCGGGCCGTAACTGGCCGGCGGATTGTTTTCCGCATGGCAGGTTGCACAGGGCAAACCGGCCGCGCCCTTGCCGTCCATACCGCGCACCACGTTCATCGCGTGGGGAATGCCGGCGTCGAACTGCAGCGGCGAATCACCGGGAATATGACAGTTCTGGCAGCGCGGACTTTGAAAGACTTTCTGCACCGTGCCGAACGCCTTCAGCGCTTCCTGATCATCGGCAAACAAGTCCGAGGCATAACCGCCCAGCCCCAGCAAAATCACCGTGCCCAACACTAGATGTCGTTTCATCTCACACCCCCGACAGTTGCAGCGGCAACTCGCGCAGGCGCTGCCCGGTCAGGGCGTACACCGCATTGGCCACGGCTGGCGCGGTCGGCGGCACACCGGCCTCGCCGATGCCGCCGGGTTTGTCGCTGCTGGGCACGATGTGCACTTCCACCACCGGCATTTCGTTGAGCCGCAGCACCTGATAATCGTGATAGTTGGACTGCACGACCGCGCCATCCTTGAGTGTCAGTTTGCTGTGCAGCGCCATACCCAGACCGAAGGTGATGCACGACTCCATCTGCGCGGCGATGCTTTGCGGATTCACCGCAATCCCGCAGTCCACCGCACAAACCACGCGGTGCACGCGAATCTTCAGATTGTCCTGTGACACCTCGGCGACCTGCGCCACGTAACTGCCGAATGACTCGTGCACCGCCACGCCGAGGGCATGGCCGTCCGGCAACGGTGCTTTCCAGTTGGCTTTTTCCACCGCCAGATTCAGTACGCCCAAATGCCGAGGATGATCCTTGAGCAGCGTTCGTCGGTACTCGACCGGGTCCTTGCCCGCCGCCGTGGCCATCTCGTCGATCAGCGACTCCATGACGAAACCGGTGTGGCTATGGCCCACCGAGCGCAGCCACAACACATTGATGCCGGTTTGCGGCGAATGCAGATCGACCTGATGATTGGCCAGGCCTTTGACGTAAGGACTGTCGGCAACGCCTTCGACCGAAGTCGGGTCGATACCGTTCTTGACCATCATCGCTTCCATCAGCGTGCCGGTCATGATCGACTGGCCGACCAGCACGTGTTGCCAGCTCGACGGTAAACCATCGGCGCCCAAACCGATCTTGGCTTGATGCAGGAACATCGAACGGTAATAACCGCCACGAATGTCATCCTCGCGCGACCACACGGTTTTCACCGGCATAGCGGCGGCTTTCGCCACTTGCACGGCTTCGGCGACAAAATCTGATGTCGGATTGGCCCGACGGCCAAAACCGCCGCCAAGGAATTCGGTGTGGATTTCGACTTGCTCGGGTTTCAGCCCGGTGATCTTGCCGGCGACCATTTGATCCAGTGTCTGGAATTGTGTGCCGGTCCAGATCTCGCATTTTTCCGCGCTGATCTTCACCGTACAGTTGAGCGGTTCCATCGGCGCGTGGGCGAGATACGGCACGCTGTATTCGACATCGATCTTCTTCGCGGCTTTGCCGAAACTGCCCTTGGCATCGCCGGCCTGACTCGCCGATGTGCCCTGCGTCGCGGCCAGTTTGCGGAAACTTGCCAGCAATTTCTCGCTGCTCAGATCTGCATTCGGCCCCAGATCCCAATCGACCTTCAGCGCATCACGGCCCAATTTAGCCGCCCAGTAATGTTCGGCAATCACCGCCACGCCCGTCGGCACTTGCACCACCTTGTGCACGCCCGGCACTGCCAGCGCTTCAGCGCCTTCAAAGGATTTAACGCTGGCACCGAATACCGGTGGGCGCGCGACCATCGCGGTCATCAGGCCTTCAAACTGCACATCCATGCCGAACTTGGCCCGGCCGGTGATTTTCTCCGGCGTGTCGAGGCGTTTGGTCGGTTTGCCGATGACTTTCCAGTCCTTGGCCTCCTTGAAGGTGATCGACTTCGGATCCGGCACCGGCAGTTGCCCGGCGGCATCCGCCAGCTCGCCGTAAGTGGCGCGTTTGTCGCCTGCGATGACCACGCCCGATTCGGTGCGAATCGCCGATGGCGCCACTTCAAAGCGTTTCGCCGCCGCCTCGACCAACATCTGCCGCGCCGTCGCGCCTGCCAGGCGATAACGGTCGAACTCCATCCACGTCGACGTCGAGCCGCCGGTAATCTGCATGCCGCCAAACCCCGGCATGCCGTAATCCGCCGCCGATGCGGGGGAATGCTCAACGCGGATCTTCGACCAGTCAGCGTCCAGCTCCTCGGCAATCAACATGGTCAGGCCGGTCCAGATGCCCTGGCCCATTTCCGAATGCCCGAGCAGCACCGTGACGCTGTTGTCCGCCGCTATTCGCAAAAATGCGTTCGGCGCAAACACCTTGCCTTCATTCTCGGCCGCATAGGCAAACTTGTGGCCGCCAGGTACAACAAACGCCACCACCAACCCGCCGCCCAACACGGCGCTGCCCTTGAGAAACCCCCGACGTGATACCGGACTGTTCATCGTCTATCTCCCACATCAATCAACCGATTTCGGACGCACGCTTCACAGCTGCGCGGATCCGGGGATAGGTGCCGCAACGGCAGATATTGCCGGAGAGCGCCTGATCGATATCGCTGTCGGTGGGTTTGGGGATTTTCGCCAGCAGTGCCGCCGCAGACATGATCTGCCCCGACTGGCAGTAACCGCACTGCACCACATCGAGCTCGGCCCAGGCTTGCTGCACCGGGTGCGAACCGTCGGTGGACAGGCCTTCGATGGTGAGGATTTTCTGTCCATGCGCCACGGCCGTCGCGGGTGTGATGCAGGCGCGCAACGGCGCCCCGTCAACGTGCACGGTGCAGGCGCCGCACTGGGCCATGCCACAGCCGAATTTGGTACCGGTCAGGTGCGCGACATCGCGCAGGACCCAGAGCAACGGCATGTCCGCAGGGACATCGAGCTCCTGATCCTTGCCATTGATATTCAAGGTCAGCATCGGGGAAATTCCTCAGACTCACGGTGTTCTGAAGGGGCGTCGCTGTGGCCATCGATGCCTACGCGCGCCTCGGCTTATCCCTTTCAGCAAAGCCTAATTTGCGCGTGAAGTCAGACGTTGCGACCACCGGTCATGCAGATGTCGACTTTAATCCTACAGTTGATAACGGCTCTCACCGAGCCTGCGCTGTAGAAAACTCGTCATGAGCGAAACCGGTCCGCGACTACCGCGCGGGTTACCCATCACACTGGTCTGGAGTAGCAAACATGGGATTTGTCACCAGCAAAGACGGCGTCGAGATTTTCTACAAGGACTGGGGCCCGAAAGACGCGCCAGTGATCCATTTCCACCACGGCTGGCCGCTGAGTTCCGATGATTGGGATGCGCAGATGCTGTTTTTTCTCGGCAAAGGCTTCCGGGTGGTTGCCCATGATCGGCGTGGGCATGGGCGTTCGAGTCAGGTCTGGGACGGCCACGATATGGATCATTACGCCGACGATACGCTGGCGGTGGTTAATCATCTGGGCCTGAAGAATGTGGTGCATGTCGGTCACTCGACCGGTGGTGGTGAGGTGATTCATTACATTGCCCGGCATGGTCAGGCCAACGTCGCCAAAGGCGTGCTGATCAGTGCGGTGCCGCCGTTGATGGTGCAGACCGAGAGCAATCCGGGTGGGCTGCCGAAATCGGTGTTCGATGATTTTCAGGCACAACTGGCGGCGAATCGCGCGCAGTTCTACCGGGATATTCCGACCGGTCCGTTTTATGGCTACAACCGACCGGGCGCCACGCCATCGGAAGGGATTATTGCCAACTGGTGGCGTCAGGGCATGATCGGCGGAGCGAAGGCGCATTACGACGGGATCGTCGCGTTTTCGCAGACGGATTTCACCGAGGACTTGAAAAAGGTCACGGTGCCGGTGCTGGTGATGCACGGCGAAGATGATCAGATTGTGCCGTATGCGGATTCGGGGCCCTTGTCGGCCAAGTTGCTGCCGAACGGCACGCTGAAATCGTATCCGGGGTTCCCGCACGGCATGCCGACGACGGAGGCCGAGACGATCAACGCGGATCTGTTGGCCTTTATTCGCGGTGAAGATCTGTAAGTTTATGTACTGCACCCTGTGGGAGCGAGCTTGCTCGCGAAAGCGTCATTACTTTCAATATTGATGTCGACTGACACGACGCCTTCGCGAGCAAGCTCGCTCCCACTGGGACTATGTGACATGCCAAAAATCGTCACTCCATTCCAAGTCCCAGAAGTTTTCTGCCCCCTCTAATCCTCTGTACGCTCCGTGCTCTCGCGATCACGCTCGTAGTGGTGAGCCAGTGGCAGCGCAGGTAGCCATGACTCGCGGCGAATCGTCCAGAGTTCGTAGGTGGGTTTGAACTGACTCAGATCATCCAGCGACCCTACATTGACTTCGACTTCATTTGCCGAACGCGCGAACACCGGAGAGCCGCAGCGCGGACAGAAAAAGCGCCCGTTGTAGTCGCGGGTTTCACCGGTGACTTTCAGCGCATCCTCGGGAAATATGGCCGAGGTGCCGAACAGCGCGCCGTGGCGTTTGCGGCAGTCGAGGCAGTGGCAGATGCCGACGCGGTAGGGCTGACCTGTCACTTCGAAACGGACATCGCCGCACAGGCAACCGCCGGTCAATAGATTCATGTCACACCTCCTCTTCAGAATTTGAAATTACCGACAGCCCTCACCCTAACCCTCTCCCAGAGGGAGAGGGAACTGACCGCGCTGAATGTGCAAGTTGCACCGACTTGAAATACCGAGTCGAACTCTGGCCTGGAAGTACATGGAGATCTGCTCCCTTCCCCCTCGCCCCCTTTGGGGGAGAGGGCTGGGGTGAGGGGGAAAAATCTCACAGACTCACGCAAAACCGAAAGCCGCCACCAACCGGCATTGCTCATGTGTAAACGTCATCCGGTTATCACGTTTAAAGCACACAAACCGTTACGCCATCCTCCCTACAACACCTTGCGTCGTTACCTACGCGTACGCCAGAATCCGCCGGCTTACACGGCTATGGGCCGGGTTATATCGTTGGCCTGTCACTGCAAAACAGTGATCGGGTTTGGTAGCCCGTCTGTAATAGCCGTGTGACAACACCCTGTGCTGTCTCTTTGTGGAGCTCAGTTCAATGGTAGTCATGCGTGGGGCTCACTCGTGAGCGCCGGGTTCCTATTGCAGCCGGTCTACCAACCCGCGTATGGCCACCACCCACTCGTTTGGTAGCGAGAGTGATGGCTCCTTAAACTGCGATAGGAGTTTCATCCATGTTCAAAATCACGCCCAACCCACCGATCACCGATCCAATCCCTCACGACCCCGCGCTCAACCCGCAAAAGGTCAAAGAGGCAACCGACCGCGCCCTCGACTACTACCTGCGACCCGAAGCACTGGGCGCTCCGCCAAGCTCGCCCCCGTTTCGCCCGGTCTATCTGGTCGACCCCACGCTGGATGAAGAAACCCTGTTGGTCGAAGCCTGTGAGTCGCTTTCCTACGCCCACTCCATGGCCGGTAACATCGCCAACTCAATAGGCGGCCCGGAGCGCAAACCGCTGCTGGCGCTGCAACAGGTGATCATGCTGAACGAGCTGTTGGTCAACCGACTGCTGGACAAGCTGCGCGTACCGCAATAATCACCAGACCGAATAAGTGAGGGGTTCCCTGCCCCTCACTTTCGCTTCGCCCCTCCGTCGCTTGATGAGCAAAACCCATCAAGCCATCGTGCTGATCCGCACAGTCACCTTCTTTACTATCCAAATCGCCGTGAGCATTCGTCACTGTTTAGGGTTGCGATTGGTGCGCGTAAGGCTCGCCTGGCGATCAACGTCCATACTGTGGTTTTCGATACTGTGGACACCGCCATGCCCGCCCCCGAATCCAGTCTTTTGCAGAGCTGGCACGACAACGCTGATGCCTGGATCGAAGTGATCCGCAGCGGCGCCATTGAAAGCCGCCAGCAGGTTACCGATCAGGCGATTCTGCTGACGATCATGGGCCGGCAGCCGCAGCGCGTACTTGATCTTGGCTGCGGCGAAGGCTGGTTATTGCGGGCACTGGCGGAACGCGGGATAGATGCCGTCGGCGTGGATGGCGATGCGCGGCTGGTCGAAGCGGCGCGTTTGGCGGGGGCGGCGCGAGTGCATGTCGCGAACTATGACGCGCTGGCCGATGGCAAGATCGACATCGGGCGCGACTATGAGCTGATCTGCGCCAACTTCTCTTTGCTGCATCAGGACATCATCTCGCTGCTGGCGGCGATGAATGCGCTGCTGGTTCCCGGCGGCACGTTGCTCATTCAGACACTGCATCCTTGGTCTGTCGCGGCAGGCGATTACCAGGATGGCTGGCGCGAAGAAACCTTCGCGGGATTCAAAGGCCAGTGGCAGCCGATGCCGTGGTATTTCCGCACGTTGTCGAGTTGGCTGAATGCGCTCGATATGGCCGGGTTCCAATTGGCCGGTTTGCAAGAGCCCCAACACCCGCAAAGTCCAGTGCCGCAGTCATTGCTGATGGTTGCCGAGCGCCGCTGAAATTTCAGTAACACCACCACACGGTGGGAGCGAGCTTGCTCGCGAAAGCGGTGTGTCAGGCAACGCAGATTCCGACTGTGCCGACGCCTTCGCGAGCAAGCTCGCTCCCACAGGGTTTTGCGTTAACCAAATATCCAGGGAACGCTGCTGCCCACTGTGGGAGCGAGCCTGCTCGCGAAAGCGGCGTGTCAGGCCATACAAATGCAGACCGTGCTGACGCCTTCGCGAGCAGGCTCGCTCCCACAGGAATCAAGCAAGGTGGTGGATCACTGGTTATTACGACTACGCCAAGCCAGAATTCGAAACCCTCCGCCTAAAAGCAAACCAATATCATTTGCGCACTCCCCGTCCTTTTGTTTTAATCGCGACCCATTCTTATTTAGACCGGTAACGGTCGTCTTGGACGCTTGCGCAAATGACCGTCGCCGATGCCTCGCTCGTGCAAAATCTCTACCTCAGCCACCACCGTTGGCTGCACGAGCTATTGCGTCGACGCCTGAGCAATGCGATGGATGCCGCCGACCTCGCCCACGACACCTTCGTCCGCGTGCTCAAGCGCCCGCAAACCTTCAATGGTGAAGTCCACGAGCGCTCCCATCTGGCGACCATTGCCAGGGGTTTGTGCGTCGATCACTGGCGCCGTCGGCAACTCGAGCAGACCTGGCTCGACACCCTCGCCAGCCGCCCGCCCGCTGTGCAGCCGTCGCCCGAGCAACGGGCGATCATCGTCGAAACCTTGCACGAAGTGGACGCCATGCTCCAGCGCTTGCCGCAACGGGTCAGCGCGGCATTCATCCTCGCCCAACTGCACGGCATGCCGTACAAACTGATTGCCGAACAGATCGGCGTCAGCGAGCGGATGGTCAAGAAGTACCTGGCGCAGGCGATGATGCATTGCGCCATCCTCGAAGCAGAACTCGACGGCTTGTTGATTGAATAGCCCGGTGAACAAACTCAGCCACGCCAGCCTTGAGCAAGCCGCGAACTGGTACGTGCAATTGCATGACGAACAGCTCGCCGAGCCTGAGCGTCTGCGTTGGCAGGCGTGGCTGGCGCAAAGCCCCGAGCATCAGGCCGCTTGGCGTTATGTCGAACGGGTGGGTCAGCGGTTTGCGCCATTGCAGAACGAAAGCGAAGCCGTCAGCCACGCCCTGCGCAACAGTGCGCGCAACTCGATCAGTCGCCGTCAGTCGCTCAAGGGCTTGTTGATCATCGCCGCTACGGGGCTGGCGGGTTGGGCGGTCGGGCGCAATACGCCGCTGCTGGACTCGGTCGAACGCCTGAACGCGGACCTCTCCACCGGCACCGGGGAAACCCGCGAAGCCACACTAAGCGACGGCAGTCGAATCTGGCTCAACGCCTTGAGCGCCTTGAATGTGCGTTTCGATGCCCGTCAGCGCTTGCTGCAACTGCGCGCCGGCGAAGTGCTGATCGACACCGCGAAAGACCTTGGTCGCGCCTTTTGGGTCGAAACCGGGCAGGGCCGGATGCGTGCGCTGGGTACGCGCTTCAGCGTACGCCAGACGGATCGCAACACGCTGCTGAATGTCTACGAGGGCGCCGTTGAGGCCACTAACCACCAAGGCGAAAGCCAAGTGGTGCAGGCCGGTCAGCAACTGGTATTCAGCGCAGGCCGCTTCCACGCCCCGACCAAAGCGGATCCATCCCGCGAAGCCTGGCGCCGGGGCGTGTTGCTGGCCGATAACCTGCCGCTGGGCGAACTGATCGAACAACTCAGCGAATATCGGCCGGGGCATCTGCATTGCGATCCGACCGTGGCCGCGCTGCCGGTGATGGGTTCATTCCCGCTCAACGACACCGATCAAGCCTTGCGTCTGCTGGAAGCGGCGCTGCCGATCCGCGTCGATAAAACCTTCAGCTGGTGGGTCAGCGTCGGACCCACAGCCTGAGGATTTTTCCCATCAAGGTTCCCTTTTTGCGGGTTCATTCGGTTAACCCTCAGCAGCCCTCATTTCGTTGATCACCCCCGGAAACTCCATGTTGCGCGTCACCCTCGCCCGCTGTCGTTTTGCTCTGGCCATGGCATCTGCCGTGCCGGGGTTGTGCGTGTCGATGGCGCTGGCAGATGTGCAGAAGCAGCATTACGCAGTGGCGCCAGGCTCCTTGGTCGCGGTACTCAACCATTTCGCCGAACAGAGCGGTGTGTTTATCGCCGGTCACAATGATCTGGCAGCGAACAAACACAGTCCCGGCCTGAACGGCGATTACCCCCCGCAACAGGCCCTGCAAATCCTCCTCAAGGGCAGCGGCTTGCAAGCGCAGCGCCTGAGCGGCGGCGGTTATGTCCTGCGCAGCAGCGCCACTGCGGATCCGCTGCAACTGGACGCCACCAACATCAGCGGCAAAACCCTCGGCGCCATCACCGAGGACACTCACGCCTACACCACCGGCCTCAGCGCCTCCGCCACCGGCCTGCCGCTGTCCCTGCGCGAAACCCCGCAATCGGTCACGGTGATCACCCGTCAGCAACTCGACGATCAGGGCGCCAACGGCATCGCCGACGTGTTACGCCGCGCGCCGGGCATCAGCGTGCAGAACTACGACAGCGAGCGTTGGGAGTTTTCCAGCCGTGGCACGCCGATCAGCAATTTCCAGTACGACGGCGTCAGTACCGACTACGACGGCGTCTACGATTACGGCACCACCAGCACCGACATGGCGACCTTCGACCGCGTCGAAATCATCAAGGGCGCCACGGGTTTGATGACCGGCTCGGGCGACCCGTCGGCCACGGTCAACCTGATCCGTAAACGTCCAACGCCCGCCTTTAAAGCCGCACTCAGCGGCAGCGTCGGTTCGTGGGACAACTACCGCAGCGAATTCGACATTTCCGGGCCATTCAACGACAAGCTGCGCGCGCGCTTCGTCGGTGTCCATCAAGAGCGCAGCGCCTACGCCGATCACTACCAGAACAGCAAGGACATCGGCTACGCCATCGTCGAAACCGACCTGACCCCGGACACTCTGTTGACCGTTGGTTTCGATCAACAGAACACTCGCTCACGCGGCGCCACCTGGACCGGTTTTCCGATGTTCTACAGCGACGGCTCGCGGACGAATTTCTCGCGCTCGTTCAATCCGGCAACCGACTGGAGCCGCCGCGATTTCATCAATCAGACTTTGTTTGCCGCCGTCACCCGGCAATTGCAAAACGACTGGGCACTGAAAATCAGCTACGACCGCAAACACCGCGAGCACGACACCTTGCTCGGCTCTGCCAGCGGCGGCAATCCGGACCCGGTGAGCGGCGACGGCATGTTCCTCTACATGGGCAAATTCAAGGGCGACGAGGTGCAGGACAACCTCGATATCAACCTCGGCGGGCCGTTCAACCTGTTCGGTCGCGAGCATCAGTTGCTGGTCGGTTTCATGTCGATGAATACCCGCCAGGACAACCCGGTCTATGGCTCGGTGTATCCACCCCTGAACGGCAGCATTTTCGACTGGCACGGCGAGTTCGCCAAACCGGATATCCCGCAGATCGGCACGGACACCATCCGCCAGCGTCAGACCGGCGCATACGTCTCGACGCGCTTGAGGGCCAGCGACGATCTGGCGCTGATCCTCGGCGCACGGGTCAGCGATTTCAGCGCCAGCGATCACCTCGACTACAGCGACCCGAATACGGCCAATGTCCGCGACGGCTACCGCCAGACCGGTGTGATCACGCCGTATACCGGTGCGGTCTATGACCTCGATGACACCTACTCGCTCTACACCAGTTACACGCGCATTTATCAACCGCAATTGAGCAAGGACGCCGCGCGTCAGGTGCTCGACCCGGTGCAGGGCGACAGCTATGAAGCGGGGATAAAAGCCGAGTATTTCGACGGCCGGGTCAACGCCAGTTTCGCCGTGTTTCGCATCGAGCAGGACAACGTCGCCGAACAGGTCAGCGGCTTCGACAATCAGGCGGTGTACCGCGCCGTGCAAGGTGCGACTACAAAGGGTTTCGAGTTCGAACTGGCCGGTGAAATCGCCGACGGCTGGAACCTCTCCGCCGGCTACGCCTACAACCACACCCGCGATGCCAAGGGTAATCCGGTGTACGCCTCGATCCTGCAAACCACAGCGCCCGAGCAACTGGTGCGGCTGTTCAGCAGCTATCGCCTGCCCGGCGTCTGGCAACACCTGACGCTGGGTGGCGGCGTCAGTTGGCAGAGTGAATTTTTCGGCGACGTATTCCAGCCCGGGGCCAACCAAAACGTGCGCATCAAGCAGGACAGTTACTACCTGGTCGACGCGATGGCCCGTTACCGTTTCAACGAGCACCTGAGCACGTCGCTCAACATCAAGAACCTGTTCGATAAGACCTATTACACCGGTCTGGGCAACTTCGGCACCGGTTTCTACGGCGAACCGCGCAACCTGCAACTGACGGCGCGCTGGGATTTCTGACGCGCATTTTGTCGATCTACGGCACCGGCAATCGACCAAGGACTGACTACGCTGTAAATCCTGCGTGTCTAACCTGCCGAGGACGACTGCCATGCAACGCTTTCAAAAACTCACCCCGTGCCTGTGGTTCGACGATCAGGCCGAAGCCGCCGCGAAGTTCTACTGCTCGATCTTCGATCACTCGAAAATCACCGGCCTGACCCACTACAGCAAGGTCGGCCAGGAATTTCACGGCAAGCCGGAAGGTGCGGTGATGACCGTCAGTTTCGAGCTCGACGGTCAGACCTTCACCGGGCTCAACGGTGGGCCGACGTTCAAATTCAGCGAGGCGATTTCGTTTCAGGTCAATTGTCAGAATCAGGAAGAAGTCGACCATTTCTGGGGCCACCTGTCCGAGGGCGGCCCCGTCGAAGCCCAGCAATGCGGCTGGCTCAAGGACAAGTTCGGCGTGTCGTGGCAGATCGTGCCGGTGGCCTTCATGCACATGATGCTGGACCCGGACACCGCCAAGTCGCAGCGGGCGATGCAGGCCATGTTCCAGATGAAAAAACTCGACATTGCCGAACTCGAACGGGCCTTTGCCGGCCAGAGCTAATACACTGGCGTCCTGGCCTGCCGGGAATAACAACAATGAAACACGTTGCCGCCAAAAACCCTGAAAAAGCCCCGCGTTTCTGGCGCGACGCGGCGCTGCCATTCATTGAAGCGCGGGCCATCGCCGATGGTCGTGAAGTCTGCTACGCGCGGCACTCCCACGCGCACTTTTCCATTGGCGCAATCACCGCCGGGCGCAGCACGTATGTGCATGAGCAGGCGCAGTTCGAGGTCGCGGCGGGCACCGTGGTGCTGATGAACCCCGGCGATGTGCATGCGTGCAATCCGATCGATGATCAGCCCTGGTCGTATGTGATGCTGTATGTCGAAACGCCTTGGCTGACGGATTTGCAGCATCAGTTGGGGTTCAGTGCCGAACTCGAGTTTCGGCGGTTTTCCGACACGCATCTGCAGGACGCAGGATTGTTTCGCGACCTGATCGCGCTTTACGAGGTATTGGTCGACGAGCAACAGGATGTCTTGCGTAAACAAAGCGCGGCAGTGGAATTCTTCAGCGACCTGCAACTGCACCTCAACCCTGCCGGGCCGTCGCTGCGCGAACCGAATTTCAAACTTGAACGCGCGGCTGACTTCATCCGCGAGCACTGCACCGAGCTGCTGAACCTCGACGACATCTGCGCGGCGGCACAACTGTCACCGTCATACCTGATCCGCGCCTTCAAACAGCATTACGGCATGACGCCCCACGCGTTTGTGGTCAACCAGCGCATCCAGTTCGCCCGCGAGCGTTTGCGCGGCGGGCAGTTGATTGCCGATGTAGCGCTTGAGGCAGGGTTTGCCGATCAGGCGCATTTTCAGCGGGCGTTCAAGCAGCATCTGGCGGCAACGCCCGGCCAGTATCGCGGCTGACACCTCATCTGAAACTCCCACAGGGTCAGATGACAAAACTCTGGCCAACACATTCAGATATTGACATATCGGTAAATTCCGATATCGTCGCGGCATGGACCTACTCGAAATCTTCAAAGCCCTCTCGAACCGTACACGCCTGGAAATCCTCAAAGGCCTGAAGGATCCCGAGAAACACTTTCCTCCCCAGGATGAGGGTGACGTACACACGGTGGGCGTTTGCGTCAGCAGTATTCAGGAAGGCGTCGGGCTGTCGCAGTCGACGGTGTCCGACTATCTGGCGACCCTGCAACGCGCCGGCCTGGTGGAAGTCAGGCGCATCGGCCAATGGACCTATTACAAACGCAACGAAGCAGCGATCAGCGCGCTAGCCGCGATCATCGGCAGCGAGCTGTAATTTTTTGCCCTAATATATCGAGAATTCCCGATATCCCTTTTTACCGAAACGAGGAAATGCCATGAAAGCAATGATCCTTACTTCATTTGGCGGCGCGCAATCGTTCGAACTTTGTGAAGCGCCCAAGCCAGTGCCGCAAGCCGGAGAAGTGCTGGTACGGGTGCACGCCACCGCCATCAATCCGCTGGATTATCAGGTTCGCCGTGGCGACTATGCCGATCTGGTGCCCCTCCCCGCCATTACCGGGCACGACGTCTCCGGCGTTGTCGAAGCCGTCGGGCCGGGTGTGACGGCGTTCGTGCCGGGTGACGAAGTCTGGTACACCCCGCAGATTTTCGGCGGGCCAGGCAGTTATGCCGAGTACCACGTCGCGGCCGAAAATATTATCGGCAAGAAGCCGTCCGCACTGAGCCATCTTGAAGCGGCGAGCCTGAGTCTGGTTGGCGGAACGGCGTGGGAAGCGCTGGTCGTGCGAGCCGCGCTCAGAGTCGGCGAAAGCATCCTGATCCACGGCGGCGCAGGCGGTGTCGGCCATGTGGCGATCCAGTTGGCCAAAGCCATTGGTGCGAAGGTCTTCACCACCGTTCGCGAAGGCAATTTCGAGTTCGCACGGCGCATGGGTGCCGATGTGCTGATCGACTACGAAAAGGAGGATTACGTTGATGCGATTCTGCGGGAAACCGATGGCCGCGGTGTCGACGTGGTGTTCGACACCATCGGCGGCGACACCCTGTCGCGCAGTCCCGACGCGCTCGCACAGCTTGGCCGCGTGGTGTCGATTGTCGACCTTGCCCGGCCACAAAACCTGATTCAGGCCTGGGGCAAGAACGCCAGCTACCACTTCGTGTTCACTCGACAGAATCGCGGCAAGCTCGATGAGTTGAGCGCGTTGATCGCCAACGGTCAGTTGCGCCCGCACGTTGGCGCGGTCTATCCGCTGGCCGACATCGGCCTCGCTCATGCCTTGCTGGAGACGCCCAACAACGGCGTCCAAGGGAAGATCGCGATTGCTGTCGCGCCGTCACCCGAACTCGCCAATCGCTGAATTCAGTGCAAGGAGAACACCATGATTTATGAAATCGCTTTACTGCCTGTTCACACAGGGAAAACCGAAGCCTTCCGGCTGGCATTTGCCAAGGTAGAGCCGTTGCTCAGCCGCGCCAAGGGTTACGGCGGGCACCTGCTCGCACAAGGCATCGAGACGCCCGAGGTTTTCAATCTGATCGTGCGCTGGCAATCACTTGAGGATCACACGCCGGGGTTTGAAGCGAGTGAGGACCATCGGCTGTTCATGCTGAGGCTGGAGGAATATTTTGCCGAAGAGCCGAAGGTTTATCACATTGAGGGTGGCGCTTTTCAGCAGCCGTTCGACTAATCTGCGGCAGTGACGCCCGATCAATGTGGGAGCGAGCTTGCTCGCGAATGCGGTGGAACAGTCAGCACATCCATTGACTGACACACCGCTTTCGCGAGCAAGCTCGCTCCCACAGGGTCAAGTGAACAACAAGTAGATTGCGCTCAGTGCCAACAACCCCGCCATGCTCCGATTGAACCAGCGCATCCCCGACGCATTGCTCAGATACCCGCGCAAGAACGTCCCGGCATACACCCAGCAGCCGACCGACAGATAACAGATCACCAGATACACCGCCGCAAACTGCCAGACCAGCCGCGCCTCGCCATCGGCGACAAATGCGCCCATCCCTGCGACGCAGGCCAGCCAGGCTTTAGGGTTGAGCCACTGCATCACCGCGCCGTACAGCATCGACGGCGCCCGTCCTGAATCTCCGGCATTCAACTGCCCGTCATCCATGGCCAGTTTCCACGCCATGAACAGCAGAAACGCGACACCAGCCAGTTGCACCACCCGGGTCATGAACGGCCAGAGTTTCAGCACCTCGTGCAGGCCCAGCCCCATCAGCACCAGCAGCAACACAAATCCTAACGTGGCCCCGGCGACATGCCGCTGACTGGCGCGAAAACCGAACTGCGCCCCGGAACTCAGCGCCACAATGTTCACCGGCCCCGGCGTGATCGACGCCGCCAGCGCAAACGCCGCCATGGAAACAATCAGACTCATCGCACACCTGCTTCAAATCGAGGAACAAGGTGCTCACGGTAGCGAGCACCCGGTCCTCGGTATTGAAGAAAATGCCCCTGACCACACATATCCCTTGTGGGAGCGAGCCTGCTCGCGAATGCGTCAGTTCAGTCAACGCGACTTTGAATGGCCCACCGCTTTCGCGAGCAAGCTCGCTCCCACATAAAAGCTGTGTTCAGTCCAGGCGCGGCACGGTAAAGCGGAATTCGCTGCCCTGCCCCGGCTCGCTCTCGGCGAAGATCCGCCCGCCATGGGCTTCGACGATGCCTTGGGTGATGTACAAACCCAGACCCGTGCCGGTCGGGTTGCCCTCTTTCACCGTCCAGTAACGATCGAACACGTGCGGCAGATGTTCCTTGGGAATGCCTTCGCCACTGTCACGCACGGTGAAGACGATGTCATCGCCGACGGAGGTGGCAAGCACGCCCACCGTGCCCAGGCGCGGGGTGAACTTGATCGCGTTACCGACCAGATTCGACAGCACCTGAAACAACCGTTCCGGGTCGGCATGAATGCGCAGATCAGGATCGGCGTCGAAGGAAATGCTGATGTCCTTGTCCAGTGCCAGGGGCGCGAGCAGCGCCTGCGCCTCCTCGAACATCTGCCCGACGTCGAGTTTCTGCGGGGTGATGGAGTAGCGCCCGGCATCGATTTTCGAGGTATCGAGCAGGTCCTCCAGCAGCGTATTCATGCGGCCGGCGGCCTGTTGCATGGTGTCGATGGCCGTGGAAATCCGCCGCGAAGTGTGCGGACCGTCGGAGCTGAAGGCCTTCTGCATCATGCCGCAGAGCATTGAAATCACGGTCATCGGGTTACGCAGATCGTGCGACACCACCGCCACCAGCTCATCGCGGGCGCGCACCGCTTCCTGTTCACGGCGTACTTGCCGGGCCAGATCGTTTTCCAATGCCGAACGGCGCAGATCATTGGCGGCGAACAAATCACCGTGGCTCCACTTGGTGGAGATCCCGGCCATCTCGACTTTCCAGATTTCAAACGAGGTGCGCGGGCGCAAGCGCAGGCCGGCATCGGAGTTTTCCAGGTCCAGCGGCTTGCGCGGGTCGCCGCTCCAATTGATGTTTTCCTTGACCTCGGGGCGGAACCACAACACGCCGTTGTCGACCGGTTTTGGCAGGCTCATGGCGAGCACGCCGCTGGCCACTGGCTGATACTGCGCGGCCGGCGGGTAGACGCTGGCCAGGTTATGACTGGCGAAAACCGCCTCGCCGCGTTCCTGCAGCCATCTGTGCAAAGCTCGGATCTCTTCCGGTTCCGGGCAGTTGCCGAAGCGATGCAGTTGTTTGTCTTCAATGATCGCGATACCGCCGGCATTGGTCAGAGCCATCAGGGTTTGCGGCTGATTGGCCAGACCGTCGAAGACATTTTGCGGCGAGTCGATCATCGCTTGATTGAGCAACGCCAACGCCTCGACTTTATCTTCGCGCTGACGGCTGATCTCCAACGCTTCCATGGCGCTGATCTGCAGCGACAGCACTTGGCCGATGGTCTGACACGCCGCGCGCAATTCGTGCGGCACGTGCAACGGCTGGCGATTGCCGCAGCTGATCAAGCCCCAGAGCTTGTCGCCCTTGAGCAGGGAAATGCTCATCGAGGACAGCACGCCCATGTTCTTCATGTACTGGCAGTGGATCGGCGACACGCTGCGCAGCGTGGCGAAACTCAGGTCCAGCGGCGTGTCGGTGTCCGGGCGCAACTTCGGCAACAGCGGCACCGGTTGGTAGTCGGCATTGGGGATGATCCGCAGCCAATTGGTGCGATACAGCTCGCGCGCCTGTTCGGGAATATCCGAGGCTGGGAAAAACAGGCCATTGAACACTTCCATCGACGGGTCAGAGGCCTCGGCGATGACCTGACCGTGGCCCTCCTCCTCGAAACGATAGATCAGCACCCGGTCGTAACCGGTCATGGCCTGGATTTCCTTGACGCTGATGTCGTACAGCGCCTGTAACGTGGTGGCCGCTTGCAGACGCTGGAGCATGCGCCCCAGATGGGTCTGGTTGCCGGCGACGTTGCGTGGTTGGAAGTTTTCGACGTGGATTTCCAGCTCCAGAATCAGCACGCCCTGATGCCGATGCAGCAGGCCCTCGAACGCGGTGCCGTTGAGCTTGAAGCGCAGCGGCTGCAAGTCTGACAGCGACGGTTGCAGCAAGGCTTCGCGCACTTGTACCGCTTCGGCGTCGCCGATCAGGCTTTCCAGCGGCTCGCCGATCAGGCTCTGCGGCTCCCGGGCCAGCAGAGGTTCGACGTTGGCGCTGACCTGAATGATCGCCAGTTCAGGCTCACTCAGGGTCAGCAACAATCCGTGGGGCTGGATCGCACCGGGGAAACGAATCGGTTCGTCGGCACAGTTGGCCAGCAGTTCTTCAAAGTCTTGTTTGTCTTGCGGAGTCATGCCAGTACCTCCCGGCTTTCGAGCCAGCGCTCGAAACAGCTGAATGTGGTTTGTGCGGCGGTGACGACAGCGGCGCGCTCGGCGGCGCTCATTGGTCGACTGCCGAGGTATTCGATGAAGTCACGCCAGCGCCGACCCGTGGCGGCGCCGTAGATATCGAGAAAGGCCGCGCCGTTATTGGCTTCCAGGCCTAATCGTGAAGAGATTTCGCGGCGCAGAATCTGCCCGCCGAGCGTCGCGCCTTCGAGGACGTAGAGCACGCCAAGGCAGGCAGCGCTTGAGTCGATGAGCGGCAACTGCTCGCACTGCGGCAGGCTTTGCAGCGCTGCGGCAGATACGCCCAGGGCTAGCAGGTCGGCGCGCAGGGTTGGCGTTTTGAGACGAGGCGTCAGTTCAAAATCGGCAGGAATTGCATCGCTGCGTAGCAAGGCGTTTTCCAGCGGCAGATAGAAGCCGTAATAAGCCTGCATCAGCCGCACAAAAGCCTGCGTATCGAGAGCATCGGAGAAAAAAGGAAGGCGTTTTTCCAGTGCGATGTGCAGTTCGGCAGTGCCGGCTCGCAGATCTTGCAGCACCGGTGGCACATAAACTTCACGGGCCTTTGCTTGCATGTAGATCGCTCTTGGTGGGGCCGCCTGGGGCCAAACGGGGTGAGTGCAACGTCGGCGAAATTTTACACGGCTATCGCCGTTTCTGACCGGATGGATAGTTTTTTCTGACGAAACCATCACCCTATGACTGATACAGAGTGAAGGCATCTGCAAAAAGTTCGACCGCGTTGCCCAACAGCGCCGGGCGCTGTACCGCGACAGCGCTGCGTGACTGTATGGGTCGGGGCGCCTGGGGGCTGTGATAAAAACATCGTTCTCGTTACTGGAGTGCCGTCATGGATCTCGCCACCCTCACCCTGTTTCTTCCGGCCTGTTTCGCCCTGAACATGGCCCCCGGGCCGAACAATCTGCTGTCGGTCAGCAACGCCACGCGTTATGGCTTTCGCCGCGCCTGCACGGCGGGCATCGGGCGGATTCTGGCGTTCGCCGGGATGATTGCGCTGGCCGGTGCGGGCCTGTCAGTGGTGCTGCAGACCTCGGCATGGCTGTTCCATGCGATCAAGATCATTGGCGCGGCGTATCTGTTGTATCTGGCCTGGCAGTTGTGGCGGGCCAATCCTGAGGCCGAGCAGCAGGTAACGGGCACAAGCGTTGGCTTCTTTGCGTTGGCGCGGCAGGAGTTTCTGGTGGCGGCGGGCAATCCGAAGGCAATCCTGTTGTTTACTGCGTTTCTGCCGCAGTTCGTCGACCCGGCGCGGCCGGTGCCGGCGCAATTTGCGGTGCTGGGCGTGCTGTTTCTGCTGCTGGAGTGGATCGCCATCAGCGCCTACGCCTGGATGGGCCTGCACATGCGCCGCTGGTTCGCCGAGCCGCGCGGCAAACGGATCTTCAATCGTTGCTGCGCAGGCCTTCTCTCGGCGGCGGCTTCGGTGTTGTTGATGGCCAAACGCGCTTAAGCCTCGGACGGGCCTTTGAGTTCGACCTGATTGCCGTCCGGGTCGAAGCAATACAGTGACAAGCCTTTGCCCTCGGCGCCGAAGCGTGACTCGGCTTTTGCCACGCTCAGGCCGAACGCTTGCAGATGTGCAATCAGCGCTGCTTCATCGAACGGTTCGATGCGCAGGCAGAAGTGATCGACGTTACGCCGCTCGGCCCCGGCCGCCCCGCCGCCCTTGCGGCCAAGTTCGCCTTGCAGGTCGACGAGGTCGATCATCGAAGTGCCAGCGCGCAGGTGTATCAGGCCCAGCGGTTCGTTGCGCTTGACCACTTCGGCGCCGAAGACCCGGCCGTAGAATTCGATGCTGCGTTGCAGATCGGCGACGCGCAGGACGATGTGATCGATATGTTGGATCGTGAAGGGATGCATGGGTTGGTTCCTCACATTCAGCGACCCGGTCATTGTGGTGCAGAATCGAAAAAATTCACTGTCGATTTTTCGGTGGAGCCATCGACAAACTGGTTTTACTCTCAGCCCATGAACATACAAACCGCTGTCCTGCCGCCCCACGCCGAGATGGTTCGCGCCATGCTAGAACGCGACACTGCCTATGAAGGCGTGTTCTTCACGGCCGTGAAAACCACCGGGATCTTCTGCCGCCCCAGCTGCACGGCGCGCAAGCCGAAACCGCAGAACGTCGAGTTTTTCGCCCATGCCGACGAATGCCTGTCGGCCGGATATCGCGCCTGCCTGCGCTGCAAACCGCTGGACGCCGCCGCCATTGCGCCGGACTGGGTGCAGCGTTTGCTCAAAGCCGTGGAGACCGACCCGGAGCTGCGCTGGAGCGATGCGCAACTGCGCGCCGAAGGTATCGAGCCGCTGAAGCTGCGGCGCTGGTTCAAGCAACATTTCGGCATGACCTTCCACGCCTGGTTGCGCACGCGCCGGCTGGGCATGGCACTGGGCGGGATCAAGCAAGGCACCTCGATTGATCACGCTGCGTTCGATTCGGGTTATGAGTCGCTCAGCGGGTTTCGCGATGCCTTTCAGAAGTCTTTTCACATCACCCCCGGCCGCGTCGCGCAGAGTGAACCGCTGCTGTTCACCCGGTTGACCACACCGCTGGGGCCGATGATCGCCATGGCCGAGCGCCGTGGGCTGGTATTGCTGGAGTTTCTCGATCGCCCGGCGCTGACCCGCGAAGTCGAGGAGCTGCAAAACCGCTACGGCTACGCAGTCGCGCCGGGGCACAACGCGCATTTGCAGCAGATCGAACAGCAATTGACGGCGTATTTCGCCGGTAAACTCAGCGAGTTCAGCGTGCCACTGCACTTGCCCGGCAGCGAATTTGCACGGCAGGTCTGGTCAGCGTTGCTGCAAATCCCCTACGGCCACACCAGTACATACGGCGCCATCGCCGCCGGTTTGGGCAAACCTGGCGCCAGTCGTGCGGTCGGTCTGGCCAACGGACACAATCGGCTGTCGATCGTGGTGCCCTGCCATCGGGTGATCGGCGCAGACGGCTCGCTGACCGGCTATGGTGGTGGGCAGCCGCGCAAGGCGTTTCTGCTACGGCTGGAAAACGCCGCCGTGCAGCTCACCCAACCATTGGCTTTCTGACCAACCCGATCAACTGACAAGAAGGATTTTTGATGAACGCGCTCGCTACGCAGTTTCACCAGTTGCACCAGCAAGGCCTGTTGATTCTGACCAATGTCGCCGACGCCACCGGTGCGCGACTGGTCGAGCACCTGGGCGGTAAAGCCGTGGCCACCAGCAGTGCGGCGGTGGCCTGGGCCCACGGTTATCCGGACGGCAACACCCTGCCCCTTGAACGGCTGGTGTCGACGGTGGAATCGATTGCGCGGGTGATCAGCATTCCGTTGACCGTGGACGTCGAGGCCGGTTACTCCGATGACCTCGGGCGCGTGGCGGAAGTGCTGGATGCGGTGATCGCGGCGGGTGCCGTGGGGATCAATATCGAGGACGGCTCTGCGGATCCGGAGTTGCTCGCGCGCAAGATCGAAGTGGCGCGACAGGTTGCCGGCAAACGCGATGTCCAGTTGTTCATCAATGCGCGCACCGATGTCTATCTGAAAAGCCTGGTGCCGGCCGAAGATCGCGTCGCCGAAACCCTGCGCCGCGCGGCGCTGTATCAAGCGGCCGGCGCCGATGGTTTGTTCGCGGCGGGCGCCACGTCGGCCTATGAAATCGAGGCCATCTGCAAGGGTACTGCGCTGCCAGTCAACGTGCTTGGCTTTGCTTGCCTGCCTTCGCCGCAAGAGCTGCAAGCGCTGGGCGTGCGCCGCTTGAGCGCGGGTTCCGGCATCGCCGAATTCCTCTATGGCGCCATGGGCGGGCTGGTGAAAAGCTTTCTGGCCAGCGGCAAACTCGATACCCATGACCTCAAGGCCTTCACCTATGGCGAAGTCAACGGCTTGCTGAAATAACATGCCTGACGCTTATCAGGCAGCCAGCGCGTTTCTGGCCGCGCTTGATCCGCACTGGCAGCGCCATATCGCAGCGATCGGCCCGTGCCTGCATCAACCGCATCCGGCGCGTGATCCGTACGAGTCGCTGGTGCGGGCGATTGCTTATCAGCAACTGCATGCCAAGGCCGGAGATGCGATTGTCGGGCGGCTGGTGGGGTTGTTTCCCGGGCAGTCGTTTCCGCGTCCCGAGCAGATTCTGGCGACGGAGTTTGATCGCATGCGCGGTTGCGGGTTTTCGGCGAGCAAGATTGCGACGATTCAGGGGATTGCTCAGGCGACGCTGGCGGGTGTGGTGCCGGATTACGCTACGGCGTTGGCGATGGATGACGAGGCGCTGATTGAGCGTTTGATCAGTTTGCGCGGGGTCGGTCGCTGGACGGTGGAGATGTTGCTGATCTACAGCCTGGAGCGCATGGATATTTTGCCGGCGGATGATTTTGGTGTGCGTGAGGGGTATCGGCGGTTGAAGGGGCTGGAGGTGCAGCCGACGCGCAGGCAGATGGTCGAGATTGGTTTGGCGTGGCGGCCGTATCGGACGGTGGCGGCGTGGTATTTGTGGCGGGTGCCGAAACTGTTGCCCTCACCCTAGCCCTCTCCCAGAGGGAGAGGGAACTGATTGGGGGATATTGGAGATTTACGCCGACTTGAAATAGCGCCTGTGAATCCATGAACGCCAAGACTTAGATCCATAATCGACTCGGTTTTTCAGGTCGATGTATAACGCCAGACACCTCGGTCGGCCCCCTCTCCCGGAGGGAGAGGGTACTGATTGGGGGAGATTGGAGATTTACGTCGACCTGAAATAGCGCCTCTGAATTTATGATCGCCAAGACTTAAATCCATAATCGACCCGGTTTTTCAGGTCGATGTATAACGCCAGACACCTCGGTCGGCCCCCTCTCCCTCCGGGAGAGGGCTGGGGTGAGGGTCAGCTTTTCACAGCCCGGATTTCAACCGGCTGAACGCCCGGATCAACGCCCGATTGAACGCCTTGCCATTGTCATTCTTGCTGTACAGCGTGGCCCTGACGTCGGCCGACGGATACGTCCCCGGATCATTGCGAATCGACGCGTCCACCAAACCATCCGCCGCCGTAATAGCGTTGGCGTAATGAATGGTGTCAGTGATCGGCGCAATCACCTCCGGCGTCATCAAATAATCCATCAATGCCAACCCCGCCTGCGGATGCGGCGCGTCCTTGGGCACGACCATGGCATCGAACCAGATCAACGTGCCCTCTTTCGGAATCCGGTAACTCAACTTGAACGGCTTCTGCGCCGCTTCCGCCTGCCCCGCCGCGATCGCCACATTGCCGTTCCACGACATCGCCAGGCAAGTATTGCCGTTGGCCAGATCGCTGATATTCAGGTCATTGTCAAAGTAGCGAATGTACGGCCGGATCTTCGCCAGTTGCTGCTCGGCGAGTTTCAAGTCATCGAGGTTCTGTCGGTTTATATCCAGCCCCATGTACTTCATGACAGCAGCGAACACCTCGTTCGGATCGTTGAGCAGACTCACCCCGCAATCGGCGAATTTAGCCACCACCGCCGGATCGAACAACATCGCCCAACTGTCCGTCGGCGCATCCGGCAAACGCTGCTTGATCGCCTGCTCCTGATAGCCGACGCCAGTGGTACCCCAGGCGTAAATCCCGGCGTAACGATTGCCTGGATCGAACACCGCCATGTGCTGGCGAAACTCCTCGCCAACCCCGGCAAAGTGCGGGACTCGGGCCTTGTCCAGCGGCTGGATCGCGCCGCTTTCGATGGCCCGCGACAGATGCTGGCCGGCGGTCAACACCAGGTCGTACCCGCTGCGCCCGGTGAGCAGTTTGGTCTCGACAGTTTCCAGCGAATCGAAGTGATCAGCGACCACATGAATACCAGTCTTCGCCTCGAAACTCTTCAGCGTATCCGGCGCCAGGTACTCGCCCCAGATGTACAGATTAACCACCGGTTTCGCGCTGTCGGCGGCCTGCACACACAAGGGTGCAAGCACCAGCAATAACGCTTGAGTCAGTTGGTGCAGGCGCATGGTCAGGCTCCTTTTTTCGAGCCGGCGTATTGCGGCATGGTGATGCACGCGACGTTGCCGCCGCCAAGGAGAATTTCCCGGGAGTTTTCGATGCCGACGATTTTGTGCTGCGGGAACAGTTCGGCCAGCGTCGCCAGCGCCACTTGATCGTTGCGATCACCAAACAGCGGCACCACGATCGAGCTGTTGCCGGCGTAATAGTTGATGTACGACGCGCAGATTTTCGTGCCGGCCTGACGGGTGTGGGTGCTGTCCTGCTGATCGAGGCCGTCAGCTTCTTCGGCCGTCCACTCGAGCACGTCCGGTTGCGGCAATTTGTGCACGATCAGCTCACGACCACGGCTGTCGCGGGTGCTGCGCAGGATGTCGTAGGCTTCCTGATAGATTTCCCACTGCGGATCGTCACGATTGTCGGTCCATTGCAGCACCACTTCGCCGGGACGGACGAAACAGGCGAGGTCATCGACATGGCCGTCGGTTTCGTCGAACTTGCAGCCGCGTGGCAGCCAGATCACTTGCTCGGCACCGAGGTAATCGGTCAGACGCCGGGTCACTTCGTCCTTGCCCAGATGCTGGTTGCGATTGCGGTTGAGCAGGCATTGTTCGGTGGTGAGGATGCTGCCCTGGCCGTCGCTCTGGATGCCGCCCAACTCGGCAATCAGCGGCGCGCGGTAGCGGTCGAAACGCTCGATCTCGAGGATCTTGCTGGCGATCTGATCGTCCTTGTCCCACGGGTAATACAGCCCGCCGTCGAGGCCACCGTAGGCGTTGAATTCGAAGTCGACGCCACGCACTTCACCGCTCTGGTCGTTAACCACAAAACACGGGCCACTGTCGCGGAACCAGGTGTCGTTGCAGGTCATCTCGACCACGCGCACTTGCGGCGGCAACTGCCGACGCGCCGTGGCGAATTGCGCGGCCGATGCGCAGACGGTGACCGGCTCACTTTGGGAGATGGCGGTGACGATCTGCACCCAGACTTTCTGCGCCGGTTTCGCGCCGTTGCGCCAGACGTCGGTGCGCTCCGGCCAGCCCAGCCAGCAGCCGGACTTGGCCTCGAATTCGCCGGGCAAACGGAAGCCGTCGTGTTTGGGGGTGGAGTCGAGCAAGCGTGCCATGGTCAAACCTCGTCTTCGCGATAGGAATGGAATGACCACAGGCTAAGGGCGCAAGCCATGCGCCCGCCAACGATGATTATTGCGGAACAGTTGAATTCAACTCATCAATCGGCCAGTTGATCGTTGAACCATTCGAGCATCTGCGCCACCGCCGGACGCTCCAGCCGCAGCCGTTCACAGACCAGCGCGTATTGGCCAAGGGCGGTCATACTGGATACGAAGGGCCGCACCAGCCGGCCACTCTGCAGATCTTCCTGCGCGGTGAGGTTGTCGCCCATGGCCACGCCCTGCCCTTGCGCCGCCGCTTCCAGCGCCAGACCGGCGTGGGCGAAATACAACTGACGCTGCGGGCGCAGATCACCGGCGTGGCTGGTCAGCCAAGCGGTCCAGGTCTTGCCGTCCTGATCGTCGTGCAGCAGGCAGTGGCGAACCAGATCTTTGGGTGTTTTCAAGGTGCCTTGGTTGAACAGGCCGGGGCTGCATACCGGGAAGAACTGCAGGGCTGGCAGCGGCCGCACGAAGTAGGCGCTGCTGTCCACCGGGCCGGTGCCGTAGGTGATGGCCAGATCAATGTCTTCGCCGGGGCCCGTGGCGTCGATCGGTTGTTCGTAGAGGTGCAAGGTGATGTGCGGGTAGCGTGCATAGAAATCGGTGAGGCGGCTCATCAACCATTTCTGCGCGAGTTCGGCGGTGACGGCCAGCCTGAGCACGGCTAGCGAGGATGGATCGCGCAATTCATCGCAGGCCTCGCCGATCAGTTCGAAGGCCTGTTGCAGGCTTTGCATCAGGCGGCCGGCGGCGATGGTCGGGCGGATTTGTCGGCCTTCGCGGATGAACAGCGAGACGCCGAGTTGTTCTTCGAGCTGGCGGATCTGATGGCTGACGGCGCTGTCGGTGACACAGAGTTCGGCGGCTGCCCGGCCGAAATGCGCGTGGCGGGCGGCGCATTCGAAGGTGCGCAGGGCGGACAGTGAGGGGAGTCGTCGCATGTGGGGTGGTCCATTTTTTTAGGTCATGCTGACTGGGCTGTGGGTCTGCGTCCAGCCCTGTTGCCCTCACCCCAGCCCTCTCCCAGAGGTAGAGGGAGCCGACCGAGGTGTCTGGCGTCATCCATCGACCTGAAAGACTGAGTCGATTATGGATTCAGAAGAAAACTCTCACGTCGGCGTACCTCTTCAATATCCCGCGGTCAGTCCCCTCTCCCTCGGGGAGAGGGTTAGGGTGAGGGGCTTTTGACTGTATCGCACTGTATACCCCGAAGCCGTAGACACACCAAAAGCACAATCCGCCACCCCGCAGACACATCCCCGATACACCCCGACGCTGAAATACCCCGGTCGATTCAACTTGCCCAATCCACCGGAGACGCATCATGACCACCACCCTTTCCACCGCCGTCAAAGGCCTGTACCTGAACCTCGACCGCGCCGGTACCTGGCTCGCCCCTCTGACCCTGCGCCTGTTCATCGCCTGGGAATTCTTCGAGTCGGGGCTGGAGAAATTCAACGGGCAGAACTGGTTCGAAGACATTCAGGACCGATTCCCCTTCCCGTTCGACCATCTGCCGGCAACGCTGAACTGGGAACTGTCGATGTGGGCCGAGCTGATTTGCGCCCTGGCGATCCTGGTCGGTGTCGGCACACGAATCTCGGCGATCTCGCTGATCGTGGTCACCGTCGTCGCCACCGCCGCGGTGCACTGGCCCGCCGACTGGTCGTCGCTGAGCGAGCTGGCACAGGGTTATGCGATCACCAACAAAGGCTTCGGCAACTTCAAGCTGCCGGCGATTTACCTGGCGGCGCTGATTCCGCTGGTGTTCGCCGGCGCTGGCAAGTTGAGTATCGATGCGTGGCTGGCGCGGGTGTTCTGGCACCGCCATGCTCGCTGAGGCTCAATGCGCTCGATCGAGCCCCACCAGCAACGCGCTGTCGCGACTGTAGATGTCCGGCGAATAGCGCACATGGCCAGCGCTATCGACCTGCGCGGTCCAGTAGGTCATCAGGATCGGGACCGGCGCCGACAAGCGGAATTCATGGGTCGTACCCGTGGCGAGCAAGGTGTCGGTACGGGCTTTTTCCGCAGGGGTCAGCAGCAGATCGCGCAGCTGCATCGGGTGCTCGACGCGCACGCAACCGGAGCTGAAGGCGCGTGGACCTTTTTCGAACAGCGCCTTGCTCGGCGTGTCGTGCAGGTACACCGAGAACGGGTTGGGGAAGCGGATGACCATTTGTCCCAACGGATTACGCGGCCCGGCATCCTGACGCAGCATGATGTTGCCGGGGTTGTCCCAATCGATATCCGCTGCCGCCAGCGGCTGACCGTTGGCGTCGAGCACTTGCAGGTTCTGCCGGCTGAGGAAGGTCTGGTCCTTGCGAATTTCCGGTAACTTGTCTTCCTTCCAGATGGTCGGCGGCACGGTCCAGGTCGGGTTCAGGGTCAGGCGCGTAACCCGCGATTTCAGTAGCGGCGTCTGACGTTCGGCGCGGCCCACCTGAGTACGCGTCTGCCACACCGGCACGCCGCCCTGATACAGCGTCAGCTCGGCAGCGGCGACGTTGACCAGCAGGCCATCGGGTTCCATGTCCTGGGCCATCCAGCGGAAGCGCTCAAGGTTCACGCGCAATTGTTCACGGCGGGTCAGCGGACTGATGTTGAGCTCGGCAATCGTCCCCGGCCCGACCACACCGTCGGCCTGCAAGGAATGGTTGGCCTGAAAACTCTTCACGGCATCGACCAGCACGCCGTCATACGCATTGCCGGGCGTACCAATGATCTGAGTCAGATAGCCTTCGCTGTACAGCCGCTGAGCCAGTTCCGGCACACGTTTGTCTTCCATGGCGGGGCGCAGCAATGGCCCGCTGCCCACCGATTGCCATTGCGGCAAGGCTTTGAGCCGTTGCGCCGCGTAGAGCTGTCGCAGGTCCTGATATTGCGCCAGGCGCGGACGGGCCAGGTCAAACGCGCCGGGAATGTCATGCATGCCCGGTACGGCGATGGCCAACAATTCCGCCTGACGGTCACGCGGGGTGGCGTCGGCATGCCACAGCGGTTCGAAGTGCGATTGCAGCAGGCGACCGTAATGCAAATCCTGCAGCGCTTGCAGGTAGTAGCGACTGATGTCGATGTCGGCGCACAACTCACCATCCTGCGGCGCGCTGATCGCGATCGGATAGCGTTTTGGATTAAGCCCATCATCGGCCAACAGCTGCAATTGCGCCTGCAAAACCGGCAATCGCGCAGACTCACTCGCCCACACCGGCATCCAGTCCTGCTGCTGGTAGAAGGCCTGCAATTGCGTCAGCGCCGGGCCGTTGAGCTGTGCAGCAATCGCCGGGCATGACTGCGCCAGACTGATCAACACAGCCTGCAACGGACTTTGCGGCTCGACCGGCATCTCGGCTGGTGGCGTCGGCAATGTCTCCAGCGGCGGCAGCGGCTCATCGGCACAAGCGACAAACGGCGCAGCGAGCAAACAAATGCTCAAGTAGCATGCGTACTTTTTGAACAACTGCTTTACTCCAATCCATGGCCGTCCAGATGATGGCCAACCTTACATCAGGTGCGCTGAACAGTCAGGCTCGATCGACGGGCTTGCGGGTATTGACTGGGAGTCAGGAGCCGAAGTGCCAAATAAGTAGCAAGTGAGGACACTTTATAAAATGTTGACGTTTTTGCGCCGACTTCTGCTGACTGCCACCGCTATCGTCGTGACCAGTCCAGTTTTTGCCGCCGGCAAACCATCGCCGGTTCTCTACACCAGCCTCGCGCACGCCGCGCCAGAACTCAATCCCCAAGCGCTGAAAGGTGCTTTGAACGCCATGCAATGCGCGGTCAACAACGGTGCGAAACCGTCCCGCCATCTGGCGATCATCGACTATTCGCAACCGTCCACCGAACGCCGACTGTGGATTTTCGACCTCAGTAAAAAGAGGTTGGTGCTGCGCGATCTGGTCGCCCACGGCTCCAATTCCGGGGAAAACTTCGCCACGCAGTTTTCCAATGTCGAAGGCAGTTACCAGTCCAGCCTCGGCCTGTTCCGCACGCAAGAAAGCTACAGCGGCACCCACGGTTATTCGCTGCGCATGGACGGTCTGGAGCCGGGTTTCAATGACATGGCCCGTGATCGTGCGATCGTCATTCATGCGGCCAGTTATGTGAATCCGCTGTGGAGCAAGAAACAGGGGCGCATCGGCCGCAGCCAGGGTTGCCCGGCGGTTCGACCACAGATTGCCAAGCAGGTGATCGACCGGTTGAAGAATGGCCAGTTCATGTTTTCCTGGTACCCGGATCAGCGCTGGTTGAGGTCTTCGCCGTACCTGAACTGCCAGCCGCAGCAGGTGGCGAGCATTCTGAACACGCATGCGAGCTGAAGATCTCAACTTCACACAACTCACTGTGGGAGCGAGCTTGCTCGCGAAGAGGCCGGCACATTCAACATTGATGTCGCCTGAGCTGACGCTTTCGCGAGCAAGCTCGCTCCCACAGGAGATCGTGTTGAATTCGCAAAATACGCGCACCCCGTTTCATTACAACTTTGTCATTCAGCTGTCGGTTTGCCGTGCGGATCGCTCGGTAGCCTGAAGTTGTCCCGGCGCCAATGCCGATCAACTTTGACCACTGAGTGACTGACCATGAAAAGCCTCCTGCTCGCCTTCACCGCCCTCCTCGCCATCGGCAGCGTGTTCGCCGCGAACATGCCCGACACCGCCGTGATTCATGACAAATCCGGCTTCTACGTCAATCTGGATGTCGACAAAGTCCTGTCCAGCACCGATATTTCACAAGCGTGTGGCGTGGTCCCGGCGCAATTGAATTACCTCGACCATCAGGGCCGCGAGCATGTGCTGAACTATGACGTACAAGGCAGCGGCTGCATCAATGACCATTGAGACTGATCGATGAATATTCTGGTTGTCGAAGACGAACCCAAGGCGGGCAACTACCTGCTCAACGGTTTGCAGGAACTGGGTTACAGCGTCAGCCTCGCCCGCGACGGTGCCGACGGCTTGCACCTGGCGCTGGAACACAGCTTCGATGTGATCGTGCTCGATGTGATGATGCCCAGGATGGATGGCTGGGAAGTCCTGCGCCGGTTGCGCAAGGAAGCTGACACGCCGGTGCTGTTCCTCACCGCCCGCGATGACATCGCCGACCGCGTCAAAGGCCTCGAACTGGGCGCCGACGATTACCTGATCAAGCCGTTTTCATTCGCCGAACTGGTGGCGCGTCTGCGCACCCTGACCCGGCGCGGGCCGATCCATGAAGACGAACAATTGCAAGTCGCCGACCTGCAGATTGACGTGCTGAAACGCCGCGTGAGCCGCGCCGGGGTGCGCATCAACCTGACCAACAAGGAGTTCGCGTTGCTGCAGTTGTTCGCCACGCATACCGGGCAGGTGTTGGCGCGTTCGCTGATCGCCTCACGGGTGTGGGACATGAATTTCGACAGCGACACCAATGTGGTCGATGTCGCCGTGCGCCGCTTGCGGGCGAAGATCGATGACCCGTTCCAGCTCAAGCTGATCCACAGCGTGCGCGGCATCGGCTATCGCTTCGATACGCAGCCATGAGTGCCCATCGTCCGCATTCGCTGACCCTGCGTCTGGCGCTGGTGTTCGCCCTGCTCGCCTTCGCCTCACTGGCTGGTCTCGGGGCCGCGCTGTACAACGAACTGGAGGAGCAACTGATCCGCCGCGATGACACTGCGCTGGTCAGCCGCGTCGATCAGTTGCGCAGCTTTCTCAACGACAGCAACACCCTTGAGTTGATCAAGAACAAACCGGCGCTGTTCCAGAACATGCTCGGCAACCGCGAAGCGCTGTTGACCATCGGCACGCCGGGGCAACCGCCGCTGCTGGTGGTCAACCCGGGCAACCTGAACACACCGACGTTGCCGGCGGTACCCATCGACCAGGCGATGACGCTGAAAGATGTGCAGCATCTGCCGAGCGTCGACGGTGTGCCGTTTTCGGCAGTGGCGGCGAGCATCGATTCCGGCGAGCTGGGCAATCTGCAAGTCACCACCGGGCGCCTGATGAGCGAGCGCACGGCGATGCTCGCCAATTACCGTTTGAGTGTTTATGGACTCGCCTCGCTGGCGGCGCTGTTGCTGGCGGTGGTCGGTTGTCTGCTGGTGTATCGCGGTCTGCTGCCGTTGCGACGACTGGCGAAACACGCCCACGGCATCGGTGTCGGCAACCTTGGTGAACGCCTTGCCAGCAGCGGTGCGCCGCGCGAATTACAGCCGATGATTGAAGCGTTCAATGCCATGCTCGACCGCCTCGCCAAGGGCTTTGCACAGTTGAGTCAGGTGTCCACCGACATGGCCCACGAGTTGCGCACGCCGATCAACAATCTGCTTGGCGAAACCCAGGTCGCGCTGCAGCAGAACCGCAGCATTGAGGCCTATCAACAATTGCTCGCCTCCAACGTCGAAGAACTGGAGCGCCTGACGCGTATGCTCGACAACATGCTGTTTCTGGCGCGCACCGATCCGGCCAGTGCCTTGAGTCAGCGCCAGGAGCTGGATGCGGCGGATGAGATGCAGCGCATTGCCGATTATTTTGAAGGGCTGGCGGCGGATGTCGGCGTGTGCATCGAGGCACGCGGCAGCGGCGTGATCTGGGCTGAACCGATGTTGTTAAGACGCGCGCTGGCCAACCTGTGCGCCAACGCAATCAAGTACGGTGCGGCGGATTCGAAGGTGCAGGTGGAAGCGATTGCCGAGCCGGACGGCAGTTATCTGCGGGTGCGCAACCAAGGCGCGACCATTGCCCCTGAACATCTGGCGCGACTGTTCGAACGCTTCTACCGCGTTGATCAGTCCCGCGAGCGTTCGGCGCAATCCAATGGTCTGGGCCTGTCGATTGTCGCGACCATCATGCAATTGCATCAGGGCCGCTATAGCGTCAGCAGTGCCGATGGCATCACCTGCTTCGAACTGTTTTTCCCCACCCGGCAACCAACATAAATCGCCAACACACCACAAATCCCTGTGGGAGCGAGCTTGCTCGCGAAAGCGGTGTGTCAGTCTCTGGAGATGTTGGCTGTACCGACCTCTTCGCGAGCAGGCTCGCTCCCACATTTGATCCCGGTTCGGCCGAAAATCTACTGATCAACCCGCTCCCACATTTGATCCCGGTTCGGCCGAAGATCTACTGATCAACCCGATCCCACATTTGGTCCCTGATCGGCTGAAGATCTACTGATCAACCCGATCCCCTGTGGGAGCGAGCCTGCTCGCGAAAGCGGTGTATCAATCACTGGAGATGTTGCCTGTACCGACCTCTTCGCGAGCAGGCTCGCTTGTATGGTAGGACTTGAAGGGAGGAGGAGGGACAAGGCTCGATTCTGACTGTTAGCGCAGTACAGACCGTGGGAGATTTCACCCTCCTC
>NZ_WXVV01000013.1 GCF_013433315.1 Pseudomonas crudilactis | reverse complement strand
CACTAGCCCGCAAGCTTGCCCGGGTGGTATTTGCTCTGCTGAAAAATCAGAGCGAATACTCACCTAAAGCCGTTTAGGGGCTAGGCATGAACCATAGAATCTCCCACAGGGGATTGCATTCCAAAGTGGGAGCGAGCCTGCTCGCGAAAGCGGTGTTACATGCGCAGGAGCATTTTCCACGCGCGATTCTGGTAAACCGCAATCGCCTGCTGCTTGCGCGCGTCGAGCAGTTCGTCAGTGATCGTCGGTTCGTTGGCCAGTTGCGCTAGCTTGTTCAGCTCGCCGTACAGACGGTCCATTTCCGCGATGTCCAGCACGTTACGAGCATGGTGCAGCCAGACCTGGATGCGCTCGATACGCGGCAGTTGCTCAGCCAGATCTTCCGGCTGCTGCTGATAACGCTGCAATTGCAGGGCCGTCGCTTCTTCGCCCAATGTGCGCGGCAACCAGCTGTGCAACTGCGCGCCGCCCTGACGATTACCACGTACGTTACGATCGGCGGTCCAGGTGCGAGCCAGCAGCCAACGCGAAGTGTTCAGTGAGAACGAGCCCCAGCGCGGGTCTTCGAGTTCTTCGAGGAACTGCTCCGGTGCGGCTTTGCGCACGTCTTCATCTTCGATACCGGCCTGCACCAGCGGGCGCCAGTCTTCCAGCAACGCATCCAGGGCAACGCGCAAATCGTGAGTCGACTGACGCGGAGCGGCCTGGCCGAGGCTGCTGAGCAGTGCGCGCAGTTCCGCGAGGTTCTCGACCCAGTCGAGCAACAGGCGCCAGTGGCCATTGAAACGGTACTGTTCTGCCAGACGCTGGCTGCTGCCGAGCAAGTGCCAGCTCAGTGCGGCGAAAGCGTCGTCGAGTTGGGTTTCCGGGGTCAACTCCGGCGCCGGCAGGCTCAGCGAGTAGCTGTTGGCGTCGTACAGACGATAACCGCGCTCAGCCTTGCTGATGTCGCACGGCATCAGGGCCAGGGTTTCGGCCAGTTCAGCGGCCAGTTCCAGCAGCGCGGCAGGTTCGCCCTCGCGCAGTTCCAGTTCCAGCTCGCAGATTTCTTCTTTCTGCTTGCCGACGACCACGTGACCGAGGTCCAGCGCGGCTTCGATGACCACTTTGGACTTGCCACGACCCCAGGCGATTTCGGCGCGTTCGCGGACGAAATCGGTGGTGAAGATCGGCTTGAGGGTTTTCTTGTCCAGTTCGGCCAGCGACTCGGGCCAGCATTCGCCGTCGAGTTTCTTCACGTCGAGCTTGGCTTTTGGCAACTTCCAGTCGTATTCATTGCGCTCGGACAGGCCGGCAACGCTCTGGCCACGGGTCTTGAGGGTCTGAATCACTTCGTCACCGTCCTTGCGCAGGCGCAGGGCGACTTTGGCCTGGGCCAGGTCGCGCTCAGGGGTGTCGAAGTACTGGTTCATCAACTCACGGCGTTCCCAGCCACTTTTGTTGCGTTTCTTCAGTAACGGGTGCTCGCGCAGGGCGGCGAGGGTTTCGCGGCTGACGCGGAGTTTGATTTCGGTTTCTTTCTGCATGGCCGGAAAATCCAGGATCGGGAGCGCAGCCGGGGAATATGTGGCTGCCAAGGCCGTGCAGTGTACAGGACTGATTCGTCCTACGCCCTGCGGCGGTTTATTCCTGACGCCGGATGGTTCTATGATGGACTTCAAATCGGGAGTTGGAGTCAGCGATGCCTTTGCCGTCCATGCAAGACCAGTTCGCTGCGCTGATCGCCGCGCCATCGGTCAGCTGTACCCAGCCGAACCTCGATCAGTCCAACCGCGCGGTGATCGATTTGCTCGCCGGCTGGCTGGGTGACCTGGGTTTCAGCTGCGACATCCAGCAGGTCAGCCCCGGCAAGTTCAACCTGCTCGCCAGTTTCGGCAGCGGTCCCGGCGGGCTGGTGCTGGCCGGCCACAGCGACACGGTGCCGTACGACGATGCGTTGTGGCAGACCGATCCACTGAAGCTCACCGAAGTCGGTGGCCGCTGGGTCGGCCTCGGCAGTTGCGACATGAAGGGCTTCTTCGCGTTGATCATCGAAGCGGTGTTGCCTCTGCTCGATCAGCCTTTCAAGCAACCGCTGCTGATCCTCGCTACCTGCGATGAAGAAAGCTCGATGTCTGGCGCCCGCGCACTGGCCGAGGCCGGGCGCCCGCTGGGTCGTGCGGCGGTAATCGGCGAGCCGACCGGGCTCAAGCCGATCCGCATGCACAAAGGCATCATGATGGAGCGCATCGACATTCTCGGGCAGAGCGGCCATTCGTCGGATCCGCGCCTGGGCCACAGTGCTCTTGAAGCCATGCACGATGCGATTGGCGAACTGCGTGGCTTGCGCCTGTTGTGGCAGCGTGAATTCAATAATCCGCAGTTCAGCGTGCCGCAGCCAACGATGAACTTTGGCTGCATTCATGGCGGCGACAATCCCAACCGTATCTGCGGCCAGTGTTCGCTGGAGTTTGATCTGCGGCCGTTGCCGGGCATGGACCCGAAAGTCCTGCGTGCGGAGATTCTGCGCAAGCTCAACCCGGTGGCCGAGCGACATCAGGTGAAGATCGATTACAAACCGTTGTTCCCGGAAGTGCCGCCGTTCGAGCAGGATGAAGACGCTGAACTGGTGCGCATCGCCGAAAAGCTCACCGGTCACAGCGCCGAAGCAGTAGCGTTTGGAACCGAAGCGCCTTATCTTCAGCGCCTTGGCTGCGAAACCATCGTGCTCGGCCCCGGCGACATTGCGTGCGCGCATCAGCCCGGCGAGTACCTTGAAATGTCACGTTTGCAGCCTACCGTGCATCTATTACGGCAACTGATTGAACATTACTGCCTGAAGAATTGAACGGCTCCCTTGTAGGAGCTGCCGAAGGCTGCGATCTTTTGATTTTGTTTTGAAGATCAAGATCAAAAGATCGCAGCCTACGGCAGCTCCTACAGCGGCAGCCGTTAAATTAGTGGGAATCCAACCCGTATTCATGAGGAGAGCGCGCGTGTCGCCAAGCCTGTTCCGACGATAACCATCAGCCAGCTGTGCGTTTTCCGTTTCGCCCCTTTTTAGGCTGCTATTTATTACAGGCCCAGGTTCATGCCCGAATACGTCAATTGGCTTCGTCACGCGTCCCCTTACATCAATGCCCACCGCGACTGCACCTTCGTCGTCATGCTGCCCGGCGACGGCGTGGAGCATCCGAATTTCGGCAACATCGTCCACGACATCGTCCTGCTGCACAGCCTCGGCGTGCGCCTGGTGCTGGTGCACGGTTCGCGCCCGCAGATTGAAACCCGCCTCGCCGCGCGTGGGCTGACCCCGCATTACCACCACGGCATGCGCATCACCGATGCGGCAACGCTGGAATGTGTAATCGATGCGGTCGGCCAATTGCGCATCGCCATCGAAGCGCGTTTGTCGATGGACATGGCTTCGTCGCCGATGCAGGGTTCGCGTTTGCGCGTGGCCAGCGGCAACCTCGTCACCGCACGGCCGATCGGCGTGCTCGAAGGCGTTGACTATCACCACACCGGCGAAGTGCGCCGGGTCGACCGCAAGGGCATCAATCGTCTGCTCGATGAGCGTTCGATCGTGCTGCTGTCGCCGCTGGGCTACTCGCCAACCGGGGAAATCTTCAACCTCGCTTGCGAAGACGTCGCCACCCGCGCCGCCATCGACCTCGGCGCGGACAAGTTGCTGCTGTTCGGTGCTGATCTCGGTCTGATCGACGAAAACGGCAAACTGGTGCGCGAACTGCGCCCGCAACAGGTGCCGGCGCATTTGCAACGCCTTGGCAGCAACTATCAGGCGGAACTGCTGGATGCCGCCGCCGAGGCTTGCCGTGGCGGTGTGGCGCGCAGCCATATCGTCAGTTACGCCGAAGACGGCGCGCTGCTGACCGAGCTGTTCACCCGTGACGGTGGCGGTACGCTGGTTGCGCAAGAGCAATTCGAACTGGTCCGCGAGGCGGCGATTGAAGACGTCGGTGGCTTGCTCGACTTGATCAGTCCGCTGGAAGAGCAGGGGATTCTGGTGCGTCGCTCGCGCGAAGTGCTGGAACGCGAGATCGAGCAGTTCAGCGTGGTCGAGCGTGAAGGCATGATCATCGCCTGCGCGGCGCTGTATCAGATTGCCGATTCCGATGCCGGTGAATTGGCGTGTCTGGCGGTGAATCCGGAGTATCGCCACGGCGGTCGCGGTGATGAACTGCTGGAACGTATCGAAACTCGCGCACGGGCGCAGGGTTTGAAGACCTTGTTCGTCCTCACCACGCGCACCGCGCACTGGTTCCGTGAGCGCGGGTTCGAGCCGAGCAGCGTTGAACGCCTGCCGGCGGCCCGAGCTTCGCTGTACAACTTTCAGCGTAATTCGAAGATCTTCGAAAAAACTCTGTAACCGAGGCGCTCCATTCGCGAGCAGGCTCGCTCCCACTCCTGTGGGAGCGACGGTGCGACGATTCGACCTGCTCGCGAAGCTTTTTACTGGGCGATGAACTTCGCGCTGACGTACGGTGAGTAGTCCGGCAGCACCGTTTCAACCTTGCCCTGTTCCTTCAAAAACTTCGCCGTCTCGCCAATCGCCTTCGCTGTTCCGCCGTCGAGCAGCGCCGTGGTTTGTTGCGCCTTGGCGTCCGGGAACGCTGAACCTGCGAGCAATTCCGGTACATCGGCGGCATTGGCACCGGTCAGTTTGGCGATTTTCTGCACAGGTTCGGAGTCGGCTGTCCAGCTGTCTTTATGGCTGGCGTAATCGGCAAACGCGTCTAGAGTGACCTTGGCAAATTTGGCCACAACGTCAGGATGCTTTTCGGCGAAGTCTTTACGGGCAACCCAAACCTCGAAGGTTGGCGCGCCCCACTGGCCGACCTGCGCGGCATCAGTCAGGGTTTTGCCGGTCTTGCGGATTTCACCCAGCGCCGGCGACCAAACAAACGCACCATCGATATCCCCACGCTTCCACGCGGCGGCGATCTCTGCGGGTTGCAGGTTCACGACTTTGACTTTCGAAGTGTCCAGACCCCAGTGCTTGAGGGCGCCGAGCAGGCTGTAGTGGGAGGTGGAAACGAACGGCGTGGCGATGGTTTTGCCGACCAGATCCTGCGGAGTATTGATGCCGCTGCCATTACGCACTACCAAGGCTTCGGCGGCATTGATCTGCGCTGAAACGATGAACGCCACGATCGGCAGATTGCGCGACGCCGCCGCTGCCAAAGGGCTGGAACCGAGGTTGCCGATCTGCACGTCACCGGAAGCAATGGCTGTCACAACTTCCGGGCCGCTGTTAAAGCGGCGCCAGTCGATTTTCTCGCCGATGGTCTTCTCGTAGACGCCGTCAGCCTGGGGGACTTTGCTCGGGTCGATACCGGTTTGATAACCCACGGTGAGGCTGGCGGCATGGGCAGAAAAAGAAATCAGAGCTGACACACAAACTGTAACAAATTGACTAGATAGTGCGCGTTTGGCCATCATGGCGTCGCCTTTTCGATAGGGTTTGACGAATTGCGGTTGCGCCAAAGCTAATCGATATAAAAAAAGGCTAACAAATACCATTTAGGAATGAGCTTAGTCGCCGATACGCTGTTTCCCGGCGGAGGTGGCACGATACTGGCCATATTCCGAAATGATATGAAAAAGAATGAATAAATTCTTTTTGGGTTTATCAGGAAATCTTTACTCTGCACGGACCAAATCACTGCGATTAGACCTTGGTCGTAGACACACAAGGTTACGATTGACTTGTCAGTCACGCTCTGGCGCTAATCGCGCATCTTAGGACCCGGGGCATCAGACCCAGGGCCAGGAACACAAGAATTAGAAACGAGAGGAGCTTTACATGAACAAGTCCACCTTGGCCCTGGCTGTGGCCGTAGGGGTTATGGCGCAGCAGGCAGGCGCCGCCGGTTTCATCGAAGACAGCAAAGCTACTTTGGGGCTGCGTAACTTCTACATCAACACTGATAACCGTAGCGGAACAAACGAACCAAGCCGCAACGAAGAGTGGGGCCAAGGCTTCGATCTGCGTTTCATTTCCGGCTATACCCAAGGCACCGTTGGTTTTGGTATCGACGCCATCGGCCTGCTGGGCGTACGTCTGGATTCGGGCGGCGGCACCAACGGTAACGTTACCGCTGCTGGCAAACCTGGTCCTGCTTACGGCGGCACTGTTTTCCCAAGCGAATCCAATGGCCAAGCGGTCGATAACTTCTCAAGCCTGGGCCTGACTGCCAAAGCCAAGATCTCCCAGACTGAGCTGAAGCTGGGTACTCTGCAGCCGAAGAACCCGGTTATCGTGACCAACGACGGTCGTCTGCTGCCACAGACCTGGCAGGGTGGCCAGATCACTTCCGGCGAGATCAAGGACCTGACCCTGGTCGGTGGTCAGATCGAGCACGCCAAAGGCCGTAACTCCAGCAACAATGAACAGCTGTCTATCAACGGCGCGGCACCGCGTACCGTTAACAGCAACAAGTTCATCTACGCCGGTGGTGACTACAAAATCACCAAAGACCTGACTGCCCAGTACTACTACGGCAACCTGGAAGATTTCTACAAGCAACACTTCCTGGGTCTGGTTCACAACTGGGCAATCGGCCCGGGCGTGCTGAAGTCTGACTTCCGTTACTTCAACAGCTCCGACGACGGCGCCAACGGCAACACCCCTGCTTACTTCAGCAGCGGTAACTATTCCGGTGTTGCCAGCGGTCGCGGTAAAGTCGACAACAACCTGTACAGCGGCCTGTTCCTGTACACCGTTGCAGGTCACACCTTCGGTGGTGGCTACCAGGTTTCCAACGGCAGCAGCGACTTCCCTTGGCTGAACCAGGGTGACGGCTCGTCGAACTACACCATCACCGACATGCAGATTCAGAAGTTCGGCCGTGCCGGCGAACGTACCTGGCAAGCTCGCTACTCGTATGACTTCGCCAAAGTCGGCGTACCAGGCCTGACCGCTGGTATGGTTTACCTGCGTGGCGACAACATCGACACCGTTACTTCCCGCGGTCTTGAAAACGGTAATGGCGACTCCGAGTGGGAACGTGACCTGACTGTCGGTTACGTCGTACCGGAAGGCCCGCTGAAAAACGTTGGCTTCATGTGGAAAAACGCTACCTGGCGTACCAACATCGCTGGCGTTCGCGACCAGGACGAAAACCGCCTGATCCTCAGCTACTCGATCCCGCTGCTGTAATAGCGCGTCTCGATTCGTTGATGTAAAAAAAGCCCCGTCCGGCATCGCGCCGGACGGGGCTTTGCGTTTTCGAGTCAGGCCCACCCCCGTAAGCCCTCCCCGAATTTCCCTCTTTTCAGCAACTCAAGGCCTTCTCGAACCTTGCGGCTGATGTTCGTCGGGATGCCTGCCAGCGTCCAGTGAACAGATGTTTAATATTCACTTATGATCTAGATATCTCATTATTTATTCTTTTTCATGATGGCAAATCCCGGGCTACAGTTGAGGTCTCGAACAACTCATCAGGAGCAGCACCATGAGCCTCAGACTCGGCGACATCGCCCCCGATTTCGAACAGGATTCCAGCGCCGGCAAGATTCGTTTCCACGAATGGCTGGGCGATAGCTGGGGCGTGCTGTTCTCCCACCCGGCGGACTTCACCCCGGTGTGCACCACTGAGCTGGGCTTCACCGCCAAGCTCAAGGATGAGTTCAGCAAACGCGGCGTCAAAGCCATCGCGCTGTCGGTCGACCCGGTGGATTCGCACCACAAGTGGATCGAAGACATCAACGAAACCCAGAACACTGTCGTCAACTTTCCGATCCTCGCCGATGCCGATCGCAAGGTCTCCGATCTCTATGATCTGATCCACCCGAACGCCAACGACACGCTGACCGTGCGTTCGCTGTTCGTGATCGATCCGAACAAGAAGATTCGATTGACCATCACGTATCCGGCGAGCACCGGGCGCAACTTCCACGAGATTCTGCGGGTGATCGATTCGCTGCAGCTCACCGACAACTACAAGGTGGCCACCCCGGCCAACTGGCAGGACGGTGAGGAGGTGGTGATCGTGCCTTCGCTCAAGGATGAAGACGAAATCAAAAAGCGCTTTCCGAAGGGCTATCGCGCGGTGAAACCGTACCTGCGCCTGACGCCACAGCCGAATAAGTGATCTCACCGGGCAGATCGTTCCCACGCTCCGCGTGGGAATGCCGCCCGTGACGCTCCGCGTCACAGTGGACGCGGAGCGTCCATGGATTCATTCCCACGCAGAGCGTGGGAACGATCAGTGGTAGCTACTAAGCAGGGGATTTCAGGTCGTTTCGACGGCCTTTTTTTTCGCCCGCAGTTTGCTGAAATGTATATCTCCAAAATGCATAACCAAATGAATAAATATGATTTATGGATATATAAATCAGCTGGTAAGGTCACTCCATCGAAGCGAGATCGCAACCCGCGAATCGCCTGTAACGCTTAAGGAATGGTCTTAATGCTGGTCGTCTCACTCGGTGGCAGCCCCAGCCTGCGCTCCCGTTCCGGGGTGCTGCTGGAGCGCTCGCAACGTTGGTTGCAGCAGCAAGGGGTGGAAGTGGTGAGTTATCAGGTGCGGGACTTCCCGGCCGAGGATTTACTCCATGCCCGCTTCGACAGCCCGAAGGTGCTCGACCTGCTGCAACAGATTGAAAACGCCGACGGTCTGCTGATCGCCACACCGGTTTACAAAGCGTCGTTCTCCGGCGCGTTGAAAACGCTGCTGGATCTGCTGCCCGAGCGCGCCCTGAACCACAAGATTGTCTTGCCGATGGCCACTGGCGGCAGCATCGCCCACATGCTGGTGGTCGATTACGCCCTCAAGCCTGTGTTGTCGGCGCTGAAAGCCCAGGAAATGCTTCAGGGGATTTTCGCCGAGGACAGCCAGATCGCTTACGGCGAAGGCAGTGCTGCGGCGCAACTGGCTCCAGCGCTGGAGCAGCGTCTGCATGAAGCGCTGGATCAGTTTGTCGGCGCCATGGCCCGTCGGCCGAAACCGCTGGAACCGGGCCTGTTGAACGAACGTTTGTTGAGTGCTCGCTGGAGCATTTAAGCCACACCCGCATTTGATGTACTTCACCTTACTCAGCCGCCAACGGCCAAGCAGGTGCAGCCAAAACCCAACAGCAAAAAAGGAGAGCGCTATGCGCACTGTATTTTTGCGTCGTGGTCTGGTCGCTCTGTTTGCTGCGGCTGTCACCTTCGGCGCCATCACTCAAGCTCAAGCCGAGACATTGCGGATCGGTTATCAGAAGTACGGCACGCTGGTGCTGCTCAAAGCCAAAGGCACTTTGGAAAAACGTCTGGCCGCCCAAGGCGTCGACGTGCAATGGACTGAATTCCCTGGCGGCCCGCAGCTGTTGGAAGGCCTGAACGTCGGCTCGATCGACTTCGGCGTCACTGGCGAAACTCCACCGGTGTTCGCTCAGGCGGCCGGCGCCGATCTGCTTTACGTCGCTTATGAACCACCCGCGCCGAACAGCGAAGCGATCCTTGTGCCGAAAGACTCGCCGATCAAATCGGTGGCCGATCTCAAAGGCAAGAAAGTCGCCCTGAACAAAGGCTCCAACGTCCACTACCTGCTGGTGCGTGCGCTGGAAGACGCCGGCCTCAAATACAGCGACATTCAAACCGTATTCCTGCCGCCGGCCGATGCGCGCGCCGCGTTCGAACGTGGCAGCGTCGACGCCTGGGTCATCTGGGATCCGTACCAGGCTGCGGCCGAGAAACAACTGCAAGCGCACACCCTGCGCGACGGCAAAGGCATCGTCGACAACCACCAGTTCTACCTCGCGACCAAGCCTTACGCCGAGAAAAATCCTCAGGTGATCAAAACCCTCGTTGAGGAAGTGCGCGCGGTCGGCGAATGGTCGAAGGCCAACCCCGAAGACGTGACCCAACAAGTCGCGCCACTGCTCGGCCTGCCGGCGGACATCACCCTGACCTCGGTGAAGCGCCAGGGCTACGGCGCGCTGTTCCTGACCCCGGAAGTGGTCGCCGCGCAGCAGAAAATCGCTGACACGTTCTTCCAGCTCAAGCTGATTCCCAAGCCGCTGAGCATCAAGGATGTGATCTGGACACCACCGGCCGCTGTGGCTAAAGCGCAGTAATTCGAATCCCCAAGGAGACCACTCCATGAGCCTCAATATCTTCTGGTTCCTGCCTACCCACGGCGACGGCCATTACCTTGGCACCGCCGAAGGCGCTCGCGCCGTCGACCACGGTTATTTGCAACAGGTCGCGCAAGCGGCGGATCGTCTGGGCTTCGGCGGTGTGCTGATCCCCACCGGCCGCTCCTGCGAAGACTCGTGGCTGGTGGCGGCTTCGCTGATCCCGGTGACCCAGCGTCTGAAGTTTCTTGTCGCCCTGCGCCCCGGGATCATTTCCCCGACGGTCGCGGCGCGGCAGGCCGCCACGCTGGATCGTCTGTCCGGTGGCCGTGCGCTGTTCAACCTCGTGACCGGCGGCGATCCGGAAGAATTGGCCGGCGACGGTCTGTTCCTCAGCCACGAAGAACGCTATCAAGCCTCGGTGGAATTCACCCGCATCTGGCGCCGTGTGCTGGAAGGCGAAACCGTTGATTACGACGGTCAGCACATCAGCGTGAAGGGCGCGAAATTGCTCTATCCGCCGATCCAGCAACCGCGTCCGCCGCTGTACTTCGGTGGCTCGTCGGAAGCAGCGCAGGACTTGGCCGCTGAACAAGTTGAGATGGTCCTGACCTGGGGCGAGCCGCCAGCAGCAGTCGCCGAGAAGATTGCACAAGTGCGCGCCAAAGCCGCCAAGCTTGGCCGCACCGTGCGCTTCGGCATTCGTCTGCACGTGATCGTCCGTGAAACCAATGCGGAAGCCTGGCAAGCGGCGGATCGGCTGATCTCGCACCTGGACGACGACACCATCGCTCGCGCTCAAGCGTCGCTGGCGCGTTTCGATTCGGTTGGCCAGCAACGCATGGCCGCACTGCACGGTGGCAGCCGCGACAACCTCGAAGTCAGCCCGAACCTCTGGGCCGGCGTCGGTCTGGTGCGCGGCGGTGCCGGTACGGCGCTGGTCGGCGATGGCCCGACTGTGGCCGCGCGTGTGAAGGAATACGCGGATCTGGGCATCGACACCTTCATCTTCTCCGGTTATCCACACCTCGAAGAATCGTATCGCGTCGCTGAACTGCTGTTCCCGCACCTCGACATCGAGCGTCCGGAACTGCCGAAAAGCGCCGGTTATGTCAGCCCGTTCGGCGAGATGGTCGCCAACGACATTCTTCCCAAAGCCGCGTCGCAGAGCTGAGGCGCGCCATGAAGAAAATCATCCACAGCCTCGCGCCCTGGGCGTTGCCGGTGTTGTTGCTGGCGGTGTGGCAGTTGTCGGTGTCGGCGGGTTGGTTGTCGACACGGATTCTGCCGGCACCGGTGGCGGTGATCGAAGCCGGCGTAAGCCTGGTGCGCAGCGGTGAAATCTGGACGCATCTGGCGATCAGCGGCTGGCGTGCGGCCCTCGGTTTCACCATCGGCGGCAGCATCGGTCTGGTCCTGGGCTTTATCACCGGCCTGTCGAAATGGGGCGAACGCCTGCTCGACAGCTCGGTGCAGATGATCCGCAACGTGCCGCATCTGGCGCTGATTCCGCTGGTGATCCTGTGGTTCGGCATCGACGAGTCAGCGAAGATTTTTCTGGTGGCGCTGGGCACGTTGTTCCCGATCTACCTCAACACTTATCACGGCATCCGCAACGTCGACCCTGCGCTGGTGGAGATGGCGCGCAGTTATGGCTTGAGCGGTTTCAGTCTGTTCTGGCAGGTGATTCTGCCGGGTGCGCTGCCTTCGATTCTGGTCGGTGTGCGTTTCGCCCTGGGCTTTATGTGGCTGACGCTGATCGTCGCCGAAACCATTTCCGCCAGCTCCGGCATCGGTTATCTGGCGATGAACGCCCGCGAGTTTTTGCAGACCGACGTGGTGGTGCTGGCGATCCTGCTTTACGCCGTGCTCGGCAAACTCGCCGACCTCGCCGCCCGTGGACTTGAGCGTGTGTGGTTGCGCTGGCACCCGGCTTATCAGGTTGCCAAAGGAGGTGCGGCATGACCGCTCAACAACCTCCACGCCTGCTGCGCGGGATTCCGCTGGCGGTGCGCAATCTGCAGAAAACCTTTGGCGCGCGGCAGGTGCTGCGTGACATTGATCTGCACATTCCGGCGGGGCAGTTCGTCGCCGTAGTCGGGCGCAGTGGCTGCGGCAAAAGTACCTTGCTGCGCTTGCTCGCCGGCCTCGATCAACCGACTGGCGGCGACTTGCTGGCCGGTTCTGCGCCGCTCAGTGATGCGCGGGAAGACACCCGATTGATGTTCCAGGAAGCGCGTTTGCTGCCATGGAAAAAGATCATCGACAACGTCGGCCTCGGCCTTAAAGGCAACTGGCGTCCGAAGGCGCTTGAAGCGCTGGACGCGGTGGGTCTGGCCTATCGGGCCAATGAGTGGCCGGCGGCGTTGTCTGGCGGACAGAAGCAGCGTGTCGCGCTGGCGCGGGCGCTGATCCATCAACCGCGGCTGCTGTTGCTCGATGAACCGCTCGGTGCACTGGATGCGCTGACCCGTATTGAAATGCAGCAACTGATCGAACGTCTCTGGCAGCAACACGGCTTCACCGTGCTGCTGGTGACCCACGACGTCAGCGAAGCGGTGGCGATTGCCGACCGGGTGATTCTGATCGAGGACGGCGAAGTCGGCCTCGACCTGCATGTGGAGCTGCCGCGGCCGCGGGTGCGTGGTTCGCACCGACTGGCAGCGCTGGAAACCGAAGTGCTTAACCGTGTTCTCTCCCTGCCCGGCGAACCGCCGGCGCCGGAACCTGTTTCACCACTGCCTACGCAACTGCGTTGGGCTCAATAACTCAAGCAAACGACAGGAATCATTGCCATGACTATCAAAGCCATCAACGTCCGTAACCAGTTCAAAGGCTCGATCAAGGAAATCGTCCTCGGCGACGTGCTGTCGGAAATCGACGTGCAGACCGCTTCGGGCATCGTCACTTCGGTGATCACCACCCGCTCGGTCAAAGAGCTGGAACTGGTGGTCGGCAGCGAAGTGATCGCGTTTGTGAAATCCACCGAGGTGTCGATCGCCAAGTTGTAAGCCAGTGAGTAAAAAACAACCCCGGAGGGCGTGAGCCCTTCGGGGTTTTTGTGTCTTGAAGAGCAAAAGATCGCAGCCTTCGGCAGCTCCTACAGGGGATTGCGTTCCAATGTAGGAGCTGCCGAAGGCTGCGATCTTTTAGCGTTTAGGCAGATACGGCGGCAGATACAGGCCGATATAAGCATCAAACACGCGCATTCCTTCCTCGGCCATGCGCGGAGTGATCTGCCCGTGCTGCTGCACCGAGCGCGCATAAACCCGGTCACCCAACTCCATCGCCAGGGCAAACACATCGACATCCTCCGGCAGCCTCGGCAACTCGAAGTGATGATCGAAGAGCTTGTGCATCAGATCGCCCAACTCAATATCGTGCTGGCGGTCAGCCTGGGTCACTTCGGTCAAACCATGTTGCGCGAGGATCAACTGCCGTGCGGCGGCGTCTTCGTCGTAGATCTCCAGCATCCGTTGTTCGACCAGTCGCGACAGATCACGCCAGTCATGCAAGGCTTCATGATCGATCGGTGCTTGCAGGCAGGCACGGAACGCCGCGTGTACGTCTGCCGTCAGCGCCTCAAGCAGCGCCGGGACGCTGGCAAAGAAGTGGTACACGGAGGAGGGCGGAATCTGCGCGCGCTCGGCAACGCTGTAGATCGACAGACTCGCCACACCCTCGGCGGCCAGCAGCGTACGCGCGGCGTCGAGTATCGAATCGATGCGCGCCTGGCTGCGGGCACGGGGTTTGCGGACGGGGGCGGGTCGCGTCATGGAAGTCTCCTGCGGGGCAGCGGGCATTGTACGAGCCGGCTTGTGTGTTGTCTTGTCGGCCAGCGAACCGCCGCAGGCGGCCATAAAAAAACGCCGTTGGCTGAATCAGCCAACGGCGTTTTTCCTGAAGCTGCAATCCGCTTAAACGGTATGCAGATACCAGTTGTACTCAAGGTCGGAGATGGAGTGTTCAAACTCCTCCAGCTCGCTTTCCTTGCAGGCGACGAAGATATCGATGTACTTCGGATCGATGTACTTGGCCATCACCTCGCTGTCGTCCAGCTCGCGCAGGGCATCGCGCAAGTTGTTCGGCAGGCTTTGCTCGTTCTGCTCGTAGCTGTTGCCTTCGACTGGCGCGCCCGGCTCGATCTTGTTGGTCAGACCGTGATGCACGCCGGCCAGTACCGAAGCCATCAACAGATACGGGTTGGCGTCAGCACCGGCCACGCGGTGTTCGATACGCACGGCATCGGACGAGCCGGTCGGTACGCGAATCGCCACGGTGCGGTTGTCCAGGCCCCAGCACGGTGAGTTCGGCACGTAGAACTGTGCGCCGAAACGACGGTACGAGTTGACGTTCGGGCAGAGGAAAGCCATCTGCGCGGGCAGGGTCTCGAGCACACCGCCGATCGCGTGACGCAGCGCGGCGTTCTGCTCGGGATCCTCGCTGGCAAAAATGTTTTTGCCTTCTTTATCCAGAATCGAAATGTGTACGTGCAGACCATTACCTGCCTGGCCCGGGTACGGCTTGGCCATGAAGGTGGTGTCCATTTCATGGTCGTAGGCGATGTTCTTGATCAGGCGCTTGAGCAGTACCGCGTAGTCGCAGGCCTTGATCGGGTCGGCGACGTGGTGCAGGTTCACTTCGAACTGCGCCGGGGCACTTTCCTTGACGATGGCGTCGGCTGGGATGCCTTGCTCTTTGGCACCTTCCAGAATGTCCTGGAGGCAGTCGACGTATTCGTCGAGGTCGTCGATCAGGTAAACCTGAGTCGAGTGCGGACGTTTGCCGGAGATCGGCGAGCGTGGCGGCTGTGGACGGCCGTTCACGTTTTCCTGGTCGATCAGGTAGAACTCGAGTTCGAAGGCGGCGCAGATGGTCAGGCCGAGCTCGTCAAACTTTGCAACAACTTGACGGAGCACTTCGCGCGGATCGGCGAAGAAAGGATCGCCTTCGAGTTCGTGCATGGTCATCAACAGTTGCGCGGTCGGGCGCTTCTGCCATGGCTCGTTGCACAGGGTATCGGGGATCGGATAGCAGATACGATCGGCGTCGCCGATGTCCAGGCCCAGGCCGGTGCTTTCCACCGTTGAACCGTTGATATCCAGAGCAAATAGAGAGGCCGGCAGGTTGATGCCTTTCTCGTAAACCTTGTGGAGGCTGGTGCGTTCAATGCGCTTGCCGCGCACCACACCATTCATATCCGCAATCAGAAGGTCAACGTACAGAACCTCAGGATGTTCCTTAAGGAACGCGTTCGCTTCGTTAAGCTGAACGGCACGCGGGGGTACCGACATGATGCAACACCTTTGTTGTTAAAAATATCAATCATTGATCTTTTCTGGTTTCAGTCAACCCGAACGGCCTGCCGAAGTCAAGCGAGGCCTTTTTTGCCCTAAAAAAGCGCTGTGAGGGCATTTATGGGGCATTTTCGGGTGTTTTTTTGTCCTTGGGAGACTGTGCACCCGCAGGCTTGAGCAGGCCGTGTTGTATTTTTTACGGGGGTGTTGTGTAAAAAAATGAACAAGGCTAAGCTCCGATCAAACCCATAACAGCAATAATACCGGGGTGCTTCATGTCTCGCCTGCCGTTAATCGGCATCACCGACTGCTCGCAACAGTCCGGTCTGCATGCTCATCACATCAGTGGCGACAAATCCGTCCGTAGCGCAGCCAGCAAGGCTTGCCGCTTGCCGACGATGTTCCCGTCCATGGCCGTTCAAGCGCCAGCGTCCGATATTCTGGACGTACGGGAAAGCATCCTGTTTATGGCGTCTCCTTCCACTATAGATCGCTTTCATTTCCAAAGCCTGTGCGGCTTCCTCAGCCGTGCTCATGATTCTGCACGCCTTGAGTGTGCACAGGAAATGCAACGCCAGCGTAAAGGGCAGGTAAGCTCCTCTTTCATTGTCTATGCGCGGTGCCCGGCGTAAGCCCGCACTGCGCACAAGCAAGCCCCCTTTAACGCGACGCCCCGGCGTCAAACTTTGCCTGACACACGTCAGGAGACTCAGCCCAGAGGCATTTATGAGTAACAACCTCGACCAGCTCACCGATTGGTTGAAAGACCACAAGATCACAGAAGTCGAATGCATGATCGCCGACTTGACCGGGATCACCCGGGGCAAGATTTCGCCGACCAACAAGTTCATCGCCGAAAAAGGCATGCGCCTGCCCGAGAGCGTGCTGCTGCAGACCGTGACCGGCGACTACGTCGAAGACGACATCTATTACGAACTGCTCGACCCGGCCGACATCGACATGATCTGCCGCCCCGACCAGAACGCCGTGTACATGGTGCCATGGGCTATCGAGCCGACTGCGCAGGTGATCCACGACACCTACGACAAGCAAGGCAACCCGATCGAACTGTCGCCACGCAACGTCCTCAAAAAAGTTCTGAAACTCTATGCCGACAAGGGCTGGCAGCCGATCGTGGCGCCTGAAATGGAGTTCTACCTGACCAAGCGCAGCGACGACCCTGACTATCCGTTGCAGCCGCCGATTGGCCGCTCGGGCCGTCCGGAAATCGGTCGTCAGTCGTTCTCCATTGAAGCGGCGAACGAATTCGATCCGCTGTTCGAAGACGTCTACGACTGGTGCGAACTGCAGGAGCTGGACCTCGACACGCTGATCCACGAGGACGGTACGGCGCAGATGGAAATCAACTTCCGTCACGGCGACGCACTGTCGCTGGCCGACCAGATTCTGGTGTTCAAACGCACCATGCGCGAAGCCGCGCTCAAGCACGACGTGGCCGCGACTTTCATGGCCAAGCCGATGACCGGTGAGCCAGGCAGTGCGATGCACTTGCACCAGAGCATCATCGACATCGAGACCGGCAAGAACGTCTTCTCCAACGAAGACGGGACCATGAGCCAGTTGTTCCTGCACCACATCGGTGGTTTGCAGAAACTGATTCCTGAGTTGTTGCCGCTGTTCGCGCCGAACGTCAATTCGTTCCGCCGCTTCCTGCCGGACACCTCGGCACCGGTCAACGTCGAGTGGGGCGAAGAGAACCGCACCGTCGGCCTGCGCGTACCGGATGCCGGCCCGCAGAACCGCCGCGTGGAAAACCGCTTGCCGGGCGCCGACGCCAACCCGTACCTGGCGATTGCCGCGAGCCTGCTCTGCGGTTACATCGGCATGGTCGAAGGTCTCAACCCGAGCGCGCCAGTGGTGGGTCGTGGTTACGAGCGCCGCAACCTGCGCCTGCCGTTGACCATCGAAGATGCGCTGGAGCGCATGGAAAACAGCGCGACCATCGAGAAGTACCTGGGCAAAACCTTCATCACTGGCTACGTCGCGGTAAAACGGGCCGAGCATGAAAACTTCAAGCGCGTGATCAGTTCCTGGGAGCGTGAGTACCTGCTCTTCGCCGTCTGATACGCCAGGCGCGGCCCTGAAAAAGCCGCGCCTTCACCGATAACAAGGAGAATTGGCATGACCAGCAACAACCCGCAAACCCGCGAGTGGCAAGCACTCAGCAATGATCACCACCTGGCCCCGTTCAGCGACTTCAAGCAGCTGAAAGAGAAAGGCCCGCGGATCATCACCAACGCCAAGGGCGTTTACCTGTGGGACAGCGAAGGCAACAAGATTCTCGACGGCATGGCCGGGCTGTGGTGCGTGGCCATCGGTTACGGTCGCGATGAGCTGGCCGATGCGGCTGCCAAACAGATGCGTGAGCTGCCGTACTACAACCTGTTTTTCCAGACCGCGCACCCGCCGGCACTGGAACTGGCCAAGGCAATCGCCGACGTGGCACCGGAAGGCATGAACCATGTGTTCTTCACCGGTTCCGGTTCCGAAGGCAACGACACCATGCTGCGCATGGTTCGCCACTATTGGGCGATCAAGGGCCAGCCGAACAAGAAAGTCATCATCAGCCGCAAGAACGGTTATCACGGTTCGACCGTGGCCGGCGCGAGCCTTGGTGGCATGACTTATATGCACGAACAAGGCGACTTGCCGATCCCGGGCATCGTCCACATCGCGCAGCCGTACTGGTTTGCCGAAGGCGGCGACATGTCCCCGGAAGAGTTCGGCATCTGGGCAGCCAATCAGCTGGAAGAGAAGATTCTCGAAGTCGGCGTCGACAACGTCGGTGCTTTTATTGCCGAGCCGATCCAGGGTGCCGGCGGTGTGATCATTCCGCCCGACAGCTACTGGCCGCGCATCAAGGAAATCCTCGCCAAGTACGACATCCTGTTCGTGGCGGACGAAGTGATCTGCGGTTTCGGCCGCACCGGTGAGTGGTTCGGTAGCGATTTCTACGATCTCAAACCCGACATGATGACCATCGCCAAAGGCCTGACCTCAGGCTACATCCCGATGGGTGGCCTGATCGTGCGCGATAGCGTGGTTGCGGTGCTCAATGAAGGTGGCGATTTCAACCACGGCTTCACTTACTCCGGTCACCCGGTGGCGGCAGCGGTGGGCCTGGAAAACATCCGCATCCTGCGCGATGAAAAAATTATCGAGAACGCGCACAACGAAACGGCACCGTATTTGCAGAAACGTCTGCGGGAACTGAACGATCACCCGTTGGTGGGTGAAGTTCGCGGGGTTGGTCTGTTGGGCGCGATCGAGCTGGTGCAGGACAAGGCCACGCGCAAGCGTTACGAAGGCAGGGGCGTCGGCATGATCTGCCGCCAGTTCTGCTTCGACAACGGCCTGATCATGCGCGCTGTGGGCGACACCATGATCATCGCGCCGCCGCTGGTGATCAGCAAAGCCGAGATCGATGAGCTGGTTACAAAGGCACGCAAGTGTCTGGACCTGACCCTCAGTGCGTTGCAGGGCTAAGTGCTAGGCTTTGAGCGGGGGAGCCGTGGCGCTCGCGCTCAAAGCTGTCAGAAAGGCTGGTCTTTTCTTGAAAGACCGCCTCGGATCTTGCCAGACTAGCCGCGGTTCCAGTTGTCCGGGTTCGGCCGCTGAACAAAGTGGTTCAAAAAAGAAAAATTTGGAGCATTAACGCATGAAGGCATTAGGCAAAAAGCTCGCTGGCAAGACTCTGCTCGCCATGTCCCTGATGGGAATCATGGCGGCTGCGGCTCAGGCGGACGACAAGGTGTTGCACGTCTACAACTGGTCCGACTACATCGCCCCGGACACCATCAAGAAGTTTGAAGACGAGTCGGGTATCAAAGTCGTCTACGACGTCTTCGACAGCAACGAAACCCTTGAAGCCAAACTGCTGGCTGGCAAGTCCGGCTACGACATCGTCGTACCGTCGAACAACTTCCTCGCCAAGCAGATCAAGGCCGGTGTCTACCAGAAGCTGGACAAGTCCAAGCTGCCTAACTGGAAGAACCTCAACACTGACTTGCTCAAAGCCGTGTCGGTCAGCGACCCGGGCAACGAGCATGCCTTCCCGTACATGTGGGGCTCGATCGGTATTGGCTTCAACGCCGAGAAGGTCAAGGCTGCACTGGGCGCCGACGCGCCGGTCGATTCGTGGGATCTGATCTTCAAGCCGGAAAACGCGGCCAAGTTGAAATCCTGCGGCATCAGCCTGCTCGACTCGCCAACCGAGATGATTCCGGTGGCGCTGCACTACCTGGGCCTGCCAACCGACAGCCAGAAGAAAGAAGACATCGACAAGGCTGAAGCGCTGATCATGAAGGTGCGTCCTTCGATCGCCTACTTCCACTCGTCCAAGTACATCTCCGACCTGGCCAACGGCAACATCTGTGTGGCTGTGGGTTACTCGGGTGACATCTACCAGGCCAAGTCGCGCGCTGCTGAAGCCGGTGACAAGGTGAAAGTCAGCTACAACATTCCGAAAGAAGGTGCCGGCAGCTTCTACGACATGGTCGCCATCCCTAAAGATGCCGAAAACGTCGAAGGCGCCTACAAGTTCATGACCTTCCTGCAGAAGCCGGAAATCATGGCGGAAATCACCAACGCCGTACGCTTCCCGAACGGTAACGCCGCTGCAACCCCACTGGTTGATAAAGACATCACCAGCGACCCGGGCGTTTACCCACCGGCTGACGTGCTGGCCAAGCTGTACGCGATTGCCGACTTGCCGGCCGCGACTCAGCGCATCCTGACCCGCAGCTGGACCAAGATCAAATCGGGTAAATAAGCCGGTTTGAGGCAACAACCGTTGGCCGTCATGCCCTGCGCGGGCGGCCAGCGGATCAATTAAATGACAGGAAGTTTTGCAGGAACGGTTTTTCGAGGGTAAGTTGCGCGCCGGTTTTGTTGCCGGGCAGCCATCGCTGTCATGCAGCGCGGGGCAACTTGGGCCCAACTAATTTAGAGGACCTCCACTTGCCTATTTTTTCTTCTTTGCGCAAAGCCCTGCTGGCCACTGCCGGCCTGACAGTTGCTGTCGGAGCCCAGGCCGCCGGTACGGTGCATATTTATAACTGGTCCGATTACATCGGCGAGACCACGCTGGCCGACTTCCAGAAAGAGACCGGGATCAAACCGGTCTACGACGTGTTCGACTCCAACGAAACCCTGGAAGGCAAGCTGCTGGCCGGGCGCACCGGTTACGACGTGGTCGTGCCGTCGAACCACTTCCTCGGCAAGCAGATCAAGGCGGGCGCGTTCCAGAAGCTCGACAAGGCGCAACTGCCGAATTATTCCAATCTCGACCCTGCGCTGCTCAAGCGTCTGGAGCAAAACGATCCGGGCAACCTGTACGCCGTGCCGTACCTGTGGGGCACCAACGGCATCGGTTACAACGTCGATAAAGTGAAGGCCGTTTTGGGTGTCGACAAGATCGATTCCTGGGGCGTTTTGTTCGAACCTGAGAACATCAAGAAGCTGCAAAGCTGCGGCGTGGCGTTCCTCGATTCGGCGGATGAAATGATGCCGACCGTGCTCAACTATCTGGGCCTGAATGCCAACAGCACCAACCCCAAGGACTACGAAAAAGCCACCGACAAATTGCTCGCGGTGCGTCCTTACGTGACCTACTTCCACTCCTCGAAATACATCGGTGATCTGGCCAACGGCGACATCTGCGTAGCCATCGGTTTCTCTGGCGATATCTTCCAGGCGAAGAACCGCGCAGCCGAAGCCAAGAAGGGCGTGAACATCGCCTACACGGTGCCGAAAGAGGGTGGCGCCTTGTGGTTCGACATGCTGGCAATCCCCAAGGATTCGTCGAACGTGAAGCAGGCCCATGCCTTCATCAACTATCTGCTGAAACCTGAGGTGATCGCTCAGGTCAGTGACTACGTCGGTTATGCCAATCCCAATCCGGGTTCGGACAAGTTGATGGAACAATCCATCCGCACCGATGCGTCGGTGTATCCGCCGCAGGCCGTTATCGACAAGGCCTACGTATCGACCGAGTTGCCACCGAACATTCAGCGCCTGATGACCCGCAGCTGGACCAAGGTCAAGTCGGGGATGTAAGGCACACACTATCCTGGGTTCGCCTTGCGGGGCGAACTGCATTGTTTTTTTCTGGGAGTTTCGTAAATGGCAGTTGCCTCCGGCGCCTATAAGAAAGCCCTCGAGGGCGACCAGACACCGAAACAGGTGTTGGTCAAAATCGACCGGGTCACGAAGAAGTTCGACGAGACGATTGCCGTGGACGATGTGTCCCTGGAAATCAAGAAAGGCGAAATCTTCGCCCTGCTCGGCGGTTCGGGATCGGGCAAATCCACTCTGCTGCGGATGCTGGCAGGGTTCGAACGGCCCACGGAGGGGCGCATTTTTCTCGACGGCGTCGACATCACCGACATGCCGCCGTACGAACGTCCGATCAACATGATGTTCCAGTCGTACGCCTTGTTCCCGCACATGACCGTGGCGCAGAACATCGCCTTCGGCCTCAAGCAGGACAAGATTCCGGCCGCTGAAGTCGATGCCCGCGTGGCCGAGATGCTCAAGCTGGTGCAGATGAGCCAATACGCCAAGCGCAAGCCGCATCAACTGTCCGGCGGTCAGCGTCAGCGTGTGGCACTGGCCCGCTCGCTGGCCAAGCGGCCGAAGCTGCTGTTGCTTGATGAGCCGATGGGCGCACTGGACAAGAAACTACGTTCGCAGATGCAGCTGGAACTGGTCGAGATCATCGAACGCGTCGGCGTGACCTGCGTAATGGTGACCCACGACCAGGAAGAGGCCATGACCATGGCCGAGCGCATCGCGATCATGCACCTGGGCTGGATCGCCCAGATCGGCAGCCCGATCGACATCTACGAAACCCCGACCAGCCGTCTGGTCTGCGAATTCATCGGCAACGTCAATATCTTCGAAGGCGAAGTGATCGACGACGCCGAAGGCCATGCGACCATCACCTGTAAAGACCTCGACCGGCAGATCTACGTCGGCCACGGCATCAGTACTTCGGTGCAGGACAAATCGGTGACTTACGCGATCCGTCCGGAGAAGCTGCTGGTCACCGCCGATCAACCGACCTGTGAATACAACTGGTCGAGCGGCAAGGTGCACGACATCGCCTACCTCGGCGGGCACTCGGTGTTCTACGTTGAATTGCCGAGCGGCAAACTGGTGCAGTCGTTTGTGGCCAACGCCGAACGTCGCGGCGCGCGTCCGACCTGGGGTGATCAGGTCTACGTGTGGTGGGAAGACGACAGCGGCGTGGTACTGCGCTCATGAACATGCGCAAATTCAAACGCCGCATCAACCGAATAATCCCCAATGGCCGGCAGTTGGTCATCGGGGTCCCGTTCATCTGGCTGTTTCTGTTCTTCATGCTGCCGTTCTTCATCGTTCTGAAGATCAGCTTCGCCGAAGCCGACGTGGCCATTCCGCCGTACACCGAGATCTACACGTACGCCGAACAGAAGCTGCAACTGCTGCTGAACCTGGGCAACTACGCGATGCTGGCGGGCGACGAGTTGTACATCGCCGCTTACCTTGGCTCGCTGAAGATGGCGCTGATCAGCACCATTCTCTGTCTGGTCATCGGTTACCCGATGGCCTACGCCATCGCCACCGCCCGTAAAGAGATGCAAACGGTGCTGGTGCTGCTGATCATGATGCCGACCTGGACCGCGATCCTGATCCGCGTTTACGCGTGGATGGGCATTCTCAGCAACAACGGCCTGCTCAACGGTTTCCTGATGAGCATGGGTTTCATCGACGAGCCTTTGCAGATCCTCAACACCAACCTGGCGGTGTACATCGGTGTCGTTTACTCGTACCTGCCGTTCATGATCCTGCCGCTGTATGCCAACCTGGTGAAGCACGATCACAGTCTGCTGGAAGCGGCCTCCGACCTCGGTTCGAGCACCTTCAACAGCTTCTGGAAAATCACTATCCCGCTGTCCAAGAACGGCATTATTGCCGGCTGCATGTTGGTGTTCATCCCGGTGGTCGGTGAGTTCGTGATCCCGGAACTGCTCGGCGGTCCGGAAACCCTGATGATCGGTAAAGTGCTCTGGCAAGAGTTCTTCAACAACCGTGACTGGCCGGTAGCGTCCGCGCTGGCGGTGGTGATGCTGGCGATCCTGATTGTGCCGATCATTCTGTTCAACCGCAGTCAGGCCAAGGAAATGGAGGGTAAAGAATGAAGCGCATCCGTTTCTCCAGCCTGATGCTGGTCCTCGGTTTGTTGTTCATCTACCTGCCGATGCTGATCCTGGTGATCTACTCGTTCAACGCCTCGAAACTGGTGACGGTGTGGGGCGGCTGGTCGATCAAGTGGTACGTCGGCCTGCTCGACAACACGCAACTGATGGGCTCGGTGCTGCGCTCGCTGGAAATCGCCTGCTACACCGCGGTGGCAGCGGTGGCGCTGGGCACCCTGGCGGCGTTCGTGCTGACCCGCATCACCCGCTTCAAGGGCCGCACGCTGTTTGGCGGCCTGGTGACAGCGCCGTTGGTGATGCCCGAAGTCATCACCGGTCTGTCGCTGTTGCTGCTGTTCGTGGCCATGGCGCAGATGATCGGCTGGCCACAGGAACGTGGCATCGTCACCATCTGGATCGCTCACACGACGTTCTGTGCGGCGTATGTGGCGGTGGTGGTGTCGGCGCGTCTGCGTGAGCTGGACCTGTCGATCGAAGAAGCGGCGATGGACCTCGGTGCACGGCCGTGGAAGGTGTTCTTTCTGATCACCATCCCGATGATCGCGCCATCGCTGGCGGCGGGCGGCATGATGTCGTTCGCGCTGTCGCTGGATGACCTGGTACTGGCGAGCTTCGTCTCGGGTCCTGGTTCGACGACCTTGCCGATGGAAGTGTTCTCGGCAGTGCGTCTGGGCGTGAAGCCTGAGATCAACGCCGTGGCCAGTCTGATTCTGCTGGCTGTGTCGATCGTGACCTTCATGGTCTGGTTCTTCAGCCGCCGTGCCGAAGAAGCGCGCAAGAAGGCCATTCAGCAAGCCATCGAAGAAAGCGCAGCCGATTCATGGAAGCAACCGGACGTGCGTCGCGCACCAAGCCCGGAGGCTGCGTAAGCCAATGGGGTTGATCAAAAATCTGTGATCAACCCCAATCCCTGTGGGAGCGAGCTTGCTCGCGAAGAGGGCGTGTCAGTCGACTGAAATGTTGGCTGACCCACCGCATTCGCGAGCAAGCTCGCTCCCACAGGTTTTTTGGTGATATTCAAGTCCAGGGTGAGTTGCGGATGACCTCGACAAAGTTCATCGGCTTGAACCCCGGCTCCTGATCCTTCAGCACATCCGTCTTCACATTGCCGAATGTGGTCTGCGGGCGATGACGCAAGCCATCGGCAAACGCGCAGATGATGCATTCCTTGAAGCCTTCCCCACGCGGGTGCGCATGCACCACCGCTTCACGCTGCACGGTGCTGAACGCCGCGTAATCCATCCCCAGCACATCCATCTCCACGCCGGCGGTCACCAGCGCCACGGTCGGACGCAGATGCTTCGGTACGCCCGGCGTGGTGTGCAGGGCAATCGACAGCCAGACCTGCTCGATGTCGTCATCGCTCAACCCGTACGGTTTGAGAAACGCTGCCGCCGCGTTCGCGCCGTCGACTTCAAAACGCTCGTCATCACTGCGATGACCTTCGACCAGACCGAGGTCATGGAACATTGCGCCGACGTACAACAGCTCCGGGTTGTAGGCCAGTTGCTGGCGCTCACCGCTCAGTGCGCCGAACAGGAATACCCGACGCGAATGGTGGTAGAGCAGGTCGGATTCGATGTCGCGGATGTACTCGGTGGTGGCCCGGGCGAGGGCGCTGTCGGGGATTTTGATGCCGGCAATGGTCGTGCTCATGGGAGGTTTCCTCAGTGAACGCCGTCGTGGCGCTGATGAGGAAAGTCTGTTCCCGAGGCTGAAACCGGACAATCGATCCATGGCTGCGATCCTTGCCAATCCACCTGTAAATCGTGCCAACTCGGCTCAGAGACCAAAAAGGAGCCTCCCAGCCATGAGCAAAACCGTCGCCATCGTGGTGTTCTCCGGTGTGCAGTCGCTGGATGTGAGCGGCCCGATGGATGTGTTCGCCGAGGCCAACCGCTTCCTGGCGCCCGAAGATCACTATCGGCTGCAGGTGATCGGCGTCGAGCACGGCCCAATGGCCTGTTCCAACGGCTTGACCCTCAATGCCCATCGGCATTTCAGCGAAGCACTCGACGCCTATGACCTGCTGCTGGTTGCCGGTGGTCCGCAATTGCCGTTCATGGATTTCGGCGCGACGTTCGATGATTGGCTGCGCGAGGCGTGTTCACGGGCGCAGCGCTTCGGTTCGATCTGCAATGGTGCGTTCATGCTGGCGCGAGCAGGGTTGCTGGAAGGGCGCACCGTCACCACGCACTGGAACGATGCCGAGGCGTTGGCGCAGTTGTGTCCGTCAACGCGGGTTGAAGCGGATCGCCTGTACGTCGAGGACGGCACGCTCTACACCTCGGCCGGGGTGACGGCGGGGATTGATCTGTCGCTGTACCTGCTGGCGCGAGATTACGGCGCTGACGTAGCGCTGAGCGTGGCCAAGCGTTTGGTGGTGTTTACGCAGCGCTCCGGTGGGCAGTCGCAGTTCAGCCCGTTTCTGACGCCGCATGCAGAGCCGACATCGGCGGTAGCGATGGTGCAGCTGTATGTATTGGCCAATCTCACGGGCGATCTGACGATTGCCGATCTGGCCAATGCGGCGAACATGAGTGCGCGTAACTTTTCCAGAGTGTTCGCCCGGGAGGCCAAAGTCACCCCGGCGGAGTTCGTCGAGCGGGCGCGAGTGGATGCGGCGCGGGTGATGCTGGAAAGCACGGCGGCGCCGTTGAAGACCGTGGCGTATCAGTGCGGGTTTCGGGATGCGCAGCATATGCGCGGGGTGTTCAACCGGCGGTTGGGGGTTACGCCGCAGCAGTTTCGGCTGAATTTTGCGGCGATGGTTTGACCCTCACCCCAGCCCTCTCCCAGAGGGAGAGGGGGCCGATTCGGGGAGATTGGCGAGATACGCCGACCTGAGCGAGCGGTTGTGAACCCATAATCGACACCGCTCTTTCAGGTCGATGTATGACAAAAGACACCTCGGTCAGTCCCCTCTCCCTCTGGGAAAGAGCTAGGGTGAGGGGCTCTTAAGGCGCGGCCCGCGCCGGCAACAACTTCAAGGTACTGCGCGTATTCGCCGTCACTTCTTCAGCATTGAAGTGCGCCTGCACATACATCCCGTCGACATACGCCTCAGCCTGATCGTCATAGTGGCTGTCGAACGGCACACCGCTCTGACCGACCGGGTTGATCGTCAACCCATGCGCCGGGTCAGCGAAATCCACCAGGCGTCGTGTCGATGGCCCGTAAGTCACCGGCCACGGCGCCGGGCCGATCCTCGCCGAGAGGTTGTTCGGCACTTCGTGACTGCCTGGCGCCGCAAATGGCCCGACGTTGAAAATGCGGTCCAGTGGCTTCTGCTGTCCCAGCGGATGGCCGTGAGTCAGCGTATGCGCCGCGCCCCATTTCCACTCGGCAGAGTTATCGCCGAGGGTCAGCTTCAAGTGCTGCATGCTCGCCTGCCACGCCGCGCGGACGATATCGGCGCGGGTCTCCTTGTTCGGTGTGCTGCGGTTATCCCACCACGGAGAATCGGCATTCGCCGCCAAGCGCGGCAGCGCCGCATCGATCACTCGCGTCGACAGCAATGTCTCGAAAAAATCATTGCCCAACTCATCACGCATCGCCGCATCGGTCAGGTCGTAGAGGAACTGGTTGAACACCGTCGCATTAACCGAATCCAGCGGATAGTCGCCCGGCCACTGCGCCAGTTGCTCGACCAGTTTCAGTTGCGCCGGATCGCTGACCACCTCACGCAGCACCGGTAGCAACGGTGCAAGCAATCGCGGGCCGTAACCGGTCGCCGTGCCCAGTTGCAGTTTCTGGTTGGCCTCATTGGTCCACTTCACGCTCTTGTCGCTGAGCTGACGATTGAGTTGTTGCCCGCGATCGGCGAGGTTGTAGTAACCGGGAATCTCCATGCCGGTCGGCGAGACGGGCTGGAAGTTGGCCGAGACAATGTAGCCGCGCGCCGGGTTTTCTTCCTGCGGGTTGGCGCTGAACGGGTAGAAACCGTCCTTGTCGGCCTGATTGCTGCTGCCGTCGAGAATGAATCCCGGCCGCACCCCGGCCGGGCGCTTGGGCAGCAACGCCGAAGCCCACCAGGCGATATCGCCTTTGGCGTTGGCGTAGACGAGGTTCAGCCCCGGTGCCTGCACCTTGGCTGCGGCGGCGCGGGCCTTGGCCAGCGTGTCGGCGCGGTTGAGCTGGTAGAAACCTTCGAGGATCGGGTTCGGCGTTTCGAGAAAGGCCCACCACATGGCGATCGGTGTCTTGCCGGCGGCGGTGCCGAGCGCATCGTTGACGATCGGGCCATGAGGGGATTGGCGCAGGGTGAGGGTCACAGGCGACTGTCCCTTCACATTGATTTGCTGCTCGGTGACGACCATGTCGGTCCACTGGCCGCGATACCAGACCTGATTCTGATTGTCCGGGTTGACCTTCTCGGCAATCAGATCGAGATCGTCGTTCTGGAACATGGTCAGGCTCCAGCCGAAATCGAGGTTGTGCCCCAGAAACGCAAACGGCACCAATGCCTGATGATGGCCGTACAGGTCAAAGCCCGGCGCCGACAATTGCGCCTCGTACCACACCGACGGCACCGAGAAGCGAATGTGCGGGTCACCGGCCAGCAGCGGTTTACCGCTCTGGCTGCGGCTGCCGGCAATCACCCAGGCGTTGCTGCCTTCGAACTGCGGCAAACCATTGTCGATCAGCGCTTGTTCGCTGAGGCGGGCGAGGGCGTTGAGGTCTTTCCAGTCGCCAGCGGCAAGTGCCGGCGCTGGCTTGGCGTGACCGTTGACCAGCGCGCCTTTGGGCTGCCAGTCGAGGTCGAACACGTTGAGGTAATCGGCGCCGAGCTGATCGCGCACGTAGGTCAGCAGCGGCTCGGTACGAAACGCCGCGGCAAAGCTATAGGCCATGTAGCCAGCGACACTGATGCTGTCTTCTGCCGTGAACGGCCGCTTGGGGATGCCCAGTACGTCGAACTCGATTGGCGCGGCGTGGCTGTCCTGATATTGGTTGATGCCATCCAGATAGGCTTGCAGGCCTTTCCACGCCGGTGACTGTTTATCGAGACTGGCGACATAACTGGCCGCGCGTTCGCGGATGCGCAGGCTGCGGAACAGTTTGTCGGTGTCGAGCAGCTTCGGCCCGAGCACTTCCGCCAGTTCACCACGGGCAAGACGGCGCATGGCTTCCATCTGGAACAGCCGATCCTGGGCATGCACGTAGCCGAGGGCGCGGTAGAGATCGGTTTCGTTCTCGGCGCGGATGTGCGGTACACCGCGTTCGTCATAGCGCACGGTCACCGAACCTTGCAGATTGCGCAGTTCGACCTGGCCCTGGCGCGTCGGTTGTTTGCTGTAGACATACCAGCCGACGCCGGCAAGCAGAACAACGATGAGCAAGCCAATTACGGTGAACACGCGCTTCATGGTGACTCCTTGTGCATGCGGGATTGCCGCCCGTCGGGCTGCAAACAATTAGCACAGACCCTCCGGCCCGTGCAGCGCTGTCCTTGAAAAGTCCGGAATGCCTTACTGCGCCTCCACCGGCCACGGGCAGTAACACCCGACCGCCAGGGTGTGCGTGGCATTGACCGGGCGATCTTCCGTCAGGGCATTCAAAATCGGTTCGATAAAGCTGTTGCTGGAGTTGCAGGTCAGGCCTTCGCTGTACGGGCCGAAGTACGCCAGTTTGCCGCTGCGGTCCCAGATCGCCACGGCCGGGCTGGCCGGCACCTGTTCGGAGCCGGGCAATATCGTGATGATTTTCAGGCTGCTGAGGGTCGCGGGCAACTGCCCGTGGCTGCCAGTCTTTTGCACCGCGAAGAACTCGACACCCTTGGCGCCGAACTGCTCGACCATCTCGGTCAGGTGCTGTTGGTTGCCGACATTGCACGGGCAAGCCGGGTCCCAGAAATGCACCAGACGAATCTTGCCGGGGCCAGCGAGATTGTCCGGCAGGCGCAGCGGATCACCGGAAAACACCGCCGTGTGTTCGCTGAATGCGCGCAGATAACGCCCTTGAAACCAATCGTACGCGGCCCACAGCACCCCGGCGCAAATCAGCGCGAGCAGGCTGGCAAACAGTGCGGTGCGGTAGGGCGAACGCATGGATTTGATTCCTCAGAGGCGGGCTAGCTTGCCATGTCTGCCACGACAGATGAATATCGCAGGCCGATAAAGTCTGTTCACCGCTTTGGAATTCCCGCATGCCTGCAACTTTCGACCCCGATCAAATCCGCGCCAGCCTCAAGCCTTTGGCTGAGTGGCAGCCGTTGTCGGACGAAGCAAAGGCTTATCAGCGCTTCTACCAGACCGACTTTCCCCATCGCGATGTCTGGCGTGGCATGGGCCGTTTCGAAGTCGATGGCTATGAAGTGGTGAGCCATTGCTGGTGGCCGGAGAAGGTCAAGGCGACGCTGTTTCTGCTGCACGGTTATTACGATCACGTCGGGCTTTACCGGCATGTGATCGAGTGGGCGCTGGATCAGGATTTCGCGGTGATCGCCTGCGATTTGCCGGGCCATGGCCTGTCGAGTGGGCCGCGCGCGAGCATTCGCGATTTCTCTGAATACCAGGACGTCCTGCAAGCGCTGTTTGCCGAGGCGCAGTCGATCGCGCTGCCGCAGCCGTGGCATCTGTGCGGGCAGAGCACCGGCGGGGCGATTGTGGTCGATCATTTGCTCAATCATGCGGAAAACAGCCCGGCGCAGGGTCAGGTGATTTTGATGGCGCCACTGGTTCGGCCGCGAGCGTGGGGCTGGTCGCAACTGAGCTATTACCTGCTCAGGCCTTTCGTCAGAGGTGTTGCGCGGCGCTTCAGCGAGAACTCCAACGATCCGGATTTCCTGCCGTTTCTGCAGGCTGATCCGTTGCAGCCGCGACGCTTGCCGACGAAATGGGTGGGGGCGTTGTCGCGCTGGATCATTCGCGTCGAACACGCGAAAAAAAGTCCGCGACGGCCGCTGATCATTCAGGGGCAGGCGGACATGACCGTGGACTGGCAGCACAATTTGCAGGTATTGAAATGGAAGTTCGACCGGCCGCAGATCTTGCTGCTGGCCGAGGCGCGGCATCATCTGGCGAACGAGACGGTGGAGATGCGTGAGGAGTATTTCGAGTTTTTGAGCAAGCGGATCAGGGGCCGGAATCTCTAGCGCCTGTGAGGGCACTTTCGCGAGCAAGCTCGCTCCCACAGGGGCTTGGGGATGTTCACAATTTTGTGTTCGCTGAAGATCCAAATGTGGGAGCGAGCTTGCTCGCGAAGGCGGTTTGTCAGGCAACAAGGATCACTGCCCGACCGCCAACCCTGCGCGAATCGCCGCCAGCGCCGCCTGATAGTAGGCCTTGCCTTCAGTCGACTCGGCAAACGTCGCGAACTCTTCCAGCTCTTCATCCGACAGGTCGCGATAGACGTAGAGCAACGTGTTGTTCATGTCCGCGCCGATCTGATCCATCAAACGCTGGCGCTGACCATTCAACATGCCCTGCGCCTGACCGCCGCCGAGCAGTCCCGGGATCATCGAACTCAAACTGTCCGCCGCCACGCCTGCAATCGCCAGACTCACTTCGGCGCCGGCTTCACGTGCCGGCAAGGCTTGAGCAAGGTGGCCGATGATCAGCAGTCGGCTGTCGCTGACCTGCATCTTTGGCAGGCCCTTGGCGTTTTTCGCCAATTGATCGCGACGGGTCGCGAGCAATTCAGCGGCGACGATCTTTCTGCCCAGCGGCGATTGAAAGAAGGTCAGCGCCGGTTTCGGGTCGGCAAGCTTCTGCCGCAGTTGCGCTTCGGCGCGCTGATCCACGGCCTGCGGAGCAAAGCGCTGATTGCTGTTGTTCACCAAGGCCTGAAACACGGCGGGCGGCAGGCTGTTCTGATAGCGCTGCTGTGCGGCGCTCAGGGCGTCATTGAAATGCGCACGTTGATCTGGCCAGCCGGCGACCTTGTACAACTGATCGTGGCCGTCCGCCCAAGCGGGCAAAACGCAGAGCATCAACAGTGAAAAAAGCAAACGGCGCATAGGGACTCCTGTCAGCAGCGGACTATTCTCCGTGCGGTGCAGGTACTTGTCGAGAATTCGTATCAAGCCGCCGCGTGGCTCTGTCGGATTTCTTGCCGCCGACATACTATGCGCGCCATGCAAATATCCTCTGAACACCCACTGCTGTTACGCATTGTCGACGATCTGGCCGAACACGGCTGGTCGCAGCAGAACATATTCCTGCCCGCCGGTTTGACCCGCGAGCTGGCGGCCGAGTGCCGTAAACGTGAGGCCGAAGGTGAACTGGCGCCGGCGGCGGTTGGCCGTGGGCCGTTTTCAGAGATTCGCGAGGGTATTCGTGGCGACCACATTCAGTGGATCGACCCCGGTCAGGCCGAGGCCAGCGACCGCTATCTGAACCTGATGGAGAGCCTGCGCGAGGCGCTCAACCGTGGCCTGTTTCTTGGTCTTGAGGACTTTGAATGCCATTTCGCGCTGTATCCGCCGGGTGCTTTTTATCGCAAGCACGTCGACCGTTTCCGCGACGATGACAAGCGCATGGTCTCAGTGGTGGTCTACCTCAATGACGCGTGGCTGCCGGAAGATGGCGGTCAGTTGCGCATGTACCTGAATGATGAGCGTGTGCACGACGTGCAGCCTACGGGCGGTTGTCTGGTGGTGTTCCTTTCCGGTGAAGTGCCTCATGAAGTGCTGCCGGCGAACCGCGAGCGCCTGTCGCTGACTGGCTGGTTCCGCCGTCGTGGCAACGAGCCGTTCTGAGATGCACAGGATTCTGGTCAGTCGCTGCCTGCTGGGTCATCGCGTACGTTACGACGGTGGCGCGAGCGGGCCGTTTGATCTGCTTGAACAGTGGATTGCCGAAGGGCGGGTGGTGCCGTTGTGTCCGGAAGTCGCTGGTGGATTGCCGACGCCACGGGCGGCGGCGGAGATTCCGGGCGGGCAGGGTGGTGAAGTGCTCGATGGTGTCGCGGCGGTGATTACCACCGAGGGCGAGGATGTCAGTGCGCAGTTTCTGGATGGCGCGCGGCAGGCGCTGGAACTGGTGCAGAAATATGGCATCCGCGTGGCGGTGCTTAAGGCCAACAGTCCTTCTTGCGGGAATTTGCTGACTTACGACGGGACGTTCAGCGGGGTCAAAATCTCTGGTGAGGGCGTGACGGCCGCGTTGCTCAAGCGCCATGGTGTGCAAGTCTTCAGCGAACTCGAACTGCCGCAAGCAGCGCTGGCCCTGGCTGCTTTGGACTGATCCTGAATCGTTGCCCTCACCCCAGCCCTCTCCCAGGGGAGAGGGGGCCGACCGAAATGTCTGGCGCTATTCATCGACCTGAAAGACCTTGTCGATTATGGATTCGGCAAAGTAGGTTCAGGTCGGCGTATCTCTGAAGCATCCCCCATTCAGTCCCCTCTCCCTCTGGGAGAGGGCTAGGGTGAGGGGCTTTCAAGGCTTCAACCACTTCTCGGTCAGCGCTGCCAGGCGCCCGTCGTCCTTGATCCGCTGCATCGCACTCGCAAGGCTGGCCTGAAACGCCGGATTACCTTTCTGAAACGGTATCGCCAAATTCACCGGCTCCGCCGCTTTCGGCTTCTCTTCCGTCAACGCCTGCACCAACACCATCGGCCGTGGCTGCTCATCCTTCTTCGCCAACAACTGCGAATCGACCTTGCCGTACGGCTCGCTGAAGTCGAAACGATCCTTGAGTTCGGGTGTCAGTGCTATGTGGTTGAGCGCGACGTCGTACTTGCCGCTTTCAACGCCCTGGAGCAGATCGGCCTCGTCGGTGACGATGAAGTCGGCGCGCACATCCAGTTCGTTGGCCAGCAGTTGCCCAAGCTCGACCTCGAACCCCGTGAGGGTGTCGCCTTCCTTGAAATTGAAGGGCGGTGTATTAGCCTCAAGGGCTATGCGCAGCTCGCCACGGTCGTTGACGTCATCAATCAGTTCGGCGTGGGCCAGTGGGCTCAAAAGGGGTAGCAGGCAGATCAGGCCAGGCAGAAAACGCATGGTCACTCCTTTGAAATCATTATCGCGACGCTCTGAGTCAGGCTCGCTTTGCTATGGTTGTCGAGTGCCTTCGACAACGAATGGTCATGAAGTTGTCATGACCGTGCGGATTTTACGGAAAAACTGGAGAAGAAAATGAAAAGCTTTATGTCACGTGCAGCGTTCGCGGGTGTGCTGATGGGCGTTTCGGTGCTGGCCAGTGCGGCTACTCCGGCCCCCAAAGGCGCTGAAGTGTTCATCGTTTCTCCCAAAGACGGGGCCACGGTTTCGCAGACCTTCACCGTCAAATTCGGTACCAAGGACGTCGCACTGGCGCCGGCCGGTGACGTCACCAAGAACACCGGTCACCATCACCTGCTGATCGACGCCAAGGAAATTGTTCCTGCCGGTTCGGTCGTCCCTACCGATGCCAACCATATGCACTTCGGCAAGGCGCAGACCCAGGCTGACATCAAGCTCGCCCCGGGCAAACACACCTTGCAGCTGGAACTTGGCGACAGCGGTCACATGGCATTCGACCCGCCAATCGTCTCGAAGAAAATCACCATCAACGTCGAATAAGTTTTCGCCGTGCATGAAAAAGGGAGCCCGAAGGCTCCCTTTTTTTGTCGCTCAACGCTTGATCAGAACAACACACGGCTACGGATAGTACCGTTGATGTGCTGCAGCTTCTCTTGCGCCAGGTCCGAGTACTCGGCGTCGACGTCGATCACCACGTAGCCAACCTTCTCGTTGGTCTGCAGGAACTGACCGGAGATGTTGATGCCGTTTTCGGCGAAGACCTTGTTGATCTCGCTCATCACACCCGGGATGTTCTCGTGGATGTGCAGCAGGCGGTGTTTGCCAGGGTGAGCCGGCAGGGCCACTTCCGGGAAGTTCACCGACGAAACGGAGGTACCGTTGTCGCTGTACTTGACCAGTTTCTCGGCCACTTCCAGACCGATGTTGGCTTGCGCTTCGGCGGTCGAGCCACCGATGTGCGGGGTCAGGATCACGTTGTCGAGGCCACGCAGCGGGCTTTCGAACTCTTCGTCGTTGGAGCGTGGCTCCACCGGGAAGACGTCGATGGCCGCGCCGATCAGGTGCTTGTCCTTGATCGCGTCCGCAAGGGCGTCCAGCTCGACCACGGTACCGCGAGCAGCGTTGATCAGGATGCCGCCCTTCTTGATGGCGCGGATTTCCTTTTCGCCGATCATCCACTGGGTCGCAGCGGTTTCTGGAACGTGCAGGGTGACGATGTCGGACATGCCCAGCAGCTCGGTCAGGCTACCGATTTGAGTGGCGTTGCCCAGTGGCAGCTTGGTCACGGTGTCATAGAAATACACCTGCATGCCCAGACCTTCAGCCAGAACCGACAACTGAGTACCGATCGAACCGTAGCCGACGATGCCGAGCTTCTTGCCACGGATCTCGAAGGAGTTGGCTGCGGATTTGATCCAGCCGCCACGGTGGCAGGAAGCGTTTTTCTCCGGGATGCCGCGCAGCAGCAGGATCGCTTCGGCCAGCACCAGCTCGGCAACGGAACGGGTGTTGGAGTACGGCGCGTTGAACACGGCGATGCCGCGCTCGCGGGCAGCACTCAGGTCAACCTGGTTGGTGCCGATGCAGAAACAGCCGACCGCTACCAGCTTCTTCGCGTGATCGAAGATCTCTTCGGTCAGTTGGGTGCGCGAACGAATGCCGATGAAGTGAGCGTCAGCGATCTTTTCCTTGAGCTGGGCTTCCGGCAAGGAACCTGTCAGGTATTCGATGCTGGTGTAGCCCGCCGCCTTGAGGACGTCGACAGCCGATTGGTGGACGCCTTCGAGAAGAAGGAACTTGATCTTGCTCTTATCGAGAGAAGTCTTGCTCATCTGCGTAAACCTGTATCCCGGAGAAAAATGGCAGGAAATGGTCAACAGACGCTGACCCGGACGACAAGAAAGTCGTCTCCGCGGATCTGGCCTTGGGCACTGTCCTGCGGGGTCGATATGCTAGCATAGCCTCCCCGCTAAACACTCATTCCTGCGACGTGAAGCGTTCTCAGGATGACCATGAATTGTTCGAGAGTTCTGTCGATGACCAATCCTGCCCTGATTGATGAACTGAAGACCCTGGTCGAGCCTGGCAAGGTCCTGACCGACGCCGACTCCCTGAATGCGTACGGCAAGGATTGGACCAAGCACTTCGCCCCGGCGCCCAGCGCCATCGTGTTTCCCAAGACCATCGAGCAGGTGCAGGCCGTGGTCCGCTGGGCCAACGCGCACAAGGTCGCGCTGGTGCCATCGGGCGGGCGCACCGGGCTTTCCGCCGCTGCGGTGGCCGCGAATGGCGAAGTGGTCGTTTCGTTCGACTACATGAATCAGATTCTCGACGTGAACCTCACCGACCGCACCGCCGTTTGTCAGCCGGGCGTGGTCACCGAGCATTTGCAGAACGTCGCTGAAGAAAAGGGCCTGTACTACCCGGTCGACTTCGCTTCGGCAGGTTCCAGCCAGATTGGCGGCAATATCGGCACCAATGCCGGCGGAATCAAGGTGATTCGCTACGGCATGACCCGCAACTGGGTCGCCGGCATGAAAGTCGTCACCGGCAAGGGCGATGTGCTCGAACTGAACAAAGACCTGATCAAGAACGCCACCGGCTATGACTTGCGCCAGTTGTTCATCGGCGCTGAAGGCACCCTCGGTTTTGTCGTCGAGGCGACCATGCGCCTTGATCGTGCGCCGAAAAATCTCACCGCGATGGTCCTCGGCACCGCCGATTTCGACTCGATCATGCCGGTGCTGCATGCCTTTCAAGGCAAGCTCGATCTGACCGCCTTCGAATTCTTCTCCGACAAGGCTCTGGCCAAGGTCATGGGCCGTGGCGACGTACCGGCGCCGTTCGAAACCGATTGCCCGTTCTATGCCTTGCTGGAATTCGAAGCGACCACCGAAGAAGTGGCCAACAGCGCGCTGGAAACCTTCGAGCATTGCGTCGAGCAGGGCTGGGTGCTGGACGGCGTGATGAGCCAGAGCGAAACCCAACTGCAGAATCTGTGGAAGCTGCGCGAGTACATCTCCGAAACCATCTCGCACTGGACGCCGTACAAGAACGACATCTCGGTCACCGTATCGAAAGTGCCAGCGTTCCTGAAGGAAATCGATGCGATCGTCGGCGAACACTATCCGGATTTTGAAATCGTCTGGTTCGGCCACATCGGCGACGGCAACCTGCATTTGAACATTCTCAAGCCGGATAACCTGAGCAAGGATGAGTTCTTCGCCAAGTGCGCGACTGTCAACAAGTGGGTGTTCGAAACCGTCGAGAAGTACAACGGTTCGATTTCCGCCGAGCACGGCGTGGGCATGACCAAGCGCGATTACTTGACCTACAGCCGCTCGCCGGTTGAGATCGAGTACATGAAAGCGGTGAAAGCGGTGTTCGACCCGAACGGCATCATGAACCCGGGCAAGATTTTCGCGGTTTGATCGGCAATCTTTGATGAATCAATGAAGGCAGGAGTCGGTAAATGAGCTATCAGCACCAGTACGTCGACGGCACGCGCATCCACTTCCCGATCGGGAAAGTCGTGTGCATTGGCCGTAATTACGCCGAACACGCCAAGGAACTGGACAACCCGGTGCCTACCGAGCCGTTGCTGTTCATCAAGCCGGGCAGTTGCGTGGTTGAGCTGGAGGGTGGGTTCGCCATTCCGACCGAGCGCGGTTCGGTGCACTACGAAGCGGAAATCGCCGTGTTGATCGGCAAGCCATTGTCGACCAAACCGAGCCGTGAAGAAGTGCTGGATGCGATCTCCGGTTTCGCCCCGGCGCTCGATCTGACCTTGCGCGACAAGCAGGCCGAGCTGAAAGCCAAGGGCCTACCGTGGGAAATCGCCAAGTCGTTCGACGGCGCGGCGGTGCTTGCACCGTTCGTGGTCGGCAGCACTTTTGCTGACCTGACCGACATCGGTATCCGCCTGACCATCAACGGCGAAGTGCGTCAGGACGGCAACAGCAGCGCGATGCTCAACCCGATCGTGCCGATGATCCAGCACATGGCCGGCTGCTTCTCGCTGCAGGCCGGTGACGTGATCCTCACCGGCACGCCAGTCGGCGTTGGCCCGCTGAACGTGGGCGATGACATCGTCCTCGAACTGGTCGGTGCGAGCAGCTTCACCAGCAGCGTGCGCTAACCGCCACACTGCAAATCCTCTGTGGGAGCGAGCTTGCTCGCGAAAGCATTTTGTCAGTCAGCAAAGATGTCGACTGACACTCTGCCTTCGCGAGCAAGCTCGCTCCCACATTGTTTTGTGCTGCCCTGAAGATCGCTGGCAACACACGACAATCCCGCCATTTGCCGTTTTTTTCACATCCTGTACGGATAATTCCTCTCATTCTGGCGTCTGAGCCGGCCTCTTTGTGCTATTACCCTTAGCCTGAATTTTCGGAACGCGTCCCTCGATGTCATCTCAAACTCAGCTCAAACCCACTCGCCGTTCACGTTTCGCCCTGCGTTGGTATGTCTGGCTCTTGCTGGTGATTGCCGCCGCATACGCCTTGGCGTTTGCCATGCACTGGGATGATCGCGGTGTGCTTTGGCTGCAGGAGCGCTTCGAAAGCCAGGCCGAGCAGAAAGAAAGCATCTGGCTACCGGACTATCGAGTGGTGATCGATGCCAAGCCGCTCAAGGGGATGGAGAAGGACGAAGCTTCGGATCTGGCGTACAACCCGCAGACCAAAACGCTGTTTTCAGTGATGGGTAAAAACCCGTTTCTCGCCGAACTGACCTTGCAAGGTGATGTGCTGCGCAAGATGCCGTTGGTGGGCTGGAGCAACCCGGAAGGCCTGACCGTCATGGAAAACGGCTTGATGGCGATTGTCGATGAGCGCCAGCACATGCTGTCGATCGTCAAGGTCGACGCCAATACCCGCGAATTGAACATCGCCGACTTCCCCAAATACGATCTCGGTCCGTCGAAAGACCAGAACAAAGCCTTCGAAGCGATTACCTGGGATTCCCACAACCAGCAATTGCTGCTCGGTGAGGAGCGGCCACCGGCGCTGTTCACCTGGAAGAGCGACGGCAGCCAGACCCTCAAGGGCGACAAGCAAAAACTCGCCAGTGATGAACTGGATATTCGCAATCTCTCGGCACTGGCGATCGATCCCCGCACGCGTCACACCCTGGTGCTCTCTGCCGATTCACATCTGCTGCTGGAGCTGGACGAGAAGGGCGAGCAAGTCAGCTTCATGACCCTGCTCGGCGGCTTCAACGGTCTGAAGAACACCATCCCCCGCGCCGAAGGCGTGACCATGGACGAGGTAGGCACGCTGTACATGGTCAGCGAGCCGAACCTGTTCTATCGCTTCGAAAAACAGCAATAAATGTCCTAGCGGCAATTTCAGACAAGTCTGATTGTCCTGACAGGCAAGTGGCCATTAAGCTTCAGTTCAGACGGGCGTGATATTTCATCCGCCTGTCTTGATCCCGAGCCCACCCGAATGCGTCGACTTGCCCGTCCCAAACCTCTGATGATCATCCTGTCGGTGATTGCCCTGATCGCATTGATCGCGCTCGGCCAATACATGCGTCTGTTCGAACGCGCCTGGTTCAACCTGCACACGTTGTGGCAGCCGCAGAGTAGCGAGTCGATCGGGCTGGATCAGTATCGCGTCGAGATTGAGGCGCGGGTCATCGAGGGTCTGGACGATGATGTCTCGGCGCTGACCTTCGATCCGGTGCGCAAAAGCCTGTTCACCGTGACCAACAAGAATTCCGAGCTGGTCGAACTGTCGCTGGAAGGCAAGATCCTGCGGCGCATTGCCCTGATTGGTTTTGGCGATCCGGAAGCTGTCGAGTACATCAGCGCCGACACCTACGTGATCACTGACGAGCGTCAGCAGCGGCTGATCAAGATTCACCTGGAAGCAGATACCACGTTCCTCGACGCGGCGGACGCCGAGCAGATGACCCTTGGCGTACATATGGCCAGCAACAAAGGTTTTGAAGGTCTGGCGTATGACTCGGTGGGCAAGCGCCTGTTTGTTGCGAAGGAACGCAACCCGATGCTGATCTACGAAGTGCACGGTTTTCCGCACTTCAATCCGGAGAAGTCCTACGCGGTGCATGTGATCAACGACCCGAAGCGCGATGCCGGGATGTTTGTGCGCGATCTGTCGAGCCTGCAATACGACGAGCGCAGTGGGCATTTATTGGCGCTGTCGGATGAGTCGCGGCTGATTCTGGAGCTGGATGTCGGTGGACGGCCGTTGAGCACGATGTCCATCAGTGGCGGGCGTCAGGGTTTGAAGAAGACCGTACCGCAGGCGGAAGGCATTGCCATGGATGATGACGGGACGTTGTATCTGGTGAGCGAGCCGAACCTGTTCTACGTCTTCAAAAAACCAGCACAACCCTGACCAACACCACAAAACACTGTGGGAGCGAGCTTGCTCGCGAATGCGTCAGTTCAGCCAACATCTTCATTGGCTGACACGACGCCTTCGCGAGCAAGCTCGCTCCCACAGGTTTATTCATCTGCCCATAAAGTGTGGGCAGTCTGGATTACTCAGCCTTGAGGGTTTTCACACCTTCGCTAGTACCCAGCAGCAACAGATCCGCCGGACGCGCCGCGAACAAGCCATTGGTGACCACGCCGACAATCGCATTGATCTGCGCTTCCAGCTCCACCGGGTTGGTGATTTGCAGGTTGAACACGTCGAGGATGATGTTGCCGTTATCGGTTAGCACGCCTTCGCGATACACCGGGTCGCCGCCCAGTTTCACCAGTTGGCGGGCGACGTGGCTGCGGGCCATCGGGATCACTTCGACTGGCAGCGGGAACTCGCCCAGCACCGGCACCAGTTTGCTGGCGTCGGCGATGCAGATGAAGGTCTTGGCCACGGCCGCAACGATCTTCTCGCGAGTCAGTGCAGCACCGCCGCCCTTGATCAGGTTCAGGTGCGCGTCGCTTTCATCGGCGCCATCAACGTAGAACTCCAGGTCGCTGACAGTGTTCAGTTCGTACACCGGAATCCCGTGGCCTTTCAGGCGCGCGGCAGTGGCTTCGGAACTGGCGACGGCGCCATCGAACGCACCTTTGTGCTGGGCCAGGGCATCGATGAAGCAGTTGGCGGTGGAGCCGGTGCCGACCCCGACGATGCTCTTGTCGTCGAGTTTCGGAAGGATGAAGTCGACGGCGGCCTGAGCCACTGCCTGTTTGAGTTGATCCTGGGTCATGCGGGCTCCGGAAGCGGGCAAGGAGAGAACGGAAAGGCCGGCATTATAGCCGCAAGCGTGGCTAAAACCTCTGGATTCGTGTGGTCGTGCGGGCAAAAGCCGGGTTAGACTCCTCGGTCCCGCTCAACCGCTCAGTGATGCTTTCCGATGCTCGAACAGTACGTCAAAAAGATCCTCACCTCGCGCGTTTATGACGTTGCCGTAGAAACCCCGCTGCAGAACGCCCGCCAGCTCTCCGAGCGGCTGGGCAATGACATTTGGCTCAAGCGTGAAGACTTGCAGCCAGTGTTCTCGTTCAAGATTCGCGGCGCCTACAACAAACTGACGCAACTGAGCGATGAAGAGCGCGCCCGTGGCGTAGTCACCGCGTCGGCGGGCAACCATGCGCAAGGTCTGGCCCTGGCGGCGAAAGTGCTGGGCGTCAAAGCCACCATCGTCATGCCCAAGACCACCCCCGAGATCAAAGTCGAAGGCGTGCGTTCGCGTGGCGGCAAAGTGGTGCTGCACGGTGATTCGTTCCCGGAAGCCCTGGCCTACTCGCTGAAACTGGTCGATGAAAAAGGCTACGTCTACATCCACCCGTATGACGATCCGCACACCATTGCCGGGCAGGGCACCGTGGCGATGGAAATTCTGCGCCAGCACCCGCAGCCGCTGGACGCGATTTTCGTCCCGGTCGGTGGCGGCGGTCTGATCGCCGGTATTGCTGCGTACGTGAAATACCTGCGCCCGGACATCAAAGTCATTGGCGTCGAGCCGGACGACTCCAACTGCCTGCAAGCGGCGATGGCTGCGGGTGAGCGCGTGGTGTTGCCGACCGTGGGCATCTTCGCCGACGGCGTGGCGGTGGCACAGATCGGCCAGCACACCTTCGACATCTGCAAAGACTACGTCGATGAAGTGATCACCGTCAGCACTGACGAGATCTGTGCGGCGATCAAGGATATCTACGACGATACCCGCTCGATCACCGAACCTGCCGGTGCGTTAGGCGTGGCCGGGATCAAGAAGTACGTTGAGTTGCGCGGTGTAAGTGGCCAGACCTTCGTCGCCATCGACTCCGGCGCCAACGTCAACTTCGACCGCTTGCGCCACGTTGCCGAGCGCGCCGAACTGGGCGAGGGTCGCGAAGCGATCATCGCCGTGACCATCCCCGAAAAGGCGGGCAGCTTCAAGGCGTTCTGCGAAGCCATCGGCAAGCGCCAGATCACCGAATTCAACTACCGCTACAACACCGGCAGCGAAGCACACATCTTCGTTGGCGTGCAGACTCACCCGGAAAATGACCCGCGCAGTGCGCTGCTCGCGAGCCTCACCGAACAAGGCTTCCCGGTGCTCGACCTGACCGACAACGAACTGGCCAAACTGCACATCCGCCACATGGTCGGCGGCCACGCGGCGCACGTGATTGATGAAGTGGTATTCCGCTTCGAATTCCCGGAGCGTCCCGGCGCGCTGTTCAACTTCCTTAATAAGCTGGGCGGGCGCTGGAATATCTCGATGTTCCACTACCGCAACCACGGCGCCGCCGATGGCCGTGTGGTCGCGGGCCTGCAAGTGCCGCACGACGAGCGTCATCTAGTGCCGGCGGCGCTTGAAGAAATCGGATACCCGTACTGGGATGAAAGCGAGAACCCGGCCTATCAGCTGTTTCTTGGCTGAGCGGCTACGCTGATGGGCATGGCCCAAGGAAGAGAAATTCATGGAAACCCTGACCACCCTGAAAGTCCTTCACGTCGCGGCGACCGTGGTCATACTCGCGAGCGGGCTGGGGCTCGCCGCTCTGACCTGGCGTAATCGCAGCGAAGGGCCGGCCAGCACGATGCAGCGTCCCTGGCTGTTTATCTGGTGTTTGATGCTGATCGGTATGCTGAGCATGCCTTTCACCGGTTGGTGGTTGGTACACCTGATCGGCTGGCCACTGGGGCAGTTGTGGATTTTGGGGTCCAGCGTGATCTATGCCGTGGCCACGTTGAGTGCAGTGTGGTTGCTGGTGCGGCTTAATCGGCTGTGGACTCGCGGGGTAGGTAACCGGAAATTCACGCTGGCGCTGGCGATTGTCAGCGGCATCGGATTTCTCGCCATTGCGGCGTTGATGGGTGCCAAGCCTGTTTAAGGCTTGAGACCGAGTCGACCCCATTCGCGAGCAAGCTCGCTCCCACATTGGATCTGTGTCGTTCACAATACCTTGTGGGAGCGAGCCTGCTCGCGAAGGCATAATCAGCCGCGCAGCGAAATCACCGGCCAGCCTCGCTTCTCGGCTTCAGCGCGCAGATTCGGATCCGGATCGACAGCCACCGGATTCGCCACCTGCTCCAGCAACGGCAAATCATTCATCGAATCGCTATAAAAATAGCTGTCGTCCAGCGAATACCCGGTCTCTTCCAGCCAGCGATTCAGGCGCGTCACCTTGCCTTCACGGAAGCACGGAATATCAGTGCTGCGCCCGCTGTAACGGCCATCAACCATTTCGCACTCGGTAGCGATCAGGGTTTCAACGCCCAGTCGCACAGCAATCGGCGCCGTCACAAAACGGTTGGTCGCAGTGATGATCACTAGCTTATCGCCGGCATCGCGGTGCTTTTTCAGCAGTTCCAGCGCTTGCGGCAGCACGATCGGCTCGATGCAGTCGCGCATGTAATCGCTGTGCCATTGATCGAGCACGGCCATGTCGGTGCGGCCGAGGATCTCCAGACAGAAGTTCAGGTACGCGGCGTTATCCAGTTTGCCGGCCAGGTAATCCTGATAGAACTCGTCGTTGCGTGCTTTGTACGCAATCGGGTCGAGGAAGCCGCGTTCACACAGATAGTCGCCCCAAGCGTGATCGCTGTCGCCGCCCAGAAGGGTGTTGTCCAAATCGAAGAGTGCCAGGCGCATTGCAGTTACCCGCTGATAAGTCTGTAAAAAGGCGACAAGAATACGGTCTTTTCACAAGAGTGCACATAAGGTAGGAAGCTTCGTTGCCGCCTTATCAACCTTTGTGGAACAATGCGGCGACATGCGTTTGCGAGGTTGTGCCCGTGATCGACCCCGATGGTTTCCGCCCCAATGTCGGGATCATTCTGACGAATGACGCCGGCCAGGTGCTATGGGCTCGCCGTATCAATCAAGATGCCTGGCAGTTTCCGCAAGGGGGAATCAACCCTGAAGAGACGCCGGAAGACGCCTTGTACCGCGAGCTGAACGAAGAAGTTGGCCTGGAACGTGAAGATGTTGAAATACTGGCCTGTACTCGGGGCTGGTTGCGCTATCGTTTGCCGCAACGTCTGGTGCGTACGCACAGCCAACCGCTGTGCATCGGCCAGAAACAGAAATGGTTTCTCCTGCGCCTGATCTCCAACGAGCAGCGGGTGCGGATGGATTTGACCGGTAAACCGGAGTTCGATGGCTGGCGCTGGGTCAGCTATTGGTATCCGTTGGGCCAGGTGGTGACATTCAAGCGCGAGGTGTATCGCCGCGCCCTCAAAGAGCTTGCCCCGCGCCTTTTAGCGCGCGACTGACGACGGAGTTCGACCCCGAGCCATGCTCAATACGCTGCGCAAGATCGTCCAGGAAGTTAACTCCGCCAAGGATCTCAAGGCGGCGTTGGGGATTATTGTGTTGCGCGTCAAAGAGGCCATGGGCAGCCAGGTCTGCTCGGTCTACCTGCTTGATCCCGAGACCAACCGCTTCGTCCTGATGGCCACCGAGGGCTTGAACAAGCGCTCGATCGGCAAGGTCAGCATGGCACCCAACGAAGGTCTGGTCGGTCTGGTCGGCACGCGTGAAGAACCCCTGAACCTCGAAAACGCGTCTGTTCACCCGCGCTACCGCTACTTCGCCGAAACCGGTGAAGAGCGTTACGCCTCGTTCCTCGGTGCACCGATCATTCACCACCGCCGCGTCGTCGGCGTGTTGGTCATCCAGCAAAAAGAACGCCGCCAGTTCGACGAAGGTGAAGAAGCCTTCCTCGTGACCATGAGCGCGCAGCTCGCCGGGGTTATCGCCCACGCCGAGGCCACCGGATCGATCCGTGGTCTGGGCCGTCAGGGCAAAGGCATTCAGGAAGCCAAGTTCGTCGGCGTGCCGGGTTCGCCGGGTGCGGCGGTCGGTACGGCGGTGGTCATGCTGCCACCGGCCGATCTCGACGTGGTGCCGGACAAGACCATCACCGACATCGACGCTGAACTGGCGCTGTTCAAGACCGCCATCGAAGGCGTGCGTGCCGACATGCGCGCGTTGTCCGCCAAGCTCGCGACCCAGTTGCGCCCGGAAGAGCGCGCACTGTTCGACGTCTACCTGATGATGCTCGACGATGCCTCGCTGGGCAGCGAAATCACCACCGTGATCAAGACCGGCCAGTGGGCCCAGGGCGCGCTGCGGCAGGTGGTCACGGAGCACGTCAACCGTTTCGAACTGATGGACGACGCCTATCTGCGTGAGCGTGCCTCGGACGTCAAAGACCTTGGTCGCCGCCTGCTCGCTTACTTGCAGGAAGAGCGTCAGCAGAATCTGGTCTATCCGGAAAAAACCATTCTGGTCAGTGAAGAACTGACGCCGGCGATGCTCGGCGAGGTGCCGGAAGGCACGCTGGTCGGTCTGGTTTCGGTACTCGGTTCGGGCAACTCCCACGTGGCGATCCTTGCCCGGGCGATGGGTATTCCGACGGTGATGGGGCTGGTCGACCTGCCGTACGCCAAGGTCGACGGCATCGAAATGATCGTCGACGGCACTCGCGGCGAGGTCTACACCAACCCGAGCGAAGTGCTGCGCAAGCAGTTCGCCGAAGTCGTTGAAGAAGAGAAACAACTGGCGCTGGGCCTCGACACCCTGCGCGACCTGCCGTGCGTGACCCTCGATGGCCACCGCATGCCGCTGTGGGTCAACACCGGTCTGCTCGCCGACGTGGCGCGGGCGCAGAAGCGTGGCGCCGAAGGTGTCGGCCTGTACCGCACCGAAGTGCCGTTCATGATCAACCAGCGCTTCCCGAGCGAGAAGGAACAACTGGCGATCTACCGTGAGCAGCTCGCCGCGTTCCACCCGCAACCGGTGACCATGCGCAGCCTCGACATCGGCGGTGACAAGTCGCTGTCGTACTTCCCGATCAAGGAAGACAACCCGTTCCTCGGCTGGCGCGGCATTCGCGTCACCCTCGACCACCCGGAAATCTTCCTGGTGCAGACCCGCGCGATGCTCAAGGCCAGCGAAGGCCTGAACAACCTGCGGATTCTGCTGCCGATGATCTCCGGCACCCACGAACTCGAAGAAGCCCTGCACCTGATCCACCGGGCCTGGGGCGAAGTGCGCGACGAAGGCACCGACGTGCCGATGCCGCCGATCGGCGTGATGATCGAAATTCCGGCAGCGGTGTACCAGACCAAGGAACTGGCGCGGATGGTCGACTTCCTGTCGGTCGGTTCCAACGACTTGACCCAGTATCTGCTGGCGGTCGACCGTAACAACCCGCGTGTGGCCGACCTTTACGACTACCTGCACCCGGCGGTGCTGCAAGCTTTGCAGACCGTGGTTCGCGATGCCCATGCGGAAGGTAAACCGGTGAGTATCTGCGGCGAGATGGCCGGTGATCCAGCGGCGGCAGTGCTGTTGATGGCGATGGGTTTCGACAGTTTGTCGATGAACGCCACCAACTTGCCGAAGGTGAAGTGGATGTTGCGTCAGGTCAATCTGAGCAAGGCCAAGGAATTGCTGGCGGAGCTGATGACCATCGACAACCCGCAAGTGATCCACAGCTCGCTGCAATTGGCGCTGAAGAACCTTGGGTTGTCGAAGATGCATCCGCCGGCGGTGGTCAAGGCCCTCTGAAGATCAAAAGCCCCTCACCCTAACCCTCTCCCAAAGGGAGAGGGGACTGATTGGGGGATGCTGCAGAGGTACGCCGACCTGAAAGTGCTGTGTTGAATCCATAATCGACTCGATCTTTCAGGTCGGTGTACGACTCAAGACACCTCGGTCGGCCCCCTCTCCCAAAGGGAGAGGGGACTGATTGGGGGATGCTGCAGAGGTACGCCGACCTGAAAGTGCTGTGTTGAATCCATAATCGACTCGATCTTTCAGGTCGATGTACGGCTCAAGACACCTCGGTCGGCCCCCTCTCCCTTTGGGAGAGGGCTGGGGTGAGGGTCGGCTTTTACGCTTTTATCTCCACCTCGCCCAAATGCCCGCCATATGGCCCGAAACTCCGCTCGACCATCCGCCGAGTCCCATCCGCCTGAACGATCAACGCCGTACTCGCCCGCGTCCCGTAACTCTGACTGGCAATAAACACACTCGACAGCAATGTTTCAGTGGCCAGACCCACCCCGGTATCTGGCAATTCCGCTTCCGGCGCGGTCTGGGCATCGCTTAGCAAATCGAGCAAGTGCTGCGGTTGCGGATCATCCAGCACCGCACTCAACCCAGCCTTGGCCTTCAGCAACTTCGGCCACGGCGTATCCAGCCCGGCATTCGATAACCCGTAGACGCCCGATTCCAGCATCACCGGCTCCGACATCCGCGCATTGAAGTGCCACAGCTCATGACTATTGCCGAGCAGCAGATTAAACCCGGCATATTCCGCCGCACGCCCGACCACATCGCTCAAATAATCATCAATCGACGCGTCGTCCGTGAGAAACCGCGCCACCAACTCGCCCCGCGACTTGCGTGCCGGCGGCTGCTGCGGATCGCGAATATTGGTCAGCGCGGCAAAGCGCCCGTTGGCGCCGATCCCCAGCCAGGTGCCGCCGGCTTCAAGATCACGCCCCGCGTGCACATGCGGCGCCTCCGGCCATTGCGCCAAGGGCAGGCTCGGCCGGGCGTAAAACTCGTCACGGTTGGCCGCGACGATCAGCGGCTGGTCATGGCCCGGCCGCCAAGCGAAAACAATCAGGCACATAAGGTGGTCCTTGTGTGTTTTTTGCTCACTCTACGCATCCGGCGTCCGTGCATCCATCGCCAGTGGAGCCAAAGGGTGTGCATCCGTTACCATGCCGCTCCGGTTTTGCGGATGCGGTCTGGGGAGACGGTCATGGAATTTCTGCTCTATCTGGCGCTGGGCGCCTGTGCGGGCGTGCTGGCCGGGCTGTTTGGCGTTGGCGGCGGGATCATTATCGTGCCGGTGCTGGTGTTCAGTTTCACCCTGCAGGGCTTTGATCAGTCGATCCTCACCCATCTGGCGGTCGGGACGTCGCTGGCGACGATCATTTTCACCTCGGTCAACGCCGTGCGTGAGCATCATCGACGCGGCGCGGTGCGCTGGCCGATCTTCATGTGGATGGCCGTCGGCATTCTGCTCGGCGCCGGTTTCGGTGCCCTGACTGCAGAAGCGATCTCCGGCCCACACCTGCAAAAGATCATCGGCGTGTTCGCCTTGATCATCTCGGTGCAACTGGCGCTGGACATCAAACCCAAGGCCAGCCGAACGGTGCCGGGTAAGCTCGGTCTGACTGTGGCCGGCAGTGTGATCGGCTGGGCCTCGGCGATTTTTGGCGTCGGTGGCGGCTCGCTGACCGTGCCGTTCCTGACCTGGCGCAGTGTGCCGATGCAGCAAGCGGTGGCGACTTCGTCGGCCTGCGGGCTGCCAATCGCGCTGGTCAGTGCATTAAGTTTCATGATTCTGGGGTGGCACGATCCGTTGTTGCCACCGCATAGTCTCGGTTTTGTGTATTTGCCGGCGTTGTTGGGCATCGCCCTGACCAGCATGGTCTTCGCCCGCATCGGCGCGCGTTTGGCGCATCGGTTGTCGCCGCGCTTGCTGAAACGGCTGTTCGCCGCTTTGCTGTTCAGCGTGGGTGTGAGCTTCCTGCTTTAATCGCGTCGCAATCCTGGCTTAATCCTGTGGTGGCAGCGTCGCCCGGGAATTTTGGTTTCAACTCTAACGAGGAGTCGCAATGCTGCCTTACCCGCAGATCGATCCGGTGGCCCTGGCCATCGGTCCGCTGAAAATCCACTGGTACGGTCTCATGTACCTCGTCGGCATCGGCGGTGCGTGGCTGCTGGCGTCGCGCCGGCTCAACCGTTTCGACCCGACCTGGAGCAAGGAGAAGCTCTCCGATCTGATCTTCTGGCTATCGATGGGCGTGATCGTCGGCGGACGTCTGGGTTACGTGCTGTTCTACGATCTGAGCGCTTATCTGGCCAACCCGACGCTGATTTTCGAAGTGTGGAAGGGTGGCATGTCGTTCCACGGCGGGTTCATCGGCGTAATGCTGGCCGCATTGTGGTTTGGCAAGCGCAATGGCAAGTCGTTCTTCCAGTTGATGGACTTCGTCGCGCCAATGGTGCCGATCGGTCTGGGCGCCGGGCGTATCGGTAACTTCATCAACGCCGAACTGTGGGGCAAAGCCACCGACGTACCGTGGGCCATGGTTTTCCCGCCATTCAGTGATCCGGCGCAACTGCCGCGTCACCCGTCGCAGCTGTATCAGTTCGCGCTCGAAGGCGTGGCGCTGTTCCTGATCCTGTGGATTTTCTCGCGCAAGCCGCGTCCGACCATGGCCGTATCGGGCATGTTTGCGCTGTTCTACGGCATCTTCCGGTTCATCGTCGAGTTCGTTCGCGTGCCGGATGCGCAGCTGGGCTACTTGGCCTGGAACTGGCTGACCATGGGCCAGGTGCTCTGCGTGCCGATGATCGTCGGCGGGCTGTTCCTGATCTGGCTGGCCTATCGTCGCGCACCGGCAGCACCGCTCGCGCCGACGGCTTAAACTACGAACCCCGGCGCGCAACGCCGGGGCTCAAAGGACACAGGTAACTCATGAAGCAATATCTCGAACTGGTCTCGCACGTCATTCAGAACGGCACCAAACAAGCCAACCGCACCGGCATCAACACCATCAGCTTCCCGGGTGCGATGCTGCGTTTCGATCTGCAGGAAGGTTTTCCGGCGATCACCACGCGCAAAATGGCCTTCAAATCGGCCATCGGCGAGATGTGCGGTTTTCTCCGTGGTGTGAACAACGCCGCTGAATTCCGTGCGCTGGGCTGCAAGGTCTGGGACCAGAACGCCAACGAAAACGCGCAGTGGCTGGCCAACCCGTTCCGTCAGGGCGACGACGACCTCGGCGAAATCTACGGCGTGCAATGGCGCAAATGGCCGGCGTACAAGCAGATCCCGCTGAGCAACACCGCCGCCATCGAACAAACCCTGGCCAACGGCTACAAGCAGATCGCTCAGGGCGAAGAAGACGGCCAGGCCTACGTGGTGCTGTACAAAGCCATCGATCAGGTGCGCCAGTGCGTCGACACGATCATCAACGATCCGGGCAGCCGCCGTATTCTGTTCCACGGCTGGAACGTCGCCCAGTTGGATGAAATGGCCCTGCCGCCGTGCCATCTGCTGTACCAGTTCCACCCGAATGTCGAGACCAAAGAGATTTCTCTGACCCTCTACATCCGCTCAAACGATCTGGGTCTGGGCACGCCGTTCAACCTCACCGAAGGCGCCGCGCTGCTGAGCCTGATCGGTCGCCTGACCGGTTACACGCCGCGCTGGTTCACCTATTTCATCGGTGATGCACACGTCTACGAGAACCATCTGGACATGCTCAACGAACAGCTCAAGCGTGAGCCGTTCGCCATGCCGAAGCTGAAGATCTCGGATCGTGTGCCGGAGTTTGCCAAGACTGGCGTGTACCAGCCGGAATGGCTGGAGCTGGTCGAGCCGAGCGATTTCTCGCTGGAAGGCTACGAGCACCACGCGCCAATGACCGCGCCGATGGCGGTCTGACAAGCAATACGCAATACCACTGTGTAGGAGCTGCCGCAGGCTGCGATCTTTTGATCTTGCTGTTTATAAGATCAAAAGATCGCAGCCTGCGGCAGCTCCTACATTTGGTTTTGTGTTGGGCTCAATGGCCGTGGCTGCGGCCCACATGGGAATGCTCAACCTCCGTCGCGACAACCCCGCCACTCACTTCCAGCCGCTGCAAAATCCCGCATTGATCGGCCATCGGCCCTTCGCCACAGCGTTGGCGCAGGTCGAGCAGCTGTGTCTGCAACGCCAATAACCCATCAATCCGCGCCTTCACATGCTGAATGTGTTCGTCGATCAGCGTATTCACGCTTTCACACTGATCCTGCGGGCTGTCACGCATGGCCAGCAGGCTGCGGATTTCTTCGAGGGTCATGTCGAGGGTGCGGCAGTTGCGGATGAAGGTCAGGCGTTCGGCGTGGGCCTGGGTGTAGACGCGGTAGTTGCCGTCGCTGCGGGCCGGCTCTGGCAGGAGGTTTTCGCGCTCGTAGTAGCGGATGGTTTCCACGGCGCAGTCGGTGAGTTTGGCCAGTTCTCCGATCTTCATGACGACAATCTCCAAAAGGGTGCTTGACCCTATAGTGGCTACAGGGTCTTTACTTGGCAACAGGCACCTTCATGGACGCGACCAATGAGCGATTCCCAGCACACCCACAAGCCCGGCGACGGCCACGATCACAGTCATAAATTGCAGCCTGTGCATAAGCATGCCCATGGCGGCGATTCTTGCTGCGGGTCGAAAGTCGCAGCGCCGGCCCCGGTGCATGCGCACGAAGACTCCTGCTGCTCGTCGAACGCCGCCGCGCCTGCGTTGGTGCAACTGAGCGAAAAGACCAGCGCCGATGCGCGCCTGAGCAGTTTCCGCATCGAAGCGATGGACTGCCCGACCGAGCAGACGCTGATCCAGAACAAGCTCGGCAAACTCGCCGGCGTGCAGCAGCTGGAATTCAATCTGATCAACCGTGTGCTTGGCGTGACCCATAACCTGCCGGGCACCGAGCCGATCACCGAAGCAATCAAGTCCCTCGGCATGCACGCCGAGCCGCTGGAGGCGGGCGTCGAAGCGCCAGCCCCGGCCCCGGTGAAAAAACACTGGTGGCCGCTGGCGCTGTCCGGTGTCGGCGCGCTCGCCGCCGAAGTCATCCACTTCACCAACGCCGCGCCAACCTGGGTGGTGGCGATCATCGCGCTGGTGTCGATCCTCAGCGGTGGCCTGACTACCTATAAAAAGGGCTGGATCGCCCTGAAGAACCGCAACCTCAACATCAACGCACTGATGAGCATCGCCGTCACTGGCGCCATCCTCATCGGCCAGTGGCCGGAAGCGGCGATGGTGATGTTCCTGTTCACCGTCGCCGAGCTGATCGAAGCGCGCTCGCTGGACCGTGCGCGCAATGCGATCAGCGGTTTGATGCAGATGACGCCGGAGCAAGCCACGGTATTGCAGGCTGACGGCAGCTGGATTGAGCAGGACGTGAAAAGCGTCGAACTCGGCGCCCGCGTGCGGGTGAAGCCGGGCGAGCGCATTGCGCTGGACGGCGAAGTGGCCAGCGGCAGTTCGACCATCGATCAAGCGCCGATCACCGGTGAGAGCTTGCCGGTAGAGAAAACCGTCGGTGACAAAGTCTTCGCTGGCACCATCAATCAGGCCGGTTCGCTGGAATACGCGGTCACCGCAGCGGCGAACAACTCGACGTTGGCGCGCATTATTCACGCGGTCGAACAGGCTCAGGGCGCGCGCGCACCGACTCAGCGCTTCGTCGATCAGTTCTCGAAAATCTACACGCCCGTGGTGTTCGTCTTTGCCTTGGCCGTGGCGATCATTCCGCCGCTGTTCATGGGCGCTGTGTGGTTCGACTGGATCTACCGCGCGCTGGTGTTGCTGGTGGTCGCGTGCCCATGCGCACTGGTGATTTCCACTCCGGTGACCATCGTCAGCGGCCTTGCGGCAGCGGCGCGCAAAGGCATTCTGGTCAAGGGCGGCGTGTACCTGGAGGGCGGTTTCAAGCTCGATTATCTGGCGCTGGATAAAACCGGGACGATCACCCACGGCAAACCGGTGCAGACTGATTACCTGTCCCTCGATCCGACCGCCGATGCCACGGCCCCGGCCATCGCCGCTGCATTGGCCGGTCGTTCCGACCACCCGGTGTCGCTGGCCATCGCCAACGCTGCTGTGGATAAAAACTTCGCCACGCTGATTGTGGATAACTTCGAAGCGCTGGGCGGGCGTGGCGTCAAAGGTGAAATCAACGGTCAGACCTACCACTTGGGCAACCATCGACTGGTCGAAGAACTCGGCCTGTGCTCGCCAGCACTGGAAGAAAAACTCTTTGCGCTGGAGAAACAGGGCAAATCCGTGGTGCTGCTGCTCGACAGCTCTGGCCCGCTGGCACTGTTCGCCGTGGCCGACACGGTCAAGGAAACCAGCCGTGAAGCGATTCGCCAGTTGCACGAACTCGGGGTGAAAACCCTGATGCTCACCGGTGACAACGTGCACACCGCTCAGGCGATTGCCGCGCAGGTTGGCATCGACGAGGCCCGTGGCGACTTGCTGCCGACCGACAAACTGCAAGCCATCGAGGAGCTTTACGGTAAAGGTCATCGGGTCGGCATGGTCGGCGACGGCATCAACGACGCGCCGGCACTAGCCCGCGCCGAGATCGGTTTTGCCATGGCCGCTGCCGGCACCGATACCGCCATCGAAACCGCTGATGTCGCCCTGATGGACGACGATCTGCGCAAGATCCCGGCATTCATCAGCCTGTCGCGCAACACCGCAAGCATCCTGAAACAGAACATCGCGCTGGCCCTGGTGATCAAAGCGATCTTTCTTGCGGTAACCTTCGCCGGGCTCGCCACCATGTGGATGGCGGTGTTCGCCGACATGGGCGTGAGCCTGTTGGTGGTGTTCAACGGTTTGCGCCTGCTGCGCAAATAGATGAGGAAAGGTTGTGCTGAGTGCCGAGCTGAAAGCGTTTTACATGGTCGCCCGCCTGGGCAGCATCACGCTGGCGGCGAAAAAACTCGGCCTCAGCCAACCCACCGTGACCACGCAGATCCGCCATCTGGAAAGTCAGTATTCGGTGGAGCTGTTCTACCGTGGCGGCCGGCGCTTGAGCGTCAGTGACGAAGGCGCGCGGTTGCTGCCGATGGTCAAGACGCTGTTGCAGCAAGAGGCGGATATCGAGTTTTTCCTGCGCAACAGCGGTCAGGTGCAGGGCACGTTGCGCATCGCAGCGACCGCGCCGTATTACATCCTCGATCTGGTGAAGACCTTTCGCGAGCGTCTGCCGCAAGTGGAAGTGTCGGTGGAAATCGGTAATTCGCAGCAGGTGCTGGAAGCGCTGGAGGATTACCGCGTGGACATCGCCGCGTCGTCACAATTGCTTGATGACGCGCGGTTGATTCGTCGGGTGTTGGGCACGGATCCGCTGGTGCTGGCGGTGCATCGCAATCATCCGCTGGCTGTGCAGGAGCATGTGGCGTTGAGCGCGCTGGCCGGGCATACATTGTTGATGCGCGAGTCGGGTTCAACCACGCGGCGGTTGACCGAAGAGTTACTGGCGAGTGCTGGGGTGAGTTTCGGGCCGTTGCTGGAGATTGGCAGTCGTGAGTCGATCCGTGAGGCGGTGTTGCGCAATATCGGCATCAGCATCATTGCGCGCCAGGAAGTGCCGCATGACCCGCAGTTGCGCGTGCTGACGATCGAGAATGCGCCGCAGATTCCCGAGTATCTGTATTGCCTGAAAGAGAGAAAGGGCGCGCGGTTGCCGGCGGCGTTCCTCGGGTTGGCGCAGGAAATGTCCCCGGCCTGAGATTTTCAGTGCCTGCGCCGGCCTCTTCGCGAGCAAGCTCGCTCCCACATTGGAATGCGTTCCCCCTGTGGGAGCGAGCTTGCTCGCGAAGGCGTCGGTTCAAACAACCCAAGACCTGAATCTTCTGAACCAAAATCCCCGAATACCACTATCGCCAGTTTTTGCCTCACTGCCACATGACGGACGCATTACAACTCTAGGATTGGCCCCATCTGCTTGATGAGGTCTGTCCATGAATCCTGCCATCGCAACTGCCCTGACCAACCCCGGCGCACCCATGAAAGTGCGCGGCGTGCAGAAACGCTTCGGCGCTTTCACCGCGCTGGATAACGTCTCCCTCGACGTCGCCGCCGGTGAACTGGTGTGCCTGCTCGGCCCGTCGGGCTGCGGCAAGACCACGTTGCTGCGCTGCATCGCCGGTCTGGAGAAACAGGACAGCGGCGAGTTGTACCTTGGCGACCGCGACGTCTCGCACCTCGCCCCGCAGGCCCGCGACTACGGGATTCTGTTCCAGTCCTACGCGTTGTTTCCCAATCTGACCGTCGAAGCGAACATTGCCTACGGCCTCGCCGGCAGCGGTCGCGACGAAGTGCGCCGTCGTGTCGGCCAGATGCTCGAACTGGTCGGCCTCACCGGCAGCGAGAAAAAATACCCCGGCCAATTGTCCGGCGGCCAACAGCAACGTGTCGCGCTGGCCCGCGCTCTGGCGCCTGCACCATCTCTGCTATTGCTCGACGAACCGATGTCCGCCCTCGACGCCCGCGTCCGCGAGCATCTGTGCACCGAGCTGCGGCAACTGCAGCGCAACCTCGGCATCACCACCCTGATGGTCACGCACAATCAGGACGAAGCCATGTTGATGGCCGACCGCATCGCCGTGATGAATAACGGCCGCGTCGAGCAATACGCCACCCCGCAGGAAATCTATAACCGCCCGGCCACACCGTTCGTGGCCGAGTTTGTCGGCCAGGGCAACTGGCTGCCGTTCCAGCGCAGCAGCGACAGCCACGCGCAGGTCGGCGGAATGAACCTGCGCCTCAGCGATGGCAGCGTTCAGCGTGCTTCGGGTCGTTTGTTCTGCCGCCCGGAGGCGATCAACGTCAATCCGCCGGTGCACGAAGAAAACCTGTTCCCGGCCAAGGTTCGTGAAATCACCTTCCTCGGCAACCGCTGCCGCATGAGTTTCGAACTCGATCAACTGCCGGGCCACGCACTGCTCGCCGAACTCGCCCCGGAAGCCATGCCGCGCCTCGGCGCCCAGCAAATCATGGTCGCCTTGCCGCCGCGCAGCCTGCAGGTGTTTGCCTGATGAACAGCAACCTCGCGCTGCCGCTACCGCACAAGCAGGTGCGCCAGACTTCGAAAGCCGAGATCGGCGACCGCATTTTTGTCGTCGGTGGCAAAGTTCTCTTGCTGCTGTTGCTCGGCGTCGCGGTGTTGCTGCCGTTGTTGGCAATCTTCTGGCGCGGTTTCAGCAGTGAGGCCGGGCAGGGCGGTGGCTGGGTTGCGGCGAAGGAATTGGTGAGCAGCGAGAATTTTCACTGGTTGCTCGGCAACAGTCTGAAAGTTTCCCTCAGCGTCGCGGCCATCGTCGTACCGCTGGCCTATCTGTTTGCCTACGCGCTGCAACGCACGCTGATTCCGGCGAAAGGTATCTGGCGAGGCATTTCGTTGTTGCCGCTGATGGCACCGTCGATGCTGCCGGGCATTGCGCTGGTCTATCTGTTTGGCAACCAGGGCATGTTGCGCGGCCTGCTCTCGGACAACATCTACGGGTTCTGGGGGATTGTGCTGGGCGAGGTGATTTACACCTTCCCGCATGCGCTGATGATCTTGCTCTCGGCGCTGTCACTGGCCGATGCACGATTGTTCGATGCCGCGTCGAGCATGGGCGCCAGTCCGGCCAAGGCGTTTCGCAGCATCACTTGGCCGGCGACTCGCCAGGCTGTGTTCGCCGCGTTCTGTCTGGTGTTCACCCTGACCATCACCGATTTCGGGGTGCCGGTGGTGGTCGGTGGCGACTATCAAGTGCTGGCGCTGGAAGCCTACAAAGCCGTGGTCGGTCAGCAGCAATTCGGTCGCGGCGCGTTGATCGGCATGGTGCTGTTGCTGCCGGCGCTGTTCAGCTTCGGTGTCGATGCCTGGCTGCGCCGCCGTCACGGTGACTCCATGAGCGGTCGGGCGCAGGTGTTCAAACCGGCGCCGTCGAAGCTGCGCGATGGCTGCTATCTGACGATCGTCCTGTTGATCAGCGCGGCGTTGATTCTGGTGTTCGGCATGGCGGTGTTCTCCTCCTTGGTGAAATTCTGGCCGTACAACCTGTCGCTGTCGCTCAACCATTACCAGTTCAACGAAACCGCTGGCGGTGGCTGGCTGGCCTACAGCAACAGTCTGAAGATGGCCTTGGGTACGGCGTTGATCGGCAGCGTGCTGATTTTTACCGGCGCCTATCTGATGGAGAAAACCCGCAGCCAACGTGGCCTCAACCTGGCGTTGCGCATGCTCAGTTTCGTGCCGATGGCGGTGCCGGGGCTGGTGCTCGGTCTGGGTTACGTTTTCTTCTTCAACCTCACCGGTAACCCGCTGCATGTGCTGTACGGGACGATGACGCTGCTGATTGTCTGCACCATTGCGCACTACCTGACCACTGCACAAATGACCGCGACCACCGCGCTGCGCCAACTCGACGCCGAGTTCGAAGCCGCCGCGTTGTCGCTGAAGGCGCCGCTGTATCGGCACTACCTGCGCGTCACCGTGCCGATCTGCCTGCCGGCGCTGCTCGACATTGTGCGCTACCTGTTCGTCTCGGCGATGACCACCGTGTCGGCAGCGATCTTCCTCTACAGCCCCGACACCATCCTCGCGGCGGTGGCGGTGCTGAACATGGATGACGCCGGCAACGTCGGCGGCGCGGCGGCGATGTCGACTCTGATTCTGTTCACCTCGGCGGGCGTGTCCTTGCTGCTGGCGTGGGCTTCGCGCGGCTTGCTGCGCCGTTCCCAAGCCTGGCGGCAAACCGCGCCCGGTCACTGATTCAACTCACCTACAGGAAAACGATCATGTTCAAGCCTATGGCCCTGGCCGCTGCTGTGCTCGCTACTTTCAGCCTGAATGCCTTCGCGGCAAAAACCGAGTTGACGGTGTACACCGCCCTCGAAGCCGAGCAACTGAAGTCCTACAAAGAAGCCTTTGAAAAGGCCAACCCGGACGTCGAGATCAAATGGGTGCGTGATTCCACCGGGATCATCACCGCCAAACTGCTCGCCGAAAAAGCCCGCCCGCAGGCTGACGCGGTGTGGGGCCTCGCGGCATCGAGCCTGGCGATCCTCGACCAGCAAGGCATGCTGCAAAGCTACGCGCCGAAGGATCTCGGCAAGATCGGCGCGAATTACCGCGATGCTGCCAACCCGCCAGCCTGGGTCGGTATGGACGTGTGGGCCGCAACGATTTGCTTCAACACCGTCGAAGCCGAGAAGCAGGGCCTGACTAAACCGGTGAGCTGGCAGGATCTGACCAAGCCTGAGTACAAGGGCAAGATCGTCATGCCGAACCCGGCGTCGTCCGGCACCGGTTTTCTCGACGTCAGCGCTTGGCTGCAAACCTTCGGCGAGAAGCAGGGTTGGGCGTACATGGACGGTCTGCACCAGAACATCGGCCAATACGTTCACTCCGGTTCCAAGCCTTGCAAACTGGCGGCGGCGGGGGAATTCCCGATCGGCATTTCTTTCGAGTATCCAGCCGTACAACTGAAGCGTCAGGGCGCGCCACTGGACATCATCCTGCCGAAGGAAGGTCTGGGCTGGGAGATCGAAGCGACCGCTGTGATCAAAGGCACGCCGCATGAAGAGGCGGCGAAGAAACTCGCCGACTTCTCCGCCAGCGCTGAGGCGATGGATCTGTACAAGGAGAACTTCGCTGTTCTTGCGCAACCGGGTATCGCCAAGCCGCAGACCGAATTGCCGGCGGATTATGAGCAGCGTTTGATCAAGAACGACTTTGCCTGGGCCTCGAAGAATCGTGACGAGATTCTGACCGAGTGGCGCAAGCGTTATGACGGCAAGTCCGAGAAAGTGGTTGCCAAGTAAGATTTTTATCGACTGACAGGGCCTCATCGCGAGCAGGCTCACTCCTACAGGGGAACGCATTCCAACTGTAGGAGTGAGCCTGCTCGCGATTGCGGTCTTTCATTCAGGACATCATCCAGATGACACAACACAAAGACCTGCTCATCGTCGGCGCCGGCATCCTTGGCCTGTCCCACGCCTACGCCGCCGCCAAACGCGGCCTCAAGGTCGCCGTTTTCGAACGCACCGCCACGCCCCTCGGCGCCTCGGTGCGCAACTTCGGCCAGGCCCTGGTCACCGGCCAACCGCCGGGCCCAATGCTCGAACTGGCCAAGGCCAGCCGCGAGATATGGGGTGACTGGGCACAACTCGCCGGGCTGCAAATCAAACGCAACGGCTCCTACTTGTTTGCCCGCACCGAAGCCGAAGAACATCTGCTCGAAGCCTTCTGCAACGGTCGCGCCGTGGAACACGGTTACAACATCCAGTTGCTGCGCGGCGCTGCCTTGCGCGATCTGTATCACGGCCAGTTCAGCCATCACCGCGCCGCGTTGCACGGCATGGACGATCAACAGCTGTATTCGCGCGAAGCGATTCCGGCTCTGATCGATTACCTGCGCCGCGACCTCGGCGTCGAGTTCCACTTCTCCACCCTGGTACGCGACGTCGAGCCGGGACATCTGCACAGCACCGCCGGCAGTTTTACCGCGAAGCAGATCATCGTCTGCTCCGGCCACGACTATCAGACCCTGCTGGCCGAACCGATCGCCGCGCTCGACCCGCAAATCTGCCGCCTGCAAATGCTCCGCGCCAAACCGCAGATCGATCTCAATCTGCAACACGCCTTGCTCACCGGCCTGAGCTGCGTGCACTACGGCGCCTTCGCCGATCTGCCGGAAGCGGCGGCGGTGCAGGCGCAGATCCTGCGTGAACAACCGCACCTGCACGACAACGGTATCCACCTGCTGATCAGCCCGACGCCGTACGGCGAACTGATCATCGGCGACTCGCACCATTACGGCAGCGACCCTTCACCGTTCAACGCCGAGCAGGTCGATAACTGGATGCTCGAACTGGCCGAGCAGACGCTGGGCTGCAAGGTGCAAGTGGTCGAGCGCTGGCAGGGCGTCTATGGTTCCCGGGGGCCGGGGCCGTTTTCGTTCCTGCACCCGGCACCCGGTTTGAGTGTGGCGCTGATGCACACCGGCGTCGGCATGAGCGTTGGCCCGGCAATGGCTGAACGCAACGTTGCGCAGTTGCTGGAGGAAATTTGATGACAGGTCACGAGCAAACCGTCGCCAAGGTATTCGCGCTGTATGAACGCTTTGGCACCCACGATTACATCGGCGAACCGGTGTCGCAGATCGAGCACATGTCCCAGGCTGCCGAACTCGCGATCGCCGAAGGTTTTGATGATGAAGTGGTGCTCGCGGCGTTCTTTCATGACATCGGCCATTTGTGTGCCGAGGGCGCGGAAAACATGGGCGGGTATGGTGTGGTCAGCCATGAACGGCTGGGTGCGGATTATTTGCGTGAGGCCGGTTTCAGCGAGCGTATGGCGCGGTTGGTGGAATATCACGTGCAGGCCAAGCGGTATCTGACATTGCGTGAGCCTGGGTATTTCGAGCGGTTAAGTGAGGCGAGTCAGCGGACGTTGGCGTATCAGGGTGGGGTGATGACGGAGGCTGAGGCGGATGTGTTTGAGCGTGATCCGTTGTGTGCGGTGAGTTTGCGCATGCGGCAGTGGGATGAGTTGGCCAAGGAGACGGCGGTGCCGGTTATTGATCTGGCGGTGCTCAAGCGCAAGGCTGAGGTTTTGTTGGCGGCTGAGTGATTGTCACCCTCACCCCAGCCCTCTCCCGGAGGGAGAGGGGGCCGATTTTCATGCCTTTCAAACCTGAGTTCGACTGGATATCTCAGGTCGACGTATGACGGAAGAACAACACGGTCAGCTCCCTCTCCCTCTGGGAGAGGGCTGGGGTGGGTAAAGACCGGGTACATCCTTTACGTTTGAGACCGGGGACATGGTTTACAGGTATCAATCATGGTCAGGAGGTGCTGACCATGCCCTGGAATCAAGAGTCCCCAATGGATCAACGAGTGAAGTTAGTCAGCGACTGGCTTGGCGGCAGTTACACCAAGAGCCAATTAAGCCGGCGCTATGGTGTCAGCCGTCCAACCATCGACAAGTGGCTGGAACGATACGCAGCGTTGGGCGTAGATGGCTTGAAAGAGCAATCGCGCAAGCCGTTGAACTGTCCTCATCAAACGCCCGACGAAATTATTGCCACGCTGCTGGCCAAGAAAAACGAACATCCCGATCGGGGACCCAAGCAGATCATTGGTCGCCTGCGCGATTCCGATCCGCATATCCAATGGCCGGCGGCGAGTACCGCCGGGGAGTGGTTGAAGAAAGCTGGTTTGGTGGTGGCGCGACGGCCCTATCCCCCGCGTCCCCGTGCTCCAACACATTTGCGTCCGGTCGACGCGCCCAACCAGACTTGGTGTGCTGATTACAAAGGGCAGTTCAAAATGCAGGACGGTAATTGGTGCTATCCGCTGACCATTACCGATCAGATGAGCCGCTTTTTATTCGTCTGTCGCGCTTTGCCCAGTACGCACGGAGCGCCGACGCGGGAAGGCTTCGAGTGGGCTTTTCGAGAATATGGGCTGCCGGATGTAATCCGCACTGACAATGGCGCTCCTTTCGCATCGACAGGTCTAGCGCGACTTTCGAAGTTATCGGTTTGGTTCATCAGGCTTGGAATCCATGTCGAAACGATTACGCCTGGCCGTCCCGACCAAAATGGTCGACATGAACGGATGCATCGAACGCTAAAGGCAGCAGTGCCACCGGCGGAAAACCTGGTGCGCCAGCAGTTGGCTTTTCAGGAATTCATCCAAGACTTCAACCACCACCGACCGCACACCGCGCTGGGCATGAAACCGCCGGCATCTGTCTATAGCCCGTCGACACGCGCTTATCCCGGTTACTTGCCTGCGCTTGAATACGGTTCCGATGTTGAAGTACGCAAGGTTCGGTCAAATGGGGAAATTAAATGGAAAGGACAGCTGATTTTTCTAGGAGAGGCTCTGATTGGAGAGGACATCGCGCTGAAGGAAGTGGCTGATGACGCTTGGGAACTGTACCTTTGCAGCCACTGTTTAGGCAGGCTTGAAAGCGGCGCCAAACGCGTTTCAAGCCTGTAAAGGTGTAAACGATGTCCCCGGTCTAATTTGTAAAGGATGTACCGGTCTCTACAGTGAGGGTCGGCGTCTACAGCTCAAGCACCTTCCCCACCAACGCCTCAATCTGCTCCTGCCTTTCCCCCTGATTCAACTTCGCCTGCGGATTCAACGACGACCACTGCGGATGCGCCCGCGCCTTGTTCAGCGCTTCAGGCAACTTGCCCTCACGCCAGGTTTTGTCCTGTGGCGTCGCCACCTGAACCGCATCCATCGCCGCATGCCCACGCTGATCCAGCGCCACCACCAACTGCCGCTGGCGCAACGCCAACAACCGCAACACACCATCATCCACCGTCAACTCACGCTGCCCTTTGATCTTGCCCAGCAACCGGCTGCCATAGCTGCGCGCCGTTTGTAGCGCACCACCGGCAATCGCCCCCGCCAACGCCGCAGCGCCGAGGGTAATCCCGCCAACCAGCAAATCCACACCAGCCCCCGCCGCCGCACCGGCAGCAATGCCGCCGCCCACACGCACGCCGAGTTGTTTCAAGGTTTCCGGGTTGAACAGGTCATCGCCCCAACGCCCGTCCAGCAACGGTAAATCACTCGCCGCCGCATCCTGTGGACGAAACGCATACAGCTTGAGCAATGCCTCAACACACTTCTGCTCGCGCTGGCGCACGGCCTTGCGCAGTTCGCTGATGGCTTGCTGTTCCTGCTCGGCTTCGCTGACCACACTGCGCCGACAAGCCGCACAGTCGATCAACAATTCAGCAATCAATCGCGCCGCACTTTGCTGGCGGGCGAGGCGCTGAGCCTGTTGATCAGCAATCAAGCGTTCCAGTTGCGGACGAGCGTTTTCCAGCAGCAGCGCCAGACTTTCATACAGCCGCCGCTCGCCATCTTCCGGCGGCGCCACACTGTCGAAACGCACCAGTGCATGCAGCCCAAGCCGTGCCAACGCCTCACGCCAATCCGGCTCGCGATGGTTGGCACTGCTGACGAAATTCAGCACCGGCAGCAGCGGTTTGCCGCAACTGGCGAGCACTTCCAGTTCGTCGCGGTACTTGGCCAGCACCGGTTCGCGGGCATCGATCACATACAAACCGGCGTCGGAGGCGAGCAGTTGCCGCAGCACTTTCGCCTCCTGCTCGAAACGCTGGCGCGCCTCGCTGCCGTCGAGAAACCGCGCCAGCCTTGCCGGGCCATCGAGGCGTTCGCCGGGGCGTTCCAGACGCTCGAGAAAGTCGAGCAGGGCGATGGCGTCTTCCAGCCCAGGTGTGTCGTAGAGATCGAGCAACGGCTCGCCATCCACCGACAACCGCGCACCCTCGACATGCCGCGTGGTGCTCGGGCGATGCGAGACTTCGCCGAAGCCGACATCGCGGGTCAGCGTGCGCAGCAGCGAGGTCTTGCCGACGTTGGTATGGCCGACCACTGCGAGTTTCAGCGGCGCTTTCCAGGCATCAGTCATGGCCAGTCTCCAGCCAGTTCAACGGCGCGCAATCGGCGAACTTCAGATCAAGCTGTTGCAGCGCAACGTGCCAGTCTCCGAGGCGCTCGGCATCCAGTGCTTCACCGGGCGGCGCTTGCAGCAGCCAGACGCGGGTTTCGCCCGCGCTGCGCGCCAGTTCGGCGATCAAGGCGAGGCTGCCGCGGTCCGGTGAACGCCGTGGGTCGCAGGCAATTGCCAGCCGTGCCGGCGGGAAGCGACTGAGTTGTTCGAGAAGTTTGTGCCGTGATTCGCGACTGTCGAGGATGCCGGCGTTGCTGACGTTTTTCGGCAGCGCTGGCGGCCATGGACGTTGTTCGTCGAGTTCGATGGCCACCAGCAATGCGCCTTCGCTGGCGAGTTCGCCGACGCTGCTTTCGACGCGATGCAACTGCGCAGGCTCCGGGTCGTTGACGCCAAGGCGTTCGCTGGTCGGCATCAAGCGTTCGCGCAGTTGCGCGTAGCCGGGCAGGTTCAGTTCCAGACGCAAGCGATCACGTCCACGCTTCCAGCGCCAACGGCAGAACAGCATCAGCAGCAGACGGGGGAGCACGCCATAGATCAGCACCGCGCCGACCAGCCATATTGCCCACATCTGGCGAACCAGGACACGGTTGTAGTCGGTGTCCAGCGTCACGCGAATCATGTCCACGCTCGGCGCACTCCAGCCCAGCGCATGGGGAATGACCGTCAACGCATCAGTCAGTGCCGCGAAGAAATCTGCGCCCAGCAGCGTGCTTTCCCAGATGAAGTCATATTGCCGAGTGGCCATCATCAATATCAGCATGCTTAGCGCGCTGAACATGATCAGCAGCCACAGGCCATTGACCAGCGTGCCAATTGCCCAGCGATTGAGTTTGTGACGTTGCAGCAAGACCAGCAACGCGGGGGGCAACTGCGCGGCTTTGGCGTCCCGGGCAAATTTCTCGCTAAGCCACAGCCACAACCTGCCAAGCGCTGCCGCATGTTCGCCAGCGAATAGCAGGCCGAATGCCCAGCTCAGCAGCAGGATCAGATTGACCCCGAGCAACGTGCCCAGCGCCCAGAAAATGTTCACCGCTCGCGTACCGTCGCCGAGCGCAGAAAATGCCATGCCAGCCCCGGTGACGCAGGCCAGCACCACCATCAATAGCAGTGCCAGGCGCGCGCCTTGCAGCCAGTGTTTGAGGGCGGCCGTCAGCCCGTCACGCTCGGCCAGCCAGAGCGCCCGGCGCTGAATGCGGCTTGGCAGATCGCCGCCGGCGGTGCGGGCCAGGCGATTGGCTTCCAGATCTTCCAAGGGGCCTGCGTGTTCTTCGCGCAGGCGCACGGTCTCGGTGAGCCAGAGGTTTTGCAGTGGAGTCAGTTCAGTCACGCGGCATCCCGTCGCTCAATTGAGCGCTGAGCATAACCGCTGTGGCGCTTATCGGGGTAAGCGCGGCTCTGGTATCCTCGCCGGCATGACTAAATCACTCCCCCTCAGCCTGATCGCAGCCCTCGGTGAAAACCGCGTGATCGGCGTCGACAACAGCATGCCCTGGCACCTGCCGGGGGACTTCAAATACTTCAAGGCCACCACCTTGGGCAAGCCGATCATCATGGGTCGCAAGACCTGGGATTCGCTCGGTCGGCCATTGCCGGGGCGCTTGAATATCGTGGTCAGCCGTCAGGCCGATCTGGTGCTGGAAGGTGCGGAAGTTTATCCGTCGCTGGAAGCTGCCGTGGTTCGCGCTGAGGAATGGGCGAAAGAGCAGGGCGTTGATGAGCTGATGCTGATTGGCGGCGCGCAGTTGTACGCGCAAGGGCTGGCGCAGGCGGATCGTCTGTATCTGACGCGCGTGGCGTTGAGCCCGGAGGGTGATGCGTGGTTTCCGGAGTTTGATTTGCACCAGTGGAAGCTGGTTTCCAACGTTGAAAACCCGGCGGTTGAAGATAAGCCGGCGTACAACTTCGAAGTCTGGGAAAAAGCCTAAAAAGCATCGCGAGCAGGCTCACTCCTACAGGGAAACGCATTCCAATGTAGGAGCGAGCCTGCTCGCGAAAGCGGTCTGTCAGGCGCTACTTAAGCCTGAGCAAGTTCCGCATGCTCATCCGCATCCAGCAATTCTTTATCAGTCTGCTGCATCACCTGACTGGTAATCGCCCCAGCCGTGATCGCACCACTCACGTTCAACGCCGTACGCCCCATATCAATCAGCGGCTCAACCGAAATCAGCAACGCCACCAGTGACACCGGCAAGCCCATCGCCGGCAGCACGATCAATGCCGCGAACGTCGCGCCACCACCGACACCGGCCACACCGGCCGAACTCAACGTCACAATCGCCACCAGCGTCGCGATCCACAGCGGATCCAGCGGGTTGATGCCTACGGTCGGCGCAACCATCACCGCCAACATCGCTGGGTACAAACCGGCGCAACCGTTCTGGCCGATGGTCGCACCGAACGATGCGGCAAAACTCGCCACCGATTGCGGAATCCCCAGACGACGGGTCTGCGCTTCAATGCTCAGCGGAATGCTCGCCGCGCTGGAGCGGCTGGTGAACGCGAACGTCAGCACCGGCCAGATCTTGCGGAAGAAGCGTAGCGGGTTGATCCCGGCCGCCGATACCAGCAAACCGTGCACGACAAACATCAGGCCCAGACCGAGGTACGACACCACGACGAAGCTGCCGAGTTTGATGATGTCCTGCAGGTTGGAACCGGCGACCACTTTGGTCATCAGCGCCAGCACGCCGTAAGGGGTCAGTTTCATCACCAGACGCACCAGACGCATCACCCAGGCTTGCAGGGTGTCGATGGCGTTGATCACTTTCTGACCTTTTTCGACGTCATCCTTGAGCAATTGCAGTGCAGCAACGCCGAGGAATGCTGCGAAAATCACCACGCTGATGATCGAGGTCGGCTTGGCCCGCGCCAAGTCGGCAAACGGGTTTTGCGGGATGAACGACAGCAGCAGTTGCGGCACATTCAGGTCGGCGACTTTGCCGGCGTAGTCGGTCTGAATGGTTTGCAGACGCGCCATTTCCTGGGTTCCGGCGACCAGACCTTCGGCGGTGAGGCCGAACAGGTTGGTCAGGCCGATGCCGATCAGCGCCGCAATCGCAGTGGTGAACAGCAGGGTGCCAATGGTCAGGAAGCTGATCTTGCCCAGCGACGAGGCGTTGTGCAGACGTGCCACGGCGCTGAGGATCGAGGCGAACACCAGCGGGATGACGATCATTTGCAGCAACTGCACGTAACCGTTGCCGACCAGATCGAACCAGCCGATCGAGGCTTTCAGCACCGGGTTGCCGGCACCGTAAACGGTGTGCAGGGTCACGCCGAACGCGACGCCCATCGCCAGTGCGAGCAGGACTTTTTTCGCCAGGCTCCAGGTGGTGTGGCGGGTTTGCGCCAGACCGAAGAGCAGGGCGAGGAACACCAGCAAGTTGAGAATCAACGGTAGGTTCATGAGAACTCCAGAAAGACTTTGCCAACAGCCTTCCGGGGCTGCTGCGAACCGGCAAGCCTAACAGTTTGATTTGCAATGATTTAATACCGAAATCTTAGGGCGTCCGTCGTTTTTGGAATAAGCCCGTGTCGCTCTCGGCAATGCATCTGGCGCGATAGGGACGTGGGCGGTCGCTGACAGACGAGGACTGTCACACATATTTGTTAGCGTCGATCTCTTTGAATCAGGGAGAAGAGGCTTATGAAGTTCGCACCGAAATTTCTGGCTGTCGCACTGGCTGTGGGCATGGGCCTGGCTACTCAGGCCTTCGCCACCGACCTGAAACACTGGCCGGCCGATCAGGCCAAGGCGCTGGATGCGATGATCGCCGCCAATGCCAACAAGGGTAACTACGCGGTGTTCGACATGGACAACACCAGTTACCGCTACGACCTCGAAGAATCCTTGTTGCCGTTCATGGAAAACAAGGGCCTGATCACTCGCGACAAACTCGACCCTTCCCTGAAACTGATGCCGTTCAAGGACACCGCCGACCACAAGGAAAGCCTGTTCAGTTACTACTATCGCCTCTGCGAAGTCGATGACATGGTTTGCTATCCGTGGGTGGCACAGGTGTTCTCTGGCTTTACCCTCAAGGAACTCAAAGGCTACGTCGATGAGCTGATGGCTTCGGGCAAACCGGTGCCGGCGACGTATTACGAAGGCGATGTGGTGAAGAAACTCGACGTTAATCCGCCGAAAATCTTTACCGGTCAGCAAGAGCTGTACAACAAGCTGATGGAGAACGGCATCGAGGTCTACGTGATGACCGCGGCCTCTGAGGAGTTGGTGCGCATGGTCGCGGCGGATCCGAAGTACGGCTACAACGTCAAACCGCAGAACGTCATTGGCGTGACCACGCTGCTGAAGAACCGCGAAACCAACGAACTGACTACTGCGCGCAAGCAGATCACTGCCGGCAAATATGACGAGAAGGCCAACCTCGGCCTTGAGTTGACACCGTACCTGTGGACCCCGGCAACCTGGATGGCCGGCAAGCACGCAGCGATTCTGACCTACATCGATGAATGGAAAAAACCGGTGTTGGTCGGTGGCGATACGCCGACCAGCGACGGTTACATGCTGTTCCACGATGTCGATGTGGCCAAGGGCGGCATTCACTTGTGGATCAACCGCAAGGACAAGTACATGACGCAGTTGAACGGCATGATGGCCAAGCACGCGGCGGCGCAGGCGAAAGAAGGGTTGCCGGTGACGGCGGACAAGAATTGGGTGATCGTCAAGCCAGAAGAAATTCAGTAATCACCGCAGATCTAATGTGGGAGCGAGCTTGCTCGCGAATGCGTCGTGTCAGTCACCATTTGTATTTCTGACATGCCGCTTTCGCGAGCAAGCTCGCTCCCACAGTTTGATTTTTAGTGTTTCGGGAATCTGCTCAGGCAAAAAAAATGCCCCGCACTCAGGCGGGGCATTTTTGTATTCGACGGTTAAGCCTTACAGCCCGTCGAGCATCGCTTTGTTACGCACAGCACCTTTGTCGGCGCTGGTCGCCAGCAGGGCGTAGGCCTTTAGTGCGGTGGTCACTTTACGTGGACGCACTTCCACAGGTTTCCAGCCCTTCTTGTCCTGCTCGGCGCGGCGTGCCGCCAGTTCTTCGTCGCTGACCAACAGGTTGATCGAGCGGTTCGGAATGTCGATCAGCACTTTGTCGCCATCCTGCACCAGACCGATCGCGCCGCCGGCGGCGGCTTCTGGCGAAGCGTGGCCGATGGACAGACCGGAAGTACCGCCAGAGAAACGACCGTCGGTGAGCAGTGCGCAAGCTTTGCCCAGGCCTTTGGATTTCAGGTACGAGGTCGGGTAGAGCATTTCCTGCATGCCCGGGCCGCCTTTCGGGCCTTCGTAGCGAATGATGACGATGTCGCCAGCCTTCACTTCGTCAGCGAGGATGCCGCGTACGGCGCTGTCCTGGCTTTCGAAGATCTTCGCGTTGCCTTCGAAGACGTGGATCGATTCGTCGACACCGGCGGTTTTCACCACACAGCCGTCGAGAGCGATGTTGCCGTACAGCACAGCCAGACCACCTTCCTGCGAATAGGCGTGTTCGAAACTGCGGATGCAGCCGTTTTCACGGTCATCATCCAGAGTTTCCCAACGAGTCGACTGGCTGAACGCCGTTTGGGTCGGGATACCGGCCGGGCCAGCCTTGAAGAAGTGGTGTACCGCTTCATCGGTGGTCTGAGTGATGTCCCATTTGGCGATGGCTTCTTCCATGCTGCGGCTGTGCACGGTCGGCAGGTCGGTGTGCAGCAGACCGCCACGGGCGAGCGAGCCGAGGATGCTGAAGATGCCGCCGGCGCGGTGCACGTCTTCCATGTGGTACTTCTGGATGTTCGGCGCGACTTTGCACAGCTGTGGAACGGTGCGCGAAAGACGGTCGATGTCGCGCAGGTCGAAGTCGATCTCTGCCTCTTGGGCAGCAGCGAGCAAGTGCAGGATGGTGTTGGTCGAACCGCCCATGGCGATGTCGAGCATCATCGCGTTCTCGAACGCCTTGAAGTTGGCGATGTTGCGCGGCAATACCGACTCGTCGTTCTCGCCGTAGTAACGCTTGCACAGCTCGACGATGGTGCGGCCAGCCTGCAGGAACAGCTGTTCGCGGTCGCTGTGGGTGGCGAGGGTCGAACCGTTGCCCGGCAGTGCGAGGCCCAGGGCTTCGGTCAGGCAGTTCATCGAGTTGGCGGTGAACATGCCGGAGCACGAACCGCAGGTCGGGCAGGCGCTGCGCTCGTATTCAGCGACTTTCTCGTCAGAAGCGCTTTCGTCGGCGGCGATTACCATGGCGTCAACAAGGTCGAGGCCGTGGGACGCGAGTTTGGTCTTGCCGGCTTCCATCGGGCCGCCGGAAACGAAAATCACCGGAATGTTCAGGCGCAACGCAGCCATCAACATGCCCGGGGTGATCTTGTCGCAGTTGGAAATGCACACGATGGCGTCGGCGCAGTGGGCGTTGACCATGTACTCGACGGAGTCGGCGATGATCTCGCGGCTCGGCAGCGAATAGAGCATGCCGTCGTGGCCCATGGCGATGCCGTCATCCACGGCAATAGTGTTGAATTCTTTCGCTACACCGCCGGCGCGTTCGATTTCGCGGGCGACCAGTTGGCCCAGATCTTTCAGGTGCACGTGGCCCGGTACGAACTGGGTAAACGAGTTGGCAATGGCGATGATCGGCTTTTTGAAGTCGTCATCTTTCATCCCGGTGGCGCGCCACAGTGCGCGGGCGCCGGCCATGTTGCGGCCGTGGGTGGATGTTTTCGAGCGGTAATCTGGCATGGAGCACTCCGGGCGGCTAATCACTTACTAATCAGGTGCAAAAGGGGAGTGAGCTTCTATTGACGTCTGGGACACTCAGAAATGGCCGTGTGTCCGTGATGTTGCCGATGACGTTGCGGGATCGCCGCTGGTCTCAGCCTGAGCTCATAAACCCGCCGGGGGATGAATGGCGATGAATCAGCCGATTCTACACCGCTGGCGTCTGGAGGGAATGGCGCAAAGTGTTGTTCCAGTGCCGACGGTGCGTGTGGGATGACGATCGGCAGGTTTAATCCCTACCCGGTTGCGCAAGCGCATTGATTGCAAGGTTCCTGGCGCGCTGGCTTATCCGGCTGTTGAGCATCAGCGCGATGCCGCTGAGCAGCACGAAGCTGTATCCCAGCGTCGATTGCATATTGGTCGGACTCAGGCTGATCAATGCGCTGATCAACCCGCCGCAGATGAAGATGATTGTGCTGCCGGCCGAGGCTGAGGTGCCGGCATTTTCGGGAAACAGACCCATAGCCCGGGAGGTGGCGGCTGGACGCGTGATGGTGGTGCCGGCGGTGCAGATCAGCATCGGGATCAGCACCGTGGCGGGGGCCAAAGGATGGTGGGCGGCGAGATACAGCATGACCAGTCCTGACAGCAGAATCAGGCTTAGACCGGTGATGATTTGCCGGCCCGGCGTGATACGTCGGTTCAATACCGTGGCAATGATGCCGCCCACGACATACGCGGCGCCGTATACCAGCAGGATCAGCGAAAACTCATAGGCCGACAATTGCAGTTGGTCCATGAAAATCAGCGGTGAAATCACGATAAAGGAAAAATGGCAGGCAAATGCGAAGGCCGAAATCAGCCAGTAGCCGAGGAAGTCGAAATCTCCCAACACCCGTCGATAGGCCTTGAGGAAACTCATGGGAGGGCCGCTGACAACGGGGCGGGTGTTCTCCAGAAAAATCCAGGCCTTGAGCAACACTGCGCCAGCCAGCGCAGTGAACACCCAGAAGCTGCCGCGCCAGCCAAGGGTTGCTTGCAGAAAAGTGCCGGCCAGCGGCGATACGGAGATGAAAATCCCGGTGGCCGTAACCATCAGGATACGCAGGCGATCACGCTCTTCACCTTCGAACAGATCCTGTACCAGTGCCTGGGACAGCACGAAGCAGCCGCACCCCAAGGCCTGTACTACCCGGAACATCAGGAACAATGCGTAATCGCTGGTCATCACGCAACCGACGGCACCGAGCATCGATACGCTCATGCCGGCGAGCAACAAGCCCTTGCGCCCGATCACGTCGGACAGTGGGCCGATCAACACCTGGGCAAACGCGATACCTACGGCGAACAGACTGATCGACAGTGCGATGTCCGCCGGTGTACTGCGAAAATGCGCCGCCAGTGCCGGAAACGAAGGCAGCAGGACATCCAGTGGAAACACGCCAAGCAGCACCATTGCGAGCAACAGGCTGACCGCCCCGCGACGTTGACGGGGAGTTACCACGGATTTTCCTTTATCCATCGATCAGTCCTGCCTTGGCAAAAAGTGTCTGGTTATGGGGCGTGGCGAAAAATCCGGCCTTGCGCAATGCATCCACCGTAGCGATGCAACCTGATCGTGCACGCGCGCGGTTGGCCTGCACCGTTGCCATGCCGCCGACTATCTCCATCACGTCACTGTCTGCGATGCCCGCGCCACGCATGCTCTGTTGCAGCCAGCGTTCGTCGACCTCGAAGAAAATTCCGATGATCTCCAGCAGCGTTCTGCTCACAAACGTACGCTGGCGACTGTTCATGGACAGCCAGAAGTAATGGAACGCCTCGGCAAAGTAGCGGCTGTGGCGGGCTTCGTCGGTCAGATGATCGCGCAGCATGTCGTTCACGCTGGACACCAGAGTGTCGCGGCAGATGTCCAGCAGCTCGCGGGCAATGATGGTCTCCGAGACGAAGCCGAGCAGAAACCATGCCAGTGGGCGGTTCTTCTCTGGGGTGCGGGCGATCATTGCGTTCATGCGGGTGATCCGCTTCGGCACAACCGGACGTCCGGTCATCCCATAGAGCGCGGCGATCTGTTCGGCCAGACGATTGGAGAACAGCGCGTGGTAACCCTCATCGGTGTAGAGCTGCAGCGCCGCGTGTTTCATTGGCAAGGGTACGTAGATGGGCAGTTCCCGGTGGACGATGACTTCCACCGCGCGATTGACGATACGGTGTTCGAGCAGGGTGGTGTAATCCAGAAAATGCACCAGATGGTTGGCGCTCAGTCGGTGCACCACCTCACGCCCTGCGGCCTGAATCGCGGGATGAGCCAGGTAGGGCAGGAAGGCCGGAGGGAACCAGTAGCGGCTTTGCAGTTGCTGCTGCACGTCGTCCGGCAATTGATAGTCGTGGGTGCTGCTGCGTACCGAGGCTCGGCTGTCCCAGTCCCCCAGGGTGAACTTGAGCGCCCATGACACCGGTACTTCATTCGGATCGGGGATCAGCAGGGTCATGCCTGGACCTCGCGCAGCAGATCGCGCATTTCCGCGCACATCACGTATCCGTCGCTCGCACCGCAGCCGACAAAAAACAGCGTTTGTTCAGCGCTTCCCTCAAGTTTGAGCAGTGTTTCGACATGTTTGTCGGCAAACGCACCGGTCAGCCAGGTGTTAAGGCCAAGCGCTGTGGCAACCAGTTGAAAGGTCTGCGATAGATGACCTGCTTCAACGAACGCCATTCGATAGGCCCGTGAGTGCTCGTACTTCCACCAGAGCCGATCAAATCGGGCCGTGATGAACAACCCAAGCGGCAGGTTGTTGATGAAATGCTGGCCGCCGAGCAAATCGCCCAGTGCCGGTTGTGGTAATGGATTGACCCGGCTCAGGGTGTGTTGCGCCGGGTGGTAGGCGTAGATGCCGGGCTCCAGATCCTCGACATTCTGTACCAGCAGAAAGCCTTCACAGGCGTTCAGGCCGCCTGCGGAGGGGCTGCTGCGACGTGCGCCGAAGCCTTGAGCGATGCTGTCGTCGCGATCAATGTCGCGTTCGTGGAGATAACCGAGTGAAAGATAAAGCAGGGTGCCGACGTCGCTGAGCGTCATCGCTGCATTGGTAAAGGAGCGGCAAGTCTTTCGCTGAAGCAACGCGTTATTCAGGCTGTCGTTGCTCAATGCGCACGGAACGGGCAGCGCAATGCGCTGATCAGTTTCATGCTGCGGGCGTTCAGTCGAGGGGGGCGGGCTAGCCAATACTTCGTTGCAGTGCGCCAGATATTGTCTGGACCACTCATGAATGTTCTGTGGTGAGTGTTCGCAGGGAATGTTTTGAGTGCCGATGTGATAAATCTTTGATAATTCATCCCAGCCCCATTGCGGGGTGTCGATTTTTGCAATGGTTAGAATGCCCACGCTTAATAGTTGTGTATCTATGATGTTGTGGGTGTCGAACAGGTCTGGATCGTTTATTAGTTGGGCAAGGCGCGATGAATAGTTGATGTCGAGTTCATGTTGAGTGTGGTCTTTGTAATTCCATACTACTTGTCCTGGCGAGCGCGGCAATATAAACAGATAAGGGTTGATGTACATGGGGCTGTTCACTCTGGCTGAAGTCGAAAGGACGCTGAGTTGCCGGCACTCCCCAGCGTCCTGACTTACTTAACGGGCTTTAGGAGCAACCAGAAAAGCCAGGTTTGCGATTTTGTTGGTTTCCAGAGAAATCTTTTTCATGATGTGAACTCCTTGTTCGTTGAAATTTTAAGTCACCTCGTGGCGACGACTTCATAATAGTTTGTAATGGATTATTGGCAAGTGGATATTAAGTAGGAATGCTCCAGTAATTTTGTCGGAATAATCTTTAGCTGGAGATTGATTTTGTAGGGTAAGTTTCAATAATTAAAAGACGTAAGGAAATATCCTGCACGTTCATAGGAAGGCAAGTGTAGGAAGTCGTAAACGTCGGAAGGATCAACAGGCGCGGAATGACTGCCAGGGCCAGGCGTACAGCAAACGGGGAGCCTGCTGGCTCCCCGTCATCCGCAGGATCAGCTGTTGGGCAGCAGGCGGCAGGTGATGCTCTTGATGTAGCGGGTTTCAGCGATGGCCGGGTGCACCGGGTGATCCGGACCTTGGCCACCACGTTCCAGCAGCTGGATGTTGCGATCCAGGTGACGGGCGCTGGTCAGCAGGATGTTCTGCAGGTCATCTTCCGGCAAGTGCATCGAGCACGATGCGCTGACCAGGATGCCGTCCTTGTTGAGCAGGCGCATGGCTTGCTCGTTCAGGCGACGGTAGGCGCCTTCGCCGTTTTTCATGTCTTTCTTGCGCTTGATGAACGCCGGCGGGTCGGCAACGATCACGTCGAAGCGCTCTTCGCTGGCTTTCAGTTCTTTCAGGGCTTCGAAAACGTCGCCTTCGATGCAGGTCATCTTGTCGGCGAAACCGTTCAGCGCTGCGTTGCGCTCGACGCCGTCGAGGGCGAAGGCCGAAGCATCGACGCAGAACACTTCGCTGGCGCCGAACGCAGCAGCCTGCACGCCCCAGCCGCCGATGTAGCTATAGAGGTCGAGGACGCGTTTGCCTTTGGCATAAGGGGCCAGGCGAGCGCGGTTCATGCGGTGGTCATAGAACCACCCGGTTTTCTGGCCCTGAATGACCGGCGCTTCGAACTTCACACCGTTCTCTTCCAGCGCCACCCACTCCGGCACCAGGCCGAACACGGTTTCGACGTAGCGGTTGAGGCCTTCGGCGTCGCGTGCGGCGGAGTCGTTCTTGAACAGGATGCCGCTTGGCTTGAGCACTTGGGTCAGTGCGGCGATCACGTCATCTTTATGCGCTTCCATGGTGGCCGAAGCGATCTGTACGACGAGGATGTCGCCGAAACGGTCGACGACCAGGCCTGGCAGCAGGTCGGAATCACCGTAGACCAGACGATAGAACGGCTTGTCGAACAGGCGTTCGCGCAGCGACAGGGCCACGTTCAGGCGGTGCACCAGCAGCGATTTGTCCAGTTGCACTTTGATGTCGCGCGACAGCAGGCGAGCGCAAATCAGGTTGTTCGGGCTCATCGCCACGATGCCCAGCGGTTTGCCGCCGGCAGCTTCGAGGATGGCTTGATCGCCGGCCTGGAAGCCATGCAAAGGGGTGGCGGCTACGTCGATTTCGTTGCTGTAGACCCACAGGTGACCGGCGCGCAGGCGACGGTCGGCGTTGGCTTTGAGGCGCAAGCTAGGCAGGGACATGACGTCGCTCCGGAAAAAAGAGCGGGAGTATAGCGTGTTGCGACTTGTGTCGGGTTTGATGAGCGATGAAACGCTGATGGTCCCTTCGCGAGCAGGCTCGCTCCCACAAAGGGCTTGTGACCGATACAAGATCAATGTGGGAGCGAGCCTGCTCGCGAATGCGGTCCCCAATGCTACGCCGACAGTGCGTTGATCAACTCCTTGTTGAACGCCGGAATATCATCCGGCTGCCGGCTGCTGATCAGGTGACCGTCCTTGACCACTTCTTTATCGACCCAATTGGCCCCGGCATTGATCAGATCATCCTTGAGCGTCGTGTAACTGGTCATGGTCTTGCCGTTGACCAGCCCCGCCGAGATCAGCAACCAGCCGCCATGGCAGATCACCGCAATCGGTTTGCCGGCAGAAGCGCCGGTCTTGACCAGGTGCTGGGCATCCTGATCAATGCGGATGGTGTCGGAGTTCTGCACGCCGCCCGGCAGGACGATCGCGTCGTACTGCTCACTGCTGGCGCTCTGGAAAGTCTGGTCGACCGTGAAATCGTCTGCCGGTTTGTCGTGGTTCCAGCCTTTGACCTTGCCGGGCTCGGCGGAGAGGATGTCGACCTGCGCGCCAGCCTGCTCCAAAGCCTGCTTGGGACCTGTCAATTCAACCTGTTCGAAACCATCGGTTACCAAAAAAGCGACGCGCTTGCCGTTGAGGGAAGTGGACATCGATAAGCTCCTGAGTCTGTGGGAATTTGTTGCCGCGCCAGACAGAAACTGTCCATCGGGCCTTACAAAATCCGAAGCCTGAGCTTGAATGAAAGTTCCTCCGATATGCCCATCGGTGTGTCGCCCTGCGGTTTCAGCGGTTAGAATCGCCGCCTGTCCCTGAGTGTGTACTTATGTCCCAAGAGCTGACCACCGAACAGATTCAACAATCGCTGCAAGGCATCAGTGTGCCGGCGCAACCGCAGATCATGGTGGATCTGCAAATGGAGCAGTACATGCCCGACCCCGACCTGGAGGTGATCGCCAAGCTGATCGCCCAGGATCCCGGTCTGTCCGGTTCGCTGCTGAAAATCGTCAACTCGCCGTACTACGGCCTGAGCAACAAGATCACCTCGATCCAGCGCGCGGTGAACCTGTTGGGCAGCCGTTCGATCATCAACCTGATCAACGCGCAGTCGATCAAGGGCGAGATGAACGACGACACCATCGTCACCCTCAACCGTTTCTGGGACACCGCTCAGGACGTGGCGATGACCTGCCTGACGCTGGCCAAGCGTGTCGGCACTCAGGCGGGTGACGAGGCTTACGCTTTGGGTCTGTTCCACGATTGCGGCGTGCCGTTGATGCTGCAACGGTTCCCCAATTACATGACGGTGCTGGAAAAGGCTTACGCCAATGCCAGCACCGAATGCCGGGTGGTCGACACCGAGAACAGCGAGTTCAACACCAACCACGCAGTGGTTGGCTACTACACCGCCAAGTCCTGGCGCCTGCCGGAGCATGTCAGCGCGGCGATCGCCAATCACCACAACGCCTTGGCAATCTTCAACGATGAGTCGTCGCGCAACAGCCAACTGAAAAATCTGCTGGCGATCCTGAAGATGGCCGAGCACATTTGCGCTTCGTATCGCGTGCTGGGCAACCAGACCGAAGATTTCGAATGGAACGCCGTCGGGCCGCTGGTACTCGACTATGTAGGGCTGTCGGATTACGACTTCGAAACCCTCAAACAAACGATCCGCGACCTCGGCGCGCATTGATTCGAGGACACCATGCCTGAGTTGCCGGAAGTCGAAACAACCCGTCGCGGGATTGCCCCGCACCTGGAAGGCCAGCGTGTCAGTCGGGTGATCGTGCGGGACCGGCGGTTGCGCTGGCCGATCCCCGAAGACCTCGATGTACGCCTGTCGGGGCAGCGCATCGTGCTGGTCGAGCGCCGCGCCAAGTACCTGTTGATCAACGCCGAGGTCGGTACGTTGATCAGTCATTTGGGCATGTCGGGCAATTTGCGTCTGGTTGAGGTCGGGCTGCCGGCGCTCAAGCATGAACATGTCGATATCGAGCTGGAGTCGGGGCTGGCGCTGCGCTACACCGATCCGCGACGGTTCGGCGCGATGTTGTGGAGCAACGATCCGCTCAATCATGAACTGCTGATTCGCCTGGGCCCGGAGCCACTGACCGATCTGTTCGATGGCGAGCGCTTGTTTCAGCTGTCGCGCGGGCGGTCGATGGCGGTCAAGCCGTTCATCATGGACAACGCAGTGGTGGTCGGGGTCGGCAATATTTACGCGACCGAAGCTTTGTTTGCCGCCGGAATCGATCCGCGTCGTGAAGCCGGGGGCATTTCCCGGGGGCGCTATCTGAAGCTGGCGATCGAGATCAAACGCATCCTCGCCGCCGCCATCGAGCGTGGCGGGACGACGTTGCGTGACTTCATTGGTGGTGACGGCCAGCCGGGGTACTTCCAACAGGAACTGTTTGTCTATGGCCGTGGCGGTGAACACTGCAAGGTCTGCGGCACCGGTTTGCGTGAAGTGAAGCTGGGGCAACGGGCCAGTGTGTTCTGCCCGCGCTGTCAGAGCTGAGGCAAAAAGCTGAAAAAGTCCTACGGTCTATAGTGAGTTGTCTCACTGTTCAGCTCGAAGGATCGTGCCATGAAGTCCTTGCAAGTCCTCTTTGTTGCGCTGCTGCTGTGTTCCAGTCTGGCTGTTAAAGCCGCGGAAAACGGCAGCGGTGACCCACGCTACACCATCCAGAATCCACCGGCCTACGCCATGCTTGGCGATTTGCTGATTGCCCGACCTTTATTGGTGGTGGCGACGGTGATCGGTGCGGGGGCGTTTGTCGTGTCGTTGCCGTTTACCGCGCTGGGTGGCGGGGTTGGCGATGCGGGGCAGGCGCTGGTGGTCGATCCGGCGAAAGCGGCGTTTGTGCGGTGCCTGGGGTGTATCGGGGAGGGGTTTGAGCAGCGTGAGTGAGCTGATCAGGGGTTTGCGCTGCTGCTGATGGCCCTTTCGCGAGCAAGCTCGCTCCCACATTGGAACGCATTTCAAATGTGGGAGCGAGCTTGCTCGCGAAGAGGCCCGAAAGAGCGCTACAAATCCGGCGGATCAGGCCTTGCCGGTGATCAGGCGGTACTTCTCCATCAACTGCTCTTCAGTCTCCGGATGCGCCTCGTCCAGCGGAATGCAATCCACCGGGCAAACCTGCTGGCATTGCGGTTCGTCGTAGTGGCCGACGCACTGGGTGCACAGGTTCGGGTCGATCACGTAGATCTCTTCGCCTTGGGAAATGGCGGCGTTCGGGCACTCGGGTTCGCAGACGTCGCAATTGATGCAATCGTCGGTGATGATCAGGGACATGCTAACTCCAGCCGGGGCGGCAGGCCCGGGCGCAATAAATCAATGCGCGCAATTGTGCCGCATTGGCGCCCGCAGTGCACGCGGGCGCCGTTTGAACGGTCGTTACTTCTTGAAGCGCAGGGTCAGCGCGTCAGCCACGGCGGGGTGGACGAACTTGCTGATATCGCCGCCCAGCGCAGCAATTTCCCGCACCAGTGTCGACGAAATGAACGAATAACGCTCGGACGGGGTGAGAAACAGGCTCTCCACATCCGGTGCCAACTGGCGGTTCATGTTGGCCAGCTGGAATTCGTATTCGAAGTCCGACACCGCGCGCAGACCACGCAGGAACACATTGGCGTTCTGCTCTTTAGCGAAATGCGCGAGCAGTGTCGAGAAGCCGACCACTTCCACGTTCGGCAGATGTTTGGTCACCTCGCGAGCCAGTTCGACCCGTTGTTCCAGCGGGAACAGCGGGTTTTTCTTCGGGCTGGCGGCGACTGCAATGATCACGTGGTCGAACAGGCGCGAGGCGCGTTCGACCAGATCGCCATGGCCCTTGGTAATAGGGTCGAAGGTACCTGGGTACAACACTCGGTTCATCGCGTCGTCCTGGCGGGAGTCCGTTGGGGAGTCGGATGGTATCGCAGCCGTCCCGGTCGGCCAAGTCGCCTGTTGGGTAAGAAAGCACTATAGACGACGCGAATAATCGGTTTTTTCACGGGTTTCTCAGCCGATCGGCGAGGGAAGTCGCCAGTTGCGCGGTCAGGCCATACACCGACAGCTGCGGGTTGGCGCCGATGCTGGTGGGGAACAACGAGCCGTCGTGAATCGACAGATTAGCCAGTTGATGATGCCGGCCGAGACTGTCGGTGACCGCGCTTTTCGGGTCTTCGCCCATCGCGCAACCGCCCATGACGTGAGCGCTGCCGAGTCGCGTGCGATACAACTCAAGGCTCAAACCATCGATCAGCGTGCGTGCCTCAGCCAGGGTCTTTACGTAACGGGCGTCGGCGTGCATCGGCATCACCGATTTCGCGCCGCCGGCAAACTGGATTTCGGCCATGACATGAAAGGCGCGGCGCAGGCCTTCCCAGGCGTAGGGCGAAACCTGATAGTCGAGCACCGGCGAACCATCGCCACGTAATTCGACTGCACCGCCCGTGCTGTCCGGGTGAAAACCGTCACGCAGCAAGGCCAGCATGGCGTGGGTGTGTGGCAGATCAGCCATGTGTTGCGCGCTTTCCTCGCCAAAGCCGCCGAGCAGGGTGGCCGCCAGTGCCGGGTGCAGCGGCGGTACTTCAAGTTTGAAGGCCATCGGCCCGGTGGTGCCGTCCTTCCACTGGAAATGGTCCGAATAGATCGACTGCGGCGCCCCGTAAAACGGGTTGATAACGTCGTCGAAACGCGCGGCGGACATGTTCACAGGATGCAGGAAAGTCCGTTTGCCCAAGCGTTTGTGCGGGTCCGGGGCGTCCGATCGCAGCAACAGCGCCGGGCTGTTGATGCCGCCGCCGGCGAGCACGTAATGCCGCGCCTTGACGCTGATCTTGCGCCCGGTCGGTTCAACACAGCGCTCATCCATCGCCACACATTGCAGTCCAGTGACTTTGTCGCCGCTGATCGACAGCTTCTCCGCGCGGGCCAGATAAAGCAGTTCGCCGCCCTTTTCCAGCGTTGCCGGAATGGTCGTGACCATCATCGATTGTTTGGCGTTGGTCGGGCAGCCCATGCCGCAATAACCGAGGTTCCAGCAGCCACGCACGTTGCGCGGGATCACATGCCAGCTGTAACCGAGTTGTTCGCAGCCTTTGCGGATCACATCGTTGTTGGCATTGGGCGGGACCATCCACGGCGCGACGCCGAGACGTTGTTCCATTTTCTCGAACCACGGCGCCATCTCGGCGGGGCTGTGGCCTTTGACGTTGTGTTCCTTGGCCCAGTGTTCCAGAGTCGGCTCTGGGGTGCGAAAACTCGAAGTCCAGTTGATCAGCGTGGTGCCGCCGACCGCGCGTCCTTGCAGGATGGTGATTGCGCCATCCTTGCTCATGCGGCCGATGCCTTCCTGATAGAGGCTGCTGTAGGCCTGGTCTTCAAGCATTTTGAAGTCGGAACTGGTTTTCAGCGGGCCTTCTTCGATCAGCAGGACTTTGTAGCCGGCAGCGCTGAGGATTTCGGCGGTGGTGCCGCCGCCGGCGCCGCTGCCGATGATTGCCACGTCGGCTTCCAGGGTCAGGTCGTCGCTCAGTTGTGCGCCGTTGTAGGTTTTCCAGCCTCGGGCGAGGCCTTCGCGGAACGGGTCGGGTACGGGCATCGATCAGGTTCTCTTTATTATTTTTGGATGCGGCGGTGTGGCGGCCGACCTCTTCGCGAGCAGGCTCGCTCCCACATTTGAAATGCATTCCGCTGTGGGAGCGAGCCTGCTCGCGATAGGTGCGACTCGGTCTCAGACCGAAGGCGGGCCGGGATAGCCGCAATGCGCCCAGGATTCTGCGCGGGTGTACCAGGCCATCATCACCATCTGCTGCAACGAGCTATGCCCCATGCGCAGCAGGCTCAACGAGCTGTTTTCCCAACGATCAAGGAAGTGGCGCATGGTTTCGGCACTGGCGTTTTCCCAACTGCCCCAGACCCCGGTGAGTGGCCCGCGCGTCACCGCCATGCCGAGGACGTCGAACAGTTGCCGGGTGAGCTTGAGCATCTCCGGCGACAGGTGATCGAGGCTGTAGTCCAGCGACTTGAGCGTGCCTTCAACAGCGCTTGGCAGTTTCTCGGCCGCTACGGCGCCGTCGAGCATCACCGGGATCAGTGCGCGCAGAAACAGCAGATCGCCGTCACGCAACGAGACAAAACCGTTGGCCGCGGCGCTCGACGAGCAGCCGCTGAGGCTGGCGCCGAGTCCGGCGGTGGCGAGAAACGCCGTGGCGCCGAGGCTGAACTTCAGCAGGCCCCGGCGGGACAGTGCGGGTGTTTCGGTCAGGCTTGGGTGCATTATTTTTATTACCCGGCGGTGACGAAGGTTTAGCGAATGAACAGCTTCTGGATCAGTTTCTGAATCGATGTGCCGTAGGGCGGGTAAATCAGTCGGGCTGCGTTGAAGCGCTGTTTAATCAGCACGCCTTTGGCTTTGCTGAAGGTCAGAAAGCCTTCGTGACCGTGGTAGTGGCCCATGCCGGAAGGGCCGACGCCGCCAAAGGGCATATCGTCCTGAGCCACATGCAGCAGCGTGTCGTTCAGGCAGACGCCGCCGGAATGGGTTTCGTGCAGCACACGGTTTTGTTCGCGTTTGTCGTAGCCAAAGTAGTAAAGAGCCAGAGGACGTGGCCGCTTATTGATGTAAGCAAATGCCTGCTCCAGATCCTGATACGGCACGATTGGCAGCAGCGGGCCGAAGATTTCGTCCTGCATGACGGTCATGTCGTCGCTGACATTCAGCAGCACACTGTGCGGCATGCGTCGGCCCTGGCCCTGCTCGAACAGCGGAATCAACAGCGCGCCCTTGCTGGTGGCGTCGCTGACGTAGCCGTTGAGTCGCGCCAGTTGGCGTTCGTTGATGATCGCCGTGTAGTCCGGGTTGTCGGTGAGCGTCGGATAAAAACCCTGCACGGCCTGGCGATAGGCTTCGACGAAGCCGCCGACCCGATCTTCCGGCACCAGCACGTAATCCGGGGCAACGCAGGTCTGCCCGGCGTTGAGGGTTTTGCCGAAGGCGATGCGCTCGGCGGCATCCTTGAGCGGTACGTCGCGGGAGACGATGGCCGGCGATTTGCCGCCCAGTTCCAGTGTCACCGGGGTCAGGTTTTCGGCGGCGGCGCGCATCACGTGTTTGCCGATGCTGGTGGCGCCGGTGAACAGCAAGTGATCGAAGCGCAAACGGGAAAATGCCACGCCGATGTCGGCTTCACCGAGCACCACGCAGACCAGGTCTTCAGGGAAAATTCGCGCCAGCAACTCTTTCATCAGCAAGCCGGTGGCGGGGGTTGACTCGCTGAGTTTGAGCATCACTCGATTGCCCGCCGCCAAGGCGCCGACCAGTGGGCCGACGGCCAGATACAACGGGTAATTCCACGGCACGATGACGCCGACCACGCCGAGTGGCTGATAGACCACTTTTGCCGAAGCAGGCTGGAACGCCATGCCGACCTTGCGCCGCGAAGCTTTCATCCAGCCTTTGAGATGGCGGCTGGCGTAGTGAATGCCGTGCAGGCTCGGCATCAACTCGGCGAGCAGGGTTTCATCGGCGCTGCGATGACTGAAATCGGCGCTGATCGCCTCGATCAGTGCCTGGCGTTCATTGCTCAGCAAATCGCTCAACGCTTTCAGCCATTGCTGGCGCTGGGCGGCGGGCGGCATTGGGTTCGCGGCATACGCGGCCCGCTGCGCCGCGAACAACCGGTCCAGCTCGGCCAGCGGTTGTTGCAGCGTTTGCAGGTAGGCAATGTCGGCAGTCATGGTCTGCTCCGGATTTATTGTAGTGATGAACTTTTTAGAGTCTATGCTCTAGAAAGTCAAATGACTTCCTTGCACAGCATTGTTTTATCCATTTCCGGTTAGGTCGTAAGATGCCCCCCAACGCACTCTGAATTAAAGCTCAAGCCATGGCCCCACGAATAAAAACCAGCGAGCGTATCGTGCTGAACAGCCTTGAGCTGTTCAATCAGCAGGGCGAGCGCAGCATCAGCACCAATCACATTGCCGCTCACATGGAGATTTCTCCGGGCAATCTGTACTACCACTTCCCCAACAAGCAGGCGATCATCGCCGTGTTGTTCAGTGAGTACGAAAGCCTCGTGGACAGCTTTCTGCGCCCGCCGCAGGGGCGTGCGGCGACGGTCGAGGACAAGCGTTTCTATCTCAAGGAATTGCTCTCGGCGATGTGGCGCTACCGCTTTCTGCACCGCGATCTGGAGCATCTGCTCGACAGCGACCCGGAGCTGGCCGCCCGTTATCGGCGCTTTTCCCAGCGCTGCGTGATTCAGGGCGCGGCGATCTACGAAGGTTTTGTCGCCGCCGGGATCCTCGACATGGATCGCGTGCAGATCGAATCCCTGACCCTCAATGCCTGGATCATCCTGACGTCGTGGGTGCGCTTCCTGTGCACCACCCGCGAAAACTCCAACCACCTCAGTGAGCAGGCCATTAAACGTGGCGTGTACCAGGTGCTGGTGCTGGAAGCCGGGTTTGTCACTGAACAGGCGCGTGATGAGGTCAATGCGTTGTTCGAGGAGTTCTACGTACCGCTGGCCCAAGCCCTTGAAGACGTGAAATAAACCGTTCTGTTGAAATTCCTCAGGAGCTCGCTATGCCGATTGCGCAACTGATCAGCCCCCAAGCACTGGATGCCCGCAAGGCGCAGCCGGGGCTGGTGATTCTCGATTGTCGTTTTGCCCTCGAAGACCCGGACTACGGTCAGCGCAGCTATGCCGAGGGGCACATTGACGGGGCGAGCTTCGCCGACCTTGAGCGTGACCTCAGCGGCACCGTGGTCAAAGGCGTGACCGGTCGTCATCCATTGCCCGAGCCGGCGGCGTTGATCGAGCGTCTGCAAGCCTGGGGCATCAACAATGACAGCGAAGTGGTTCTGTATGACGACGGCCCCGGTGCCTATGCCGCGCGGGCGTGGTGGTTGCTGGCGTGGCTGGGCAAGCGTGACCGTGTGTTCATTCTGGATGGCGGGCTCAAGGCGTGGCACGCGGCGGGGTTGCCGCTGAGTCTGGATGCGTCGACGGTTGCGCGTGGCAACTTCAGTGGTCAACCGGACATGAGCTTGCTGATCAGCGCCGAAAAATTGCAAAAGCGTCTTGGCCAATCTGGGTTGACCTTGATCGATGCCCGCGCCCTACCGCGCTTCAAGGGTGAAGTGGAACCGATCGATTCGGTGGCCGGGCACATTCCCGGTGCGCAATGCGCGGCGTTCACCGACAACCTCGGCAGCGATGGGCTATTCCTGTCAGCGGAACAGCTCAAACAGCGTTTTGCCGCCAAGATCGGTGAACGTTCGCCAGAGGATCTGGTTGCCTATTGCGGTTCTGGCGTGACGGCGTGTCACAACCTGTTTGCGTTGTGTCTGGCGGGTTATCCGTTGGGTTCGTTGTATGCCGGGTCGTGGAGCGAGTGGATCAACCAGCCTTCGCGCGGTATCGCCACCGGCGAATAACCAATACCTGTGGGAGCGAGCCTGCTCGCGAAGGCGTCGGATCAGTCGACATTAATGTTGAATGAACAACCGCTTTCGCGAGCAGGCTCGCTCCCACATTGGTTATTCGTTGTCTGAAGGAAGCTGTCGGGCGCTACGGTAAGCGGCGGGCCCAACACCATAAGCCTGCTTGAACTGCCGGCTCAAATGGCTCTGATCGGCAAAACCCAGTTGCGTGGCGACCTCCACGGGCAGGCAGCCGTGTTGCAGAAGTGCGCGCGCCTGGGCGATGCGCTGCTGCATCAGCCAAGTGTGCGGCGGCATGCCGGTGGCGCGGCGGAACACGCGGGCGAAATGGAAGGGCGACAGATTGACCGCCGCCGCCAGTTCCTCCAGTGACGGTGGCGCTGCCAGTTGCGCGTGCAGCAGTTCTTTGCCCAACAGCACCGCGCGGTGTTCTTTGCCGGCTCGACCGGGCACCGCCACTGCCGCATGGCGCTGCAACAGCAACAACATCATTTCGCGCCACACCGTTTGCTGTTGCAGTGCGGTGGCCGGGCTTTCGAGCAGGCGGTGCAACTGCGCAAAGCCGTTGACCAGATCCGCATCGCGATACAGCGTGGCGCCGAACGCCGGCAGGTTGGTGGTGGACAACTCCAGCTCATCCAGCAATGAAACGATTTGCGAGGTGTCGGGATAAAACGCCCGATACAGCCAGCCATCCTCAGTGCCTTTATGCCCGGTGTGCAATTCGTCCGGATTGATCAACACCAGTGTGCCGCTGCCGGCCAGATGTTCGGCGCCGCGATAGCGATAGCGCTGGGCACCGGCCATGATCATGCCGATCACGAAGCCGTCGTGCACATGCGGGGCAAAACGCTGCTCGATGTAGCGCGCCGACAACAATTCGACCCCGGCCAGCGCCGCGGTTTGCCAGAAGCGGATCGACTCGCCCTGATCACTCATGCGGGCAAGCTGGCCAGCCATTGCGGGATGCGGCGTTCGAGGTAGTAGCCGGGTTGGCGCACTGAGCCGTCGACGAAACCGACGTGCCCGCCGCGTGGCTGCAACTCAAATGCGGTTGAGGCCGACAGTTCATCAGCCTGGGGCAAGCTGTGCGGGAATACGAATGGATCGTCTGCCGCCTGAATGATCAGGGTCGGGGTGCGAATCTCGCCGAGGAAATAGCGGCTCGATGCGCGCCGGTAGTAATCCTCGGCATCGTTGAAACCATGTAGCGGCGCCGTCACCCGGCCATCGAAATCCCAGAACGTACGCATGTTGTCCAGTGAGCCAAGCGCTGCCAGTGCCGCGAGGCCATCCTCGCGTCCGTCATGCTGGAACTGCCGTTGCTTGTTCTTGATGTAGGCGACCATCTCGCGCATGAAGTGCGCCTGATAGACCTTGGAAAATCCCTGACCGATACGGTCGGCGCATTGATCAAGGCGAAACGGCACCGACACCGCCACCGCGCCGAGTACGCCACTGGCGCTGCCGGTTTCCCCAAGATGTTTGAGCAGCACGTTACCGCCGAGGGAGTAGCCGACGGCATACAACGGTGCCAGTGGTCGCTTGGCGCGCAGGTGCCTGATGGTTTCAGCGAGGTCTTCGCTGGCACCGGAGTGGTAGCTGCGCGGCAGCAGATTCGGTTCGCCCGAGCAGCCGCGCCAGTTCAGCGCGACACTGGCCCAGCCTTGATCGGCCAAGGCCTTTTGGATACCTGCTACATAAGGCGAATTGGACGAGCCGGTCAGCCCATGCAGCACCAGCACCAGTGGCGCATCGGCGGTATGCGGGCCGTGCCAGTCGAGGTCGAGAAAGTCGCCATCCTCAAGCCACAGGCGTTCGCGTTCACGTTCGATATGCACGGTTTTGCGCCACAGCGGCCCCCACAAGGTTTGCAGGTGCGGATTGCCGAGGCCGAGGGCGGGGGTGAAGCGTTCTGAAGAGGCGGACACGATGGTTCTCGATGCAGAGCGGCGACCCCATTGGAAGGGGCGCCGCTGATTCAGACCGGTCGGTTAACCGGCGATCTCTGCCGTACGTTGCCACAGCGCGTAGTAAACCCGGCCGGATTTCTGCTCGCGGTGCAGGCGCCAGTTGCCCGGCAGGCCCAGCGTCGATGGCGCTGTTTCGCTTTCAGTGTAGATCCACGAATCGGGCGCCAGCCACTGACGCTCTTCGAGCAAGGTGCAAACGGCCGGCAGCAGGTTCTGATTGAACGGCGGGTCGAGGAATACCAGGTCGAACGCGCTGGCGGTCTGGGTTTCCAGATAACGCAGCGCGTCCGCCGTCTGCACCTGACCGTTGGTGCAGCGCAGGGTGCCGAGGTGTTCCTTCAGGCTGGAGACGGCGATGTTGCTGGCGTCCAGCGCCTGACCCATGGCCGCGCCGCGGGACAGTGCTTCGAGAAACAGTGCGCCGCTGCCGGCGAACGGGTCGAGCACCTTGGCCCCTTCAACGTACGGCGCCAGCCAGTTGAACAGGGTTTCACGCACGCGGTCCGGCGTCGGGCGCAGGCCCGGCGCGTCGGGGAAGCTCAGCTTGCGGCTGCGCCATTGGCCGCCAATGATGCGCAACTGGTTCACACCGTTGTGGACGTTGTGCGCAGGCTTTTTAGGGGAACGAGTTGCCATTAATGCTCCGGAACCCCGAGCGGTTGCTCGGCAGGTTTATCAGATGGGGCCGGTAACGGCTTTTGCGGCACGGTCGGGCCAGCGGTGACGATGACCATTTTGTCCGTGCTCAGGTGTTTGTTCAGGGCGTCGCGGACTTGTTCCACGGTCAGGCTTTGCGACTGACGCATGAAGTCGTCCAGATAGCTCAACGGCAGATTATAGAAGCCCATCGCGCCGAGTTGGCCGACGATATCGGCATTGCTCGCGGTGGACAGTGGGAAGCTGCCGGCGAGTTCACGTTTGGCGTCGTCGAGTTCCTTCTGCGTCGGCCCGGTTTTCAGGTAGTCGGCGAGTACGTCCTGCACCAGTTTCAGGGTGCCTTCGCTCATTTCCGCGCGGGTCTGAAGATTGATCATGAACGGGCCGCGCGCCTGCATCGGGCTGAAAGCCGAGTACACGCCGTAGGTCAGGCCGCGCTTCTCACGCACTTCGCTCATCAGGCGTGTGCCGAAACCGCCGCCTCCGAGGATCTGGTTACCCATCGACAGCGCCGCGTAATCCGGATCGTCGCGGTCGATGCCCAGTTGGGCGAGCATCAGATTGGTCTGCTTCGACGGGAACTCGATATGGTTGATGCTGGCTTTCGGCTCTTGCGGCTGAGCGATCTTCGCCAGCGCCGGGCCTTTCGGCAGGGCAGAAGAAACCTGATTGGCAATCGCCTCGGCTTCCGCACGCGACAGGTCGCCGACCAGCGCGATCACCACGTTGCCAGCGGCGTAAGCCTTGGCGTGGAACTCACGCAATTGCGCGAGAGTGATCTTTGGCACGCTCTGCGGATTGCCGTCGCTCGAATGCGCGTACGGGTGATCGCCATACAGACGCTTCATCAGCTCAAGGCTGGCGAGTTTGCCGGGGTTCTGTTTCTGGTACTCGAAACCGGCGAGCATCTGGTTCTTGATGCGTGCGAAAGAGTCGGCCGGGAAGGTCGGTTTGCCAACCACTTCCGCGAACAGCTTCAGCGCCGGTTCACGTTTGTCGGTGGCACTCAGACTGCGCAACGAAGCCAGCGCCATGTCCTTGAACGCACCGTTGCCGAAGTCTGCACCGAGGCCTTCAAAGCCTTGAGCGATGGCGCCGACGTCTTTGCCGGCGACACCTTCGTTGAGCATGGCGTTGGTCAGCACCGCCAGACCCGAGGCGCTGCCGTCCTGGCTGCTGCCAGCGGCGAAGATCAGGCGCATGTCGAACATCGGCAACTCATGGGCTTCGACGAACAGCACTTTGGCGCCTGCGGCGGTGCTCCAGGTCTGTACGTCGAGTTTGCGGCTGGCCGGCGCTTTGCCGTCGAGTTCGGTCAGCGATTGCAGCTTTTGGCTGGACTTGGCGTTGTCGAGGGCTTCGCTGGCCTTGCTGTCAGCGCTTGGCGACAGATAGAAAGCCGTCGAGCCGATCACCGCAATGGCGATCAGGCCGAGCAGCATCAGACGTGGGGTTTTGCGCTCACTCATGAGTCGTCTCCAGTGGCAGGACGTGGGCGACGCTGAGACGTTCGCGGGTGAAATACAGCTTGGCAGCGTTCTGGATGTCTTGCGGGGTCACGCTTTCCAGATCGGCCAGTTCGGTGTCCATCAGTTTCCACGACAGGCCTACGGTCTCGAGTTGACCAATTGCGGTGGCCTGGCTGGTGATCGAATCACGTTCGAACACCAGACCGGCGATCACTTGCGCGCGCACACGTTCCAGTTCTTCAGCGGAAGGTGCGGTGGTTTTCAACTGTTCGAGCAGTTTCCACAGACCGGCCTCGGCTTGCGCCATGGTCTTTTTCTTCTGCGTGTTCGGGGTTGCCGACAGGGTGAACAGGCTGTCGCCACGGGTGTAGGCGTCGTAGCTCGACGAACCGCCGGAGACCAGCTCTTCGCCGCGCTCCAGTTGCGTCGGGATGCGACCGCTGTAGCCACCGTCGAGAAGGGCCGAGATCAGGCGCAAGGCGTTGACTGAGCGTTTGTCTTCAGCGGTGGCGATGCTCGGCACGTTGAAACCAAGCATCAGGCTCGGTAGCTGAGTCTGCACGTGCAGGGTGATCTGGCGTTCGCCCGGTTCAGCCAGTTCCAGTGGTTTTTTCGCCGGTGGCACGTCGCGCTTGGCGATCGGGCCGAAATAGCGCTGAGCGAGGGTTTTCACTTCGTCCGGGGTAACGTCACCGACCACTACCAGCGTGGCGTTGTTCGGCACGTACCAGGATTGATACCAGTGGCGCAGCTCTTCGACTTTCATGCGGTCGAGGTCGGCCATCCAGCCGATGGTCGGCGTGTGGTAACCGCTGGCCGGGTAGGCCATGGCCTTGTAGCGCTCGTAAGCCTTGGACATCGGCTTGTCATCGGTACGCAAGCGGCGCTCTTCCTTGATGACTTCGATTTCCTTGGCGAACTCGTCGGCCGGCAGGCGCAGATTGGCCATGCGGTCGGCTTCCAGTTCAAAGGCTACGCCCAGGCGGTCGCGGGCCAGCACCTGGTAATAAGCAGTGAAGTCGTCGCTGGTGAAGGCGTTCTCTTCGGCGCCCAGATCGCGAAGGATCAATGACGCTTCGCCGGGGCCGACTTTCTCACTGCCCTTGAACATCATGTGCTCAAGTGCGTGGGACAGACCGGTCTGGCCCGGGGTTTCGTAGCTGGAACCGACCTTGTACCAGACCTGCGACACCACCACTGGCGCGCGATGGTCTTCGCGCACGACGACCTTGAGGCCGTTGTCCAGGGTGAATTCGTGAGTCGGTTGCGGGTCGGCCGCCAGGGCCGAAAGGGGCAGGCAGACTGTGCTGAGCAGCAGGCCTGCGGCGCGGCGGGCTAGAGCATTCATTCGTTTTTTAACCTGTTGGGCTGCCCGCTTGGTCTTAGCGTCGGCGGGCGAGAGGGTGCTAGGATACTGATCCGTTTTACCGGCGACCACGCCTATCAGGTTTTCGGGCCTGATCCGGCTGTATCGGTTTGCGGCAGAAAGCTGCGGTTTATCGACTAAACTTCGCTTTTTCGCCGAATTTGCCGGTTTAGTCCTTCGTTTATACGATTCTTTGGGGTGCCGCTGGCGCCTCGACAAAATGTTGCGCGTGAACAAGCTGGATGAAACACAGTCTGTTCTGCATCGAATATTTATTTGCCGGGGCGCCCTTATGGCGCGTCGCTACCGTGAGATAGCCGTCCTCCATGTTTGGTTCCAACGACGACAAGAAGACCCCAGCTGCGGCTGGCGAGAAGAAAAGCCTGTTCGGATGGCTGCGTAAGAAACCGCAGGAACCCGTCGTCGAACAGCCGCCCGCGATTCCTGAGCCTGCCCCGGCGCCCGCTCCGGTAATAGAAGAAGAGCCGGCACCGATTGTGCTGCCGATTGCCGAGCCGGTGCTGCAACCGGTTGAGCCGGAACCCGAGCCTGAAGCGCCAGTGGCGGCTGAACTGCCGCTGACCCCGGCGGCCGAGCCGTGGTTGACCTTGCCAGTGGCGGAAGAGCCGGTGGCGTTGGTTGAAGAAGCTGCGCCGCACGTCACTCCGGAGATTCCTGCACCTGCCGCGTTTGTGCCCGAAGTTGCTCCGACGCCTGTGGTTGAGCCGGTTGTCGAGCCTGCGCCGGTTGTAGCTGAACCTATTGTTTCTGAGCCTGTAGCTCCGGTAGTTGTCGCCCCCGTTGCGCCGGTCATTCAACAGCCCGAGCCCGAGCCTGCACCTGCACCTGCATCCGCCCCCGCCCCCGCCCCCGCCCCTGTTACGGTTGCTCCAGTCGTGCCGGTTGAAGCGGTGGCCGAAGCGCCAGTCGAAGCCCCGCGCACCGAAGAAACCAAAGCCGGTTTCTTCGCTCGTCTTAAACAAGGCCTGTCCAAGACCAGCGCCAGCATCGGCGAGGGCATGGCCAGCCTGTTCCTCGGCCGCAAAACCATCGACGACGATCTGCTCGATGACCTCGAAACCCGTCTGCTCACCGCCGACGTCGGCGTCGAAGCCACCACGCAAATCATCCAGCGTCTGACCCAGAAGGTCGCCCGCAAAGAGCTGGCCGACGCCGACGCGCTGTACAAATCCCTGCAGGCCGAACTGGCTGCGATGCTCAAACCGGTCGAACAACCGCTGAAAATCGCTTCGCAGAACAAGCCGTTCGTGATTCTGGTGGTGGGCGTCAACGGCGCCGGCAAGACCACCACCATTGGCAAACTGGCGAAGAAGCTGCAACTGGAAGGCAAGAAAGTCATGCTCGCCGCCGGTGACACCTTCCGCGCCGCCGCTGTGGAGCAATTGCAGGTCTGGGGCGAGCGCAACAAGATCCCGGTGATCGCTCAGCACACTGGCGCCGACTCGGCTTCGGTGATCTTCGACGCCGTTCAGGCCGCCAAGGCGCGTGGCATCGACGTATTGATCGCTGACACCGCCGGTCGTCTGCACACCAAAGACAACCTGATGGAAGAGCTGAAAAAGGTTCGCCGGGTCATCGGCAAGCTCGACGCCGACGCGCCGCACGAAGTGCTGCTGGTGCTCGACGCCGGTACTGGCCAGAACGCCATCAACCAGGCCAAGCAATTCAACCAGACCGTCGAACTGACCGGCCTGGCGCTGACCAAGCTCGACGGTACCGCCAAGGGCGGGGTGATTTTCGCTTTGGCCAAGCAGTTCGGCCTGCCGATCCGCTACATCGGCGTCGGTGAAGGCATCGACGATTTGCGTACCTTTGAAGCCGAACCCTTTGTCCAGGCACTGTTTGCCGAGCGGGAGCGTTCATGATTCGTTTCGAACAGGTCGGTAAACGCTACCCGAACGGTCACGTCGGCTTGCATGAGCTGAGCTTTCGAGTCCGTCGCGGCGAGTTCTTGTTTGTCACCGGCCACTCCGGTGCCGGTAAATCCACCTTGTTGCGCCTGTTGCTGGCGATGGAACGTCCGACCAGCGGCAAACTGCTGCTGGCGGGGCAAGACCTGAGCACCATCAGCAACGCGCAGATTCCGTTTCTGCGTCGGCAGATCGGCGTGGTGTTCCAGAATCACCAGTTGCTGTTCGATCGCACGGTGTTCAACAACGTCGCGTTGCCGTTGCAGATTCTCGGGCTGTCCAAGGCCGAAATCGCCAAACGTGTCGATTCGGCGCTGGAGCGCGTGGCACTGTCGGATAAAACCGATCTGTATCCGGGCGACCTGTCCACCGGTCAGCAACAGCGCGTCGGCATTGCCCGCGCCATCGTTCACCGTCCGGCCTTGCTGCTCGCGGACGAACCGACCGGTAACCTCGACCCGCGTCTGGCGGCGGAAATCATGGGCGTGTTCGAAGACATCAACCGTCTGGGCACCAGCGTGCTGATCGCCAGTCACGACCTGGCACTGATCGCGCGCATGCGTCACCGCATGCTGACCCTGCAACGCGGCCGATTGATTGGCGACGGGGAGGCCGGCGAATGAGTGCGACACGCAGTCCGAAGGTTTCCGAACGCGTGGCCCCGAAAGCCGCCGATCCGCAGCCGCCAAAGAAGAAAAAGCACGACGATGACGATGGCCCGGACTTTGCCACGCTGTTCCGTGCCTGGGTCGAAAGTCATCGCGCCAGCCTGCTCGACAGCCTGCGTCGTTTGGGCAAACAGCCGATCGGCAGCTTCTTCACCTGCATGGTGATGGCGGTCGCGCTGAGCCTGCCGATGGGCCTTTCGCTGTTGCTCAACAATGTCGAACGTCTTGGCGGTTCGTGGCAGCGGGCAGCGCAGATCTCGCTGTATCTGCAACTCGACGCCAGCCCCGAGCAAGGCGAGTCGTTGCGTGAACAGATCAAAGGCATGCCCGGCGTAGCTGATGCTGAATATGTCGGCCGTGATCAGGCGCTGGAAGAGTTCCAGCAACAGTCCGGACTGGGCGAAGCCCTGCGCGAGCTGCCGGAGAACCCGTTGCCGGGCGTGGTGCTGGTCACTCCGAACGAAGTCGACAAGCCGACCCTGGAAGCATTAAGACAAAAACTTTCCGAGCTGCCCAAGGTACAACAGGCGCAACTTGATCTAGTCTGGGTCGAGCGTCTGGCCGCCATCCTCAAGCTTGGCGATCGTTTTGTCTTCGGTCTGACGGTGCTTTTGGTTTCCGCATTACTTTTGGTGATAGGCAATACCATTCGTCTTCATATTGAAAACCGCCGCACAGAGATAGAAGTGATTAAACTCGTCGGCGGCACTGACAGCTATGTGCGACGTCCCTTCCTTTATATGGGGGCGTTGTATGGCTTCGGTGCGGGACTGTTGTCCTGGGGCGTATTGGCGTTCGGCCTGAACTGGCTGAACGACGCGGTGGTTGGACTGGCCGGCTTGTACGGCAGTGATTTCGCGCTGGCCGGAGTGCCAGTTGCCGACGGTCTGTCGCTCTTGCTTGGCGCGGTGCTGTTGGGTTATATCGGTGCATGGATTGCAGTCGCACGCCATCTCAGGGAGCTGGCGCCGAAGTAGAATCTTTTTTGCGCGTGATTGACCTCGCGGTTTTTTGGGAACTTGTATTTGAGTTCCCGGTCAATTTTTCGCAGTGCTGAGAAGCACGAGTATGTAAGTGGGAGGTTTTTTCGTATGACCAATTCTTTGCAACCTGCGTATGCGTTGGTTCCGGGTGCGAACCTGGAAGCTTACGTACACACCGTCAACAGCATTCCATTGCTGACGCCGGAGCAGGAGCGTGAACTGGCCGAGAGTCTCTACTATGAGCAGGATTTGGGGGCGGCTCGGCAGATGGTGCTCGCCCACCTGCGTTTTGTCGTACACATTGCCCGTAGCTATTCCGGCTACGGTCTGGCTCAGGCTGACCTGATCCAGGAAGGTAACGTTGGCCTGATGAAGGCCGTAAAACGCTTCAACCCGGAAATGGGTGTGCGTCTGGTGTCGTTCGCCGTGCACTGGATCAAGGCGGAAATTCACGAGTTCATCCTGCGCAACTGGCGCATTGTGAAAGTCGCGACCACCAAGGCCCAGCGCAAGCTGTTCTTCAACCTGCGCAGCCAGAAGAAACGTCTGGCGTGGCTGAACAACGAGGAAGTCCACCGTGTGGCGGAAAGCCTCGGCGTTGAACCGCGTGAAGTGCGCGAGATGGAAAGTCGCCTGACCGGCCATGACATGGCCTTCGACCCGGCTGCTGAAGCCGACGACGACAGCGCTTTCCAGTCGCCGGCCAACTACCTGGAAGACCACCGGTACGACCCGGCGCGTCAACTGGAAGATGCCGACTGGAGCGACAACTCCAACAGCAACCTGCACGAAGCGCTGGAAGTGCTGGACGAACGCAGCCGCGACATTCTCTACCAGCGCTGGCTGGCAGAAGAGAAAGCCACGCTGCACGACCTGGCGCAGAAGTACAACGTGTCGGCCGAGCGGATCCGTCAGCTCGAGAAGAGCGCGATGAACAAGCTCAAATTGTCGATCGCCGCGTAACCGGCGAGCAGGCAATAAAAAACGCCCTGATCAGCGATGATCGGGGCGTTTTCATTTCAGGCTTCACACAAAATCCATGTGGGAGCGAGCTTGCTCGCGAAAGCGGAGTGTCAGTCACCGCCACTGCTGAATCATCCACCGCATTCGCGAGCAAGCTCGCTCCCACAGGGGATCTTCAGCGTTATTCAGACCAAGGTGCGCGGCGCGAATCGTTGAGCCCCAGCAAATAGCTATCCCCACCCAACTGACTCATCTGCTGGCGAATCCACCCGGCCCGACGCGAGACATAAGCGGTCGGATGACTGGCACTCCAGACACGCGGATTGGGCAGAACAGCCGCCAGATAACTCGCCTGCTGCCGCGACAACGACTTCGCGCTCACACCAAAGTGATGGCGGGCGGCAGCTTCAGCACCAAACACCCCGTCATCCCACTCGACACTGTTCAGATACACCTCAAGAATCCGCTGCTTGGGCCAGAACACTTCGATCAACGCTGTAAACCAGGCCTCCAGACCTTTGCGCAGATAGCTGCGCCCGGCCCACAGAAACAGATTCTTCGACACCTGCTGACTCAAGGTGCTGGCGCCGCGAATCGATCCACCGAGCTCGTTGTGCGCCAACGCGGCCTGAATCGCACTGAAGTCAAAGCCCCAATGCTCGGGAAACTTCTGATCCTCACCGGCCATGATCGCGACTTTGAGGTCGTCGGAGATCTCGTCCCATGGTTTCCAGGTACGTTGCAGGTCAATCGGCTCGCCATCGACCCAGGATTCGACTTTGCGCTCGACCATCAACGCCGTGCCCGGCGGCGGCACGAAGCGAAACACCAGCACCAGCAAGATGCTGCCGCCCGCGAACCAGAGCAGGGCCTTCGTGAGACGACGGAAAATAGTACGCAGCATAGAGATGGCTTGGCCGAACCGGTGGAGCGGGCCATTATACAGACCCTGCCGATCGCGTCTGACTGGAGTTCCCAATGCTGCGTGGCTTTTTGATGCTGGCCGCTTTTTTTGGTTTTACCGGTGTTGCACTGGGCGCGTTTGCCGCCCATGGCCTGAAAAACCGCCTGACGCCCGAGTACCTCGCGATTTTCCACACCGGCGTGACCTATCAGTTGGTGCACACCTTGGCGCTGTTCGGTGTGGCGCTGTTGGCCACGCAGATTCAGGGCCGACTGGTTGCTTGGGCCGGCGTGTCGTTTACCGTCGGCATCCTGCTGTTCTCCGGCAGCCTTTACGTGTTGACCACCACCGGCATCAGCAAGCTCGGCATCATCACCCCGTTCGGTGGTCTGGCGTTTCTGGCCGGTTGGGTCTGCCTGGGCCTCGCCGCCTGGCGCTTGCAGCCAACCGCTTGACGCTTGGTGCTGACCTTTAGGTCATGATCGGGCTAGAATGCCAGCCCCTAAAAATGATGGCGGCGTTGTGCATGCGCATTCAATTGAACGGCGAATCCCTTGAACTGCCCGACGGCGAGACCGTTGCGGCCCTGATCACCCGTCTGGAACTGACCGGACGCCGGGTGGCAGTCGAACTCAATCTGGATATCGTCCCGCGCAGCCAGCATGCCGACACCACGCTCAACGATGGCGACAACGTTGAAGTGGTGCACGCCATCGGCGGCGGCTGATCGCCCGGCCCGCAAGGGCACAGAATTCTGCAAGACCCTCACTCCTAAAGAGGATTCCCCATGAGCATCGTTCGTAGCGACAAGCCTTTTGTGCTGGCCGGTCGTACTTACCAGTCGCGTTTGCTGGTCGGTACCGGCAAGTACCGTGACATGGAAGAAACCCGTCAGGCCATCGAAGCCTCGGGTGCCGAAATCGTCACCTTCGCCGTGCGCCGCACCAACCTCGGCCAGATCGAAGGCGAGCCGAACCTGCTCGACGTGCTGTCGCCGCAGCGCTACACCTTCCTGCCGAACACTGCCGGTTGCTACGACGCCATCGAAGCCGTGCGCACCTGCCGCCTGGCCCGTGAGTTGCTCGACGGTCATAACCTGGTGAAGCTGGAAGTGCTGGCTGACCAGAAGACCCTGTTCCCTAACGTCATCGAAACCCTCAAGGCTGCCGAAACGCTGGTCAAGGAAGGTTTCGACGTGATGGTGTACACCAGTGATGATCCGATCATCGCCCGGCAACTGGCAGAAATCGGCTGCATCGCGGTGATGCCGCTGGCCGGTCTGATCGGTTCCGGTCTGGGGATCTGCAACCCGTACAACCTGCAGATCATCCTCGAAGAAGCCAAGATCCCTGTGTTGGTCGATGCCGGTGTCGGCACTGCGTCCGACGCAACCATCGCCATGGAACTGGGTTGTGATGCGGTGCTGATGAACTCGGCCATCGCCCACGCCCAGCAGCCGGTGATGATGGCTGAAGCCATGAAACACGCCATCGTTGCAGGCCGTCTGGCCTACCTCGCTGGCCGTATGCCGAAAAAACTCTATGCCAGCGCCTCTTCGCCGCTGGATGGTCTGATCAAGTAAGAGCCATTGATGACTGAATCGAACGACACGCCTATCCAGACGGAAGAAGGCGACGAGCGCCAACACCGCCGCATCAAGAGTTTCGTGATGCGCGCCGGGCGCATGACCGAAGGCCAGCAACGCGGTCTGGATCAGGGCGCGCCGCTGTACGTGTTGCCGCTGGCCGACGCGCCGGTGGATTACGATCAGGTTTTCGGCCGTTCGGCACCGCGCTCGCTGGAGATCGGTTTCGGCATGGGCCACTCGCTGCTGGAAATGGCCGCGGCCGCACCGGATCAGGATTTCATCGGCGTGGAAGTTCACCGTCCGGGTGTCGGCGCGCTGCTCAATGGCGTGCTGACTCAGGGCCTGACCAACCTGCGGGTCTACGATTGCGACGCGATCGAAGTGCTCAACCGCTGCATCGCCGACAACAGCCTCGATCGCCTGATGCTGTTCTTCCCGGACCCGTGGCACAAGAGCCGTCACCACAAGCGTCGTATCGTTCAGGCCTCGTTCGCTGAACTGGTGCGCAGCAAGTTGAAGGTTGGCGGCATTCTGCACATGGCCACCGACTGGGAACCGTACGCCGAATACATGCTGGAAGTGATGAACGTCGCGCCGGGCTATCGCAACCTCGCCGAAGACGGCAAGTGCGTGCCACGCCCGGCTGAACGCCCGATCACCAAGTTCGAGCGCCGCGGCGAACGTCTTGGCCATGGCGTGTGGGACCTGAAGTTCGAAAAACAGTCCTGAGCATCACGCGATACCCAATGTAGGAGTGAGCCTGCTCGCGATAGCGGTGGATCAGTCAGTACTTATGCCGACTGACACACCGCTATCGCGAGCAGGCTCACTCCTACAGTTGTTTTTGGGGGCCTTAAAGATTGCTGGCGATCCGCCGAAAGCTCTACGTCCCCCACTTGTAAAGGAAGACGAGTCTTGAAAGCCATTTTCGCCTGCACGCTGGTTCTGGGTTTATTGTTTTGCGCCGCCTGCGAGCGGGTAGTCACCCCTGAGGAATACTTTGCAAGTGCGCAGAGAACGGCGGTGAAGATCGAGCGCGAAGCCAATGAGCGCATCAGGCGGGAGGCCGCCGGAGAAACGCTCGAATACACCCCGGAGCAATTGCGCGTTGCAGAGGGCGATATTGAAGCGCTGGCCGAGAATTTGAAGCACGCATCGGATGGCGGACACACGCTGGCAACGTACCTGCTGGCCAGTCTGCAGGACAATCCGATGTTCTCTGAGCGAACACGCCTGGAAACTTGCGGCCTGTACCAGAAAGCCATGGATCAAGGGTTACTGGCGGCCGCGGTGGGTTACTACCATCTGTGCGACAAAGCCTATGAACGGTTTGATCTGCACAACGCCGATCATTTGAAATTCCTGCAGTCGCTGGAACAGTTGTTGAGTAAACCCGACGCTCATGTTGACGATTATCCGCTGCAGGCCAAGCGCTCCCTGTGTTTCCTGGACGAAAGGGCGCCCCAGACTCAGCAAGGTGTGGCAGCGGCCATGCGCGCCCGCGCTGTGGCGTTGATGTTGTCAGAGGAGCAGTATCGGGCTGAGGCCAACTACATTCTGGCGCTGACACGGGTAAACGCCAGCGACCGACACGACAGTCAGAGCATTTTGTATCTGGATAGCGCTGAAGCACTGGGCTGCCAGGACTATTACGGGCTCAGCGCGATGATCCGCCATGAGGTCAAGTCCGGCGTTAAATAGACGATCCCTGTGGGCGGGCGGGAATCATCACGCCCACATTCATTTTGGATCGTTTTCGGCTCAGCGGCGGTCGGCGACTACGCCAATGAGCACGAGGACTACCAGCAGGACGGGCGCCAGGCTGTAGTTGTTGAACTGGCTCAAGCCTTTGATCACCCAAGGCGTTGCGTAAATCAGCGCCGCGCCGCTGCCGATCAGGCACAGCAGCGCCATCAGTGGCACGCGCAAGGCGCCGGCGATGCTGCCCAGGCGCTGCTCGACCCAGCCTTTGAAGTCAGCGCCGAACAGCACCAGCAAGCAGCCGACCAGCGCCAGGGCGATTTCCGAGAGGTTGCTGCGGCTCCAGCGGGAGACGGTGGCGAGCAGGTCGAGTATCAAATCCATGCGTTTTCCCTTAGCACTGAAATCAGTTCAGAAATTGTTGCAGCAAGTCGTTGAGGAACAGCTGTCCGCGCTCGGTGGCCACCAGACGTGACGGTTCGACCTGCAACAGACCGCTTTGTTCTGCCGCTGCCCGGCCTTCGGCGAGGCTTTCCAGCGACAGGCCAGTGCGCTCCGGATACAAGCGCGATTCGACGCCGGCAGTCAGGCGCAAGGCGTTCATCAGAAACTCGAACGGCATCTCGTCGTTGGTCAGGGCTTTTTCGCCGGCCTGGAAGCTTTTTGCCGGGTTGAGATAGTCCTTTGGCAAACGGGTTTTCCAGGTACGAACGATGCGTCCGTCCGGATGGCTGAGCTTGCCGTGCGCGCCCGCGCCGATGCCGATGAAGTCGCCGAAACTCCAGTAATTGAGGTTATGCCGCGCCGGACGTGCGGCCTGGGCATACGCCGACACTTCGTATTGCGCGTAACCGTGCTCGGCCAACAGCGCCTGCCCAGCCTCTTGAATGTCCCACAGCGTGTCGTCTTCCGGCAGCACTGGCGGCTGGTTCCAGAACACCGTGTTCGGCTCCAGTGTCAGCTGATACCAGGAAATGTGCGTCGGATTCAGTTCTATAGCCTGGCGCAAATCGCTCAAGGCATCGTCCAGCGATTGATCGGGCAAGCCGTGCATCAAGTCGAGGTTGAAGTTATCGAACCCGGCCTGACGCGCCATGCCCGCCGCGCGCACGGCTTCGTCACCGTTGTGAATGCGGCCCAGTGCCTGGAGCTTTTCCTGCTGGAAACTCTGGATGCCGATCGACAGCCGATTGATCCCCAGCTTGCGGTAGGCGACGAACTTCTCTTGTTCAAAGGTGCCCGGGTTGGCTTCCAGAGTGATTTCGATGTCGTCGGCAAACGGAATGCGCTGCTCGACGCCTTCGAGCAAACGGCCAAGCGCTTCGGCGCTGAACAGGCTCGGCGTACCGCCACCGAAGAAGATCGAGCTGATTTCGCGGCCGTAAACGGCGTGCAGGTCCTGATCGAGATCGGCCAGCAGCGCGTCGACGTATTCCTGTTCCGGCAATACCGGGCTGGCGGTGTGCGAGTTGAAATCGCAATACGGGCATTTGCGCACACACCACGGGATGTGGATGTACAGCGACAAGGGCGGCAGCGTCGGCAACGGCGCCCGAGGCGAAGAAGCGGCGCCGCCGACAATCAGCGACGACGCAGAAGAGTCACGGGTCATTTCAAGCCCAGACGCTGGCGCAGCAGATCCATTGCTCGGGCGCGGTGGCTGATCTGGTTCTTGTCCGCCGGGCTCAGTTCGGCGCTGGACACGTCACGCTCCGGTACCCAAAACAGCGGGTCATAACCGAAACCGTGTTCGCCGCTGGCAGCCGTCAGAATGCGCCCGTGCCACAGGCCTTCGCAGAGGATCGGCAACGGGTCATCGGCGTGACGTACCAGCGCCAGCACGCAAACAAACTGTGCGCCGCGCTCGGCTTCCGGCACATCCTTCAGCGCGTCGAGCAGTTTGGCGTTGTTTGCCGCATCGCCCTTGCCGTCGGCATAACGCGCCGAATAGATGCCCGGCGCACCGCCAAGGAAATCCACCGCCAGACCGGAGTCGTCGGCCAGCGCCGGCAACCCGGAAATACGCGCGGCGTTACGCGCCTTGAGAATCGCGTTCTCGACGAACGACAGACCGGTTTCTTCCGGCTCGACCTTGCTCCACTCGCCAATCGAGCGCAGTTGCACCGATTCGCCGAGCATGGCCTGGAGTTCTTTGAGTTTGCCGGCGTTATGGCTGGCCAGTACGAGCTGCTTGATGTTCATCATTCGCCGGGAAAGAGTTCTTGGTTGAAATTGATGGTGTTGATCTTGTCGCCGTTCTGCACCTTGATTTCAAAGGTGCGGGTTTCCTGCTGAGGCACCGGATATTGGGCGATGTAGTAGATCGCACCCTGCTCGGTGACTTGCTTGAAATTCAGCGGCACGCTCTGGCTGGTCAGGTCTTTGACCGTGCCGGTGACGTTGGCGACCAGCGGTTTGCCGTCCTTGATTACCGAGACATTGATCACGCCCTGATTCTTGCTGCGGATCAGCTCCGCGGCCTTGGCGATGTCCGGTTGCAGGAACGTCGAGTTGAAGGTGTTGTAGTGCACCGTGACGTCGCCAAAGGTTTCCTTGCGCTCACCCTTGATGACGTCGGCCGCCAGAGCGCTGGCGCTCAGGCAGGCAGTCAATAACAACAACGCTAAACGACCCATGATCGTGCTCCTCGAAATGACGGGATTCAGACCGCGACTTTGTGGTCTGCAAGCTGCGGGCTGCTGACGCGGTAGATACCAATCTCACCTAACAGATTAGGCCATAGCTTACTGGCCCACCCGTGACGGTGCTGTTGATCCACGGCAAGCCGATCAATGACCTTCGCATCACGTTCGCGACAAAGTTCTTCAAAGTCTTCGAAGGTGCAGAAGTGGATGTTCGGCGTGTTGTACCAGGTGTACGGCAGGAACTCGGAAACCGGCATGCGGCCCTTGCTCGCCAGGTACCAGCGGCAGCGCCAGTGGCCGAAGTTGGGGAAAGTGATGATGCACTGGCGGCCGACCCGGAGCATTTCGTCGAGGATCTTGTCCGGGTAATGCACGGCTTGCAGGGCCTGAGTCATGACGACGATGTCGAAACTGTTGCTGGCGAAGTTGCCCAGCCCCTTGTCCAGGTCCTGCTCGATGACGTTGACGCCTTTGGCCACGCACTGGGCGATGTTGTCGGCGTCGTTTTCCAGGCCATAACCGGTGACGTTCTTGTTGTCGCGCAGCCAGGTCAGCAGCTCGCCGTCACCGCAACCGAGGTCGAGGACGCGGCTGCCGGCGGGGATCCATTCCTGGATGATTTCCAGATCAGCTCTCATGGCTTTCTCACAGCGTGATGCGGTTCATGTAATTGCCGAACGCCTGCAAGTAGCGCGGGATCGGAATCAGGAAGGCGTCGTGGCCCTGCGGCGCATCGATTTCCAGATAACTGACGTCTTTGCGCGCCGCCATCAGCGCATCCACCAGTTCCCGCGAACGGGCAGGGGAGAAACGCCAATCGGTGGTGAATGACATCACGCAGAACTTGGCCGTGGCGTTTTCAAAGGTTTTTGCCAGGTTATCGTCGAAGTTCGCCGCCGGATCGAAGTAATCCAGTGCCTTGGTCATCAACAGATAGGTGTTGGCGTCGAAGCGTCCGGAGAACTCTTCGCCCTGATAACGCAGGTAGCTTTCAACCTGAAACTCGACACTGTGGAAGTCGTAGTTGAGTTTCTCGCTCTTCAGGCCACGGCCGAATTTCTCGCCCATCGAATCGTCGGACAGGTAGGTGATGTGCCCAACCATGCGCGCCAGCATCAAGCCGCGCTTGGGGATCACGCCGGCTTCCTGGAACGAACCGCCGTGGAATTCCGGATCGGTCAGGATTGCCTGACGCGCCACTTCGTTGAAGGCGATGTTCTGCGCCGACAGCTTCGGTGCCGAGGCGATGGCCAGGCAGTGACGCACGCGATCCGGATAGGTGATGGTCCATTGCAACGCCTGCATGCCGCCAAGGCTGCCGCCAATCACCGCTGCCCACTGGCCGATGCCGAGCAGGTCAGCGAGACGTGCCTGGCTGTGCACCCAGTCTTCCACGGTAAGCACCGGGAAGTCGGCGCCGAACGGTTTGCCGGTCTCCGGGTTGATGCTGCTCGGGCCGGTGGAGCCGTTGCAGCCGCCGAGGTTGTTCAGGCTGACCACGAAGAATTTGTTGGTGTCGATCGGTTTGCCGGGGCCGATGCAGCTGTCCCACCAACCGGGCTTGCGGTCGTCGACGCTGTGATAGCCGGCGGCGTGGTGATGGCCGGACAAGGCGTGGCAAATCAGCACGGCGTTGCTCGCTTGCGCGTTCAGCGTGCCGTAGGTTTCGTAGATCAGGTCATAGGCGGCCAGCGAACGGCCACAGGCCAGCGCCAGCGGAACGCTGAAGTGCGCGGTTTGCGGCGTCACCAGACCAACAGAATCGGGGGGAAAGGCAGTTGGCATCGACCCTGCTCTCGTTGAAATGAGGCGTAAGTCTAAAGACCGGGGGGGTTAGCGGCAAGCGGCCCTCACCCTAGCCCTCTCCCGGAGGGAGAGGGGACTGACCGAGGTGTTCTTTTGAACTACGCCGACCTGATCTATCGAGTCGAACTCAGGCCTTGAAAACCACCAAAATCGGCTCCCTCTCCCGGAGGAAGAGGGGACTGACCGGGGTGGATGTTCGAGATACGCCGACCTGATCTATCGAGTCGAACTCAGGTTTTGAAAACCACCCAAATCGGCTCCCTCTCCCGGAGGAAGAGGGGACTGACTGGGGTGGATGTTCGAGATACGCCGACCTGATCTATCGAGTCGAACTCAGGTTTTGAAAACCACCCAAATCGGCTCCCTCTCCATGGGGAGAGGGCTGGGGTGAGGGGCGCAGACGCCGCCAAAATCAAGACAAGCGCCCAACCAACCCCGGCAAATCCGGCAACTTCTTCGGCGAACAAATCTTCACCCGCTTCTGCCGGTTCAACTCGCCACTGAGCAAACTGACCTGGCTCTTGGACACCCCAAACGCCTTGGCCAGAAAGCCCAGCAGATAAGCATTGGCCTTGCCCTCAACCGGCGGTGCGGTTAAACGAATCTTCAGACGATCGCCGTGCAGCCCGGCGAAGTCATCGCTGCGGGCTGCCGGTTGCAGGTGACACTCGAGGATCAAGTCGTCACCGTCCCATCGAAACCAGCTCACATCAGCAGACGGAGGATTTCCGGCATCATCGTCATCGCCGCCAGATTGTTAATCACCAGCATGTCGATCAGCTTCAGCGCGAGGAAGGCGAAGATCGGCGACAGGTCCAGACCGCCAAGATTCGGCAGGAACTTGCGGAACGGCGCCAGCGCCGGCTCGCAGATCTGGTTGACCAGCTCAGCGCCCGGATTGTGGCTGCCCGGCGCGACCCACGAGAGGATCACGCTGATGATCAGGGCGAAGAAGAAGATCTTCAGGAACAGCGCGGTCACGCCGATCAGCGACCAGATAAACAGTTGCAGCGGATTGCCGGTGGTGCCGTAAGTCAACAGCAGGGTCAGGGCCATCAGCGCCAGTTGCACCAGAATCGCCAGCACCAGCGACGACATGTCGAGCCCGAACATGCTCGGAATGATCCGGCGCAGTGGTTTGAGCAGCGGCTGGGTGGCTTTAACTATGAACTGGCACAGCGGGTTGTAGAAGTTTGCCCGTACCAGTTGCAGGACGAAGCGCAGCAGCACGATCAGCAGGTACAGGCTGCCGAGGGTTTGCAGCACGTAAACCGCTGCAGTGTTCAATCCAATCATGTAAGGCTCCTTATTTGCCCAGTTGTTCGGCCATTTCGGCCGAGCGGTGCGCGGCGGCGCCGAGTGCGGTTTCGACCAGGGCTTCAAAGCCATTGGCCTGGAATGATTTGATCGCGGCTTCTGTGGTGCCGTTTGGCGAGGTCACGCGGCGGCGCAGTTCGGCCGCGTCGACATCGCTGGAAACCGCCATGTGCGCGGCGCCCAGCGCCGTTTGCAGGGTCAGTTGTTCTGCGACGTCTTTCGGCAGGCCGAGTTTGACGCCGGCGGCGGTCATGGCTTCGATCAGCAGGAAGAAGTAGGCAGGGCCGGAACCGGACACGGCGGTGACGGCGTCCAGTTGCTGTTCTTCACTCAGCCACAGGGCAATGCCGACGGCGGACAGCAGCTCTTCAGCTTGCTGACGTTGCTCGGCGGTCACTTCACTGGTTGCATACAAACCGCTGACGCCCTGACGCAGCAGCGCCGGGGTGTTGGGCATGCAGCGCACAATCGGCTGCTCGCCGAGCCAGGCGGTCATGCTCGCGCAGGTGATGCCCGCCGCGATGGAAACCACCAGTTGATTGGGTTGCAGGCTTGGGCGAATTGCCTCGCACACGGCTTTCATCGCCTGCGGCTTGACGGCCAGTACGATCACATCGAAGCCGTCGATGGCCTGCGCGTTGTCGGCAAAGGTCTCGATGCCGTGTTCAGCGCTGACCCTGGCGCGAGTTTCTTCGCCCGGATCGCTGGCACGGATGTGGGCAGCTTCCAGACCTTTGGCGCGCAGGCCGCCAATCAAACTGGCCGCCATGTTGCCCGCACCGATAAACGCAATACGTGTGTTGCTCATGTGTGGTCCTTATCTGGAAACGTTCAAGATTGGGAATAGTCGCGGGCGCCAAACAGGGCCGTACCGATACGCACCCAGGTGGCGCCTTGGGCAATGGCCGACTCGAGGTCGTGGCTCATGCCCATGGAAAGTGTGTCGAGCGGCAAATCGAGGCTCGCCTGCAATTTCTGCACGGCGGCGAAGGCCGCGTCCTGTTCGGCGCGGTCGTCGGTTGGCTCCGGAATCGCCATCAAGCCGCGCAGTTTCAGGCGCGGCAAAGCGCTGATGGCAGCGGCCAATGCCGGCAGATCGTCAGGCGTGCAGCCGGATTTACTCGCCTCACCGCTGACGTTGACCTGAATGCAGATGTTCAGCGGCGGCAGCTCGGCCGGGCGCTGTTCGGACAGACGTTGAGCGATTTTCAGGCGATCCACGGAGTGCACCCAGTCGAAATGCTCGGCAATCGCACGAGTCTTGTTCGATTGAATGGGGCCGATGAAGTGCCAGATCAAGGGCAGATCCGCCAGTTCGAGCTGTTTGCTCAAGGCTTCCTGCAGATAGTTCTCGCCAAAGTCGCGCAGGCCGGCGGCATACGCTTCGCGCAGGGCTTCGGCGGGTTTGGTTTTACTGACGGCGAGTAATTGAACGCTGTTTTCAGGGCGGGTTGCGGCTTGGATCGCTGCCTGGATGCGCGAACTAACCAGTTGAATGTTGTCTGCTATCGTGGACATCAAGAGGCGCCAGCGGTCTGAAGGTTCGCGGCATTCTACTGGAATTGAGGAGCGCTATGGATATCACTGAACTGCTGGCCTTCAGCGCCAAACAGGGAGCTTCCGACCTGCACCTGTCGGCCGGTCTGCCGCCGATGATCCGTGTCGATGGCGATGTGCGGCGGATCAATCTGCCAGCGCTGGATCACAAGCAAGTGCACGAATTGATCTACGACATCATGAACGACACCCAGCGGGTCGACTTCGAGAAACATCTGGAAACCGACTTTTCCTTCGAAGTGCCAGGTGTCGCACGTTTTCGGGTTAACGCCTTCAACCAGAACCGTGGCGCCGGGGCGGTGTTTCGTACCATTCCGTCGAAAGTGTTGAGCATGGAAGACCTCGCCATGGGCGACGTCTTCCGCAAGATTACCGATGCGCCGCGTGGGCTGGTGCTAGTCACCGGGCCGACCGGTTCCGGCAAGTCGACCACGTTGGCGGCGATGATCGATTACCTCAATACGCATCGCCACCACCACATTCTAACCATTGAAGACCCGATTGAATTTGTTCACGAATCGCGCAAATGCCTGATCAATCAGCGTGAGGTTCACCGTGATACCCGCAGTTTCGCTACGGCTTTGCGTTCAGCGCTGCGCGAAGACCCGGATGTGATTCTGGTTGGCGAGATGCGTGACCTGGAAACCATTCGCCTGGCGCTGACCGCTGCCGAGACCGGGCATTTGGTGTTCGGCACCTTGCACACCACGTCGGCGGCGAAAACCATCGACCGCGTGGTCGACGTATTCCCCGGTGACGAGAAGTCGATGGTGCGCTCGATGCTGTCGGAGTCGTTACTGGCGGTGGTCTCGCAGACGTTGATTAAGAAGATCGGTGGCGGTCGGGTGGCGGCGCACGAGATCATGCTGGGGACGTCAGCGATCCGTAACCTGATCCGCGAGGACAAGGTGGCGCAGATGTATTCGGCGATTCAGACGGGGGGGGCGTTGGGGATGCAGACACTGGACATGTGCCTGAAGGATCTGCTGACCAAGGGCTTGATCAGTCGCGAGCATGCGCGGGAGAAGGCGCGTACGCCGGATAACTTTTGAGGGGGATTTGTGTCGCTATTACCGGCCTCTTCGCGAGCAGGCTCGCTCCCACATGGAAATGCATTCCAATGTGGGAGCGAGCTTGCTCGCGAAGAGGGCGGTACTGCTTGAGCTGATTCCGGATCAGTCAGCTCAGCGCTGAACCACGCGCATCTGGCTCTGTTCTTTCGGCAACACCCGCTTGGCAACCACGTAATGCTGCTGCCAGTACGGCTTGTTCAGCGTATCGATGCTCACCGCTTTGCCACGACGCGGGGCGTGGATGAAGCGGTCGTTGCCCAGGTAGATGGCAACATGGTTGACCCGGCGGCTCTTGATGTTGAAGAAAATCAGGTCGCCCGGCTTCAGATCCTTACGCTCGACTTTCTCGCCGTGGCCGCTGGCCATGGCGTTCGAGGTGCGTGGCAGGTCGAACGTGGCGTCGTTGAACGCGTATTTCACCAGACCGCTGCAATCGAAACCTTTACTTGGGCTGCTGCCGCCCCAACGATAAGGTGTACCGAGGACGTTGACCGCACGGCTCAGCACATTGCTGCTTTCCTTGCTCGCCATCGGTGGCACCAGCTTGCTGTGGCTCTTGCTGCTCAGCGTGGTGGTTTTGCTTTTGCTGCTTTTGCTCGAAGGAGCCGAAGCATGGGATTTAGGGGTAAAGCCGTTGACGTTGGGAAGACGTTGCTCACGATTGGTGGCGTGGGCGGCCAGTGGCATTAATAGGCAGATGGTTAGCCATGTCTTGAAAAATGGTCGCATTAGGCGTGGCTCTTAAGTGATAGCGCGCAACTTTATAACAGAGTTTTTTTTCATTCCGAGGCCGTTGGTCGATTCACTTGGCTGTCAACGGAACCAAATAAGCGGCAAATGGACGCAATTGTCGGACAGAAGTCAGGTGCTATAAGGCTTTGACGGTAGCAACGGTAACATTTGCCATACGTCGGCTACCTGTAAAAAAGTCACAAAGAATTCAAGAATATTTATCTATCGTGTGAATCGAGGTCTTCATGAACCCCTATCAACAATCTGTTCAGCAGCAAGATACGCACAGCAAAATCATCGGTTATCTGCTGTGGATTTTCGGTTTTACCGGCGCCCACCGCTTCTATTACGGCAAGCCGGTGACCGGGACGATCTGGTTCTTCACCTTCGGTTTGCTGGGCATTGGCTGGCTGATCGACCTGTTCTTGATCCCGGCAATGGATCGCGAGGCGGATCTGCGTTTTACCGCCGGGCCGATCGAATACAACGTGGCGTGGATTCTGCTGACGTTCCTCGGAGCATTGGGTGTGCACCGGATGTATCAGGGCAAGTGGATCAGCGGCCTGATCTATCTGCTGACAGGCGGGTTGTTCTTTCTGGGGGTGCTGTATGACTTCTGGACGCTGAATGATCAGGTTTCTGTACGCAACGCCGAAGGCAGAGGCGCCTTCCAGTAAGTCTTCGCGAGCAGGCTGGCTCCCACAATGTGGGAGCGAGCCTGCTCGCGAATGGGGCGACGCGGTATCAAGCCTGGTGACTGATCCGCCCATCCACCAGCGTGTAGCGAACCACACCCGGCAAAGTGTGCCCTATGAACGGGCAATTCTCACCCTTCGACAACCAGCCTTCACCGGCCACCGTCGAAGCCTGCGGATCGAACAACACGATATCCGCCGCCCCACCCACCGCCAGTTTGCCAGCCGGCAGACGCAACGCTTCAGCCGGGCCTGCGCTCAAACGCGCCAGCAAGGTCGGCAGATCCAGCAAACCATCCTCAACCAGCGTCATCGCCAACGGCAGCAACAGTTCAACACTGCTGATGCCCGGCTCGGTCGCGCCGAACGGTGCCAGTTTGGCGTCACGTTCGTGCGGCTGGTGATGGCTGGAGATCGCCGACACAACGCCGGACTTCACCGCTTCACGCAGGCCATCACGGTCAGCACGCGTACGCAGCGGCGGCTGCACGTGGTACAGGCTGCTGAAGTCGATCAATGCTTCGTCGGTCAGAATCAGCTGGTACAGCGCGACATCCGCCGTCACCTTCAAGCCGCGGGCCTGAGCCTGCGCGATCAGAGCCACGCCGCGAGCGCTGGTCAACTGGCTGAAGTGCGCGCGCACGCCAGTCTGCTCGACCAGCAACAGATCACGGGCCAATGCCACGGTTTCAGCGGTTTCCGGAATCCCCGGCAGGCCGAGGAAACTGGCAACGGCGCCTTCGTGGGCCAAGCCACCTTCAGCCAGATCATGATCCTGCGAGTTGAAAATCACCGTCAGGTCGAACGTCGCCGCGTATTCCAGCGCCCGGCACAAGGTGCGGGTGTTGCGGAAACTCTCCAGACCGTTGCCGAACGCCACGCAACCGGCGTCGCGCAGCGCCACCAGCTCAGCCAGTTGCTCGCCGTCCAGACCTTTACTCAGCGCACCAATCGGAAACACCTTGGTGTTGCCGGCTTCGCGTGCGCGGTCGAGGATCAGTTCGGCCACGGCGGAAGTGTCGAGCACCGGTTTGGTTTTCGGCGGGCAGCACAGGCTGGTCACGCCACCGGCGGCCGCTGCGCGGGTTTCGCTGATGATCGAGCCTTTGCGGCTGTAACCCGGCTCGCGCAGGGCCACGTTCAGATCAACGAGGCCCGGAGCGGCGACAAGGCCTTGGGCGTCGATGGTTTCTACTGCCGTGAAACCCGCTGGGGCCGCGCCGAGGGCGACGATCTTGCAGGCTTCAACGTGAATGTCGGTGATTTGATCCAGGCCGCTGCTTGGATCGATGACGCGTGCGCCGAGAATGCTGAGCTTCACTGGGCGTTCTCCTGCTCGAATTGACGCTGCGCGGTTTGCCCGCTCATGGCCATGGACAACACTGCCATACGAATCGCGATGCCGTAGGTGACCTGGTTGAGGATCACCGAGTGCGGGCCGTCGGCCACTGCGGACTCGATCTCCACCCCCCGATTGATCGGCCCCGGGTGCATGACGATGCAATCCGGTTTGGCCCCGGCCAGGCGCGCGGTGGTCAGGCCGAACAGGCGGTAGAACTCGCCTTCGCTCGGCAGCAGGCCGCCGGTCATGCGTTCACGCTGCAGGCGCAGCATGATCACCACGTCAACGTCTTTCAGGCCTTCGGTCATGTCGGTGTAAACCTTCACGCCGTATTGCTCGATGCCGATCGGCAGCAGGGTTTTCGGCGCGATCACGCGGATGTCCGGGCAACCGAGGGTTTTCAGCGCAAGCATGTTCGAGCGCGCAACGCGCGAGTGCAGGATGTCGCCGACGATGGCCACCGAGAGGTTTTCGAAGCCGCCCTTGTGCCGACGGATGGTGAGCATGTCGAGCATGCCCTGCGTCGGGTGGGCGTGACGGCCGTCGCCGCCGTTGATGATCGCCACTTGCGGGCAAACATGCTCGGCGATGAAGTGTGCGGCACCGGAATCACCGTGGCGCACGACGAACATGTCGGCGGCCATGGCTTCAAGGTTGCGCAGGGTGTCGAGCAGGGTTTCACCCTTGCTCGCCGACGAGGTCGACACGTTCAGGGTGATCACGTCCGCCGACAGCCGCTGGGCCGCCAGTTCGAAGGTGGTGCGGGTGCGCGTGGAGTTTTCGAAGAACACGTTGCACACGGTCTTGCCGCGCAGCAACGGGACTTTTTTCACCGCCCGGGCACCGACTTCGAGGAACGAGTCGGCAGTGTCGAGGATTTCCGTCAGCAACTCGCGGCGCAGGCCGTCGAGCGAGAGGAAGTGGCGCAGCTGGCCCTGATCATTGAGCTGCAGCGGGCGCTTGGTATCTAGAGGCGTCATCGCGAAGGGGACTCTCAATAGGGCGGATTAAAGGTTGAAGTCTTGCAGTTCGAGCGTCAGCGGCTCGGGGCCGGACAGCTTCACCCGTTCGTGAGCGGCCAGCGACAAAGTCGCGCCGACCACGTTCGGGCGGATCGGCAGCTCGCCGGCGTCGAGGTCCAGCAGGCAGACCAGAGTCACGCTGGCCGGGCGGCCGTAGTCGAACAATTCGTTCATGGCGGCGCGGATGGTGCGGCCGCTCATCAATACATCGTCAATCAGCACCAGATGCTGGCCTTCGATCTCGAAGGGCAGGGCGGAAGGGCGCACTTGCGGGTGCAGGCCGTTCTGGCTGAAGTCATCGCGGTAAAAGGACACATCCAGCGTGCCCAGTGGCGCGTCGCTGCCCAATTCCTTGAGCAAGGCCTGCGCGACCCAGATACCGCCAGTGCGGATGCCGATGTAACGCGGTTCACTGATTTCACGCTGGGCAAGGTGCGCCTTGAGGCGGGTCGCCATCTGGCTGATCAGATCGGCGGGATTTGGCAGGCTCATGGTTGCTCCTTGTTGGGGGCGAGCCGGATCCTTGGACACGACTCGGTTTTTCACTCAAAAGAAAAGCGCCGAAGCGCTTGTCAGGATTCAAACAATGCAGTGTTTTCATCGAGCCAGCCCTGCAACAGCAGAGCGGCGGCGATGGCGTCCACCGGGTTGTCGCGGTAACTGCCTTTTTGGCCGCCACGGGCCAGGCGCTCGCCTTTGGCTTCAAACGTGGTCAGGCGTTCGTCGTGGGTATAGAACGGCAGGTTGAAGCGGCCATTGAGGCGGCGGGCGAATTTCTCTGCGCGCAGGCACATGTCGCTCGGCGTGCCGTCCATGTTCAGCGGCAGACCGACAACGACGGCGTCGGGTTTCCATTCTTTTATAAGGGCTTCGACCTGGTTCCAGTCCGGCACGCCATTCTGTGCCTTCAAGGTGCACAGCTCGCGGGCCTGGCCGGTAATCACCTGGCCGACCGCGACGCCGATCTGTTTGGTGCCGTAGTCGAAGCCGAGAATCAGGCGCAGGGCCATCAGGCGTGACCTGCCTGGCTGGTCAGCAGGCTGAGGTTGATCCCCAAATGCCTGGCCGCTGCTTCCAGACGCAGTTCGCTGCTGGTGTTGAACAGGATGTCGGCGTCGTACGGGCAGTTCAGCCAGGCGTTATCGGCGAGTTCCGCTTCCAGCTGCCCGGCTTCCCAACCGGCGTAACCGAGGGCAATCAGGCTTTTCGCCGGGCCGACGCCGTCCGCGATGGCGAACAGCACGTCCTGCGAGGTCGACAGGGCCAGATCGCCGTCCAGTTGCGCGGTGGCCTGGAAGGTCTTGCCCGCCGGGTGCAGGACGAAGCCGCGATCTGTCTGCACTGGCCCGCCAATGAAAATCGGTACGTGATGGCAGAGTGCTGGCGGGTCGATGTCCGGGCGCAGTTGCTCAAGAATGTCGGCCAGATTCAGCTCTTGCGGTCGATTGACCACAATCCCCATCGCGCCATTGGCCGTGTGCTCGACGATGTAGGTCAAGGTGTGGGCAAAGTTCGGGTCGGCCATGTGAGGCATGGCGATCAGGAATTGATGCTTGAGGTAGCTGGGGCTGACGTTTTTCATGTGCGCTAGTGTGGCGTTCGGGGGGCAAACTGACAAGCTGGAGATGCTGACAACAACACAGATCCATTGTAGGAGTGAGCCTGCTCGCGATAGCGGTGTGCCAGAATCGAAATTGTTGACTGATACACCGCTATCGCGAGCAGGCTCACTCCTACAAGGGGTTGCGGTGTGTCAGTTGCTCGAGAGTTTGTCGCCGCGAGCAAATTTCCAGGTGCGAATGATTTCCAGACGATCGATATCCGACAAGTCCCCGGTAAACGGCGCAAACGGTGCCGCCAGTCGGACAATGCGCTGCGCCGCCTGATCCAGCAGCGGCTGGCCAGACGATTCCAGCACCAGCACTTCATACAGCGAACCGTCGCGATTGATCGAGACCATCAAGCGCAAATTGCCGTAGATCTGCTTGCGCCGTGCTTCTTCGGGGTAATTGAGGTTACCGATGCGCTCGACCTTCTTGCGCCAGTCGTCTTTGTACCAGGCGCCTTTGTCGCGCATGGTCGACGCCGCGCTCAAGCGGTGAATACGCGGACGCTTGGCGTACAGCTGTTGTTCCTTGGCCAGTTCCGCTTCGAGGCTGGCGATGTCGCTGGACAGCTGCGAGCTGTCGAATTCCGGCGCATCAACCGTCGGTTTGACCTCGGTCTTGCTCTCTTCTTTCTTGGTCGGCGCCTTTTTCGGCTTCGGCGCGACGGTGGTCACCGCAGCCTTGGGCGCGGCCTCCTGCACCTCCGGCTTGGCGGCCGGGGGCGGGGTGACTTTCTTGACCTGATTGTCCTGGAATGGCGCCACTTCGGTGGTTTTCGGGATCGCCTTCTTGTCCAGCGTGCCGCTGCCTTCCTGATGCTCTTGGGCGAGAAAGTCAGCCTTCTCCGGCTTCTTTTCACTCTTGAAGGTGGCGAGGGTGATTTCCAGGGTTTTGCTGATTTGCTTGGGCTCGACCATGGTGAATCCGACGCCGAGCAGCAGCGCCAAATGAATCAGCGCCGCGAGAAACAGGGTAAATCCGAGGCGATCGGCCGGGCGCACGCCACGGTGGGCGAGTTCTGCGGGCAGATCGGACGGGAGGGTCATGACAAGAAAACCAACATCGCGTTTTTCAGAGGCTGCGCATGATAACGCAATGTTGGTTTCACGCCTTGGGCTTCACGCTTCAAGCGACAGACTGCATGTGACGTGCATCAAGCTTGTGGCATTTTGCCGGCGGCTTGCAGCTTCTTGGCGATCGCGTCCATCAGCAGGCCGCCGATGTCAGTGCCAAAGGCATTGTCGATTTCACGGATGCAGGTCGGGCTGGTGACGTTGATTTCGGTGAGGCTTTCACCGATCACATCGAGACCGACGAACAGCAGGCCTTTCTCACGCAGCGTCGGGCCGACCTGCGCAGCGATCCAGCGATCCTTGTCGGTCAGCGGGCGCGCTTCACCACGGCCACCGGCGGCGAGGTTGCCACGGGTTTCGCCCTGCGCCGGAATCCGCGCCAGGCAGTAATCCACCGGTTCGCCGTCGATCATCAGGATGCGTTTGTCGCCGTCCTTGATTGCCGGCAGGTAAGCCTGGCCCATGATCTGCTGGCCACCGAGGGCGGTCAGGGTTTCCAGAATCACCGACAGGTTCGGATCGCCCGCGCGGTGACGGAAGATCGACGTACCGCCCATGCCGTCCAGCGGCTTGAGGATCACGTCGCCGTGTTTGGCGGCGAATTCACGCAGCACGTCGGCGCGACGGCTGACCACGGTCGGCGGCGTGCACTGCGGGAACAGCGTGGCAAACAGCTTTTCATTGCAGTCGCGCAGGCTTTGCGGCTTGTTCACCACCAGTACGCCAGCGGTTTCGGCTTGTTCGAGCAGGTAGGTGGAATAGACAAACTCCATGTCGAACGGCGGATCCTTGCGCATCAGGATCACGTCCAGATCGCTCAGCAGGTTGTCCTGCTCGGCGTCCAGTTCGAACCATTTTTCCGGGTTGGCGTAGACTTTCAGCGGCTTCATGCGCGCCCGTGCCTGACCTTCACCCTGATACAGGTCGCGCTGTTCCATATAGAACAGTTCCCAGCCACGCTTCTGCGCGGCCAGCAGCATGGCCAGCGAGCTATCCTTTTTATAGGAGATGCTGGCGATAGGGTCCATGACAATCCCGACGCGAACGCTCATTGGGTTTTCCTCGAAAATTGGCTACCGGATCGGTATTGAAAAAGTGCCGCCAGAGTGGCGCCGGGCGGGTTTTCGGTCAAGGAAAAACCCGTCGATAGATTGCATCTGGAGACTGTGCTAAAAAGGCTGGCGTAGCGTGCTGGCCCTTGAACATCAAGGGTTTCGAGCCATTCATAACCGCAAAACGGACAAATTGATTCGCAAAGGCGACGGTAGAGCCCTCTTATGGAACAGCAGTCCAGCGCCTTGAAGGTCATGGTGATCGACGACTCGAAAACGATTCGTCGCACCGCCGAAACATTGTTGAAGAATGTCGGTTGCGAAGTGATCACGGCGATCGACGGTTTCGACGCCCTGGCGAAGATCGCCGATAACCATCCCGGGATCATTTTTGTCGACATCATGATGCCGCGTCTGGATGGTTATCAGACCTGCGCTTTAATCAAGAACAACAGTGCGTTCAAGGCCACGCCGGTGATCATGCTGTCATCGCGTGATGGGCTGTTCGACAAGGCCAAGGGGCGGATTGTCGGATCTGATCAATTTTTGACCAAGCCTTTCAGCAAGGAAGAACTGCTCAACGCGATCCAGGCCCATGTTCCGGGCTTCGCCGCCGTTTTGCCGCAGTAAGACACGTACAGTGACGCTCGGCCAGCGGGCCGGGCGTCGACAAGAAAAATGGGGAAAACCATGGCACGTATCCTGATCGTTGATGATTCGCCGACTGAAATGTACAAACTCACCGGCATGCTCGAAAAGCACGGCCATGAAGTGCTCAAAGCCGAAAACGGCGCCGACGGCGTGGCCCTGGCCCGTCAGGAAAAACCCGACGCGGTATTGATGGACATCGTCATGCCCGGCCTCAATGGTTTTCAGGCCACCCGTCAGTTGACCAAAGACCCGGAAACCGGACATATCCCGGTGATCATCATCACCACCAAGGATCAGGAAACCGACAAGGTCTGGGGCACCCGTCAGGGCGCCAAGGACTACCTGACCAAACCGGTCGACGAAGACACCTTGATCAAGACCCTGAACAACGTGCTCAAAGGCTGATCGCGCAACCATGAGCGAATCGCTGACCGCGTTCGAACTGCTCTGGCAAATCGACCAGCGCTGCCGCTTGCTGGCGGCAGACCTGCCGTCGCAACCGGCGCGCCAGGATCGCTGGAGCGGCATCGGCTTTCGCCTCGGCGAGCATTGGTATGTGGCGCCGATGGGCGAAGTCAGCGAAGTGCTGCACGAACCGCGTTTCACCCAGTTACCCGGGGTCAAGCCGTGGGTCAAAGGCGTGGCTAACCTGCGTGGGCGGCTGCTGCCGATCATGGATCTGTGCGGATTTTTCGGGCATGAACTGTCGCCGTTGCGTAAACAGCGGCGGGTATTGGTGGTCGAGCATGGCGATGTGTTCGCCGGGCTGATGGTCGATGAGGTGATTGGTCTGCAGCATTTCGAGCAGGACAGCTTTGAACCCGTTTCGATCAGCAAGCGCCAGGGCTCCAAGGCCGAGTTCGTCAAAGGCTATTTCCGCCGTGAGCAGAACTGGCGGGTGTTCAGCCTGTTTGCGCTGGCCAAATCCCCGGTGTTCATGAGCGTCGCGGTATAACAGATTCAACACCGTCCCCTGTGGGAGCGAGCTTGCTCGCGAAGAGGGCGTGTCAGGCGAAACAAATATTGGCTGACCCAGCGCTTTCGCGAGCAAGCTCGCTCCCACAGGGATTGCAGCAGGCCTCAAAGGTGTGGGTTAAGGGCGAGGACCGATGACAAAAGCAAAAACAGGCAAGCCGGCGGAAGGCTCGCGCAGTCGCTCGCAGATCATCGTGCTGTTTATCGCACTGATCGTGTTCATCATGCTGCTGTTCGCCAACTTCGCTTACCTCAACACCCAGGCGAACTACGACAAACAGTACATCGGCCATGCCGGTGAACTGCGCGTGCTCTCGCAACGCATCGCCAAGAACGCCACCGAAGCCGCCGCCGGCAAGGCTGCCGCGTTCAAGTTGCTCAGCGATGCGCGCAACGATTTCGCTCAGCGCTGGGGTTACCTGAAAAAGGGCGACCCCGCCACCGGCCTGCCGCCAGCGCCGGCCACCGTGCGCCCGGAAATGCGCGCCGTGCAGCTCGACTGGGAACGCCTGCTGAAAAACACCGACGCGATTCTCTCCAGCGAACAGACCGTGCTGTCGCTGCATCAGGTCGCCGCGACTCTGGCCGAAACCGTGCCGCAGTTGCAGATCGAATACGAAAAAGTCGTCGAAATCCTCCTGCAACGTGGCGCTCCTGCCGCACAAGTGGCGATGGCCCAGCGTCAATCGCTGCTGGCCGAGCGCATCCTTGGCGCGGTCAACACCGTGCTCGCCGGCGACGAAAACTCGCAGCAAGCCGCCGATGCCTTTGGCCGTGATGCCACCCGTTTCGGCCAAGTGCTCAACGGCATGCTGCAAGGCAATCCGACGCTGAAAATCAGCCAGGTCGAAGACCGTGACGCCCGTGCCCGTTTGAGCGAGATTTCCGAGCTATTCCAGTTCGTTTCCGGCTCGGTGGATGAAATCCTCGAAACCTCGCCGGAGCTGTTCAAAGTCCGTGAATCGGCGAGCAACATCTTCAGCCTCTCGCAAACCCTGCTCGACGAAGCCTCGCACCTGGCCACTCGCTTCGAGAACCTTGCCGGCGGGCGCAACACCGACACCATCGGCGGCTATGTCCTTGGTTTGCTGGCGCTGGCGTCGATCATCCTCATCGGTCTGGTGATGGTCCGGGAAACCAATCGCCAGTTACGCGAAACCGCCGAGAAGAACGAGCGCAACCAGAACGCGATCATGCGCCTGCTCGATGAAATCGAAGACCTCGCCGACGGCGACCTCACCGTGACCGCCTCGGTGACCGAAGACTTCACCGGCACCATCGCCGACTCGATCAACTACTCCGTCGACCAACTGCGCGATCTCGTCGCGACGATCAACCTCACCGCCGGCCAGGTTGCTGCCGCCGTGCAGGAAACCCAGGCCACCGCCATGCATCTGGCCCAGGCCTCGGAGCATCAGGCCCAGCAGATTTCCGAAGCGTCGACGGCGATCAGCGACATGGCCGAATCCATCGACCAGGTATCAGCCAACGCCGCCGAGTCTTCAGCGGTCGCCGAGCGTTCCGTGGAGATCGCCAACAAAGGCAACGAGGTGGTGCACAACACCATCCACGGCATGGACAACATTCGCGAACAGATCCAGGACACCGCCAAACGCATCAAGCGTCTCGGCGAGTCGTCGCAGGAAATCGGCGACATCGTCAGCCTGATCGACGACATTGCCGACCAGACCAACATCCTCGCCCTCAATGCGGCGATTCAGGCGTCGATGGCTGGTGATGCCGGGCGCGGGTTTGCCGTGGTCGCCGATGAAGTGCAGCGGCTGGCCGAACGCTCGTCCGCCGCGACACGGCAGATCGAAACCCTGGTGCGGGCGATTCAGACCGACACCAACGAAGCGGTAATCTCGATGGAGCAAACCACCACCGAAGTGGTGCGCGGCGCGCGACTGGCGCAGGATGCCGGTGTGGCCCTGGAAGAAATCGAAGGCGTGTCGAAGACCCTCGCGGCGCTGATTCAAAGCATCTCCAACGCAGCGCAGCAGCAGACGACTTCGGCCGGGCAGATCTCGCTGACGATGAACGTGATCCAGCAGATCACCTCGCAGACCTCGTCCGGCTCCACGGCCACCGCCGAGAGCATCGGCAACCTGACGAAAATGGCCAGTCAGCTACGGCGTTCGGTGTCCGGCTTCACCTTGCCGGCGGCGACAGATAAAGCGTGAGTGGAGTGGTTATGGGTGATCGGCACGACTACGTGGCCCTCGAATGGGTCAAAGGCGAAATTGCCGAAACGCTGAAACAGGCGCATCAAGCAATTGAAGCCGTGCTCGACGACCCGCAAGCCTTTCCCGGGCTGGACGAGTGCCTGGATCACATCCATCAGGTCCACGGCAGTTTGCAGATGGTCGAGTTCTACGGCGCAGCCTTGCTCGCCGAAGAAATGGAACATCTGGTCGAAGCCTTGCAGCACGAGCGCGTCAGCCATCGCGACGAAGCCCTGCACCTGTTGCTGCAAGCCCTTGGGCAATTGCCGATTTACCTCGACCGCGTGCAGAGCGCCCGGAGAGATTTGCCGTTGGTGGTGCTGCCGCTGATCAACGATCTGCGCAGCGCCCGTGGCGAAAGCCTGTTGTCTGAAACCAGCCTGTTCAGCCCGCAATTGCCCGAACTGGCACCGCTAAACGCAGAAGCGCTGGCACTGCTGGAACCGGCAGAACTGCCGAACGTGCTGCGCAAATTGCGCCAGATGCTGCAAATGGCTTTGGTCGGTTTGCTGCGCGAGCAGGATGACCAGACCCACCTCGGTTATCTGGCCAAAGTATTCACTCGCCTCGAAGCGCTGAGCGGTGATTCGCCGCTGAGTCCGCTGTGGCAAGTCGCCTCGGCGCTGGTCGAGGGCATGCGCGCAGGCGTCATCGCCAACAGCCCGGCGCTGCGCAGCCTGTTCAAGGATGCCGACAAAGAGCTCAAGCGTCTGCTCGAGCAAGGTATGTCCGGCCTCAATCAGCCGCCTCCGGCTGAGCTGCTGAAAAGCCTGTTGTTCTATATTGCCAAAGCCGAACATCCCACCGGGCAGATGCTGACCATGAAAGATCGCTACTCCCTGGACGACGCGTTGCCCGACAGCGCGATGGTCGACGAAGAACGCGCGCGCCTGGCCGGCCCCGATCGCGATGCGATGCGCTCGGTGCTGGCGGCGTTGTGTGAAGAACTGGTGCGGGTCAAGGAGCGCCTCGACCTGTTCGTGCGCAGCGACCGCCAGCACACCTCGGATCTGGAAAACCTGCTCGCACCCCTGCGGCAGATTGCCGACACCCTCGCGGTGCTCGGTTTCGGCCAGCCGCGCAAAGTGATCATTGATCAATTGGCCGTGGTGCTCAGCCTCGCTCAGGGCCAGCGCGAACCGAACGACGCGATCCTGATGGACGTTGCCGGCGCGCTGCTCTACGTCGAAGCGACGCTGGCCGGAATGGTCGGCACCGTCGAGCCGGAAAGCCCGGAAGATACGCGCCTGCCAACCACCGACCTGACGCAGATCCATCAGATCGTCATCAAGGAAGCGCGCATCTGCCTGCAACAAGCCAAGGACATGATCGTCGACTACATCGACGCCGATTGGGATCGCCAGCACCTGCAACCGTTGCCGGCGCTGCTGACTCAGGTGCGCGGGGCACTGGCGATGATTCCGTTGAACCGCGCGGCAAGTCTGGTCGAGGCGTGCAACGGGTTTATCCGCGAACATCTGTTGCTTGATCCGCACGAGCCGGGTTGGGAGCAACTCGATCATCTGGCCGATGTCATCAGCAGCCTCGAGTATTACCTCGAGCGCCTGAGCGACGACCCGCAGGCACCGGGCGAGCAACTGCTGGATGTCGCGCAGAAATCCCTCGCCAGCCTCGGTTTCTTCCCAAATGAGCCGCACGTTCCCGTCCTCGAAGACGTGCTCAGCCCCAGCGAAGCGTTGGTGATGCAGGACATGCAGGCGCTCGACGACCCGGAGATCGTGCAGTCGCTGGCCGACGTTCTGGCCAGCCCGGTGTCAGCGGTCAACCCGCCAGCGCTGATCACCCCCGGCAGCCTGATGCCGCCACCAGCCGATGAAGAACCGGTCGACGATGAATTGCGCGAAGTGTTCCTTGAGGAGACCGACGAAGTCCTCGAAGTTCTCCATGAATACCTGCCACGCTGGATCGCCAATTCGCAGGATCGTGATGCGCTGACCGAACTGCGCCGCGCCTTTCACACCCTCAAGGGCAGCGGGCGCATGGTCCGCGCGCTGATTCTCGGTGAGCTGGCGTGGGCAGTGGAAAACCTGCTCAACCGTGTGCTCGAACAAAGTGTCGAACCGGGCTCGGTGGTGCAGCAAGTGCTGACCGACACCGTGCTGTTGCTGCCCGAGCTGATCAGCGAATTCGCCACTAACAGCCAACGGCAACGCAGCGATGTCGATCAACTCGCGGCCCGTGCGCACGCCTTGGCCAAAGGGGTTGAGCCGCTGGCTGCCGAAGACGTCGACGATGTCGCGGCGCTGGATCCGCTGTTGCTGGAAATCTTCCGCAAAGAAGCCGAGACGCACCTCGCCAGCCTCAATCGTTTTCTCGATCAGGCCGCCGAGCATGTGCCGTTGCAGGCCAGCGACGAGTTGCAGCGCGCCTTGCACACGCTCAAGGGCAGTGCCTCGATGGCCGGCGTATTGCCGATTGCCGAACTGGCTGCACCGCTCGATCAACTGGCCCGCGAATTCAAGGCGCACCAGTTGCCGCTGGACCTCGACGAAGTGGAATTGCTCCTCGAAGCCGAGGGCTTGTTCCGCGTCGGCCTGCGTCAACTCAAGCATGATCCGCTGGCGCCGATTGTCGGTGCGCAGTCGCTGATCAAACGCTCGGAAACCCTGCTCGCCGAGCGTCTGGAATCGATCCTCAGTGCGCCGAACACCGGCCTGCGGATCAAGCGCGATCCGCAACTGATCAACAACTTCCTCGCTCAAGGCATGGATATCCTGCTGGATGCTGAAAGCCTGTTACAGCGCTGGCAGCAACACCCCGGCGAGCGTCAGGAACTCAGTGCGTTGCTGGATGAGCTGACCACCCTTGGCGAAGGCGCGCACCTGGCCGATCTGCTGCCAGTCGATGTGTTGTGCGAAGCCTTGCTTGACCTGTATGGCGCGGTGGAAGAAAGCAGCCTGGCGGTCAGCGAACGGTTTTTTCAGGAAGCGCAAAACGCCCATGAAGCGCTGATCAACATGCTCGACGAACTGGCGGCCGGACAGGAAGTCACGCCGCAACCGGCGCGGATTCGGGCGCTGCATGACCTGCTTGATGAGAGTCTCGATCCGTCGTCGATGGGCCTGATCCGCAGTGATGGCAGCCGCACCCTGAGCATCCGTGAACTGGGCAGCGCCACCGCCGAGTTGCAGCAAAAGGCAACGGCGCTTGAGCCCGATGACGAGATTGTCGAGATCTTCCTTGAAGAGGCCGTGGACATTCTCGACAGCTCCGGCCAAGCCTTGCAGCGCTGGCTGAACGACCCGGATAACGTTGCGCCGCTGTCCTCGTTGCAGCGCGATTTGCATACGCTCAAGGGCGGCGCGCGGATGGCTGAAGTCGAGGCCATCGGCGATTTGGCTCAAGAGCTGGAAAGCCTTTACGAAGGTTTGGTCGATCGTCGCTTCAACTACAGCGAAACCTTGAGGCGTCTGCTGCTCAAGAGTCATGAGCGTTTGGCGCTGCTGCTTGAACAACTGCAACAGCATCAGCCACTGACCCCGGCGCAGGATTTGATCGAAACCCTGCGTCAGGTGCGTCAAGGCCAGACCGTCAGCGAAACGCCCCAGCCAGCGGCCGATCATGACAGCGCTGGCCACGATCCGGAACTGCTGGAAATCTTCCTCGAAGAAGGTTTCGACATCATCGAAAACTCCGGCGCCGCGCTGCTGCGCTGGCAGGCGGAGCCGGGCAATCGTCAGGAAGTGGAAACCCTGCTGCGCGATCTGCACACGCTCAAGGGTGGCGCGCGGATGGTCGAGATCGGCCCGATCGGCGACCTCGCGCATGAGCTGGAATACCTTTACGAAAGTCTTTCCAGCGGCGCGTTGCAGCCATCGACGGAGCTGTTTGCGCTGGTGCAGCGCGGGCATGATCGCTTGGCGCAAATGCTCGATGGCGTGCGCGCCGGGCAACCGTGCCCGCCCGCGGATCGGTTGATCAATGCGATCCAGAATTTCAGTCACCCGGTAACGGTCGAAACACCGCCAGCGTTGCCGCTGCCCGCCAAGACCGAACCTGCGCCGCCGGCTGCCGAGGCTGGCGCGGACATGGTCAAAGTCTCCGCCGAACTGCTCGATGAGCTGGTCAATCTGGCCGGGGAAACCTCGATCTTCCGTGGCCGAATCGAACAACAAGTCAACGACGCACAGATCGCCCTGAACGAGATGGAAACCACCATCGAACGGATGCGCGATCAGTTGCGCCGTCTCGACACCGAAACCCAGGGGCGGATTCTCAGCCGTCAGCAAGTCGATGCCGAACGCCTCGGCTACGAAGAATTCGATCCGCTGGAAATGGACCGCCATTCGCAATTGCAGCAATTGTCGCGGGCGCTGTTCGAATCGGCATCCGACTTGCTCGACCTCAAGGAAACCCTTGATCGCCGCAACCACGACGCCGAGAACCTGTTGCAGCAACAGGGCCGCATCAACACCGAATTGCAGGAGGGCCTGATGCGTACGCGCATGGTGCCGTTCGAGCGCATGTTGCCGCGCTTGAAACGCATCGTCCGCCAGGTCGCCGAAGAGCTGAATAAAGACGTCGCATTTGTCGTCGGCAACGCTGAAGGCGAGATGGATCGCAACGTGCTGGAGCGTATGGCGGCGCCGCTGGAACACATGCTGCGCAACGCCGTCGACCACGGTCTGGAGTCCGCCGAAGTGCGGCTGGCGGCGGGTAAACCGGCGCAAGGGCAGATCAGCCTCGACCTGTCCCGCGAGGGCGGCGACATCGTTTTCGATATTCGCGACGACGGTGCCGGGGTGCCGCTGGAAGCCGTGCGCAAGAAGGCAATCAAGCGCGGCATGCTCGCGCCGGAAGCCGAAATCAGCGACCGCGACGTGTTGCAGTTCATCCTTCAGCCGGGGTTTTCCACAGCGGAAAAGATCACCCAGATTTCCGGGCGTGGCGTCGGCATGGACGTGGTGCACGAAGAGGTACGGCAACTGGGCGGCAGCATGAGCATCGATTCGGTGCCGGGGCAGGGCGTGCATTTCCGCATTCGTCTGCCGTTCACCGTGTCGGTCAACCGTGCGCTGATGGTGCAGTGCGGTGAGGATCAATATGCGATTCCGCTGAACACCATCGAAGGCATCGTCCGCGTGTTGCCGAATGATCTGGAAGCTCACTTCCGGGTTGATCCGCCACGTTATCAGTACGGCGGCCAGACCTATGAACTGTGCTATCTCGGCGAACTGCTGAAAACCACGCCACGGCCGAAACTGCTCGGCCAGAATCTGCCATTGCCGGTGCTGCTGGTGCACTACAACGACCGGCGCATCGCGGTGCTGGTCGATACCATGGCCGGTACGCGGGAGATCGTGGTCAAGAGCCTCGGCGCGCAATTCGCGGCGGTGCAGGGCGTGTCCGGGGCGACGATTCTCGGCGATGGCCGGGTGGTGCTGATTCTCGATTTGCTCGCGCCGATCCGTGCGATGCAGGCGCGGGTTGCACAGACACCGGCGCTGCCGGAAATCGACAGCGAACCACACAAACCGCTACTGGTGATGGTGGTCGACGACTCGGTCACCGTGCGCAAGGTCACCAGCCGCTTGCTCGAACGCCACGGCATGAACGTGCTGACCGCCAAGGACGGGGTCGACGCCATGCTGCTGCTCGAAGAACACATGCCCGACCTGATGCTGCTCGACATCGAAATGCCGCGCATGGACGGCTTCGAAGTCGCCACCCAAGTGCGCAACGACGAACGTCTGCAACACCTGCCGATCATCATGATCACCTCACGCACCGGGCAGAAACACCGCGACCGCGCCATGGCAATCGGCGTCAACGACTACCTCGGCAAGCCGTATCAAGAGTCGGTGCTGCTTGAAAGCATTGCCCAGTGGAGCAAGAAACATGCATGAGCGCCGGCATAATCAGCGCAGCAGTCAGTTGACCGGGCTATTGCTGCCGCTGGCGGATCGCAATTTGATTCTGCCTAACGTTGCTGTCGCGGAGTTGATCGACTATCAGGCCAGCGCTTTCGATCTGGATACGCCGCCGTGGTATCTGGGGCGGGTGAAGTGGCGTGAGAGGCAGATTCCGCTGCTGAGTTTTGAATCGGCGTGCGGGCAGAAAATCGTCATTGGCGAGCGCGCGCGGATCGTGATTTTGAATGCGCTCGGTGGGTTGCCGGAGTTGAAGTTCATTGCGCTGCTGGTGCAGGGGATTCCGCGGTCGTACAAGCTTGATAGTCAGTTGAGTTATGTCGATGTGCCGTTGTGCTCGCTGGAGCAGGCAGCGGTGCAGGTCGGGGAGCAAGTGGCGAAGGTGCCTGACTTGCTTGGGCTGGAGAAGTTGTTGGTGGATGCTGGGCTGGTTCACTGATGATCCAGAATTTGCGCCGCTTCGGCTGGCCTCTTCGCGAGCAGGCTCGCTCCCACATTTGATCTTCAGTGAATACAGATTTTGGGCACGACACAGATCCCCTGTGGGAGCGAGCTTGCTCGCGAAAGCGCCAGTCGCCACACCTCAATCCGACAGACAAATCCTCAATCTCTGTGCGCAATAAACGCCTACCAGTCGCGTTGTTTAAAGACACCCGGTGTTACGGCTCCCTAGCCTACAAATCCTTGCGCCGCTGCCTACGCATGCACCAGAATCCGCCGGCTTGTGCGCCTTGGGCATGCTGCGTAACTTGATTCCGTCACTGATTCCCAGTGATCGGGTTTAGCAGCTCGTGGTTAATCTAAGGGTGCACATGCATCATCGTCAGGCTCAGCGCCTGCATTCGATGGCGGCTGTGCGCAGGGCGCTTCGGCGCGCCGGCTTCCTTAGGTTCCCCGGTCTGCTAACCTGCGTTCAGCTGCCACCCCTTCTTTTAGCAGAGAAGCGGTTCCAGCTTTATTTCGGAACCTGAAGATGATTAAACCAACGCCTAACCCCCCGCTTGCAGATCCCGCATCCCCCTACGAATCCCCCGATTCGAAGAAATTCCACGAAGCCGCCGAACGCGCCCTCGACCATTATCTCGGTCCGACCAACGCCGATCTGATGGCCACGCCCTACACCCCCAACACGCTGTACATGGCCAACCCCAATGCCGACACCGAATCCCTGCTGGCTGACGCCAGCGAAACCCTCGGTTCGGCTACGGTGATGCTCAACAACCATGCGGCGATGGTTGAAGGTACGCACCGCAAGACTGTGCAGGGTATTGCGCAGGTGGTGATGGTGGCGGAGATGGCCGTCAATCGTTTGTTGGATAAGTTGGTGCCGACGGAGTGACTTAAAAGCTGACCCTCACCCCAGCCCTCTCCCGGAGGGAGAGGGGGCCGACCGAGGTGTCTGGCGCTGTGCATCGACCTGGAAAAACCGAGTCGATTATGGGTTTGGTAAACCTGGCTTCCGGATTCAGTACAACATTCCCAGGTCGGCGCAATTCCTGAATATCCCCCAATCGGTCCCCTCTCCCTCCGGGAGAGGGCTAGGGTGAGGGCGGCTCTTGATCGTTACCCTGAGCGTAACGATTCACCACCGCGCTTGATTGATGCCCCCACCCCACGCGCCTACCTTAGCTCCACGACAGCGAACCCCGTGGAGTGAGCATGACAACAACAATTTCCCCCGACTCGCGCTGGACGCGGCGGCGCGATGAGAAGCAGCGCCGGCTCGACAAGGTGCGCGGGCTGGCCGACGGTGTGGTGTTGCCCACCGACAAGATCGTCGCCGCGCTCGAAGCGCTGATTCATCCCGGCGACCGTGTGGTGCTCGAAGGCAACAACCAGAAGCAGGCGGATTTCCTATCCCGTTCGCTGGCCAAAGCCGACCCGGAAAAGCTCCACGACCTGCACATGATCATGCCCAGCGTAGGTCGCTCGGAACACCTCGACCTGTTTGAACGCGGCATCGCCCGCAAACTGGATTTCTCCTTCGCCGGCACCCAGAGCCTGCGCATCAGCCAGTTGCTGGAAGACGGCCTGCTGGAAATCGGCGCGATTCATACCTACATCGAACTCTACGCGCGGCTGGTGGTGGACCTGATCCCCAACGTCGTGCTCTCTGCCGGGTTCATGGCCGACCGCGCCGGCAATATCTACACCGGCCCGAGCACCGAAGACACCCCTGCATTGATCGAACCGGCGGCGTTCAGCGACGGCATTGTCATCGTCCAGGTCAACCAATTGGTCGACGACGTCAGCGAGCTGCCGCGCGTTGATATCCCTGCCTCATGGGTCGATTTCGTCGTGGTCGCCGACAAGCCTTTCTATATCGAGCCGCTGTTCACCCGCGATCCACGCCACATCAAACCTGTGCATGTGCTGATGGCGATGATGGCGATTCGTGGGATCTACGAAAAACACAATGTGCAGTCGCTCAACCACGGCATCGGTTTCAACACCGCCGCCATCGAATTGATCCTGCCGACCTACGGCGAATCCCTCGGCCTCAAAGGCAAGATCTGCCGCAACTGGACGCTCAACCCGCACCCGACGTTGATCCCGGCGATCGAGAGCGGTTGGGTCGAAAGCGTGCATTGCTTCGGCACCGAACTGGGCATGGAAAATTACATTGCCGCCCGCCCGGACGTGTTTTTCACCGGCCGCGACGGCTCGCTGCGTTCCAACCGGATGTTCTGCCAACTGGCCGGGCAATACGCGGTGGATCTGTTTATCGGCGCGACGTTGCAGGTTGATGGCGACGGCCATTCCTCGACCGTGACCCGTGGTCGCCTCGCCGGTTTCGGTGGCGCGCCGAACATGGGCCACGACCCGCGCGGTCGCCGTCACGGCACCCCGGCGTGGCTGGACATGCGTCACGACGACTCGCAGCAGCCGATGCTCGAACGCGGCAAGAAACTCGTGGTGCAAATGGTCGAGACGTTCCAGGAGGGCGGCAAACCGACCTTCGTTGAAACCCTCGACGCGGTAGAAGTGGCGAAGAAAAGCGGCATGCCGCTGGCGCCGATCATGATTTACGGCGACGACGTCACCCACTTGCTCACCGAAGAAGGCATCGCCTACCTGTACAAGGCGCGCTCGCTGGAAGAACGCCAAGCGATGATCGCCGCCGTCGCGGGCGTCACCGCTATCGGCCTGCGCCACAACCCGAAAGACACCGAACGCATGCGCCGCGAAGGCCTGATCGCCTTGCCCGAAGACCTCGGTATCCGCCGCACCGACGCCACTCGCGAATTGCTCGCGGCGAAGAGCGTGGCCGATCTGGTCGAGTGGTCTGGCGGCCTGTACAACCCGCCCGCCAAATTCAGGAGCTGGTAATGCACGCATTTAACCTGCAAGCGAAACCGCTGTCCCTGGCCGATCGATTGGCCGATCTGGCGGTGGACGCGCTGATCGACGAAGCCGATCTGTCGCCGAAACCGGCACTGGTTGACCGTCGCGGCAACGGCGCGCATACCGATCTGCACCTGGGCTTGATGCACGCGTCGGCATTGTCGTTGTGGCCGGCGTTCAAGGAGATGGCTGAAGCGGCGGTTGAAGTCGGTGAAGTCGATTCAACGTTGCGCGAAGCGATTGGCCGCATCGGTCGTGAAGGCGAGCAAGCGATGCTCACGACCACCAACGGCGTGAACACGCATCGTGGTGCAATTTGGGCGTTGGGATTGTTGGTGACGGCCGCTGCACTGGAACCGCAATCCTCCAGCGCCAATGCCGTCACCTTGCGCGCCGCACGTCTGGCGTTGCTGGATGACCGCTACGCACCCAAACCGTTGAGCCACGGCGCCCAAGTCGCCCTGCGTTACGGCGCCCGTGGTGCGCGTGAAGAAGCACAACTCGGCTTCCCTTCGGTGCTGCAACGCGGCCTGCCACAACTCAAACGCAGCCGCGCCAACGCCAGCGGCGAACAGAACGCTCGCCTCGACGCCTTGCTCGCAATCATGACCAATCTGGCCGACACCTGCGTGCTCTACCGCGCCGGTGAAGAGGGCTTGCACGCCATGCAGTCCGGCGCGCAAACGGTGCTCGATGCCGGTGGCAGCGCCAGCCTCAGGGGGCGTCGTCGCTTGCACGAACTGGATCAACAACTCATCGCATTGAATGCCTCGCCCGGTGGCGCCGCCGACTTGCTCGCCGCCACGCTGCTGCTCGATCGCATCGAGCGCGACGGCATCCTTCAGGGAGCGTTTTGATGGAAACCCTATCGTTTGAATTCCCCGCCGGGCAGCCACCACGCGGTCGCGCGCTGGTCGGTTGTGTTGGCTCGGGTGATCTGGAAGTGCTGATCGAACCGGGTCTGGCCGGCAAGCTGACGATCAATGTGCAGACCTCGGTCAACGGCGCGCAACTGCGCTGGCAGCACCTGTTTGCGCGGATGTTCGACGGCACCACGCCGCCGGCGATGGCCATCGATATCCACGACTTCGGCGCGACGCCGGGGGTGGTGCGCTTGCGACTGGAACAAGGTTTCGAGGAGATCGGCCATGACTGACAGCGCAGCGTTGCTCAACAAACACAGCTTCGTCGAACTCGGCGCGCGGCAACGGGCGAAAGCCTTGCTCGATGCCGGCAGTTTTCGTGAGTTGCTCGATCCGTTTCAACGGGTGATGTCGCCGTGGCTTGAACGTCAGGGCGTGGTGCCGCAGGCCGATGACGGCGTGGTGATTGCCAAGGGCAGCCTCGACGGTTTGCCAGTGGTCATTGCCGCAATTGAAGGCGCGTTTCAGGGCGGCAGTCTTGGCGAAGTCGGCGGGGCGAAGATTGCCGGCGCGCTGGAACTGGCGGCTGAAGACAACCGCAAAGGTATTCCGACTCGCGCGGTATTGCTGCTGGAAACCGGTGGCGTGCGCTTGCAGGAAGCCAATCTTGGGCTGGCGGCGATTGCTGATATTCATGCGGCGATTGTCGATTTGCAGCAGTACCAACCGGTGGTCGGTGTGGTCGCCGGTAGCGTTGGTTGTTTTGGCGGTATGTCGATTGCCGCTGCGCTGTGCAGCTATCTATTGGTGACTCAGGAAGCGCGCCTTGGTTTGAACGGCCCGCAGGTGATCGAACAGGAAGCCGGGATCGAGGAATACGACTCCCGCGACCGGCCATTCATCTGGAGCCTGACCGGTGGCGAGCAGCGTTTCGCCAGTGGTCTGGTGGATCGTTATGTCGCCGATGACGTGGCGAAGATTCGTCAGCAGGTCGGTGAATTGCTTCAGCAAGGTTTGCCGGAACAACCGCGCAGCCAACGCGCCGACTGGTTTCTGCAACGCCTGAGCAGCCTGAACACTGACCCGCAAATCGAACCGTCGGTGGTTCGCGATCTGTATCAAGGAGAGCGCTCATGAGCGGTTATTCACTGCGCGGTTTGAACTGGTTCAACGCCTTGAGCGCGGGCGCTAAAAGTGTTGAAGGACTGCCGCCCTCGTTGAGGGTTGCTGACGGAGAGCTGGGGCGTTTTATCGCGGTGGTCGCTGACCCGGACAATCGTTTCCCTCGCGCTCGTAATGGCGAAGTCGGTTTGCTCGAAGGCTGGGGTCTGGCCAAGGCTGTGGATGACGCGATCAGCGCTGACCGCGACAAAGCGCAGAAGCGCCCGATCATCGCCATCGTCGATGTGCCGAGCCAGGCTTATGGTCGGCGCGAAGAAGCACTCGGCATTCATCAGGCGCTGGCCGGGGCGGCGGACAGTTACGCCCGCGCGCGGTTGGCCGGGCATCCGGTGATTGCGTTGTTGGTCGGTAAAGCGATGTCCGGGGCGTTTTTGGCTCACGGTTATCAAGCCAATCGTTTGATCGCGCTGCGTGATCCCGGCGTGATGGTGCATGCCATGGGCAAGGCTTCGGCGGCGCGGGTGACGTTGCGCAGTGTCGAAGAGCTGGAAGCGCTGGCCGCCAGTGTGCCGCCGATGGCGTATGACATCGACAGCTATGCGAGTCTTGGCTTGCTCTGGGAAACCCTGTCGGTGCAACAGATTGAGCAGCCGACGGCGGAGGATCTTTCGAGAGTTAACGAGTGCCTGAAGCAAGCCATCGGCGATGTCGTCAGCACTGATCTGAGCAATCGTCTCGGCGCGAAGAATCGTGCCGCCTCCAGCAAAGTTCGCGAATTGCTGAGGGCACAGTGGTGAACACGCCTCTGGCCCACGACTTGCTCTGGGGCATGAGCCCGGCGCAGTTGCCGGCGGATGCGCCGTTGTGGGCAGTCGAGTCGCTGGCCGCCGGGCAACCGGTGGTGGTGCGGCGGGCGTTGAGTGCTGACGGTTTGGTCGCGGTCGGCGTGCGCGGCGTGCAGCGCGAACAGCGGCTGGCGACATTTATGGCCGTCGATTCGATTGCCTGTCGGGTCAGCCCTGAAGCGCTTTGTCATGTTGAGTGCGAGCGCGATCTGCCAGTCATGCAGGCGCTCAAACAACTGCGGCCGATGCTCGATGACTGCGGTTGGGTCTGGGGTGTCAGCGGCAGTGTCGGGTTTGAATTGGCCAGCGGTTTTACCGCGATGCACGCGGCCAGCGATCTCGATCTGATTCTGCGTACGCCGCAGATGATCACGCGTAATCAGGCACGCAAACTGGTCGAGCTTTTTGATCAGGCTGTATGCCGGGTCGACCTGCAATTGCAGACGCCGTTCGGTGCTGTGGCATTGCGTGAATGGGCCAGCGGTTCGGCGCGTGTGCTGCTGAAGAATGCTCATCAGGCTTGCCTGGTGATCGATCCATGGAACCCGCAGGAGCAGGCAGCGTGAGCAGTCTGCTGGTGTTCCCCGGCCAGGGCGCGCAGCAAGCGGGCATGCTTCAGCGCTTGCCCCGCGAGACCTTGGTCGAGGCCAGCGATGTGCTTGGCGAAGATGTCTTGCTCTTGGATTCCAGCGACGCGTTGCGCACGACAAGGGCGGTTCAACTCTGTTTGCTGATCGCTGGCGTCGCTGCTTCTCGGCAGTTATTGCTGGACGGACTCACGGCGGACTACGTCGCCGGCCTGTCCATCGGCGCCTACCCGGCAGCGGTGGTTGCGGGTGCATTGAGCTTCAGCGACGCGTTGCATCTGGTCAGCCTGCGCGGTGAGTTGATGCAACAGGCTTATCCACAGGGCTACGGCATGACCGCGATCATCGGCCTGCAGTTATCCACAGTCGAAACACTGGTGACGCAGGTGCACAGCGAGGATTCGCCGGTGTATCTGGCCAACATCAACGCTGACAATCAGGTGGTGATCGCCGGCAGTGACAAGGCCATGCAAGCCGTGGCCGAACTGGCGCGCAGTCGTGGCGCCGGTCTGGCAAAACGTCTGGCGGTAAGCGTGCCGTCGCACTGCCCGTTGCTGGAAAAACCGGCGCAAACCCTCGCCTTAGCCTTCGCCAAGGTCGAACTGAAAACCGCGAAAATCGCTTACTTGAGCGGCAGCCGCGCACGCCCTGTGAGCAAAGTAGAAGCCCTGCGCGACGACCTCACCTTCAACATGTGCCGCGTGGTGGATTGGCGCGGCACCGTACAAAGCGCCTACGAGCGCGGCGTGCGTTTACAGATCGAACTGCCGCCCGGTGCGGTGCTGACCGGGCTGGCGCGCCGGGTGTTCGAACAGGGCACGGTCACTGCCTTCGACAGTGCGCGTCTCGACACCTTGCAGGCGCTGTTGCGTGAGGAGGGTGGCCACCAACTCTAAAACCGCCGACTCAAGCTTCGAACAACAAAAACAACATTCGACGATGCACTTTGAGGACTACAACAATGATTATTTACGGTGTGGCGTTTCTCGCCTTTTGTACGTTGGTGGGTATCTGGGTCGGTGAACTGCTCGGCAAGCTGATCGGCGTGCCGGCCAACGTCGGCGGCGTCGGCATTGCCATGCTGCTGTTGATCGGTCTGGGCAGTTATCTGAACAAAAGCGGCTGGCTCAAGGGCAAGACCGAGCAGGGCGTCGAGTTCTGGAGCGCTATCTACATTCCGATCGTCGTGGCGATGGCAGCGCAGCAGAACGTGTATGGCGCGCTCAAGGGCGGGCCAATGGCTATTCTCGCCGGCACACTTGCCGTGGTGATCGCTTTTGCCCTGGTGCCCGTGCTGACGCGCATGGGCAACAAGGAGCAGACCCCGATCGCTCCAGCCAAGACTGCGGGGTAAGCGCCATGTACGAATCAATGATGAAAGTGATCACCGGTTACGGTTTGATCAGCGGTTTCCTGATTGTCGGCCTGACCATGTGGGTGTCCTACTGGATGTCCAACACCTTTACCAAGGGCCGCCTGCACGGCTCGGCCATCGCCATTTTGCTCGGGCTGGTGCTGTCGTATGTCGGCGGTGCGCTGACCGGTGGGCAGAAGGGCGTGGTGGATATTCCGTTGTTGTCGGGCATCGGCTTGCTCGGTGGGGCGATGCTGCGCGATTTCGCGATTGTCGCCACGGCGTTTGGCGTGAGTGTCGATGAACTCAAGCGTGCCGGGTTCGTCGGAGTGCTGGCGCTGTTTGTGGGGGTCGGCACGTCGTTTGTCGCCGGGGTCGGTGTGGCGATGGCGTTCGGTTATACCGACGCGGTGAGCCTGACCACGATTGGCGCGGGCGCGGTAACTTACATCGTCGGCCCGGTGACCGGCGCGGCGATTGGCGCGAGTTCCGAGGTGATGGCGCTGTCGATTGCGGCGGGGCTGATCAAGGCGATTCTGGTGATGGTGATGACGCCGTTCGTAGCGCCAATGATCGGTTTGAACAACCCGCGCAGTGCGGTGATTTTTGGCGGGCTGATGGGCACGTCCAGCGGTGTGGCCGGCGGGTTGGCGGCGACGGATCCGAAACTGGTGCCTTATGGGTGTCTGACGGCGGCGTTTTATACCGCGCTCGGGTGTTTGCTTGGGCCTTCGCTGTTGTTCTTGGCGATGCGCGGGTTGGTGGGGTAATCGCTAAAGGCTGCCCTCACCCTAGCCCTCTCCCGGAGGGAGAGGGGACTGACCGAGTTGTTTTGGCGCTATACATCGACCTGAAATTCCTGCGTCGAACTCAGGTCTTGAAACCCATGAAGATCTGCTCCCTTTACCCCTCTAACCCTTGGGGGAGAGGGGACTGACCGAGCTGGATGTTGGAGGTACGTCGACCTGAAAGTCCTGAGTCGAACTCAGGTCTTGAAACCCATGAAGTCTGCTCCCTTTCCCCCTCTAACCCTTGGGGGAGAGGGGACTGACCGCGTTGGATGTTGGAGGTACGCCGACTTGAAAGTCCTGAGTCGAACTCAGGTCTTGAAACCCATGAAGATCTGCTCCCTTTCCCCTCTACCCCTTGGGGGAGAGGGCTGGGGTGAGGGGGTAGCTCTTGATTTTGATCTTGATCTAAACCCCAACCTGCCGATTCGCATACATCCGACACTCCGCCAACAGCGCCAGCAAATTCGGGTCCCTTTCCTTGGCCTTCAAGAACACCACACCAATGTGCTGCTGCAACCGGTATTTCTCCTGCAACGGAATCAACTTCACCCGATTCTCATACACCGCCGCAATCCTTCCAGGCAGCAACGCATAACCCACCCCCGAGCTGACCATGCTCAGCAGCGTGAAGATGTCATTCACCTGCATCGCCACCTTCGGCTCGAACCCCGCCTGCTTGAATACCCGGTTACCGTCCTGATGCGTGGCAAAGCCCTGGGTCAGCGTGATAAACGTTTCATCGCGCACCTCGGCCAGATCCACTTCACTGCGTTGCGCGAACTTTGAGTCCGCCGGGGTGGCGAGGAAGATATCGTCGGAAAACAGCGCGATCTGCTCGCAATCCGGGTCGTTGACGCTGTCGTCCAGCGATACCAGAATCGCGTCGACTTCCATGTTTTTCAGCTTGTAGAGCAGGTCGATGTTCGAGCCGAGGATCAGATCGATGTTGAGTTCACTGCGGCGAATCTTCAGGCCCATGATCAGTTGCGGCACGGTTTTCACGGTCAGTGAGTACAGCGAGCCGAGTTTGAAGCGTTCGGCAGAGAACCCGGCGGCTTCGCGGGTCAGGCGTACGCTTTCGACAACGTCGTTGATCAGCTTCTGCGCGCGCTCCTCCAATACATAGGCACTTTCCAGCGGCGTCAGGTTTCGGCCTTCATGTTTGAACAGTGGGCAGCGCAGGGCACTTTCCAGCGAATGAATGGCGCGGTGCACGCTGACGTTGCTGGTCTGCAACTCGGCAGCGGCACGGGCGAGGTTGCCGGTGCGCATGAAAGCGAGGAACACCTCGAGTTTTTTCAGGGTCAATTCTTCGTCGATCAGCATGGCGCGGACTCTTTTTGGTATCGGCCGATTGTGCCCAATTACCACGACGCGCGCAGGCTGATGTTGAACAGAAACATTGCGCTTTTACGCTGAAGGCCCGAGCCTTGCGCGCTGCGGTAACGAATGTGAGGTGAGCAATACATGTATCACGGAGAACGATTGAACGCCTGGACCCATCTGGTCGGGGCGGTGGCGGCATTTATTGGTGGCGTGTGGATGTTGGTGATCGCCTGCCTCGACGGCAGCCCGTGGAAGATTGTCAGTGTGGCGATTTACGCATTTACCTTGCTGGTGCTCTACAGCGCTTCGACCGTGTACCACAGCGTGCGCGGGCGCAAGAAAGCGATCATGAAGAAGGTCGATCACTTTTCGATCTACCTGTTGATTGCCGGCAGTTACACGCCGTTCTGCCTGGTGACCCTGCGCGGTCCGTGGGGCTGGACGTTGTTCGGGATTGTCTGGGGGCTGGCGCTGATCGGCATCCTGCAAGAGATCAAACCGCGTTCGGAAGCGCGGATTCTGTCGATCGTGATTTACGCGGTGATGGGCTGGATTGTGTTGGTGGCGGTCAAGCCTTTGATTGCGGCGCTGGGCACTACAGGGTTTGCCTGGCTGGCGTCGGGCGGGATTTTGTACACGGTGGGGATTATCTTTTTTGCCCTCGATCACCGGTTGCGACATGCGCACGGGATCTGGCATCTGTTCGTGATCGCCGGGAGTTTGCTGCACTTTGTGGCGATTCTGTTTTATGTCCTCTAGAGACACCACCATCCCGCTGTGGGAGTGAGCCTGCTCGCGATGGCGTCCTGTCAGTCGACAGCGTATATGGCTGATGCACCGCTATCGCGAGCAGGCTCACTCCTACAGGGGAACCAGTTCTTCCAGTTGCTTCTGTGCACGATCACTGAAGATTTTCAGCAGACCATTCAGGGTATGCGGCGGCGGTTCGCTGGCGCGGGTCACGGCGTACAGCGTGATCGGCAAAGGCGGGGCCAACGGGCGAATCGTGGTGGTCGCCGTAGACGCGCCGAGTGCAGTAAACGGATCAATCACCGCCACCCCCGCACCCGATTCCACCATCGCTCGCGCCAGTGAATACGTCTGCACGGCGATCCGCACCAGCGGTGGCGGCTCGACCGCTTCCAGATAACTGTCGAGCCGCGCCGCCAACGGATCGGCACTCGACAACCCAATCAACGACGCTCCCGCCAGCGCCATCAATGGCAATGGTTTTCCCGCTTCTTCAACCGGCCAGAAATCTTTCGGCGCCAACGCCACCAACACCCCTGATGCCAGTGCCTGCGCTTTCAGGGCCGGGTGATCGGGCAACTGCAACGTCAGCGCGACATCCACCTCGCGCATCAACAAGTTCTGCATCAGCTCACGGCTGTGGGCGCTGGACAGTTCACAGGCGATGTCCGGGTAACGCGTCGTCCACTGATGAATCGCCGGCGGCAACAACGACAAGGCCAGCGCCGGTGTCGCACCGATGCGCAAACTGTGCCCCGGCTCGCGACGCAGGCTCTGCGCCAGACGTCGCACGCCTTGCAGGCTTTCCGTGACCTTGTCGACCTCACGCTCCAGCTCCAGCGCTTCCGGGGTCGCCTGCAACTTGCCACGCACGCGCAGGAATAACGGAAACCCCAGTTGCTGTTCGGCGTGCTGCAACACTTTGCTCACCGCCGGTTGCGAAACGTGCAGCAGCTGCGCGGCGCCGCTGACCGAGCCGGTCTGGCGGATGGCCTGGAAAATCTCGATGTGACGTAGACGCATGGCGATTCCATAACCTTTGTTTATGGTCCAGGCATCTTTATTCATTGTTCGGCGGCTGTCACCTGGCTCTAACCTCGGATTCGTCTTTACCAGGATTCAGAGGCAGCAATGGCTCAGCGTGTGTGCATCATCGGCGGTGGCGTGATCGGTCTGGCGACGGCCTATGCGCTGGTGCGCGACGGCTTTGAGGTGACGGTGATCGAGGCGCGGCAGTCGCTCGGCACCGAGACCAGTTTTGCCAACGGCGGCCAGTTGTCCTATCGCTACGTCGCGCCGCTGGCCGACGCCGGCGTGCCGGTGCAGGCGATAGGCTGGATGCTGCGTGGCGACTCACCGCTCAAGCTGCGTCCGCGTCTGGATCCTGCGCAATGGCGCTGGATGGCGGCGTTTCTCGCTGCCTGCCGCACTTCGGTCAACCGTGAAAATGCCGCGCACCTGCTGCGTCTGGCGCTGTTCAGCCAGAGCACGCTCAAGCGCTGGCGCGAGGACGATGGGCTGGACGGATTCAACTGGCGGCGCAACGGCAAACTGGTGACCTTCCGCAATGCCAGCAGTTTTGAGCATGCACGCAAAGGCCTGGCCGATCCGCAGCAACAGCAGGTGTTGTCCGCCAGCGAATGCGCGCAACTGGAACCGGCGCTGACCGATGCGCCGTTTGTGGGCGCGATCTATACGCCGGATGAAGAGGTTGGCGATTGCCACGGTTTCTGTCAGCAACTGGCGGCGCGATTGAGAGCGTCCGGGCGCTGCGAGTTTCGCCTCGGCCAAGCGGTGACTGCGATTCGGCACAGCAACGGCGCGGTCACCGCTATCGAGTTGGGCAGTGAAACGCTGCCGGTCGAGCAATTGGTCATCGCCGCCGGCCATCGCAGTTCATTTCTGGCGTTGCCCGGTTTACGTTTACCGCTCTACCCGCTGAAGGGCTACAGCCTGACCGTGCCGATCGGCAGCAAGCACCGCGCGCCCGACGTGAGCATCACCGACTACGACCGCAAGATCGTCTACGCGCGTATCGGCGAACAGCTGCGCGTGGCGGCGATGGTCGATATTGTCGGCTTCGATCCGGCAGTTGATCCACAACGATTGGTGCTGATCAAACGTCAGGCTCGCGACACCTTCCCCGACGCCGGAAGCTACGACGCCGCTGTCGAGTGGGCTGGCATGCGCCCGGCGACGCCAACCGGTGTGCCACTGTTAGGTGCCACGGTCTATCGCAATCTATGGCTGAATCTCGGCCACGGTGCGCTCGGTTTTACCTTGGCCTGCGGCAGCGCACAGTTGCTCGGCGAGCTGATCGGCCAACAACACACGTCGATTGATCTGCACGGTTTCAATCCCCGTGCGGCGTGAATGATCAACGCTCTACCGTTCAAAACAACCACATCGACAACGGAGAATAACAATGCAAAAAATCACGTTGCTTGCCTGTACGTTGGGACTGCTGATCGGCGGTCAGGCCCATGCCAGTGAGGCGCCATTGATCGGCACGCTTGGCAAGATCGCCGGTGCCAACAGCATCACCCTGGGCTATCGCGATGCCTCGGTGCCGTTCTCTTACGTGGGCGATAACACCGGTAAACCGATGGGCTATTCGGTGGATCTGGCGGGCAAGATTGTCGAGCGAATTCAGCAGAAGCTGGCGCTGACGGATCTGAAGGTGAAGTACAACCTCGTCACTTCGCAGACGCGAATTCCACTGGTACAAAACGGCACGGTCGACCTTGAATGCGGCTCCACCGGGGTGACGGCCGAGCGACAGAAACAGGTGTCGTTTTCCTACGGTTTCATCTACGTCAAAGGCCAGTTGCTGACGGCCAAGGACAGCGGCATCAAAAGCTTCGACGACCTGCGCGGCAAGAACGTAGTGACCACGGCGGGCACGACCAACGAGCGCTACCTGAAGAGCTACAACCACGATCACGAACTCGACATGTCGGTGATCAGCGCCAAGGATCATGGCGAGGCGTTCCAGATGCTTGAGTCGGGACGTGCAGCGGCGTTCTATATGGATGATGCGTTGTTGTACGGCGAAAGGGCCAAGGCTCGCGACCCGCATAACTGGGTGGTGGTGGGGGAGGAGCAGTCGCGGGAAATCTACAGCTGCATGGTGCGCAAGGACGATCCGCAGTTTCTGGCGCTGGTGAATGGCGCGTTGGCGGATCTGTACCGTTCGGGTGAGATCAACGGGATTTATCAGCGCTGGTTTGAACAGCCGATTCCGCCGAAGGGGCTGAACCTGGAGTTCCCGATGACCAGCGAGTTGAAAGCGATTATTGCCAGGCCGATCAGTGATCCGGTGCAGTAAATTTCAGACCGAGACGCCGCCATTCGCGAGCAAGCTCGCTCCCACATTGGATCTCGGTTATGCACGAATTTTGTGTTCACTGTAGACCTGCTGTGGGAGCGAGCTTGCTCGCGAAGAGGCTTTAGAAATCCCCCCAAAGCTGCTGGGCCACCGCCAGTGCCACCACCGGCGCCGTCTCGGTACGCAACACGCGCGGGCCGAGGCGGGCGGCGTGGAAGCCGTTGCCCTTGGCCTGTTCAACCTCGGCATCCGTCAACCCACCCTCAGGTCCGATCAGGAACGCCAGCGTCGCCGGTTTGGCATGACTCACCAACGGCTCCGCCACCGGGTGCAGCACCAGTTTCAACTCGGCTTCAGTCTGCTTGATCCAGTCCGCCAACAACACCGGCGGATGAATCACTGGCACCCGCGAGCGCCCGCATTGCTCGCAAGCGCTGATCGCCACTTGGCGCCAGTGCAGCAGGCGTTTGTCGGCGCGTTCGTCCTTCAGGCGGACTTCGCAGCGATCACTGAAGATCGGCGTAATTTCATTCACGCCCAGCTCGGTGGCTTTCTGAATCGCCCAATCCATCCGCTCGCCACGGGACAGCCCCTGGCCGAGGTGGATGTGCAGCGGCGATTCGACCTGGCCGGCGAGTTGCTCGTCGATCTGCACGGTCACGCGCTTCTTGCCGACTTCCAGCAGGGCGCCGCGAAACTCATGGCCGGAACCGTCGAACAGCTGCACCGCATCGCCCTCGGCCATGCGCAGCACGCGGCTGATGTAATGCGCCTGGGCCTCCGGCAATTCGTGTTCGCCGGTGCTCAGGGGGGCGTCGATAAAGAAGCGGGACAGTCTCATTTCGGGTCTCTGGAAAGATGTGAATCAGGTGGATCGGTGTCGACTTCATTCGCGAGCAAGCTCGCTCCCGCATTTGCAATGCATTCCCCTGTGGGAGCGAGCCTGCTCGCGAAAGCGGCAGTTCAGGCGCCAAAAATTTTGAATCAGCCCGGATCGCGGAAGCCGGGATGGAAGTCTTTTGGCACCGCGACGCTGACGCTGTCACGGGTGGCGATGTCGATGCCTTCGCTGGCGACTTCGGCGAGGAAGTCGATCTGCTCCGGGGTGATCACGTACGGCGGCAGGAAATACACCACGCTGCCCAGCGGCCGCAGCAACGCGCCACGCTCCAGCGCATGCTGGAACACTTTCAAGCCGCGACGTTCCTGCCAAGGGTAGGCCTCTTTGGTGGCTTTATCCTTGACCATCTCGATGGCCAGGACCATGCCGGTCTGGCGCACTTCGGAGACGTTCGGGTGATCGACCAGATGCGCCGTCGCCGAGGCCATGCGCTGCGCCAGGGCCTTGTTGTTCTCGATGACGTTGTCCTGCTCGAAGATATCCAGCGTCGCCAGCGCCGCCGCGCACGCCAGCGGGTTGCCGGTGTAGCTGTGCGAATGCAGGAACGCGCGCAAGGTCGGATAGTCGTCGTAGAACGCGCTGTAGACCTCATCGGTGGTCAGGCACGCGGCCAGCGGCAGATAGCCGCCGGTCAAGGCTTTCGACAGGCAGAGGAAGTCCGGACGAATGCCGGCCTGTTCACAGGCAAACATGGTACCGGTGCGGCCAAAGCCAACGGCGATTTCGTCGAGAATCAGGTGCACGCCGTAACGGTCGCAGGCCTCGCGCAGCAGCTTGAGATAAACCGGGTGATACATGCGCATGCCGCCGGCGCCCTGAATCAACGGCTCGACGATCACTGCCGCGACGCTGTCATGATTTTCTGCCAAGGTCTGTTCCATGGCGGCGAACATATTGCGCGAATGTTCTTCCCAGCTCATGCCCTCGGGGCGCCCGTAGCAATCCGGGCTCGGCACCTTGATGGTGTCCATCAGCAGTGCTTTGTAGGTTTCGGTGAACAGCGGCACGTCGCCGACCGCCATCGCCGCCATGGTTTCGCCGTGGTAACTGTTGGTCAGGGTGACGAAGCGCTTCTTGTTCGGTTGACCGCGATTGAGCCAGTAGTGAAAGCTCATTTTCAGCGCGACTTCGATGCAGGACGAACCGTTATCGGCGTAGAACACCCGATTCAGGCCTTCCGGTGTCATCTTCACCAGACGCTCGGACAACTCAATCACCGGTTGATGGCTGAAACCGGCCAGAATCACGTGTTCCAGCTGATCGACCTGATCCTTGATGCGCTGATTGATGCGCGGGTTGGCGTGGCCGAACACGTTGACCCACCAGGAGCTGACCGCGTCGAGGTAGCGCTTGCCTTCGAAGTCTTCGAGCCAGACGCCTTCGCCGCGCTTGATCGGGATCAGCGGCAGCTGTTCGTGGTCTTTCATCTGGGTGCAGGGATGCCACAACACCGCGAGGTCGCGTTGCATCCACTGGTTATTCAGGCCCATTTACAGTCTCCTCGAGGCGGCTCGCGACAGGCGCGGGCAAACAATCGCGCAAGCCTATGCAATGCGTCGCGCGGGGACAACCCATTGTGTCGATTGAGCTACTTTGTATGAGCCGATAGACGTCGCTGGCGGCGTTTTGATGGCTAACGTATTCTTCGCGGTTCTTTGGGTCGTCTGATCCGCAAAACTGCTTTTTCCTACGTGTATTTCCGGAGTTCGCTGAATGTCTGTCGGTTGGCTGCGCGCCTGTGCGCTGGTGATGTTGGGGCTGTTCAGCGTTACAGCGCTGGCCAAGGATAAAACCGCAATCGTGATCGGCGGCGGCCTCTCGGGCCTGACTGCCGCTTATGAACTGCAAAACAAGGGCTGGCAGGTCACCCTGCTGGAAGCCAAGCCGAGCATGGGCGGTCGCTCCGGCATGGCCACCAGCGAGTGGATCGGCAACGACAAGACCCAGCCGGTGCTGAACAAGTACGTGTCGACCTTCAAGCTCGGTACCACGCCGGCTCCGGAATTCGTGCGTACGCCGGGCTACCTGATCGACGGCGAGTATTTCTCCGCTGCCGATCTGGCGACCAAGCAACCGGCCACCGCCGACGCCTTGAAGCGCTACCAGAAAACCCTCGACGATCTGGCGCGTTCGATCGACGACCCGCAGAACCCGGCGGCGACCAGCACCCTGCACGCGCTGGACCAGATCACCGTATCGAGCTGGCTCGACAAGCAGAATCTGCCGGCCACCGCGCGCCAGTTGATCAACCAGGACATCCGCACCCACTACGACGAACCTTCGCGTCTGTCGCTGCTGTACTTCGCGCAGCAGAACCGCGTCTATCGCGGCGTTTCCGACCGTGACCTGCGCGCTTCGCGTCTGGTCGGCGGCAGCCAGGTGCTGGCGCAGGCGTTCGTCAAACAGATCAAGACCATCAAGACCAATTCGCCAGTGTCGGCGATCAATCAGGACAAGGACGGCGTGACCGTCAAGGTCGGTAGTGTTGGCTACCAGGCTGACTACGTTGTGCTGGCCGTGCCGCTGCGTGCACTGAACAAGATTGCCCTGACGCCGGCGCTGGATGCCCAGCACATGGCTGCGATCAAGGGCACCAACTACGGCTGGCGCGACCAGATCATGCTGAAGTTCAAGACGCCAGTGTGGGAAAGCAAGGCGCGCATGTCCGGCGAGATCTATAGCAACACTGGTCTGGGCATGTTGTGGATCGAGCCTGCGCTGAAGGGCGGCGCCAACGTGGTGATCAACCTGTCCGGCGACAATGCCCGCGTGATGCAGGCGTTCGGCGACAAACAGATGGTCGATCAGGTGCTGATCCGTCTGCACGCGTTTTATCCACAGGCCCGTGGCTCGTTCACCGGTTATGAAATCCGTCGCTACAGCACCGACCCGTCGATGGGCGGCGCGTATCTGGCTTACGGCCCAGGCCAGATCAGCAAGTTCTGGCGCCTGTGGGAACGTCCGCTGCAACGCGTGACGTTCGCTGGCGAACACACCGACACCTTGTACCCCGGCACCCTGGAAGGCGCACTGCGCACCGGCCAGCGTGCGGCCAGTCAGGTTGAAGATCTGGCGGCAGGCAAATCGTTCGAGCCGGTCAAAGTGGTTCCGGCTGCAGCAGCGGCAGGCGCGGCGGGTGCCGTGGCGGCGAAGAAGGGCAACTTCTTCACTAATCTGTTCGGCGGTTCGGATGACGAGAAGAAGCCTGAGCCTGTGAAGGCGCCAGAGCCGGCTCCTGCACCGGTCGCTCCAGCGCCTGCGCCGACCCCGGCACCCGCGCCAGCGCCGGTGGAAGCACCGAAACCAGCGACCCCGGTGAAAGCTGAACCGGCGAAGAAAGCAGCGGCCAAGCCAGCGGCGAAGAAGCCGGCTGCGAAAACCGAGGCGAAAAAGCCTGCGGCCAAACCGGCGGCGAAAAAGGCTGAACCGGCGAAGAAGCCAGCAGCCAAGCCGGCAGCCACGACTGAGACGAAGGCGCAGTAAGCCTTTGCTTCAATAAAAAACGCGGCCATTCGGGCCGCGTTTTTTTTGCCAGAAGCGTGCACTGCAATCCTTCCCTGAGCAGTCTCATGGCTTACCGCTGCGCAGGACACTTCCCACAAAACAATCAGAACGAAATGATAGCGGGTGCCTGACCTCCAACTTTATGCTTGAAAAAATTGGAGGCGCTAGATGAAAAGACTTACGGTAATACTTTTGTTGATGACACTTTCCGGTTGTGCCAATGGGCGTTTCTTTCCTGGGGGTTATGGCGCTGAACTTGCCCATCAATGCAAGATAGATCCATATAGCGCGGATTGCTTGCAGCCGCCGGCGGTGTTCACCAACTAATCAATAAAACTAACTAACGCTTGTTAAAAGTCCCATTTGAAGAACTCCGTGCCGTTCGGTAATTTTCGGAGCCATCGTTGCTTGGGTTTTCGAATGCGCCCGGGGACAAATCCGGAGCGGGCCCAGCGCAGATTCCCGTTGCGCTGATCGTAGATGACCAGGTTCCCATCGTCCTGGAGCGTCATATACGTGTTGTACCAGAGCGATTTGTCGAGGCTGTGAGTGCTTTCAGCAATCCATAGGCGCCGTCGGGAAGGATCGTAGAGAAAACCGTTATTGCTGATGACAAACTGCAGTGGTTCACGCATCTTTTTTGGATGCAAAGTTAAACTGTAAGGTTGATGGTTATCGGCAATCCACACTACCGTTTCACCGTCTTTGATCACAAGAATTCCATCGCTCTGCAATATCAGGCGGAATCGGCCGTTTTCGGATTGCAGATATTGGCCTGGGGTCAGGGTTTGGTTTGGCGGTAACTCGGAAGTACCACTTGCTTGAAAGGGGGTGTAACGAAGAGCCATGTTGTTGACCTTTTCAAAGAATGATTGAGTCATCATTTGATCAGGTGCAGACGTACAACTAGCGATACATAGTTATCGATTGAGAATTTCTCTAGCGACGACCTTCCTGTGATCGCCACCTGCTCCGGGGAGCGTCGGATTGCCAGCGAAATCGAGCAGCATGGCCCGAGCGCTGTGCGGACAAATCGCCTTTAATCTTTCCTTAACACGCCACTTCCAGACTCTTGATCGTATTTCTCGATATTTCAAAGCGAAATTTTCCGCTTTAATTCGATAGATAACTCGCTAGTCTTGGTTCGCAGTTCTCACAGGATTTGGGCAATGCAGCTACGCAATTCTTCTTCGCGCTATGGTTGGGTCAGCATCTTCATGCACTGGGGCGTGGCGCTGGTGGTCTTCGGGCTGTTCGCGCTGGGCCTGTGGATGGTCGGGCTGGATTACTACAGCAGCTGGCGCAAAGAGGCGCCGGATCTGCACAAGAGTATTGGCCTGGTGTTGCTGGCCGTTATGGTGTTGCGGGTGCTGTGGCGCTTTATCAGCCCACCACCGCCGACGCTGCAGAGCTACAGCCGGATGACCCGCATCGGCGCCAAGTTCGGCCACGGGTTTCTGTATCTGGCGCTGTTCGCTGTGATGCTTGCCGGTTACCTGATTTCCACCGCAGACGGTGTCGGGATCCCGGTGTTTGGCCTGTTTGAAGTTCCTGCACTGGTTTCCGGACTACCGGATCAGGCAGATACCGCCGGGGTGATTCATCTCTGGCTGGCGTGGGCGCTGGTAATTTTTTCCGGTCTCCATGCGTTGGCAGCATTGAAGCACCACTTTATCGATCGTGATGCGACCCTGACGCGAATGCTCGGTCGCAAAGCCTGAAATTCAACCTCGACTCAAAGGAAAAGAAAGCATGTTGAAAAAGACTCTGGCCGCTCTGGCAATCGGTTCTGCACTGCTCTCGGCCCAGGCCATGGCAGCGGACTACAAAATCGACAAGGAAGGTCAGCACGCCTTCGTTGACTGGAAAATCAGCCACCTGGGTTACAGCTTCATCCACGGTACTTTCAAAGATTTCGACGGTACGTTCTCGTGGGATTCGGCCAAGCCTGAAGCCAGCAAGATCGCTGTAGACGTTAAAACCGCCAGCCTGTGGTCGAACCACGCTGAGCGTGACAAGCACATCGCCAGCAAAGACTTTCTCGACGTGGGCAAGTTTGCTGATGCCAAGTTCGTCTCCACCGCCGTTAAATCGACCGGCGAAAAGACCGCTGACGTGACCGGCGACCTGACCCTGCACGGCGTGACCAAGCCTGTGACCTTCAAAGCCACGTTCAACGGCGAAGGCAAGGATCCATGGGGCGGCGAGCGTGCTGGCTTCAACGCCAAGACCACCCTGAACCTGAACGATTTCGGGATCAAGGGCCCAGGTCCTTCCTCGCAAACTGCGGATCTGGACATCTCGCTGGAAGGCGTGAAAGTTCAGTAACTTTCGCCCCGCCACATAAAAACGCCACCGGTTGAAAGACCGGGGGCGTTTTTTATTGCCCGTCACATGACTTGAGACCAGCGCATATCCACTGTGGGAGCGAGCTTGCTCCGGGCGGCGATCCGACGAATGCGGTGTGTCATTCACCAGAGGTCTCGACTGATCCGACGCTTTCGCGAGCAAGCTCGCTCCCACAGGGGGATTGTGGTGATGCAGGGATTCGCGGCAGCAAAAAAATGCCCCGGCTCTTTCGAGGCGGGGCATTTTTCATTGCAGCGTTAACTCAGCGATTGCGGGTCAGCAGCGCTGGTTTTTCGCCACGCGGGCGGCTTGGCAGTTGATCAAGCTGCTCTGGCGTCGGGAAGCGGTCGGCTTTCGATTCCTTGTGCATGATCTTCGGGCCGTTGCTGCGCGGGTTCTGCACGGCTGGCTCGCTACGAGGCTGATCGTCACGGGCCGGGCGGCGGTTGCGCGAGGACGAGGTGGAATCGTCGCGACGACCCGACTGACCATCCCGCGGTGCGCCGTTGCGTGGGCCGCTACGTTTGGCTGGCGGGGTGCCGGTGCTCGAACCGTTGCTGTTGCGCGGACCGTTCTGACGACCCTGCGACTGACCTCCGCGTGGTGCGCCCGAACCTGCGCCAGCACCTTGAGCCGGTGCGCCTGGACGACGACCACGGCCGCCGGCAGGAGCCGGCTTCGGCACGTAGTCAACGCGGTTACCGAAGTTATCGATATCGTCGTCGAGGAACTCGTCCGGTGCACGATCAGCTGCCGCACGTGGCGGCTGGCTCGGACGCTGTTCGCGGGCTGGGGTGCCTTCGCGCGGTTTCTGCTGACGGGCAGGACGCTCGCCACGTTCACCGGCCGGCTTCTCTTTACCCTTGTCCTTGCCTTTGTCTTTACGACCGCCGCCACCGCCGCCGCCATTCGGCCCGTCGCCGCGTGGGCCACGTGAATTGCGCGGGTTACGCACGTCCGGACGCTCACGTACTTCCGGCTTCTCGGCTTCAATGGTGCTCGAATCGAAGCCCATCAGGTCGCCGTCGGCGATTTTCTGCTTGGTCATGCGTTCGATGCTTTTCAGCAGCTTCTCTTCGTCCGGCGCGACCAGCGAAATCGCCTCGCCCGAACGACCGGCACGGCCAGTACGGCCGATACGGTGCACGTAATCTTCATCGACGTTCGGCAGTTCGAAGTTGACCACATGTGGCAACTGATCGATGTCCAGACCGCGAGCAGCGATGTCGGTAGCCACCAGGATGCGCACCTGGTTGGCCTTGAAGTCGGCCAGCGCTTTGGTGCGCGCGTTCTGGCTCTTGTTACCGTGGATCGCCACAGCCGGCAGGCCGTGTTTGTCCAGGTATTCGGCCAGACGGTTGGCGCCGTGCTTGGTGCGGGTGAACACCAATACCTGTTCCCACGCGCCGGCGGTGATCAGGTGGGCCAGCAGCGCACGCTTGTGGCTGGCCGGCAGACGGAATACGCGTTGTTCGATGCGCTCGACCGTGGTGTTCGGCGGCGTCACTTCGATACGTTCCGGGTTGTGCAGCAGCTTGCCGGCGAGGTCGGTGATGTCCTTGGAGAACGTCGCCGAGAACAGCAGGTTCTGACGCTTGGACGGTAGACGCGCGAGGACTTTCTTCACGTCGTGCACGAAACCCATGTCGAGCATGCGGTCGGCTTCGTCGAGGACGAGGATTTCCACGTGGGACAGGTCAACGCTGCCCTGGCCACACAGATCGAGCAAACGACCCGGGCAGGCAACGAGCACGTCGACACCACGGGACATGGCCTGAACCTGCGGGTTCATGCCGACGCCGCCGAAGATGCAGGCGCTGACGAATTTCAGGTCACGGGCGTAGATCTTGAAGCTCTCGTGAACCTGGGCCGCGAGTTCGCGGGTCGGGGTCAGGACCAGTACGCGCGGTTGGCGCGGGCCATGACGCTGGGATTTGTCCGGGTGACCGTTGGGGAACAACCGCTCCAGGATCGGAAGGGCGAAACCGCCGGTTTTACCGGTACCTGTCTGTGCCGCAACCATCAGGTCGCGACCTTGCAACACGGCGGGAATGGCCCGCTGTTGCACCGGAGTAGGCTCGGTATAGCCCGCATCTTCGATGGCGCGGACTAAAGCCTCGGAGAGACCGAGGGAAGCAAAGGACATGAGTAATCCTGTTTTAGTTAGGGCTTGGCCCAATGGGAGTCTTGCCTGGCGCGAATCACGTTTAAGAGGACGCAATCCCGTCCGGTCCTGCTGCGGTTCCGAAGGCACGTCTGGAGCGCTCGCGCGGGCTGCAAAGCTGCGCTGTAGCGGGTCGAGAGGCCTGTTACGGTTCCGGGCGTCCGGGCGTGAGCCTGGCGGGAACGCCGGAGTATAACAGAGCAATCACTGCGCGCTGCTTTCCTGCTGCTCAACGGTTTTGCTGTTGGCCGTGGCATTGCCCAGCGGCGCGTTAATAGCGGGAGCCGCGCCATAACGGGCGCTCAGCTCGGCATAAGCCGGTTCGCGCTTGAAGCGTTTGAGTTCGGCGCCAAATCGCTGCACCAGAAGATCCATGCCGGCATTGCGCCGAACTGCGAGAAACTGGCTCTGACGGCTAATAACAGTGGGGTTTTCGGTGATCTGATCGCGAATATTCAATTCATCGAGCAAATGCTGACCAACGCGGCGATCGGTGATCAACAAATCAATTCGGCCACGCACCAATTTGCCGAAGTTGGCTTCGTGGGTCGGCGCCGGTTCGCGGGTGAACAGCGTCGATTCACGGAAATCCGGGCTGTACAGATAACCGGGCGAGGTGCCGATGGTCAGGCCTTTGAGTTCTTCGAGTTTGCTGAACGGGTGCGGCCGGTCGTTGGCGTAAAACATCACGAACTCGACGTCCGACAGTGGTTCGCTCGGGTAGAGCAGGGTGGCGTCGCGCTCATTGCTATGGAAGATATCCAGCGCGCCGTCGGCCAGTCCCGTCTCAAGCATCGACAGGCAACGCTTCCACGGCAGGAATTGCCATTCGACTTCAATGCCCAGACGTTTGAAGACGATGGCCGTGGTTTCGTAGTCCAGCCCGAGGTTTTTACCGTTTTCTTCGTAGACGTAAGGCGCCCACGGTTCGGTGACAATACGCAGCTTCTCGCCTCGAGCGGCGAAGCTCAGGCAAGCAAAAACCAGCACGGCGAATAACTGCGTGATCAAAGGCATGGCTTGAGATTACGACGAGAAACGCGAAAGAGCCAGAAAGTGCCTGCACAAGCTCTAATTCGGGGATTCAAACGCAAAAAAACGCAGCGCCGACAACCCCTGTAGGAGCTGCCGAAGGCTGCGATCTCTTGATCTTTCTTTGAAACTTAACGAGGCAACTTCAGGTTATTCCAGATCGCCAGACTAGGCTCAGCCTGATTCATGGAATAGAAGTGCAGGCCCGGTGCGCCGCCCTGCAACAGGCGTTCGCACATCTCGCTGACGACTTGCTCACCAAAGCGCTGAATGCTCTGAGTGTCATCGCCATAGGCTTCCAGTTGCTTGCGGATCCAGCGCGGGATTTCCGCACCGCAGGCATCAGAGAAGCGCGCGAGTTTGCTGTAGTTGGTGATCGGCATGATCCCCGGGACGATCGGCAGATCGACACCCTGCGCCTGCAAACGGTCGACAAAGTAGAAATAGCTGTCGGCGTTGAAGAAGTACTGGGTGATCGCGCTGTCGGCGCCGGCGCGAGCCTTGCGCACGAAGTTGGCCAGATCGTCTTCGTAGTTGCGTGCTTGCGGATGCATCTCCGGGTAAGCGGCAACTTCGATGTGGAAATGGTCACCGGTTTCTTCACGAATGAATTCAACCAGTTCATTGGCGTGACGCAGCTCGCCGCTGGTCATGCCCATGCCGGACGGCAGGTCACCACGCAGGGCGACGATGCGCTTGATGCCGGCAGCCTTGTACTCGTTCAGCAGGCCGCGCAGGTCGTCCTTGCTGTCGCCGACGCACGACAGGTGCGGTGCGGCCGGGATTTTGACTTCGCTTTCCAGTTGCAGAACGGTGTTGAGGGTGCGATCACGGGTCGAACCACCAGCGCCATAGGTGCAGGAAAAGAAGTCAGGATTGTATGTGGCCAGCTGACGGGCAGTGGCGAGCAGTTTTTCATGCCCAGCATCGGTCTTGGTCGGGAAGAACTCGAAGCTGTAGCGACGGTCTTGGGACATGGTCATACCCTTGGAAACAAGAACCTTCGAGGCGCTGCAATCCCGTGTGGGAGCGAGCAGTCAGCGCCTGTTAGTAGCGGTAAGCGTGCGGCTTGAACGGGCCTTCGACGGTGACGCCGATGTAGTCAGCCTGTTGCTTGGTCAGTTGAGTGACCACGCCGCCGAAGCCGCGAACCATTTCCAGAGCCACTTCTTCGTCGAGTTTCTTCGGCAGTACTTCAACGGTCAGACGCTCGGCTTTCTGGGCTGGCGACAGGTCGGCGTACTTCTGGCCGAACAGGAAGATCTGCGCCAGAACCTGGTTGGCGAACGAACCGTCCATGATGCGGCTCGGGTGGCCAGTGGCGTTACCCAGGTTTACCAGACGGCCTTCGGCCAGCAGGATCAGGTAGTCGTCGTTCTGAGCGTCGAAAGCGCCCGGGCCGGTACGGTGGATCTTGTGTACTTGTGGCTTCACTTCTTCCCATGCCCAGTTCTTGCGCATGAAAGCGGTGTCGATTTCGTTGTCGAAGTGACCGATGTTGCAGACAACAGCGCGCTTCTTCAGAGCTTTGAGCATGTTCGCGTCGCAAACATTGACGTTACCGGTGGTGGTCACGATCAGGTCGATCTTGCCCAGCAGCGCTTTGTCGATGCTTGCTTCGGTGCCGTTGTTGATACCGTCGATGAACGGCGACACCAGTTCGAAACCGTCCATGCACGCTTGCATGGCGCAGATCGGGTCAACTTCGGAAACCTTAACGATCATGCCTTCCTGACGCAGGGACTGAGCGGAGCCCTTGCCCACGTCACCGTAACCGATGACCAGCGCTTGCTTGCCGGACAGCAGGTGGTCGGTACCGCGCTTGATCGCGTCGTTCAGGCTGTGACGGCAGCCGTACTTGTTGTCGTTCTTGGACTTGGTCACCGAGTCGTTGACGTTGATGGCCGGGATTTTCAGCTCGCCCTTGGCCAGCATGTCCAGCAGACGGTGTACGCCGGTGGTGGTTTCTTCGGTCACGCCGTGAACGCGATCCAGTACTTGTGGGTACTTGTCGTGCAGCAGCTGAGTCAGGTCGCCGCCGTCGTCGAGGATCATGTTGGCGTCCCATGGCGCGCCATCCTTCAGGATGGTTTGTTCCAGGCACCACTCGTACTCTTCTTCAGTTTCGCCTTTCCAGGCGAAAACCGGGATGCCGGCAGCAGCGATAGCGGCAGCGGCCTGATCCTGAGTGGAGAAAATGTTGCACGACGACCAGCGTACTTCGGCACCCAGGGCAACCAGGGTTTCGATCAGCACGGCAGTCTGAATGGTCATGTGGATGCAGCCGAGGATCTTGGCGCCTTTCAACGGCTGTTCGCCGGAGTACTTGCGACGCAGACCCATCAGGGCCGGCATTTCCGATTCGGCGATGATGGTTTCGCGACGGCCCCAGGCAGCCAGGGACATGTCGGCAACTTTGTAATCGTTAAAATCTGCAGGCGTGATAACAGCGCTCATGAAGAGCCTCCATTCGTAATGTATGCGAATGGGCGCCGTTGTGCGTTTAGTGTCCGGCCTGAGCCAGTCAACGCCCCATCCGAGCCTGACAGGTTGAACCTGCTGCAGCGCCCCTCGGACAGGTGGCGGGAAAACGGTAGCAAGTGAACGTTACCGTTTTGAAACGGGGGCGATTATAGCCGTCTAGACTGATCTTCCAAAGGGTTTCTGTCGGCCAGATGAAGATCGTTAATGACGACCATAGTCGAAGCCGCATGGAGCCTGACCGCTCAGTCTGCCAAGATACCGTCCATCGTTCGGCAAGACACTCAGGAGTGAAGATGAATTTCCACACCCGCAAATGGGTAAAACCCGAAGACCTCAACCCCAACGGCACCCTGTTCGGCGGCAGCCTGCTGCGCTGGATCGACGAAGAAGCGGCGATTTACGCCATCGTCCAGTTGGGCAACCAGCGCGTGGTGACCAAGTACATTTCCGAAATCAACTTCGTCAGCGCCTCGCGCCAGGGCGACATCATCGAACTGGGCATCACCGCCACCGAGTTCGGCCGCACCTCGATCACCCTGACCTGCGAAGTGCGCAACAAGATCACTCGCAAGAGCATTCTGACGGTTGAGAAGATGGTGTTTGTGAACCTCGGTGAAGACGGTTTGCCGGCGCCGCACGGGCGCACTGAAATCAAATATGTGAAAGATCAGTTTCAGGAAGATGAATTGGTCACCAAGTGACATTGGCGGTGCTTTCTTCGCGAGCAAGCTCGCTCCCACAAGGATCACGCTGTACCTGTGGGAGCGAGCTTGCTCGCGAAAGCGGTTGTCCTGTCAGCGAAGAATCATCTGGCCACTGAACAGTCGTGAGCCGCGGGAGTCGTAGGTAAACACCACCCCCCACGGTCCCCACGCCATGACGACCCCCACCGACGGCAAAACCCCCGACCTCTCGGCCAAAGAACAGCACGAAGTCGAGAAAAACCAGCCGCCCCGCGCGGCCGTCCTGCATGAAATCATCCGCAGCCAAGGCGATCAGGAACTGGAGCGCAGCATCGCCGCGCTCTGGTGGTCGGCATTGGCAGCCGGGTTGACCATGGGCCTGTCGCTGATGGGCATGGGCCTGCTCAATTCACGCCTGCCCGACGGTGATGAATTCAAGGTAATCGCCAGCTTCGGCTACTGCGCCGGTTTCCTTGCGGTGATCCTCGCCCGTCAGCAACTGTTCACCGAAAACACCCTGACCGCCGTGCTGCCGGTCATGACCAAGCCGACCCTGCAAAACTTCGGCCGGCTGATCCGACTGTGGACGGTGGTGCTGGTCGGCAACCTGTGCGGCACGATTCTGGTCGCGTACGTGATGCTCGAACTGCCGATCTTCGACACCAAGACTGACCACGCCTTTCTCGAAATCGGTCGCAAGGTCATGGAAAACCATGCCAGCCAGATGTTCGCCAAAGGCATCGTGTCTGGCTGGATGATCGCCACCATGGTCTGGATGATCCCGTCCATGGAGAGCGCGAAGATGTGGATCATCATCCTTATCACCTACCTCATGGCGCTCGGCGATTTCACGCACATCGTGGTGGGTTCGGCTGAGGTGTCATACCTGGTGTTTGCCGGCGAGCTGCCGTGGAGTGATTTCTGGATGGTGTTCGCAGGTCCCACGCTGGCGGGGAACATCATTGGCGGCAGCTTCATCTTTGCGCTGATCAGCCATGCGCAGATTCGCAGTGAAAGCGGGGCGCCGAAGGAAACTGCGGATCAGGCCGAGAAGCCTGATCCGCAGCAGATCAAAAAATGATCAGTGGTGAGCAGGTTCGCTGGTGGTCGCGGGCTCGTTGCGAGTCGCGTGCTTGACCAGTTTGCCGATGGTCAGACCCTGCAACAGGATTGACGACAGCACCACGATGTAGGTGATGCTCAGCAGCAGATCGCGCTCCGGGCCCAACGGCAGCGCCAGCGCCAGTGCCACCGAGACACCGCCGCGCAAACCGCCCCAGGTCAGGATGCGGATGGTGCCGGCGGGCACCGTGCGCCAGCGGCGTAGCAGAAGAATCGCCGGGGCCACAGTGAGCAGGCGCGACAGCAGAATCGCCACCGCCAGCAAACCTGCCGCCGCCATATGCAGCCAGTTGAACGGCAGCAGCAACAGCTCCATGCCGATCAGCGCGAACAGCAGCGCGTTGAGCATGTCATCGAGCAATTCCCAGAAGCCGTCGAGATAGCGGCGGGTCATGTCATTCATCGCCAGATTGCGTCCGACGTTACCGATGATCAGACCGGCGACCACCATCGCAATCGGCGCGGAGACGTGAATCTCGGTGGCCATCGCCGAACCACCGATAACCAAGGCCAGTGTCAGCATCACGGTGATCTGGTGTTGCTCGACGCTCTTGATCATTCGATAGACCAGATAACCGATCAGGCCGCCGAACAGCACACCGCCGATGGCTTCATGAACGAACAACATCGCGGTGGCGCTGATGGTCGGGGTTTCGCCGAGTTGGGCGATGCCCAGCAGCACGGTGAATACCACAACGGCTGTACCGTCGTTGAACAGTGACTCGCCGACGATGGTGGTTTTCAGCGGCTTCGAGGCATTGGCGGTACGCAACACGCCGAGCACCGCAATCGGGTCGGTCGGCGAAATCAATGCGCCGAACAGCAAGCAATACAAGAAGCTCACGTGCCAGCCGAACAAGGCAAAAATGTAATAGGCGAGGCTGCCGATCACCGTGGTGGCAATCAACACGCCGAAGGTCGCCAATAGGCCGATGGGCCAACGGTAGCTGCGCAGGTCATTGAGGTTGACGTGCAAAGCGCCAGCGAACAGCAGGAACGACAGCATCCAGTTCATCAGCAGATCGCCGAAGTCGATCTGGCCGATCAGTTGCTGCACGCGTTCTTCGAGGCCGGGGTAGCCGAGCACACTCAGGCCTTGCAGCAGCAGAGAGAACAGCAGTGCGGTCACCATCACGCCGATGGTCGGCGGCAGGCCGATGAAGCGGAAGTTGACGAAGGTCAGGAGGGTGGTGAGGCAGATGAAAGCGGCGACAAGTTCAAGCATCCGGGGTCCTTTGGATGAGGGGTGAGTGGAGCGCGCCCGATGCTTGGGCGCAGGGGTTTGATGGGCTGAGAGCGACAGAGGGCACAAGCTTCCCTCACCCCAGCCCTCTCCCGGAGGGAGAGGGGGCCGACCTTATTGTCTTGTGGCATACATCGACCTGAATAACCGAGTCGATTATGGATTCGGCAATGCGCGTTCAGGTCGGCGTACTTCTGAAGCGCCCCCCGTTCAGTCCCCTCTCCCTCTGGGAGAGGGCTAGGGTGAGGGCTCTCAGGCTAAACCCGATTAGCCGGACACATTGACCGCAGCCGCTTCGCGACGTTGCAGATAGATGAAAAACAGCGCTGTCAGCACGGTCAATACGCCAACAAGCGCACCGGTCCACGGCAAGTCCGCCAGATCCGCGCCACTGGCCACCACCAGCCCGCCGATCCACGCACCCGCCGCGTTACCGAGATTGAAAGCGCTCTGATTCAAAGTCGAACCGAGGTTCGGCGCTTCATGGGCCTGATCGATGATCAGCAATTGCAGAATCGGGCACAGCGCAAAAGCAAAGATCCCCCACAGCACCAGCGTGATTGCCGCCGGCACCACCGAACGGCTGGTCTGACTGAACGCCGCCAGAATCACCACCACGGCCAGGGCCACACCGACCAGCGACGGCAACAAACGGCTATCGGCCAGACGCCCGCCGAGCATGCTGCCGCCGGTCAGACCGACGCCGAACAACAGCAGCATCACCGTCACGCCGTGCGGGCTGACGCCGGTGATGTCCTGCAGGATCGGTGCGATGTAGGTGAACACACTGAACAGGCTGGTCGAGGCCAACACGCTCATGCCCAGCGCCAGCAACACATTGACCTTGCCCAGCACCTTGAGCTCGCTGGCGAGGTTGGCCTTGTCCATCGGGATGTGTTTTGGCAGCCACAGCCACTGCGCCAAGGCTGCGATTACGCCGATCACCGAGACCGCCCAGAAGGTCGAACGCCAGCCGGCGTATTGCCCGAGCGCCGTGCCCAGCGGTACGCCGAGGACGTTGGCCAAGGTCAGGCCGGTGAACATCATCGCAATCGCCTGCGCGCGTTTGTTCGGCGCGACCAGCCCGGCGGCGACCACCGAGCCAATGCCGAAGAACGCGCCGTGGCACAGCGCTGTGACCACACGAGCAGCCATCAGCGTCGCGTAGTTCGGTGCCAGTGCACAGAGCACGTTGCCTAGGATGAACATCAGCGTCATTCCCAGCAATGTCGCTTTGCGTGGCATGTTGGCGGTGCCGATCGCTAGGATCGGCGCACCGAACACTACGCCCAGCGCGTAACCGGTGATCAACAGACCAGCATCGGGAATGCTCACGGCAAGGTCGCGGGCAACATCGGGCAGCAAGCCCATGATGACGAATTCGGTGGTGCCGATGCCGAATGCGGCAACAGCGAGGGCAAGCAAGGCGAGTGGCATGCGCAAGGTCTCTGTCGGTAGTCTTGACGCTTTGATCAGGCATACGCAGGCCGAAGACCGATCTCGAAGGAGGGCGGTGCGGGCGGGAATTATTGGTATTTTTCTGTGCGCAACTGAGTACGGCGTGGTCGCTTGCAGTATAAACAGCTGCTGACACATCGCGAATCAATAATCTGACTAATTGGCTCGCTAACAACAATAAGGAGTGGAACGTGCTGGCGACGGCTTTGGTATTGATGGCGGCGCTGTTGCATGCGACGTGGAATACGTTAATCAAGTTCAGCGCCGAGCGGCTGCTGGTGGTGGCGTGCATGGACACCGTGGCGCTGCTGGTCGTGGCCATCGCGTTTCCATTCGTGAGCTTGCCGCCCATGGAAATCTGGCCATGGATTCTCGCTTCGGCAGCTTTTGAGCTGCTGTATCGCTACCTGCTGATTCAGGCGTATCGGGTCGGCGATCTGGGCCTGGTGTATCCACTGATGCGCGGATTGTCGCCGCTGGTGGTGCTGGCGCTGACCCTGATCTTCGCCGGTGAAGTGCTCACCACCCAGCAGATCTTCGGCATCATGCTGATTCCGTTGGGCATGGTTTGTCTATTGTGGCAGGGCGGTGGTGGCAAGCATTTGCCATGGTCGATGCTGCCGGTGGTGGCGTTGATCGGCCTGTGTATTGGTTGCTACACCTACATCGACGGCCAGGCATTGCGGCGCTGGTCGCATCCGCTTGATTACCTGGTCTGGGTCACGTTGTTCAGCGCGTGGCCGTTTCCACTGCTGGCGTGGGTCGCCAAGCGTCCGGCGTTCATGTTGTTCTGGCGTGAGCAATGGAGGCTGGGCCTGGCGGTGGGCTTCTGCGTATTGGCCAGCTACGCTCTGGTGCTGTGGGCGATGCAGTTGGGTTCGATTGCTGAAGCGGCGGCATTGCGCGAGATCAGCGTGATTCTGGTGGTGCTGTTCGGTATGCGCTACTTGAAAGAACCTTTCGGCCGTCCGCGGCTCTTAGCCTGTGGGCTGGTGCTGATCGGCATGCTGGTGATGAAGTTCTGACCGCCCGCGAATTCTATAACTCGAAAAAAGGACGGCGTTATGACGGTGGCTCTGTGGTGTGTGTTGATCGCAATTTTTCTGCCGTATATCTGCACCGGCGTAGCGAAAGCCGTGGGCGGCTACCGGTTGAGTGATAACCACGATCCGCGCGACTTTCTTGAAAGTCTCAACGGTGTGGCCCGTCGGGCGCACGCGGCGCAACTGAACAGTTTTGAAGTGATGCCGGCGTTTGCAGCGGCGGTGATCGTTGCGCACCTGGTGGGAACCGCGCAGTTGGTGACGGTCAATGTGCTGGCGGTGATGTTTATTACCAGTCGCCTGCTGTACATCATCTGCTACCTGGCGGACTGGGCGATCCTGCGCTCGCTGGTGTGGTTTGTGGGAATGGGGTTGATTGCTTCGTTCTTCTTTGTGTCGGTCTGATTATTTTTTGGTGTCGCTGATGGCCTCATCGCGAGCAGGCTCACTCCTACATTTGGAATGCGTTCCCCTGTAGGAGTGAGCCTGCTCGCGATAGCTATTTGCCTGCCTCAGCAGATCCCAAGGCTTACTTCTTCTCTGTATCCGCCACCTGCGGCACTTGCGGCAACGCGGCACCTTTTGGCCAGAGCATCCAGATCTGCCCTTGCTGTTTCATGTCCCCGGCCAGTTGCCCGGCCGCGTCGCCCGTGCCCCAGAACAGATCCGCACGTACCTCGCCGGCAATCGCGCCGCCGGTATCCTGCGCCGCCACCGGACGCACCAGCGCCGTGCCATCAGGACGAGTGGTCGACAGCCACAACAGACTACCCAACGGAATCACCTTGCGATCCACCGCCGCGCTATAGCCGGCAGTCAGCGGCACGTTCAGCGAGCCGCGCGGGCCTTCGTTGCTGTCGGGGTTGCGGGTGAAGAACACATAGCTCGGGTTGCTACCCAACAGTTCGGGGATGCGCGAAGGATTGGCCTTTGCCCAGTTGCTGATCGCGTTCATGGTCACATCTTCTTTCTTCAGCTCACCTTGCTCGACCAGCCAGCGGCCGATTGGGCGGTACGGGTGGCCGTTCTGATCGGCGTAGGCGATGCGCAGCTGTTTGCCGTCCTCGGTCTGGATCCGCCCGGAGCCCTGGATCTGCAGGAATTGCAGGTTCATCGGGTCGGTCAGATAAGCCACCACTGGGGCTTTAACGCCCTTCGATTCGATAGTTGCGGCATCGTCGTACGGTTTGAGTACCCGACCTTCAAGGCGACCGCGCAGGCGTTTGCCTTTGAGTTCGGGATAAATGCTGTCCAGCGAGACGATGATCATGTCTTCCGGCACGCCATACACGGGTACATTGGCCGCGTCGGTGGGCGTCAGGCTGCCGGGGTAGACCGGTTCGTAGTAGCCGGTGATCAAGCCGTTGGGGTTGTCGTTTTCAGCGCGCAGGCCGTAGACGTCGAGATTTTGTTTGAGGAAGGCGCGAATCTCGCCAGCACTTTGCGGCACTTTGGCTGCAGCGGCGCAGGTGGAGCCCCATACGGCATCAGCTTTGAGTCGGGTGCAGGCGCTACGCCACGAACCGAAACCGGCGACCAGATCGCTATCGGATACTGCCGGCAGTGCTTCCCAAGTGGCGCTGGAATAAGTGGCCAGTGCGTGGGTTTTTGGTTTGGCGCTATCACCGCCGGTGCAGCCAGCGAGAATCGCCATTAGAGGCAGGGTTGCGATCAGCGGGTGACGCCAGGCCTTGAAACGGCTGTTCATGGAGTGATTCCTGTGCCGGTTGCCCGCGTGCTCCATGCGCTCGGGCAACCCGTATTTTTAATAGGGCTATTGGTGTTTGGCGGTGACGCGAGGATACTGGCCGCCGAAATCCGTGACCTGAAGCCACCATGACTCTTAAAAGCATTTCTGTTGTATTGCTGGCCTGTCTGACCTTGTCCGCTTGTGGCGGTGTCGATCCGAATTCCCCGCTGGGTCAACGCAAGGCGATCTTCAAACAAATGCTCAAGACCGGCGAAGACCTCGGCGGCATGCTGCGCGGGCGCATTCCGTTCGACGGGCCGAAGTTTGCCGAAGGCGCAGTCAAACTCGATGCGTTGTCCCATGAACCCTGGAAGCATTTTCCGCAGGTTCGCGAAGAAGATCACACCAGCGCCAAGGACGATGTCTGGCAGAAGCAGGCGCAGTTTCAGGAAATGGCCCGCACCCTGGAAGCGGCCACCGGTGAATTGGTGATCGCCAGCCAGGTTCAGCCGTACAAGGCCAGCAACCTCGGGCCTGCGGTGCAGAAAGTTGAAGATGCCTGCAGCGCTTGCCATAAACAGTTTCGCGATCATTGATTTCTATTGTTTGAGCTGACGAAGAGGCCATCAAACTCACTGCATCAATGCTTACTTATCGATCTCGTCCAGCGCGTCCTGCAGTTCTTTGCGTGATTCGGCGAGTTTGTCTTTGCGCTTGTTGATCTTCTCTGGATCGCCTTTCTTCATGGCCTTGTCGAGATCAGCCTGACGCTTGCTCACTTCGTGTTTGGCTTCGAGGACCTTGTTTTCGCGTTCTTTTTTCAGGCCGGCATCGGTGCAGTTTTCGGTCACCTCACGCAGGGCAGTTTCCAGGCCCGCCTGCTGATCGGCGTTGCCGCGCGACTTGGCCTGTTCGATCTGATTGATGATGCCCTGCTTCTTGGCGGCGCAGCCGGTCAGGCCCGGGGCGTCTTCGTCGGCCATCACAGGGGCGGCCATTACGCCGCAAAGGGTCAGCAAGGCGAGCGGTGCGAGAAATTTCATAAAAGCTCCATGTGCAAAGGCAATCGGGTCGGGGCGGCACTGCGCTGTTGGAGCGCCTCGGTGGCCGATGGGTTCCCGGCGCGCCGGGATTGCGTAGTCAGAAACCGTCGATTCCGGCGGCATGTAAGGTTTCGCTCAAAGCCAGTACCTGCGGATCGCGAAAGAATGCGCTCAATTGCGCTGCGCGTCCCGGACCGATACCGGCTTCGGCCTGCCATTGTTCGGTGTCGCGTTGTGCCAGCGCCTGCCATGAGTCAGGCAGTTGAGCCTGACCTGTGGGTGGTAAGCCCAGGGCCTTGAGCCATTGGGCGAAGGGTCGTTGGCGAGCGCTGTGAAAACTGTGCATCAGGCGTTCGCTGCTGCGCTCGCCGAAGCCGGCAATGTTAGCAAGCTCCGGCCCCTCAAGGGTCAACCAATCCAGCAGGTTGTTCACGCGGCGTGTTTCGAGAAGTTTCTCCCACGTGCCACGACCGACATGTTGCAGCGCCAGCCCTTGTTTGCCACTGAGCCAGGTCAGGCGTGCGAGAAACTGGCTTTCGCAACCGGGCGAGGGTTGCCAGCAGCTCAATACGTGGAAGTCGTCGGAGTTGGGGATGTTGAGGTCTGTGCGTTCGGCGGCGCGCAGCACCACGCTGTCGAGCCGTGGAATGGTCAGGCCGGCGAGGCTGATCGCAACCTGATCGCCGGGGCGAATGTCCAGTTCTTGCCAGCGTTTCAACGAGCTGGCGCTGACCCGTTTGATCTCCCGGTCATCGAGCATGACGGGTTTGAGTTCGAGTACTGGCGTGATACGCCCAGTGCGCCCGATCTTGAAGTTGACCTTGCGCACTTCGGCCAGCGCTTGAGCAAAAGGATACTTCCACGCAACTGCCCAATACGGAGCGCGAGCCTGCCAGCGTTCGGCGGGCGGGCGCTGACTCTGGCGCAACACCACGCCGTCGGTGGCAAATGGCAAAGGCGAGCGATACCAGTGGTCGCGCCATTTTTGTGCCTCTGCGAAATCGCTGGCGGGGTGGCTGTACGGTTCAATTGTGGCGAAACCCAGTGCGGCCAATCTGGATATTCGTTCGGGCAAGTCCACAGGTCCTTGTGGCCAGTCCCAAACGAACAGTCCGATACCGGCGGCTTGTTCTGCAGTGAAGGATTTGCGGTTCATCAGTCCGGCAACGGCGGCACGGGCGTTGACGCTGCCGGATCGGGCTTGCACGTGTTTGTCCAAGCGCCAGTAGAGTTCGCCTTGCACCTGCAGATCCAGCGGTTGTTTCAGGCGTTGAGGTATGGCGTTGATTCTTTGCGCTGAAGTCGTCCAGTCCTGTCCGCTGATCCCGTCACCGCGACTGATGGCCTGTTGCAACATCCCTTGGCGATAAACCAGCGTCACTGCCACGCCATCGACTTTGGGTTGAACCCAGACGTCATGACGATCCCGTAGCCATGCTTGCACGGCCTCGGCTTTATGGATTTTATCCAGACCGGTATGGGCGATGGGGTGGGTAACTGTGCCTGAAGCCGTGCGCAAAGGTTCGGCGGGCGAGGGTAGCCTGAAGCATTCACGCCATGCGCTCAGGCGTTGGAGTGACTGGTCGTAGAGCTCATCGACAACCAGTGAGCGGCCTTCGCGGTGATAGGCGTCGTCCCATTGGTCGATCTGTTTTTGCAGGGCGGCGATTTCGCTTTGTGCTTGAGTGGCCGGCCATTTCGGGCAATCGGCGTGGGCGTTGAGGGCCGTACAGGCAGCGAGGAAAACCAACAACAGGCGCAGCGTGACAAGCATTGTGAGCGTCCTTGCTCAGGGGGAATGCTTGAAGGTTAGGCGAAGATATTTACTCCGCCGGATGGGTGTTTTACGGCTTGTTTCTGTGCAGTAAAAACAGCCCCTCACCCTAACCCTCTCCCCGGGGGAGAGGGGACTGACCGAGTGGTTTGTTGGATATGCATCGACCTGAACGTTCTGAGTTGAACTCCCGGTTTCAGGCATGAAAAAGCCCCGCAGGGCGTGAGCCGTGCGGGGCTTTTTTGTGCAGCCGGGAAGTTCTTACAGGCCAGCAGCGGAACGCAGGGCGTCGGCGCGGTCGGTTTTTTCCCAGGTGAACGTGGTGAAGGTGTCTTCGCCAACGGTCTTGGTCTCTGGCGTGCGACCGAAGTGGCCGTACGCTGCAGTTTCCTGGTACATCGGGTGCAGCAGATCGAGCATGGTGGTGATTGCGTATGGACGCAGGTCGAACACTTCACGCACCAGTTTGACGATCTTGTCATCGCTGATCTTGCCGGTGCCGAAGGTGTTCAGCGAGATCGACGTAGGCTGAGCTACACCAATCGCGTAGGAAACCTGAATCTCGCAACGCTCGGCCAGGCCGGCAGCGACGATGTTCTTGGCAACATAACGGCCAGCGTAGGCAGCCGAACGGTCAACCTTCGATGGATCTTTACCGGAGAACGCGCCGCCGCCGTGACGGGCCATGCCGCCGTAGCTGTCGACGATGATCTTGCGACCGGTCAGACCGCAGTCACCTACCGGGCCGCCAATGATGAACTGGCCGGTCGGGTTGATGTGGAACTGGGTGTCTTTGCTCAGCAGTTCGGCAGGCAGCACGTGCTTGACGATCAGCTCCATCACGCCTTCGCGCAGGTCTTTGTACGACACTTCAGGGTTGTGCTGTGTCGACAGAACAACCGCGTCGATACCGACAACCTTGCCGCCTTCGTAACGGCAAGTCACTTGCGACTTGGCGTCCGGACGCAGCCAAGGCAGCAGACCCGACTTACGGGCTTCGGCCTGGCGCTGCACCAGTTGGTGCGAGAAGGTGATCGGCGCTGGCATCAAAACGTCGGTTTCGTTGCTGGCGTAGCCGAACATCAGGCCCTGGTCGCCGGCGCCCTGATCTTCAGGCTTGGCACGGTCAACACCCTGGTTGATGTCTGGGGACTGCTTGCCGATGATGTTCATCACACCGCAGGTCGCGCCGTCGAAGCCGACGTCGGAGCTGTTATAGCCGATGTCGAGAATCACGTTACGCACGATCTCTTCCAGATCGACCCAGGCGCTGGTGGTCACTTCACCGGCAACGATAGCCACGCCAGTCTTGACCAGAGTTTCCACGGCAACGCGTGCGTGTTTGTCCTGGGTAATGATGGCGTCCAGCACCGCATCGGAAATCTGGTCGGCGATTTTGTCCGGATGTCCTTCGGACACGGACTCGGAGGTGAAGAGGGAGTATTCGCTCATCTCGATGTTTTCCTGAATTTACCGATGGTGAGTGTCGCCAGCCGGTCGCTGAAAATGGCGGACCTGGATCTGGAAACCATTACGTAAGCCTACATAGAGGCTTTCCCCGGGAACGAGTCCCGCAGCGGTGGCCCAACGGGCCAAATCGTCCTGTTCAAACCCCAACCACAGATCACCGCAGGCCTCCCTGGCCCAACTCTGGTTGTGGCTACATAACTCTGTCACGAGCAGACTACCGCCCGGTTGCAGCAGGTCGGCCATGTGCTTGAGCGCATCGGCCGGCGCGGCGAAATGGTGCAACACCATGTTCAACACCACGCAATCGGCCTGAAGGCTTGTGCCATTCAATGCATCGGCCAACTGCAGGCTGACGTTAGCCAGCTGTTCACGTTCACATACCTGACGCGCCAGTTCGAGCATCGCCGGGCTGTTGTCCAGCGCGGTTACGGTGCCGAAGCGACGGGCCAGTTCCGGCAGAAAAGCACCATCGCCGGGGCCGACTTCAATGGCCGTGGCAGCACCATTGAAGTTCAGTTTGTCGAGCAGGGCCAGCACGCTGTCACGGTATTGCGGCAGGCCTGCGATCAAGTCTTGCTGGGCGCGAAATTTCTCCGCGACCCGGGCGAAAAAGTCCTGACTGGCCGCGGCGCGTTGGCCGTGTACCTGCTCGATGCGCGCTTGCACGTCGTCAGGCAGATCCAGATTGTCGACTTCTTCTAACAATGCCGCGTGCAACTTGCCGCCGAGCAATTCGGTGTGGGGCAGGGCACGGCGATAAAAGATCGCGTTGCCTTCGCGGCGCGTTGCCACCAGATCAGCCTGCGCCAACACTTTAAGGTGATGGCTCATGCCGGACTGACCGATGCCGAAAATCTGCGCCAGTTCCAGAACACCGAACGAATCGTTGGCCAGTGCGCGCAGTACATTCAGGCGCAGCGGATCGCCGCCGGCCTTGCACAGGGCCGCCAGCTCGTCGCAATCGTCATGGCGAATGGAAGGCACGCGTAAATTCATAGGGCCGCAGTCTAGAGACGGGGTGAATTCATCGCAAGGCCAATATCAAAAAGTTTTGATATTGCTCGATAAATGGCACTTCTCTCCAAGCGGTTAACTCTACAAACGAGTAGCGGAAAGGTTTCACCAACAGAAAGCGCCGCTATCCATTGGAAAAACGCCCCCGGATGACTATCTGTCATTGCCCCGAGGCGCTCCGGTGAGGGAAAATGCCCTCCTTTTTTCCGTTTCGACTTACCAGAACCCAGGAGATCAGCGATGCCTAGCCGTCGTGAGCGTGCCAACGCCATTCGTGCCCTCAGCATGGATGCCGTGCAAAAAGCCAACAGCGGCCATCCCGGTGCCCCTATGGGTATGGCAGATATCGCCGAAGTGCTTTGGCGCGACTACCTCAAGCACAACCCGAGCAATCCATCGTTCGCCGACCGTGACCGCTTTGTGCTGTCCAACGGCCACGGCTCGATGTTGATCTACTCGCTGCTGCACCTGACCGGTTACGACCTGTCGATCGAAGACCTCAAGCAGTTCCGTCAACTGCACAGCCGCACCCCGGGCCACCCGGAATTCGGTTACACCCCGGGCGTTGAAACCACCACCGGCCCGCTGGGTCAGGGTCTGGCCAACGCCGTCGGTTTCGCTCTGGCAGAAAAAGTTCTGGCTGCGCAGTTCAACCGTCCAAACCACAACATCGTTGACCACCACACCTACGTGTTCCTGGGTGATGGCTGCATGATGGAAGGCATTTCCCACGAAGTCGCTTCCCTGGCCGGTACTCTGGGTCTGGGCAAGCTGATCGCTTTCTACGATGACAACGGCATCTCCATCGACGGCGAAGTCGAAGGCTGGTTCACCGATGACACGCCGAAGCGTTTCGAAGCCTACAACTGGCAAGTGATCCGCAACGTTGACGGTCACGATCCGGAAGAGATCAAGACCGCCATCGAGACCGCGCGCAAGAGCCCGCTGCCGACCCTGATCTGCTGCAAGACCACCATTGGTTTCGGCTCGCCGAACAAGCAAGGCAAAGAAGACTGCCACGGCGCTCCACTGGGTGACGCGGAAATCGCGCTGACCCGTCAGGCGCTGAACTGGAACCACGGTCCGTTCGAAATCCCGGCCGACATCTATGCCGAGTGGGATGCCAAGGAAAAAGGTCGTGCGGCCGAAGCCGAGTGGGATCAGCGTTTCGCTGCTTACTCCGCTGCGTTCCCGACTGAAGCCAACGAACTGGTGCGTCGTCTGAGCGGTGAGCTGCCGGCCGATTTCTCCGAAAAAGCCTCGGCTTACATCGCTGAAGTCGCGGCCAAAGGCGAAACCATTGCCAGCCGTAAAGCCAGCCAGAACACCCTGAACGCATTCGGCCCGCTGCTGCCGGAACTGCTTGGCGGCTCCGCTGACCTCGCCGGTTCCAACCTGACCCTGTGGAAAGGTTGCAAAGGCGTCAGCGCTGAAGATGCCAGCGGCAACTACATGTACTACGGCGTGCGCGAATTCGGCATGACCGCAATCATGAACGGCGTGACCCTGCACGGCGGCCTGGTGCCTTACGGCGCGACCTTCCTGATGTTCATGGAATACGCCCGCAACGCGGTGCGCATGTCGGCGCTGATGAAGAAGCAAGTGATCCACGTCTATACCCACGACTCCATCGGTCTGGGCGAAGACGGCCCGACGCATCAGCCGATCGAGCAACTGACCAGCCTGCGTACCACACCGAACCTCGACACCTGGCGTCCAGCCGATGCCGTTGAATCGGCCGTGGCCTGGAAAAACGCTCTGGAGCGCAAGGACGGCCCATCGGCGCTGATCTTCTCGCGTCAGAACCTGCAGCACCAAGAGCGCGATGCCGGCCAGATTGCCGACATCAGCCGTGGCGGTTATGTACTGAAGGACTGCGCAGGCGAGCCTGAGCTGATCCTGATTTCGACCGGTTCGGAAGTGGGTCTGGCGGTTCAGGCTTACGACAAGCTGACCGAGCAAGGTCGCAAGGTGCGCGTGGTTTCCATGCCGTGCACCAGCGTGTTCGACGCTCAAGACGCCGGCTACAAACAAGCCGTGCTGCCGTTGCAGGTCAGCGCACGTATCGCCATCGAAGCGGCTCACGCCGACTTCTGGTTCAAGTACGTGGGTCTGGAAGGTCGCGTGATCGGCATGACCACCTACGGCGAATCGGCTCCGGCTTCGGCACTGTTCGAAGAGTTCGGCTTCACCCTGGAAAACATCCTGGGTCAGGCTGAAGAGCTGCTGGAAGACTGATCCAGAAAAGATGTCGTCTGAGCTGACGCCTTCGCGAGCAAGCTCGCTCCCACAGGGTTATACACTGCCCATGTGGGAGCGAGCTTGCTCGCGATAGCGTTGGTTCGGGCAACATCGCACTGCCTGATTCACCACGGTAATCGAGAACCCCATGCCTCAACCGCGTCCTTACAAAGTTGCACTCAACGGCTACGGCCGGATTGGTCGTTGCGTCTTGCGTGCGTTGTTTGAGCGAGGCGAGAAAGCCGGGTTTGAAATTGTCGCGATCAACGATCTGGCGGACATGGCCAGCATCGAATACCTGACACGCTTTGACTCCACCCACGGCCGCTTTCCGGGCGAGGTGCGAGTAGAAGGCGATTGTCTGCATATTAATGGCGACTGCGTGAAGGTCCTGCGCAGTGCCACCCCCGAAGGCATCGATTGGGCGTCACTCGGCGTCGATCTGGTGCTGGAATGCTCCGGTGCCTATAACACCCGTGCCGACGGCCAGCGCTTTCTCGACGCCGGCGCGCCACGCGTGTTGTTCTCGCAGCCGATGGCCAGCGAGGCGGATGTCGACGCCACTATCGTTTACGGCGTCAATCAGGACTGCCTGACCGGCGACGAACTGCTGGTGTCCAACGCCTCCTGCACCACCAACTGCGGTGTGCCGCTGTTGCGCTTGCTCGACAAGGCCATCGGCCTGGATTACGTGTCGATCACCACGATTCACTCGGCGATGAACGATCAGCCAGTGATCGACGCTTATCACCACGAAGACCTGCGCCGCACCCGTTCGGCGTTCCAGTCGGTGATCCCGGTGTCCACTGGTCTGGCGCGTGGTATCGAGCGCCTGCTGCCGGAACTTGCCGGGCGAATTCAGGCCAAAGCCGTACGCGTGCCGACGGTCAACGTGTCCTGCCTCGACATCACGATGCAGACCGCCACGGCGACCGACGCCAACGAGGTCAACCGGATCCTGCGCGAAGCCGCCACCAGCGGCCCGCTCAAAGGTCTGCTCGCCTATACCGAGCTGCCGCACGCCAGTTGTGATTTCAACCATGACCCACATTCGGCCATCGTCGATGCCAGTCAGACCCGTGTTTCCGGCCCCAAGCTGGTGAACATCCTGGCCTGGTTCGACAACGAGTGGGGTTTTGCCAACCGAATGCTGGACGTTGCAGAACACTATCTGCAAACAGCAACTTCAAAAAAACCGTAGGAAGTGCGACCCATGACCGTGTTGAAGATGTCCGACCTCGATCTGCAAGGTAAGCGCGTATTGATCCGCGAAGACCTCAACGTCCCAGTCAAGGACGGTGTTGTCACCAGCGACGCGCGTATCCTGGCTTCGCTGCCGACCATCAAGCTGGCCCTGGAAAAAGGCGCGGCCGTGATGGTCTGCTCGCACCTTGGCCGTCCGACCGAAGGCGAATTCTCCGCCGAGAACAGCCTCAAGCCAGTCGCTGACTACCTGAGCAAGGCGCTGGGTCGTGAAGTGCCGCTGGTGGCCGATTACCTGGGCGGCGTTGACGTCAAGGCCGGCGACATCGTGCTGTTCGAAAACGTGCGCTTCAACAAAGGCGAGAAAAAGAACGCTGACGAACTGGCTCAGCAATACGCCGCCCTGTGCGACGTGTTCGTGATGGACGCGTTCGGCACCGCTCACCGCGCTGAAGGCTCGACCCACGGTGTGGCCAAGTTCGCCAAAGTCGCTGCCGCAGGTCCGCTGCTGGCCGCTGAACTGGACGCACTGGGCAAAGCCCTTGGCGCACCGGCTCAGCCAATGGCGGCTATTGTTGCCGGCTCCAAGGTGTCGACCAAACTCGACGTGCTGAACAGCCTGAGCCAGATCTGCGATCAGTTGATCGTCGGCGGCGGCATCGCCAACACCTTCCTCGCGGCGGCCGGTCACCCGGTGGGCAAGTCGCTGTACGAACCAGACCTGCTCGACACCGCCCGCGCCATCGCCGCCAAAGTCAGCGTGCCGCTGCCGGTTGACGTGGTGGTTGCCAAGGAATTCGCCGAAACCGCAGAAGCCACCGTCAAGCTGATCGCTGACGTTGCTGCTGACGACATGATTCTGGACATCGGCCCGCAAACCGCAGCCAACTTCGCCGAACTGCTGAAATCGTCGAAAACCATCCTGTGGAACGGCCCGGTTGGCGTGTTCGAATTCGACCAGTTCGGTAACGGCACCAAAGTACTGGCGCAAGCCATCGCTGAAAGCTCCGCGTTCTCCATCGCTGGCGGTGGCGACACTCTGGCTGCGATCGATAAATATGGCGTGGCTGAGCAAATCTCCTACATTTCCACCGGTGGTGGCGCGTTCCTCGAATTCGTCGAAGGCAAAGTGCTGCCAGCCGTTGAAGTCCTGGAAAGCCGGGCCAAGGCCTGAGGCCGCCCGTTTGGCCAGGCAAAGGAGTGTTTACATGGTCAAGTCGTTAGCGCTGTTGTTGCTGACCGGTACGCTGGCGGCCTGCGGGAGTAACCCGAAGGCCGAAGCTACGCCGGCGCCGAGCGAGTCGCAGAAGGGCTGTTATCAGGCCGACTGGCAGGCCGAAACCAACCCGGTGCTGAACAAGCGCTCGGGACCGGACGGCCTGGACAAATACGAGACGCAAACCCCGGCCAAGGAACATGGTTGTCCTTGACGGGTCTGACTCTTTAACTCAGGGCTGGCGGCGTGCGCCGTCAGTCGAGGAACACGGATGAAAGGCTTGATCGCCATTGCGGCGCTGGCATTGTTGGGCGGTTGCGCGCAGTTGAACCTGTTTCAGTCGTCCGCCCCGGCGGACAACTGGACGACCTGGACCTGCGACAGCCAGGCCAAAGTGCTGTGGCGTTACGCCGATGCCGGCCAGAAGGAAGTCGATGTGCGACTGGGTGGCGGTGATCAGGTCTATCGCCTGAAAGAAGAGCCGGGCGCCTCGGGCACTCTGTACAGCGACGGCATGCTGGCGTTTCACGTCAAGGGAGAGGAAGGCCTGGTGTACTGGGTCGCCACCAATGACCTGATCGGCCGCGGCTGCAAGGCGCAGTAATTGAAACACCACAGGCTCACTCCTACAGGGGTTCTGTGTAGCTCTCAGGATTTTGCTTTATCGAATCACCAGACCGGGCCTCAACCCCCGATCTGCAATCACTTGAATAGCCGCCGCCGCTCCGGCAGGCTGGCACGATTAACGACCCTCAACCGGGAGAGACACACACAATGGCACTTATCAGCATGCGCCAGATGTTGGACCACGCAGCCGAATTCGGCTACGGCGTTCCAGCTTTCAACGTCAACAACCTTGAGCAGATGCGCGCCATCATGGAAGCCGCTGACAAGACTGACTCCCCGGTGATCGTCCAGGCTTCGGCCGGCGCTCGCAAATACGCCGGCGCGCCATTCCTGCGTCACCTGATCCTCGCCGCGATCGAAGAATTCCCGCACATCCCGGTGTGCATGCACCAGGACCACGGCACCAGCCCTGACGTTTGCCAGCGTTCGATTCAACTGGGCTTCAGCTCGGTGATGATGGACGGCTCGCTGGGCGAAGACGGCAAGACCCCGACCGACTACGACTACAACGTCCGCGTCACTCAGCAGACTGTAGCCATGGCTCACGCCTGCGGCGTCTCGGTAGAAGGCGAGCTGGGCTGCCTGGGTTCGCTGGAAACCGGCATGGCCGGTGAAGAAGACGGCATCGGCGCCGAAGGCGTTCTGGATCACAGCCAAATGCTGACCGACCCGGAAGAAGCCGCTGACTTCGTCAAACGCACCCAGGTCGATGCCCTGGCCATCGCCATCGGCACCAGCCACGGCGCCTACAAGTTCACCAAGCCACCGACCGGTGACGTGCTGGCGATCGACCGCATCAAGGAAATCCACAAACGCATCCCTAACACCCACCTGGTGATGCACGGTTCCTCGTCGGTGCCACAAGAGTGGCTGGCGATCATCAACCAGTACGGCGGCGACATCAAAGAAACCTACGGCGTACCAGTTGAAGAAATCGTCGAAGGCATCAAGCACGGCGTGCGCAAGGTCAACATCGACACCGACCTGCGCCTGGCGTCCACCGGCGCAATGCGTCGCCTGATGGCCACCAACCCGAGCGAATTCGACCCGCGTAAATTCTTCGGCGCCACCGTGACTGCGATGCGCGATGTTTGTATCGCTCGTTATGAAGCGTTTGGTACTGCGGGTAATGCTTCGAAGATCAAACCGATCTCGCTGGAAGCGATGTACCAGCGTTATCTGAAGGGTGAGTTGAACGCCAAGGTTAACTAAGCCTGAGCGTTAAACTGCTTTAAAAGAAACCCGCCGTGAGGCGGGTTTTTTTGTGGATGACTCTTTCGCTAAAGCAGAGGGCATAAGTTTGCGGGGTTTAAATTATGCAACATCATACGCATATACCGCTGACCATCTTGTATTGTCAGCGACACCATTTACCAAGGCTGTTGCAACAACTTTTTGTAATCCTCTATCCGGGAAGCTAATTGTAAAGCCAAAATTTCCGTCTCCGTAAGACTCTCCTGATCCCAGCTGAGTCGCGCCGTTTGGAGATAGCGTGACGTAAATCCTGCTGTTAGGAACGGATTTTCCGGTAATAAAAAAGCCATTTACGTCTTTTCGGATGGATGTGATAGTTGTTTCATTAGCCATGTTTATTACTCCTTGTAATATGAGTCGGGTCTTACCTGATTTCTAAATAAGACACGCACGTTCAGCCAATTGTTTTTGCAGTGATAGCTCTTGGCTTGAAGAATGTTAGGCGGTTGTTTTGTAAATTGAACCTGTAATAACTGACAGGTTTTAATATTTATTGGCGATAAACTTATCCTGGTATATAACTTTTGGTAGGTTTAGGGGGCGTAAAAAGGGGTAAATATTTTTAGATCGTTCTTATAAAAACCCGCCAAGAGGCGGGTTTTTTCCGGAGTAGAACTACTCCTTCAATTCGACATGATCCAGTGCCTGATTCACTGCCAGTTCACCGAGCATGACGACCTGCGCGATCCCCAGCGCGGTCTTGCGGTGTGAGGTGTTCAGCATGGCGGCGAAGTTGTTGAGCATTTCACTGGCTGAACCCAGGGTTTCGCTGGCGTTGGCCAGCAGGGATTCGGTGTTGTACTTCGGGTTGGCGAGGTACATGGGCTCGGGTTTATGCGTGCTGGCCATGATGAAGGCGGACGGTTTGAGGTAATGGTCGAGGGCGCGCTCGGCGGCGTCGTTGAGTTTTTTGGAATTGAGGGATTCGTACGGGGAGGCCGGGTCAGTGACCGGCGGGTGTGGCGTTGATTTGATCATTAGCTGAAAACTCCTGATGGAGCCGCTTCGTCTTCTCTACTAAAAGAAGGGTGGCAGCTGTGCGCAGGTTAGTAGACCGGGGAGTATTCAGCATTGACCGGCGCGCCGAAGCGCCCTGCACACAGCCACCATCAAGTCGGACAGCAATGACCGACGGATGCGCTTTGCACAAAACTGAAAAACACCACGGGCTACTAAACCCGATCACTGGAAATCAGTGACGCGAATCAAGTTACCGATGGCCCGCCAGGCGCACAAGCCGGCGGATTCTGGCGTACCCGTAGGCAACGACGCAAGCTGTTGTAGGCATCTGGAAGTAACCGCCTACCGATTTAAACAACCCCGTTTAAATGTAGGAGCTGCCGAAGGCTGCGATCTTTTGATCTTGAACAGACAAAGTCAAAATATCGCAGCCTTCGGCAGCTCCCACAGTTGGGTTCTGTGACTTTCAGTAAAGGTTTTGGAGAACAGGTCAACCCAGCACCGAGCGTTTCAACTGAACGAATATTCCACCGTAAAACGGTTCTTCTGTACTTGAATGAGCGCAGTGAGTTGGCGGGCAATAGTAGATCAGTGGAGATTTTGGGTATTAAAAGTATTGAATATATTTCTTATTGATATAAAAACCTGTCAGATATGACAGGTGTGTCGGGCCAGTCGGAACATTAAGCTTTCAACTCACTTATTTTGTAGGGCGAAGAAATGAAAATCGAATTGGAAGTTGAAAAACAAGTTGCGGGTGACCTGAATATCACTTACAAACATCCAGAGTATGGTTCTCACTCGCTCAAACTTAACAATGAAGGTTTGTACGCTGATAAAGAATTTTTTTATCTTAATCCAAAGTATAGGACTTTTGAAGGTCATGAATATTATATGGGGGTTAAATTTAAAAGAGGTCTCGTCGTTGGTGAGGAATATAAACTAGAGGGAAATGATCATGGCCCGATTTGGGCTCATTTAGAATTTGATTGGGTGAGCGGTGATAAAAATGCTAGTGGTACTTTTCGTTTGACCAGAGGCGGGGACCGTCCCAAAGGAGTCTTTAATCTCTCTGAGGAAGGGGTCTTTGAAGTAAAAGGTGATTTTGAGTTCTAAAAAAACCGCAGCTGACATTGGCCTGATGCCGTACGGCAGACTCCTATAGTCTGCCGGTTTATCGGTGTTATCACCTGTTAGTGCGAACTAGGAGATTTATTTGTCGTGATCGATATCTAGCTTGCTGAAAGTCACCTGCCCCCCCTCACTCGTATACCCGGTGTTGTCCTGCACATAAACCCCAGCCTTGAAATACAGCGGCTTGTTGCGCCATGTCGCGCTGATCTGTGAGTCCCACTGATAACCCGCCGCACTGATGCCCAATGCGCCGCCGGGGCTTAAGTGGATGAGGTAGTTGAATTCGCGATCCAGTTTGATCCCGGTAGCCAGCGTGATGACACGGCTTTCGTCATCATCCGGGTGCATGCGCACTTTGATTACCAGATTGCCGGTTTCTGTTTTTGTCTTGTACTGATATTCAAGTTTGACCATTGGCTTCTGGCTTTCATAAGCGTGAATCTGGCCAATGACGATCTTGCCTGAGCTCGGCACTTTGTTCACCGTCACGGTCGCGCGCAATGAATTGTCGGCATCCGGGTAATACCAGTTGCGCAGCGTGCCGTTGCTGTAGGTTTCCCTTAGTTCGGTGCGCGGGTAGATGGCGTTTTCGGTTTTTGACCCGGTAACCGGTGACCAGAAGAACAAGGTGCCGGTGTCGGAATGGAAGTACTGATCTTTGAAGCCGTTCACCAGTTTTGAGGTTTCGACGGTGTATGGCGGGCTGCCAACGGGAACGCTGAGGTTCCAGGTTGCGAGATCGATCATGTCGGTTCTTCCACTCAAGTTTCACTGCACGTACGTGCCAGAAGCTCTAGCCCGCACGTTTTGGGGCGGCCTTTATAAGCGTAGAGGGAAAATTTGTTAACGCCCGTTTGGCAGATGATTGACGTCAACATCCTGTCGAAATGCCATCTCTGCCGGTTTCCGGGGGCTTCAGCGATGACCGTTAGTCGGCAAATTCACGCTTTGGTTAAATGATGGCCTGATGACAGCTTCTGCTTTTTCGGATCCACGACTAGAGTGAAGGCTCGATGTATGTACGGTTTTACCGGAATCGCCCTGAAGTCCCGACAAGAGAAGCAGCATGGAATGCGCGCAACCCCCGCCAGGTGAAGGCAGCTCTGTCCTTTTGATCGTTGATGATTACCCTGAAAATCTGATCAGCATGCGCGCTTTGCTGCAGCGTCAGGATTGGCACGTCCTCACCGCAGCCTCCGGTTTCGAAGCGCTCAATATTCTGCTCTCCCACGATGTCGATCTGGTGCTGCTGGATGTGCAGATGCCGGGTATGGACGGCTTTGAAGTCGCGCGGCTGATGCGCGGCAGCCAGCGCACGCGCCTGACGCCGATTATCTTTCTGACCGCCAACGAGCAATCCCAGGACGCCGTGATCAAGGGCTACGCCAGTGGCGCGGTGGATTACCTGTTCAAGCCGTTCGACCCACAGATTCTCAAGCCCAAAGTGCAGGCGTTGCTGGAGCACCAGCGCAATCGCCGCGCCTTGCAGCGTTTGAGTCATGACCTGGAAGTGGCGCGCGCCTTCAATGCCTCGGTGCTGGATAACGCCGCCGAGGGGATATTGGTGGTAGGTGAGGACGGTTTGATCCGCTTTGCCAATCCGGCGATTTCGCGGTTGTTGAATGCGCCGGTGAAGGAGCTGGAAGGTCAGGAGTTTCTCGATTTTCTACAGAAGCCGCACATTCCGCTGTGGGCCGATTCCGAGTTTTATGCCAGCTACAAGCGTGGCGAAACATTAAGACTGCACGACGCCTTGCTGCGCACCGCGCCCGGCCAGCAGGTGCCGGTGGCGCTGTCCTGTGCGGCGTTGCCCGCCGAGCAACACGCGATGGTGGTGACTGTGCTGGACATGTCGGTGGTTCGACACTTGCACCAGCAACTGGAATTTCAAGCGGTCACCGATCCGTTGACGGGTTTGCTCAACCGTCGCGGGTTCTACCAGACCGTTGAAAATCTGCTGTTGCGTGGTGAGCGCAGTGATAGCAGTTGGGTCTTGCTGTATCTGGATCTTGATGGCTTCAAACGGGTCAACGATTCGCTAGGCCACGATGCTGGTGATCGCGTGCTGCGCTGGGTCTCCGAGCAATTGAAAGCCTGTCTGCGGCCGTTCGACATTCTCGCGCGCATGGGCGGCGATGAATTTACCGCGCTGCTGGATCTGGAGTTTCCCGAGCAAGCGGCGAAGATTGCCGAAAAACTCATCGAGCGGGTGTCGATCTGTCAGCAGATCGAAGGGTTGGACATCGCTCTCGGCGCCAGCATCGGCATCGCCACTTACCCGGACTGCGGCTCGAACCTCGACGGATTGCTGCGTGCTTCCGACATCGCCATGTACGAGGCCAAACGTGCCGGACGTCAGCAATATCGTTTCTACGATCATGAAATGAATGGCCGGGCGCGCTCGCGGTTGATGCTCGAAGAGAGCGTGCGTGCCGCCATCGAGAATCGCGATTTCAATCTGGTCTATCAACCGCAAGTGGCCATCGACACTGGCCAGATTCGTGGCTTCGAAGCGTTGTTGCGCTGGCAGCACCCGAGCGTTGGCGATGTGCCGCCGGGGCTGTTTTTGCCGCTGCTTGAGGAAGCGCGGCTGATCAGCCGACTCGGCAGCTGGATTTATCATCGCGGCGCCGGCCAGCGCAAAGCCTGGGAAACCCTGTTTGCCGAAGATCTGGTGCTCGGCGTGAGTTTGAGCAATACCCAGTTCAGCCTGCCGAATCTGGTCACCGAGTTGCGCCAGGTCATGGAGCGGCACGCCTTGCAGCCTCGGCAACTGGAGGTTGAAGTCACCGAAGAAGCCCTGATGCAGAATCCCGACGAAACCCGCAAACAACTGCGCTTACTGCGCAATCTTGGCGTGCGTGTTGCGCTGGATGATTTCGGTTCCGGGCCGTGCTCACTGGCACATCTGCGCGATCTGGAGCTGGATACGCTCAAGCTTGATCGCCATCTCATTGCGCGATTGCCGGACTCGAAACGCGACGCCTCACTGGTCAGCACAGTGATCAGTCTGTGCAAGCAATACGGTTTACTGGTGATTGCCGAAGGGGTGGAAACCATCGAGCAATACCAATGGCTGCAAGCCCACGGCTGCGAGTACGTGCAAGGCTTCCTCGTCGCACGGCCATTGATCGCCGAGGACGCTGCAAGCTTTGCCGAACCGTTTGACTGGAGCGCGCTGCCCGGTTGAATTCGCTACACTGGCGGACCTTTTTCGAACCGTGTCGCCCGTCCATGACTGTGTTGAAGTACCTCCAGGCCTATCCCGCGCAATTACAGGATCAGGTACGCCAATTGATCGCCGAAGGGCGGCTGGGTGAATACCTGAATCAACGCTATTCGGGGCGCCACGATGTGCAGAACGACAAGGCCTTGTACAGCTACGCGCTGGACCTGAAGCAGGAATACCTGCGCAACGCCCCGGCCATCGACAAGGTGCTGTTCGACAACCGCCTCGACCTGACCCACCGGGCACTGGGTCTGCACACCACGGTGTCGCGAGTGCAGGGCGGCAAGCTCAAGGCCAAGAAAGAGATTCGTATCGCCTCGTTGTTCAAGGACGCCGCGCCGGACTTTCTGAAAATGATCGTCGTGCATGAACTGGCGCACTTCAAGGAATCGGATCACAACAAGGCGTTTTATAAATTGTGCGAGCACATGCTGCCGGGGTATCACCAGGTCGAGTTTGATCTGCGCGTGTACCTGACGTGGCGCGATATGCAGGCTTAACTGTACGCAACCAGGAAGGTGGGGATGGACGTCAGCAAGACCAAAAGCAGTTTCTACCGCCGCTTGTATGTGGCGTACCTGATCGACAGCGGTCTGGCGCCGAGTGTGCCGGCGCTGACCGAAGTGACCGGCATGCCCCGGCGCACGGCGCAGGACACGATTGCGGCGTTGGCGGATCTGGATATCGTATGTGAGTTCGAGCAGGAAGAGGGCGCGCGCAACCATGCGGGGCGCTATCGGATACGCGAGTGGGGGGCGATTGATCGCGGGTGGATCGAGCGTAATTTGCGGCAGATCAGGGCTGTGCTTGAGTATCCCTAAATGCCCTCACCCCAGCCCTCTCCCGGAGGGAGAGGGGGCCGATTGGGGGATATTGGAGAGGTACGCCGACGTGAGCGAGCGCCGTTGAATCCATAATCGACACTGTTTTTCAGGTCGATGTCTGCAGCAAGACGATAAGGTCAGTCCCCTCTCCCTCCGGGAGAGGGCTAGGGTGAGGGGCTTTTCAGGCACGACGCATCCCGATATGTGGAATGTCATCCTCCAGATATTCCTCACCCGCCACAACAAACCCGTACCGACCGTAATACCCCTGCAAATGCGCCTGCGCCGACAGATAGATCGGCACCTGCGGCCAATGCTTCTCGGCCTGTTTCAACGCCTGCTCCATCATCTCGTGCCCCAGCCCTTTCCCCCGCCCTTGCGGTGCGGTAATCACGCGGCCGATCACCACGTCTCCTCCCTGAGATTCCGGATCCAGCAGGCGCAGGTACGCCATCAGCTGATCATCTTCCCAACCCATCAGATGGTAGGTGTCGCCTTCCAGATCCTGACCGTCGAGATCCGGATAAGCACATTTCTGTTCGACTACGAACACGTCCGAGCGCAGCTTCAACAGCGCGTATAGCTGTTCCTTGCCCAGATCACTGTGATGTTTGCAGACCCATTCGATTGTCATTTGCCGATTCCTTGAACGTGTCGCCCGATACTAAGCGCCTGCGGCAAAGATGTCTTTATGGCGTAAGAGTCTGTGACAAAGGTCAAAATGCCATCATTCCTTTCTCGCAGCCGCGGTGACTTTGTGTAATCTGCTGGAGAGCCCTGTGCACTGGCTGCAATGAGCTAATGTTAGGGCCTGGGTTTTGCCGGTAAGGGGCCTTGGGGTTTTGACTGAAAACATGCTGGGCAACTCGCCCGCTAAGGATTTTCAAGCATGCCGCGTTTGCATCGAGCCTTTGCTTTGACCGGATTGCTCTTGCTGGCTCAGACCGCTGCAGCGGATAAGCTGCGGCTGGTGTTTGATATCTGGCCACCCTTTACCGACGACACGCTGGTCAACGGCGGACTGGCCACCGACATCGTCACAACTGCGCTGGCCCGGGCCGGTTATGCCAGCGGCTACGAGCAGGTGCCTTGGGCGCGGGCGCTGCTTGGCGTTGGCGAGGGCCGCTACGATGTGTTGGTCAACGCCTGGTACAACGACGAGCGGACCAGGCTCGGCCAGTTTTCCGGGGAATACCTGCTCAACCGCATTCGCTTTCTCAAGCGCAAAGACACACCACTCGACTACTCAAATCTGCAGCAGTTGCACACCTATCCGATTGCGGTGGTGCGCGGTTACGCCTATTCGGCGCCGTTCGATGCCGACACGGCGTTGCAGAAAGTCCCTGTGCATAACTTCGCCATGGCCGTGCGCATGCTCGCGGCGGATCGGGTCAAGCTGACGCTGGAGGATGAGTATGTGGCGAAGTATTACCTGGCGCGCGAATCAGCCAAGGTGCGCAATTCAGTGGAGTTTTTGCCCAAGCCGTTGAGTGAGAACAGCCTGCACATTCTGGTGAGCCTGAAGAATCCGCAGCATGAGCAGATTGTTGCAGGGTTTGATAAGGCGATTGCGGCGATGAAGGCGGATGGGAGTTATGACAAGTTGCTTCGCCAGCATGGCATGTGAGGGTTGATCCAGAATTTTTTGTGTGGCTGATGGCCTCTTCGCGAGCAAGCTCGCTCCCACATTGGATTTGTGAACGACACAGAACACATGTGGGAGCGAGCTTGCTCGCGAAGACGTCCTTTCAGCCAGCGCCAACCTCATTGGTGTCCTTGATCAGATGCGCCGCCAACGTCCGCAACGGCCCCAACTGCCGGCAAATCAACGCCAGTTGCGTTTGCACCAACCGCTGTCCTTCATCAATCTCATCAGCCATCTGCTCCAGCTCATTGGCCAGCGCTTCTTCCTCGTCACTCTGAATCGCCACCGGCTGCTTGTTCGCCAGACCTTGGGCGATTTCATCGATGCTCGTCGCCAGTTTCACCCCGGCGCCATCAATCAAATGCTCACGCACATCCGCCGGCAACTGCGTCTCGCGATGTGCGCCCAGCCCTGACAGATAACTCAGCAAGGTGTGCGACAGCACCAGAAAGCGGAATCCGACATCCGCTTCCTTACGGAAGTGCCCCGGCTCCATGAGCATGTTCGCCAACGTCGTCGACAGTGCCGCATCGGCGTTGTGCGCATTACGCCGGGCCAGACGATAAGCGAGGTCGTCGCTCTTGCCGGCGGCGTATTGCTGCATGATCTGGCGCAGGTAGATGCTGTTGCAGGTCAGGGTGTTGGCCAGCACTTTGTTCAGGCGTCGACCCTGCCAGTCCGGCAGGAACAGGAACACCGTCAGACCGGCAATCAGGCTGCCCAGCAGCGTATCGAACAGGCGTGGCAGGAACAGTCCGTAACCGTCGCCGACCTGGTTGAAGCAGAACAGCACCATGATGGTGATCGCCGCCGTCGCCAGGGTGTAGCGGGTGGTGCGGTTGGTAAAGAACACCACGCCGGCAGCGATGGCGAAGCAGGACTGCACCAACGGGCTCGGGAACAGATCGAACAGCGCCCACGCCACGGTCAGGCCGATGGCCGTGCCGAAGATCCGCTGACCGAGTTTGCGCCGCGTCGCGCCGTAGTTCGGCTGGCAGACGAACAGCGTGGTGAGGATGATCCAGTAACCCTGCGACGGGTGAATCAGGTGCACCATGCCGTAGCCGATACTCAGCGCCAATGGCAGGCGCAGGGCATGGCGGAACAGCAGAGAAGTCGGCGTCAGTTGCGTGCGCAGGCGAATCCAGACGTCCTTGAGGTTGCGCGGCGAACGGTCGAGCAGGCTGCTGTCGGTCGCATCGGCCAAGGCATCCGGATTGCTCGCGTCGCTGAGCAAACGGTCGAGGGTGCCGAGGTTGGCGGCCAGTGCGCGCAGCGAACGCAGCAGTCCGCGCCACGCCGGGTTGCTCTGGATGCGCAGGTGTTCGAGGGAGGCGTCGAGGTCACTGAGGGCTTCGGCGAAACTCGCGTCATAAATAAATGGCTGGCGCATCTGGATCGATTCGGCCAGTGCGCGGCAAGCCTTGCCCTGCTGACGGAGCAGGCGCTGGCAGCGGAACAGCACGTCGCTGTGGAAGAACGCTTCGGCCAGCGCGTTGTACGGATAGTGCGAGGAGCTGGCGCGTTCGTGGATGTCCTGAGCGAGGAAGTACAGCTTCAGGTAACGGCTGACCTTCGAGCCGGGGCGGCCATTGCCGACGCGGTGCAGGATGATTTCCTTGGCACTGTTCAGCGCAGCCACCACGCGGCCGTTTTGCTGCGCCAGTTCGAGGCGACGTGCTTCGACGTCCATCTGTCGGATCGGCTCGAACAGCGACGATTTCAGCTTCAGGTAAAAACCCAGTTCACGGAACAGCCGCGCCAGACTCTGCTGCACCGGCTGGTTGGAAAACATCGCCTGCCACAACACCGAGAGCAAGCCGTACCACGCCGCACCGGCGACCAGCAGCATCGGCTCGTGCCAGAAATCAGTGACTGCGCCGCCGCGTTGATCAACGCCGATCATCGTGTATACGGACAAAATCAACGTCGCCGAAGCAATCGCGCCATAACGCTCGCCGAGCGCACCGAGCATGGTCAGGCCAAAACTGGCCAGCGCGAGGGCAATGGCAAAGACGATCGGGTAGGGGAAGAGCAATTCCACCGACAGCGCGGCGATGCTGAAACACACCAGTGTCACGGCGAGGGCGTTGAGGCGGCCCTGCCAACTGTCGTCGGTTTCGGCCAGGGCGCTGGCGATAATGCCGAGGAATAACGGGATCAGCAGGCCCATTTCATCCTGATACCAACACAGCGCCATGCTGCCGGTCAGGGCGATGAACACCCGCACGCTGTAGCTGAATTTATCCAGCGCCCACAGGCGCCGCAAAGACTGACGAAACGAGGTCGAGGACATGAAGTGCGAAGGCCTTCCGAGGCGATGCCGCTAAATTGAGCCAGTAATGACGCCGACGCAATGGCGCCGATCACATCTGACAGCAAAAAGTGTTCCTTACTGCATCACACATAACAACTGTAGGAGTGAGCCTGCTCGCGATAGCGGTGTGTCAGCCAATGAATTCATCGACTGATTCACCGCTATCGCGAGCAGGCTCACTCATACAGGGTTTTGTATTTGGCTCTGAGTCAGGCGTACTGCGCGGCGGCGTAACCGGAGGCCCAGGCCCACTGAAAGTTGAAACCGCCCAGATGGCCAGTGACGTCGAGCACTTCACCGATGAAATACAGACCAGGGCTTTTCAGTGATTCCATGGTCTTGGAAGAAACTTCGCGGGTATCGACGCCGCCGAGGGTCACTTCGGCCGTGCGATAACCCTCAGTCCCCGCCGGCACGACTTTCCAGCTGCCGAGTTTGTCGGCGATTTCCGCCAGTTCCGCGTGGGTGTACTGCTTCATCGGCTTGGACACGAACCAGTTGTCCGCCAGCAGATTGGCCATCTTCTTGGTGAAGATCTCACCCAGCAGGGTTTTCAGTTCACTGTTCGGACGCTCGGCCACTTGCTGTTGCAGCCAGCTCGCGGCGTCGTGATCTGGCAGCAGGTTGATTTCCACCGTGTCGCCGGGTTCCCAGAACGAAGAAATCTGCAAAATTGCCGGGCCACTGAGGCCACGGTGAGTAAACAGGATGTTCTCGCGAAAGCTCTGGTCGTTGCAGCTGACCAGACAATCCACCGACGTCCCGGACAGCTCGGTGCAGAGTTCCTTGAGCTGATCGGTGATGGTGAACGGCACCAGACCGGCGCGGGTCGGCAGCAACTCATGGCCAAACTGTTTGGCGACCTGATAACCGAAACCGGTGGCACCCAGCGTCGGGATCGACAGACCGCCGGTGGCGATCACCAGCGACTGGCATTGAACCTGACCGAGGGTGGTGTCGAGCAGGTAACCGCTTTCGACCTTCTCGATCGTCTGGATCGACGTGTCCAGATGCAGTTCGACACCGGCCTGATCGCACTCGGTCAGGAGCATTTCGAGGATGTCGCTGGATTTGTTATCGCAGAACAACTGGCCGAGTTTCTTCTCGTGGTAGGGCACGGCGTGTTTGCCGACCATGCCGATGAAATCCCACTGGGTGTAGCGCGCCAGCGCGGATTTGCAGAAGTGCGGGTTCTGCGAGAGGAAATTGTTCGGCTCGGTGTACATGTTGGTGAAATTGCAGCGGCCACCGCCCGACATCAGGATTTTCTTGCCGGCCTTGTTCGCGTGGTCGAGCAGCAACACCTGACGCCCACGCCCGGCGGCAGTCAGTGCACACATCAACCCAGCGGCGCCAGCGCCAATGATCACGACTTCGGTAGAGCGCAAAACGGTGTCCTCTGAAATATCACCACAAAACGAACTGTAGGAGCTGCCGCAGGCTGCGATCTTTTGATCTTGCTCTTAAAAAACAAAGTCAAAAGATCGCAGCCTGCGGCAGCTCCTACAGGGGAGTTACGTTGTTCTTACAAGATACGTACGCGCAGCGAGCGGCCCTTGATCTTGCCGTCGTTCAAACGCTGCAAGGCCTGCATGGCCACGGTGCGGTCAACGGCCACATAAGCCTGGAAGTCGAAAATCGCAATCTTGCCTACCTGTGCACCGGGAATGCCGGCATCGCCAGTCAATGCACCCAGAATGTCGCCCGGGCGAACCTTGTCTTTACGACCGGCACCAATGCACAGCGTGGTCATCGGCGGCTGCAATGGGGCGAGGCCCTGGGACTTGAGGTTATCGACCTGATCCCAGTTCAGCGGTGATTTCTGCAGCTGTTCGATGGCTTGCGCGCGGTGCGCTTCACCCGGAGCAACCAGACTGATCGCGATGCCTTTTTCGCCAGCACGACCGGTACGGCCAACGCGGTGAATGTGGATTTCCGAATCGCGGGCGAGTTCGACGTTGATCACCATGTCCAGCGCATCGATGTCCAGACCACGGGCAGCCACGTCGGTGGCGACCAGTACCGAAGTACTGCGGTTGGCGAACATCGCCAGCACCTGATCGCGGTCACGCTGTTCCAGGTCGCCGTGCAGGCCGACGGCGGAAATGCCTTTGGCGGTCAGGTGATCAACGGTTTCCTGCACTTGCTGCTTGGTGAAGCAGAACGCCACGCAGGACGCCGGGCGGAAGTGGTGCAGGACTTTGGTCACTGCGCTCATGCGGTCTTCCGGGGAAATCTCGTAGAAACGCTGCTCGATCTGCGTGTCATCGTGGAACGCTTCGGCTTTCACCGTTTGCGGATCGCGCATGAATTTCGACGCCAGTTGCTTGATGCCCACCGGGTACGTGGCAGAGAACAGCAGGGTCTGACGACGCTCCGGGGTCTTGACGATGATGTCTTCGATGGCGTCGTAGAAACCCATGTCGAGCATGCGGTCGGCTTCGTCGAGGATCAAAGTGTTCAGGCCATCAAGGACCAGCGAACCTTTGCGCAGGTGCTGCTGGATGCGGCCCGGGGTGCCGACGATGATGTGCGCGCCGTGCTCCAGCGAAGCGATCTGCGGGCCAAACGACACGCCGCCGCACAGGGTCAGGACCTTGATGTTGTCTTCGGCACGGGCCAGACGACGGATTTCCTTGGCGACCTGGTCGGCCAGCTCGCGCGTCGGGCAGATCACCAGTGCCTGGCAACCGAAGTAGCGCGGGTTGATCGGGTTGAGCAGGCCGATGCCGAACGCGGCGGTCTTGCCGCTGCCGGTCTTGGCCTGGGCGATCAGGTCCATCCCCTTGAGGATCACCGGCAAGCTCTGCGCCTGGATCGGCGTCATCTGGGCATAACCGAGGGATTCGAGGTTAGCCAGCATGGCGGCGGACAGCGGCAGAGTATTAAAAGCGGTGGCGATGGTGGTCACGGGACTGGCCTGCAAAACAAAATGTCGCGCAGTGTAGCAGCCCCGTGCCACTTTCTTCGAAAGTTCTGGACGAACAGTGGTTAATGTTCGATGTGTTCTTCCGGGCGTTTGGCGCGGCGGCCGTCTTCCTTCGACAGTTGCGAGAAGATCGTCGCGGCCAGCATCGCCATGATGCCGACGGTGACGAAGGTCAGCTGGAACGCACCGAGCACGGTCTCGACGCCATCGTTACCAACCTCCGCGGTGAACCCGCCGAGCAACGCACCGGCGCAGGCAACGCCCAGACTCAATGACAACTGCGCCACCACCGACAGCAAGCTGTTGCCGCTGCTGGCGCTCGCATCGTCGAGGTCGATCAGCGTCACGGTGTTCATCGCGGTAAATTGCAGCGAGTTGATCGCGCCGAGAATCGCCAGCAGGCACAGCAGCAGCCAATACGGCGTTTGCTCGCTGACCAGACCCATGCTCGCCAGCATGATCCCCAGTGCCAGCGTGTTGCCGGTCAGCACGATGCGATAACCGAGACGTTCGATCAGCGGTCGTGCCACCCACTTGGCGATCATCGCCGCAGCGGCCAGCGGCAGCATGCTCATTCCCGCTTGCGACGGTGAATAACCCAGCGCCACTTGCAGCAGCAAAGGCACCAGAAACGGCAGTGCACCGCTGCCCAGACGGGCGAAAAGGTTGCCGAGAATACCCACAGCAAAGGTGCGGGTCTTGAACAGTGACGGTGCGAACAGCGGATTTTCGATGTGCCCGGCGCGCAACCAGTATGCCGCCAGACAGGCCATGCCGCCGAACAGTAGCAACATCACGCGCAGGTGCGGCAAGTGCAACTCGCCAAGGCCTTCCATGGCGATGGTGATCAGGATCATCGCCGCGCCGAACAACAGAAAACCCAGACTATCGAAGCGCGTGCGCTCGGTGCCGCGCAGGTCGGGAATGAATTTCCACACCGCGTAGCAACCGATGACGCCGACCGGCAGGTTGATCAGGAAGATCCAGTGCCACGTCAGGTATTCGACCATCCAGCCGCCCATGGTCGGGCCGATCAACGGGCCGAGCAGGCCGGGGATGGTGATGAAGCCCATGATCCGCACCAGTTCGGAGCGCGGATAGGCGCGCAGCACCACCAGTCGCCCGACCGGCAGCATCAGCGCACCGCCCAGCCCCTGAATGACCCGGGCGCCGATCAGCATGCTCAGGCTGCTCGACAGCGCGCAGAGCAGTGAGCCGAAACTGAACAGCAGAATCGCGCCGAAGAAGATTTTCTTGGTGCCGAAGCGGTCGGCGATCCAGCCTGAAGCCGGGATCAGCAATGCCACGGTGAGCATGTAAGAGATGACCACGCCTTGCATGCGCAGCGGATCTTCGGCGAGATCGCGAGCCATGGCGGGCAGCGCGGTGTTGAGGATGGTCCCGTCGAGGGACTGCATGAAGAAAGCGATAGCGACGACCCACGGCAACCAGCGGGCGGTGATGGCGTCGAGAGGCGGGCGGTTGGGCATGGAACCTCTTGTCGTTGGAGTTAATGCATATCCATTGTCGAGCGCGGTCAGTGTGGGAGCGAGCTTGCTCGCGAAAGCGGTAGGTCAGTCGCCATCAATGTTGAATGACATGGCCTCTTCGCGAGCAAGCTCGCTCCCACAGGTGTTGCGTTTACAGGGTCAAGGTCAAACGGCTGACCAGCGCGCCCGGCAGCAACGCCGACGAAGTATTGCGCTGGCTGTAGGTACTCGCCGACAGCAGCAACTCACGCTCGGCGGTCAACGCTTCCAGCTGCGAACCCAGCAGGCTGTAAGCGCTATCGTCGAAACGCATGGTGCTGACCGGCGCCTGGATCTCGCCGTTCTCGACCCAGAAGGTCGCGAAGCGGGTCATGCCGGTCATGCGCGCGGCCGGTTGATCCGAGTAGTTCAGGTACCACAGGTTGCTGATATACAGCCCGGTGCCCAACTGCTTGAGGATCTCTGCTTGCGACAGATCCCCCGCCGCCATGTTCAACGCACTCGGCATTTCACCGCCGCCAGCGCCGTTGGCGGCCAAACCATATTCGGCGGCACTGCGCGAGCCAACCAGTTGATCACCGGCCTTGCCTTCGACGATCAAACGCAAATCACTGCGCGGATAACCTTCGCCGGAAAACGCCGGGCTCAACGATTCGCTGACTTTCTCATCCAGCGACACCAGCGGACTGAACGCCTGATCGCCGACATACAGCTTCTGCAATGGGCTGCTCTTGCTCGCGATCGACTGCGCCGAGAAACCGCCCCAGCTCAGCATGCCCATGATTTCTTCCAGCGCCGCTGGCGCCAGATACGCGCGGTATTGCCCCGGTGCCAGGGTGCGCAGCGGACGACCGAGAAATTCCAGTTGCTCGCGCGCCTGAGCAAAGCGCTTGGCGAAGCCTTCGCTGCTCCAGTCGTGCCCGGCGTAGCTGGCCTTCACCGCTTCGCCGTTGTCGTGGAACAGGCTGAAGTCAAAGTTGAAACTGTTCGCCTGATGCCAGCCAAACGCCCCCGAAGAACTGGCAAAACCACGGCTGATCGGCCCGGCGGCATAGAAGCCAACCAAGTCCAGACCTTCAGCGGCAGTACAGATCTCATCGACAACCTGTTCAGTGTCCGGGAGCGGATGTTCCTGCACATTCTTGCTCTGCCAGCCGTTGTGATTGAGCAGCAGGTACGGATCCTGCGGCAGCAACGGCAGGGTTTCGCGCAGTTGTTGTAGGCCTTCGGCGAGGCGTTGCAGATCGCCTTCCTGATCACCGGACAGGGTGACTTGCAGATCGGCATGGCGACCATCGTTAATCAGCTTCAGGACGATATTGGCCTGCTGCACTTGCCCGGCCTGACGCACCTTGGCGTGGTTGAAACGCACAAACGCCGAGGATTCGGCGGCATAGCTAAGGGTGAACTGTTCCGGCTCGCGCACGCTGTCGCGCAGCCACTCGACCATGACCTTGAAGGCGTCGGACTGACTCTTCGAAATGCTCATCAGGCGTCTCCCCCAAACACATCAACGTTGCTGAATACGCAGGCCGGCGAAGCGTGGCCGACGCGGATCACCTGGTTCGGTTCGCCCTTGCCGCAGTTCGGCGTGCCCAGCACCTTGACGGTGTTGGCGTCGCCGACGGCGCGCAGGCTTTTCCAGAAGTGCGCGGAAATCGCCCGGTAGTTCGGGTTTTTCACCACGCCTTTGAGTTCACCGTTTTCGATCAACTGGCCCCATTCACAGCCGAACTGGAATTTGTTGCGCGCATCGTCGATCGACCACGAACGGTTGGTGCTCATCAGGATGCCGTGCTCGATGCCTTCGATCAGCTTGTTCAGCGGCTGATCGCCCGGTTCGATATTGAGGTTGGCCATGCGGTCGATCGGCGGCCGGTTCCAGCCACAGGCGCGGCTGTTGGCGACGCCGTCGAGACCGGCGCGGAACTGCGACAGCGCCCCGCCCAGCGGACGCAACAACAGGCCATCGCGGATCAGGAATTGTTTGCTGGCCTTGGTACCGTCGTCATCGTGGCCATAGCTGGCCAGTTCTTCGGGAATACCCGGATCGAACGTTACGTTGAGCAGTTTCGAGCCGTATTGCAGGCTGCCGAAGTCGCTGGCTTTGACGAAACTGGTGCCGGCGTAATTGCGCTCGTCGCCGAGGATGCGGTCGAGTTCCAACGGGTGACCGATGGATTCGTGGATCTGCAGCATCATCTGGTCCGGCATCAACAGCAGATCGCGCGGGCCTTGCGGGGTGTTCGGCGCGAGCAGCAGTTGCAATGCCTGGTCGGCGACTTGCGGGCCGGCGCCGATCAGACCGCAGCGGCTGATCACATCAGCGCCGCCCTGTTGGCCGAAGTTCTCGCGGCCGAGGCTGCGGGTCTGGCTGTCGTTGCCGTCGTAGGCGGTGACGTCGAGGCCTGGATAGACGAAGCGCTGGGCCTGGCGCAACTCGGCCCCGGCGCTGCTCAGGTAGATCTGTTCGACGTGGGTAATGCCAATGCTCACTTGCCAGTTCACCAGGCGCTCATCCTTTGGCACCGAGGCGGATTCTGCGCCGAGCAGCTCAAAACATTCGCTCAGGGACGGGAAGGCTTGTTCGAGATTGGGTGAAAAGTAATCAGCGCGATCGCTGGACACTGGCTGATCGCGCAGGTCGAGCAGTGCGTGCGGCTTGAGCCGGCGCGCTTGCTGCTCGGCGCGTTCGAGGGCGGCTTGCAGACCTTGTTGCGACAGGTCGTTGGTTGCCGCATAGGCCTCAACGCCATTGACGCGCACGGTAAGCATCGCGCCTTCGTCACGGCTCAGGCTCGGTGGTTCGGCAACGTTTTTACGCACCGACAGGTACTGACCGGATTCGCGTACGTATCGCAGGGAAAAAAACTCGGCGCCCGTGCGCAAGGCAGCGAAGCGCTGCTTGAGCTGGGGGTGGAAATCGAACATTCGGGAACCTCCTTGTCAGGGGGAAGCGGTAGAGCAGCGGCGGGGAGGGGGTGAAACGGTTGCGCGAGGTCTAGAGTAGGCCTGCGTGGGGGTAGGATCAAGTGAAGAGGGGGTGTAGGGGGATTTACTGTGCAGCGCGGGAATTTGTGCTGAATGTGAGGGCCCCTTCGCGAGCAGGCTCACTCCTACAGTTAATCTCCAGTGTCCACAGAGTTTGTGTTCACTGGAGATCGATGTAGGCGTGAGCCTGCTCGCGATCAGCCTTGATGCGGTGTAACTGAATTACTGAGCAGCCGGGGTGATATCACGCATCGGCTTGCCCTTCACCGGCGCATCGCCCGCCACGTAGTAC
>NZ_WXVV01000012.1 GCF_013433315.1 Pseudomonas crudilactis | reverse complement strand
GGCCCACAGCATTCGCGAGCAAGCTCGCTCCCACAGGGGTTTTTGGCGTGCGCAGATTCCGCAGACAACCACCATCAATTGTAGGAGTGAGCCTGCTCGCGAATGCTGTGGATCAGCCAATGATGTTTTGACTGACACACCGCTTTCGCGAGCAGGCTCGCTCCCACAAGGGTTTTGCAGTGGTTGAAAAATCCAGTACTGGCTCAGAGAGCGACGTGGCTCTCGTTCAGGCGTTCACGCAAAAATTCAACCAGCGCCTGCACCGGTCTGGAGGCCTGACGATGTTGCGGGTAAACGGCTGAAAGTGTCAGCGGCTCCGGGCGCAAATCATCCAGCACCGGCACCAGTCGGCCATCCTTCAACGCCGCGCCGACAATGAACGTCGGCAAATAGGTAATCCCCATCCCCTGCACCGCCGCATCCCTGAGCAGCTCGCCGTTGTTCACCCGCATGCGCCCGGTGACATTGACCAACAGCGGCTTGCCCTGCCCCGCGTTGAAGCGCCACTGCACCGAACGACTATGCCCGTACGGCAGGCAGTCATGGCTGTGCAGATCTTCCGGCTCGAGGGGCGTACCGCGTTCAGCGAGGTACGCCGGGCTGGCGCAGTACACCCGTTCGATCGACGCGATACGCCGAGCAATCAGTGTCGAGTCTTCCAGCACGCCAATGCGCAGCGCCAGATCGTAGCCCTCACCGAGCAAATCCACCGGCCGATCACTCAGATCAACCTCAACCGTAACTTCCCGATAGCGCTGCAAGAACAGTGGCAACAGACAGCCCAGATGCGCCACGGCAAACGACAGCGGCGCACTCAGGCGAATCGTTCCGCGCGGCTCGGCAGTCTGTCCGGCGATGCCCTGCTCCACTTGCTCGACTTCGCCCAACAGACGCAAGGCAGATTCGTAATAACTCTGGCCCAGTGGCGTGACATCCAAGCGACGGGTCGAGCGGTTGAGTAACCGCACGCCGAGTCGCTCTTCCAGTTGCATCAAGCGCCGGCTGACGAACTGCTTGGACAGGCCCAATTGATCGGCCGCTGAGGTGAAGCTGCCGGAGTCCATGACCTGGCAAAAAATACGCATGTCTTCGAACGGGTTCATTGTCACTCTCTGGTGGACAGTTAAACGCTTTATAGCCGCTTTTTCACTTTCGAGCAGCTCATTAATCTGTGCTCACGGTGTTGCTGAGGCCTGAACCCCAGCGCCACAGCAGCCCGCAACCCAGGCATAAAAATTCAAAAACATTCAAAAGGATTTCCACCATGAACATCGTCAAGAAAACCCTCACCGCTTCCCTCCTCGCCCTGTCCATCGGCAACGCTTTCGCCGCTGAAAGCAGCGGCGTTGAACACAACACCCAAGCCTTCCTCGACGCCCTCGCCGCCGGCGGTGGCAAACCGCTGGAGCAACTGAGCCCGAAAGACGCTCGTGCGGTACTGACCGGCGCGCAAGCTTCGGTGAATGTGGACTTGTCCGGTGTTGAAGTCAGCGACAAGACGGTCAAGGTCGATGGCCAGACCATCAACCTGAAAGTGGTGCGTCCGGCCAAGGTCAAAGGCGAGTTGCCGGTGTTCATGTTCTTCCACGGTGGCGGCTGGGTGCTGGGGGATTACCCGACGCACCAGCGCTTGATTCGCGACTTGGTAGTGGGTTCGGGCGCCGTCGCGGTGTACGTCGATTACACGCCGTCGCCGGAAGCGCAGTACCCGACCGCAATCAACCAGGCCTACGCCGCAACCAAATGGGTGGCAGAGCACGGCAAAGATATCGGTGTCGACGGCAAGCGCCTGGCGGTGGCCGGCAACAGCGTCGGCGGCAACATGGCGGCGGTCGTCGCGCTGATGGCCAAGGAACAGAAAGCCCCGGCCCTGCGCTTCCAGTTGCTGATGTGGCCGGTGACCAACGCGCAGTTCGACGACGGTTCGTACCAGCAATTCGCCGAGGGCCATTTCCTCACCAAAGGCATGATGCAGTGGTTCTGGGACAACTACACCACCAACCCGGCCGAGCGTGCGCAGATCCATGCCTCGCCGCTCAACGCCAGCACCGAACAGCTCAAAGGCCTGCCTGCCGCACTGGTGCAGACCGCCGAATTCGACGTGCTGCGTGACGAAGGCGAAGGCTATGCGCGGCACCTCGATGCGGCCGGCGTGGCGGTAACCTCGGTGCGTTACAACGGGATGATTCATGACTTTGGCCTGCTCAATCCGCTGAGTCAGATTCCTGAGGTGAAGGCGGCGGTGCGTCAGGCGGCGGCTGAGCTGAAAACCCATCTGAATCCATAACGGCAAAAGATCGCAGCCTTCGGCAGCTCCTACATTGGAATACGTTCTTCTGTAGGAGCCGCCGCAGGCTGCGATCTTTTTATTGGCAGACACTTCGGAGCTTCGGTCATGACCCTTTTCTACACCCACCTGTTGTCCTGGAGCGCCGCCCTGCTGCTGCTCGACGCCGTGCTCTGGCACTTCTCGCCCTTCACCCATCGCGCTCCGAGAGTCGGTGTGCGGCTGGTGCTGTTTCTGGCGTTCACGGCGCTGGTGATCAACGCCGGCGTCAGTCCGTTGCAGGCACCGCAATTTACCGATGACCGCGTGGCGCAGTTGGGTGCGACGGCGTTGGGGATTCTCTGGTGGCTGTACGCGGCGCGAGTGCTGACTGAAGTCATCGGTTTGGCACTGATGCGCCGCATCGGCCATAGCGGTCGTTTGCTGCAAGACGTGATCGGCGCATTGGTGTTTCTGGTGGCTACCGTCGCCGCGGCCGGTTACGTGCTGGAGCTGCCGGTAAAAGGTTTGCTGGCGACCTCCGGCGTGGTGGCCATCGTTGTCGGTCTGGCGTTGCAAAGCACCTTGGCCGATGTGTTTTCCGGGATCGTGCTCAACACCACCAAGCCGTACCAGGTGGATGATTTCGTGGTGATCGACGGCGTCGAAGGCAAGGTCTTCGACATCGATTGGCGCGCCACGCACCTGCTGACCAGCGCCGGGACCATGGCCGTGGTGCCGAACTCGGTGGCGGCCAAGGCGAAAATCGTCAACCTCAGTCGCCCGAACAACATGCACGGCGTGTCGATCAGCATTCAAGTGCCGAATCACATCCGCCCACGTCGGGTACTTGATGCGCTTGATCGCACCTTGCAGGGCAGCAGCTCTCTTCTTCTCAGCCCGGCGCCAAAAGCCGTGCTGAAAGAGGCCGGCGAAACCATGTCGGAATACGTCGCCAGCGGGTTCATCGCCGAGCTGGGCAAAAAAAGCGAAGTACGCAATCAGCTGTTCGACCTCGCTCACCGGCATCTCGAAGCGGCGGGAATCTCGCGGCATCCGGACGGCGTGATCGAACCGTCGACCCGCGCCCGCGCATTGCTCGATGAAGTGAAAATCTTCCGCTCGCTGAGCAGTGAGGAGCGTGATCGCCTCGCCGAATCGATGGTTGCGCAGCAGTATGCGGCGGGCCAGGTGGTGCTGGAGCTGGACGAGGTGCCGGACAGTCTGTTTGTCATTGCCACTGGGGTGGTCAGTGCGACCGTGGTGGATGGCGACAGCAAGGTCGAGGCCGGGCGGATGGGGCCGAGTGAGGTCATGGGTGAACAGAGCATTCTCGCGGATACACCGTCGCAGGCGACGTTCACGGCGTTGACGTCGAGCATCATTTATCGTCTCGACAAGAGCCTGACTCGTGAGTGCATGGAACAGCGCACGGAGGTGGGTCGGGCGTTGAACAAGTTGCAGGCGGTGCGTCAGCAGAACAGTCGCCTCGCGTTGATGGGCAAACCGGTGGAGGTGAGGAAAGGTGGGTTTTTGGGGTGGTTGCAGAAGCGTTGAAGCGGCAAGATCAAGATCAAAAGCCTCCCCCTCACCCCAGCCCTCTCCCCCAAGGGGGCGAGGGGGAAAGGGAGCAGACCGCATACAATCCAGAACCTCAGTTCGGCTCGGTATTGCACGTCGGCGTACCTCGAAAGAGCCCCTCGGTCAGTCCCCTCTCCCCAAAACCTCGAAGGGAAAGGGAGCCAATCTTCAAGCTGTTCAAAACTGAAGTTCGGCTCGGTATCGCAAGTCGGCGTACCTCGAAAGAGCCCCTCGGTCAGTCCCCTCTCCCTCCGGGAGAGGGTTAGGGTGAGGGGCTTTTCAAACTCACACCGAATTACTTGGCAGTGAACTTGGTATAGCTGTTGATCAAATTGCGATAGTTAGGCAGACGCTCCGACAGCAAATGCGCCAACCCTTCCATGTCATTGCGCCAGTCGCCCTGCAGCTCGCACGCCACCGAGAACCAGTTCAGCAGGTGGGCACCCGCCGCCGACATCCGCGCCCACGCCGCTTGTTGCACGGTGGTGTTGAAGGTGCCCGACGAATCCGTCACCACAAACACTTCGTAGCCTTCAGCAATCGCCGACAGGGTTGGGAACGCCACGCAAACATCCGTCACCACACCGGCGATGATCAGTTGCTTGCGACCGGTCGCCTTGATCGCTTTAACGAAGTCTTCGTTGTCCCAGGCATTGATCTGGCCCGGGCGCTGAATGAACGGCGCATCCGGGAACTGCTCGCGCAGTTCAGGCACGATCGGGCCGTTGGGACCTGCGTCAAAACTGGTGGTGAGGATGGTTGGCAGCTTGAAAAACTTGGCGATGTCGCCCAGCGCCAGCACGTTGTTCTTGAATTCGTTCGGGGTGAAATCCTGGACCAGCGAGATCAGACCGGTCTGGTGATCGACCAACAATACAACCGCATCATCTTTGTTCAGACGTGTGTAAGGAACGCTCATGGGAAAACTCCTGATGGACGGATGGATGAAGCGTAGAGCGCCGACCGGATGGCCGGCGCTTCAGGGGAAATCAGAAAGCGAAGCAGGAGCAGCCAAACGCGCCCCAGAAACCGGCGAAGTCGCTGACCGGCGCGTTCGACATCCGCGCCTTTTCGTGGCTGTGCGTATGCACCGCGCATGGCCCGCTGCACTGGTGAACCTGCGCCTGCAACGGCGAATTCGGCCGCCAGTGGCCCGGGACTTTGACCACCGGCGACCAGTCCGGCAGCACTGGAATCGAGCGTGGGCCGAGGTCTTCGAAGTCGCCAGCGGCGTAAACAATCTTGCCGCCGACCACGGTCATGACCGACTCGATCCACTTGATCGCTTCTTCTTCAACATGGAAGAAATCCGCGCTCAGCGCCGCCAGATCCGCCAATTGGCCGACCTTGATCTGGCCTTTCTTGCCCTGCTCCGAGGAGAACCAGGCGCTGCCGTGGGTGAACAATTCAAGCGCGGTGGTGCGCGGCAAACCTTCTTCGTACAAGGCCAGACCACCGACGGTGCGGCCGCTGACCATCCAGTACAGCGAAGTCCACGGGTTGTAGCTGGAGACCCGCGTGGCATCGGTGCCGGCGCCGACCGGCACACCTTCGGCGAGCATGCGTTTGATCGGTGGGGTGGCTTCGGCGGCTTGCTTGCCGTAGCGGTCGACGAAGTACTCGCCCTGGAACGCCATGCGATCCTGAATCGCGATGCCGCCGCCCAGCGCTTTCACCCGCTCGATGTTTTGCGGGGTGATGGTTTCGGCGTGGTCGAAGAACCACGGCAGACCGTTGAACGGAATGTCGCGATTGACCTTCTCGAACACGTCGAGCATGCGGCTGATCGATTCGTTGTAAGTCGCGTGCAAGCGGAACGGCCAGCGTTGCTCGACCAAGTGGCGCACCACCGGTTCCAGCTCTTCTTCCATGGTCTGCGGCAGGTCCGGGCGTGGTTCGAGGAAGTCTTCAAAGTCCGCCGCCGAAAACACCAGCATCTCGCCGGCGCCGTTGTGGCGCAGGAAGTCGTCGCCCTGATGCAACTTGACGCTGCCGGTCCAGTTCTGGAAATCGCTCAGCTCTTCTTTCGGTTTCTGGGTGAACAGGTTGTAGGCGATGCGCACGGTCAACTGGTCGTCTTTGGCCAGTTGCTCGATCACTTGATAATCGTCTGGGTAGTTCTGGAAACCGCCGCCGGCATCGATCGCACTGGTCAGGCCGAGGCGATTGAGTTCGCGCATGAACTGGCGGGTCGAGTTGACCTGATATTCCAGCGGCAGCTTCGGCCCCTTGGCCAGCGTCGAGTAGAGAATCATCGCGTTCGGCCGCGCAACCAGCATGCCGGTCGGGTTGCCGTTGCTATCGCGGACGATCTCGCCACCCGGCGGGTTCGGCGTGTCGCGGGTGTAACCGGCCACACGCAGCGCAGCGCGGTTGAGCAACGCGCGGTCATACAGGTGCAGGATAAACACCGGGGTGTCCGGCGCGGCCTGATTGATTTCTTCCAGAGTCGGCATGCGTTTTTCGGCGAACTGGAATTCGTTCCAGCCACCGACCACGCGCACCCATTGCGGGGTCGGCGTGCGGTCGGCCTGATCCTTGAGCATGCGCAGCGCGTCGGCCAGCGACGGTACGCCTTCCCAACGCAATTCGAGGTTGTAGTTCAATCCGCCACGAATCAAGTGCAAGTGCGAGTCGTTGAGACCTGGGATCACGCAGCGGCCGTGCATATCGACCACTTGCGTGTTCGGCCCGCGCAGGGCCATCGCTTGATTATCGTTGCCAACGACCACGAAGCGGCCATCGGTGATTGCCACGGCACTGGCCAGCGGTTTGGTGCGGTCAACGGTGTGAAATTGACCATTGAACAGAATCAGATCGGCGCTCATCGCAGTTCCTCAAGCAAAGTGAAAAGGAGCAAACCCCGCGCGCTCAGCGTGGCGAGGTTTCTTGGGAATCGAGGTGTTCATGGGTCTGGCTGGCTTCGAGCCACGGCGTAAACAAACGGGTGACCGGCGGCATCACCACGTACACCACCGACAGGACGATGGTCAGGGTGATCAGGAACGTGGCGACCAAGTAGTTGGAAAGAAGCGGATGCAGCGCCAGCAGCGGCCCCCAGATCAACGGCACGAGCAAGGTGTGCGGCAGAATCACCAGCAGCGTGACCACTGCTTGCTTCCAGCGCGGCGGCGGCGAAGCGGCATCGGCCAGTGGGGTAAACCAGAATTCCTTGATCGGCGCGACTTCCGTCTGATCGCCATCAGCCAGCATTGGCGCGGCTTCGGCGACCAGTGCCTGACGCTGCGGCGATTCCAGCCAGCCTTGCATCGCCTCGGTGGTGCTGAAGCGCAGCACGCAGGTGTAGAAGTCGAGACGGCCGCGCTTGCCGCGCACCACGTCCACGCCCAGATGGCCTTCACGCTGCCCCGCCACGCGGACGATATTGCGCAGCCAGGCCTCGTACGCCGACTCGAAACCGGCCTTGACCCGGTGTTTGATGATCAATGTGACCGTCTCATCGGCCCCCGGTGACTGTGGATTGAGGACTTCAGGCATAACGCAACACTCCGGGCAAACGAACAGAAATCGCCAGCCGTCCCGGCCCGGCGATCAACACGGTGGTAAACAGGATCAGCAGCAACCAGCCGAACTGCCCTTCGGCCACACTCCATTGCGGATGCACGACCAGCAGCGCCACCAGCAGCACAAAGAGAATAGGCACGCAGGCCAATCGCGCCAGTAACCCGGCGACGATCAGTAGCGGACAGAGCACTTCGGCGAAGATCGCCAGAATCAAGGTGAGGTGAGATCCGAGGTGGAACGGGTCTTCGATCAGTTGCAGTTGCGCGGTGAAATCCAGCAGCTTGGGCAAGCCGTGCACCCACAGCAGGAACAATCCGCCGCTGACCCGCAGGAACAGCAAACCGATGTCGCGTGCCCGTTCATCTGTTGAGGCATTCATGACCCGACCCTTGAAATGTCATTGGCTGGAATCATGCCAATGATGGTCGGGAGGAAATTGGATGGGTGTGCTCAGTTCTACGGCATTCCAAAATTCTTGGAACACCGCAGCCCCCTGTGGGAGCGAGCTTGCTTGCGAAGGCGTCGGGTCAGTTATAAATACTTTGAATGACACACCGCTTTCGCGAGCAAGCTCGCTCCCACAGGGGGTGTGTTCAGGCCGGTGGTTCGAGGTTATCCAGCACCCGATTCACCGCCAACTCACCGAGCATGATCAACTGCGCAATTCCCAACAACGCCCGGCGCTGCGGCGCGGGCAACAGGTGGGCGACGTCCTGGGCGATGGTTTTGGCCGAGGCGAGTGTTTCGCTGGCATCGGTCAGCAGTTCTTCGTTTTTGGTGTCGGCAGTTACCGCATACATGCCGCGAGTTCTGCGTGGAGGTGGTGTGGAGCCGGGTGGCAGGAGGTAGTGGTCGAGGGCGCGGTCGGCGGCTTCGTGGAGCTTTCGGGAATCGATGGATTCGTAGGGGGATGTGGGGTCGATGTCTGGCGGGTTGGGCGTGACTTTGAACATGGTGAATCTCCTTTTTAGAGCCGGGATCACCACGTCCTGTCGCTAAACAGGATGGGTGGCGACCGTATGCAGGTTAGCGAACCGGTAAAAAGGCAACCCGGTAGACCCGAAGGTCTCCCGCATACAGCCGCCATAGCGAAGTGCAGACGATAGCCTGCAACGAAGCATGGAGCGCTGATGCACTTTTTTTGGTCCGAGTCGCTAAACCCGATCGCTGAGTTTTCAGCGACCACCAAACGATAGAGACCTGACCACAAGCGCACAAGCCGGCGGATTCTGGCGTAGCTGTAGGCAAAGGCGCAAGGTTGCGTAGCCTGAAAGAGTGTCTGAGGGTGTTGCTTAAACGGCGATGTTTAAACCATCGATCACTCCGAGCCAATGTGGGAGCGAGCTTGCTCGCGAAGACGTCGGGTCAGTTGATAAATGCTTTGAATGACACAGCGCTTTCGCGAGCAGGCTCGCTCCCACAGGGGATTGGTGTTGTTTGTGAGATATGCGCAGGGATTTAAACCGCTGGAATATCCAGCGGTGCCGCCATGAACTGACTGATCCGCGCGCGCAGCCATTTCTCCGCCGGGTCGTTGTCATGCACCCCGCTCCAGGCCATCGACAATTGCGCCGCATCAATCGGGAACGGTGGATCTTCGGCACGCAAGGCACAGCCCTCAACCAGCGCACACGCGGCGTAATCCGGAACCGTGGCGATCATTTCGGTGCCGGCGAGCAACGCGCGCAAGCCGCTGAATTGCGGCACGCCCAACACCACGCGACGCGAACGGCCGACCTTGGCCAGGTCCATGTCGATGTTGCCGCTCAAGTCGCCGGAGAACGACACCATCGCATGCGGGCGCTCGCAGTATTCATCGAGCGTCAGCGGCCCCGGGCGGTCATCGCCGCGCAGGACTTTGCAGGGAATGTCGCGCAGTTTTTTGCGCTTGGCGTTGGCCGGCAATTCAGTGGTGTAACTGACGCCGACGGAGATTTCCCCAGAGGCCAACAGTGCCGGCATCAACAAGTAATTGGCGCGGCGCACGACCACGACAATCCCCGGCGCCTCTTGCTGAAGCTGGCGCAGCAGCGGTGGAAACAGGCCGAACTCGGCGTCGTCCGACAAGCCGATGCGAAACACATCACAACTGCTCGCCGGTTCGAACTCCTTGGCCCGGCTGACCGCGCCGGAGATGACGTCCATCGCCGGTTGCAACTCCTTGAGAATCGCCAGCGCCCGCGCGGTCGGTTCCATGCCGCGACCGTTGCGCAGCAGTAATGGATCGTCGAACAGATCGCGCAACCGCCCCAAAGCAGCGCTGACGGCCGGCTGGCCCATGAACAGTTTTTCGGCGACACGGGTCAGGTTCTTTTCGAACATCAGCGCTTCGAAAATCACCAACAGGTTCATGTCAACGCGACGCAGATCGTTACGGTTCATGGGCACGGATTCCTTAAGGCCAGCCAGACGCAAGTGCTACGCACTTTACGCGATCTACCGGCCTGTGGGCGCGACTCCAGCATGGAATTAACAACGATTAACTCGTCAGCCTCCCGCCCTCGGCCAACAATGAAACCCTCTGCGCAGCGTTGTTTTTTTGACCTGAGGGGATGCGCCGACCGTGCATTCCCCATCGACACGGACTTTGGCCATGGCTCACTTACAGCACAGCGTCGCCCTCGCCCCTGCCAACGAACCACGCAAGACCGGGGTCGGCGGACTCAGTCCGCAACGTGAACGACAGGTCAAACAACTGATCCTCGAACGCCTGGGCGAAAGCCTTGAGGTCACCGAACTGGCCCGCGCCTGTTCACTGTCACGCAGCCATTTTTCCCGCGCCTTCAAATGCAGCACCGGATTATCGCCGCAGGACTGGATTCGCACCCAGCGCCTGGCGCGGGCCAAGCTGTTGATCCAGCACACTGACTTGAGCCTGACGCAAATCAGCCTGGAATGCGGGTTCTGCGATCAGGCGCATTTCTGCCATATGTTCACCCGCAGTGAAGGCATCAATCCGTTTGCCTGGCGCTGCCAGATCATGCGTGAACCGAAAGCTCACCGTTTACAACCTGCCGTGTTTTGAGCCCGGCAACCGTTGCACTGACGCTCAAACCTGAGGATTATGCCGGGACACCCCGGAATAGAAGGCCTGCGCACGCGCTCGGCCCTACTCCGCTCTGTCCGTCGCTGCACCGCAGGAGTGAGCTGTTGAGTCTTTCCCCGAATCAGGCCCTCGGTTTCGGCCCCTATCGGATTCATCCCGGACAAAGACGGGTGCTCGAAGGCGAGCAGCCGTTGCGCCTCGGTCGACGGGCGATGGACATCCTCCTGATTCTGCTGGCCCATGCCGGCGAAGTGGTGAGCAAGCAGCAATTGATGGCCGGGGTCTGGCCGGACAGCGTGGTCGAAGACATCAACCTGCGCGTGCACATGGCGGCGCTGCGCAAGGCGCTCGGTGACGGTCAGGCCGGCCAGCGCTACATCATCACCGTGGCGCAACGCGGTTACAGTTTTGTCGCACCGGTTTTACTGGAATCCATGGAGGAGCGTCCTGTGGGCGATGCTGGCGGTCGGCACAATTTGCCCTTGCGGCGCACGCGGATGATCGGCCGCCAGCCGCTGGTCGACAGCTTGATGACGCAGTTGCCGCGCCAACGCTGCATCACCCTGGTCGGGCCTGGCGGGATCGGCAAGACCACCGTGGCCTTGCGCGTGGCCGAGCAGTTGATCGGGCACTATCGCGACGGCATTCGGCTGGTGGACCTGGCACCGCTCAACGATCCGCGGTTGATTTACTCGCACCTGGCCGCACTGCTCGATCTGGCGTTACTCGAGGGTGATCCACTGGCGGCGCTGGTCAATGGCCTGCAACAGCGGCAAATGCTGTTGCTGCTCGACAACTGCGAACACCTGATCGATGCCGTCGCGGCGCTCAGCGAGAGCATTCTGCGCGGCGCGCCGAAGGTGCATATTCTCGCCACCAGCCGCGAGAGCCTGCGGGCTGAAGGCGAATACGTGCAGCGTCTGGATTCCCTCGAATACCCGTCGATGCCGGCGATATTGAATCGCGAGCAAGCGCTGAGCTTCTCGGCGCTGCAACTGTTCATCGAACGGGCCACGGCCGCGCAGGAAAGCTTCGAACTGAGCGATACCCAGTTGCCCCAAGCGATCGAGATTTGCCATCGGCTCGATGGCATTCCACTGGCGCTTGAGCTGGCGGCAGCGCAGGTCGCCGAACTCGGTCTGGACGGCCTGCTGAGCCAATTGCAGGGCCGTTTGCCACCGCTGGCAGCGGGCAATCAAAGCAGCCTGGAGCGCCACCTCACCCTGCGCGCCACGCTGGACTGGAGTTTCAATCTGCTCGACCACTGCGAGCAAACCTGCCTGCGTCGTCTGGGCGTGTTTCGCGGTGGTTTTACCCTGGAGTCGGCGGCGGCCGTAATCGTCGGCCAACAGATCGACCCCGGTGTGGTGTTTGTGTCGATCACGCAATTGGTGGCCAAGTCCCTGCTCGCCGTCGAAGTCGGTGACGAGGACGTGTTCTACCGTTTGCTCGATACCACCCGACGTTACGCGCTGGAAAAACTCGATCACGCTGCCGAATGCGAAGAAACCCGCGAACGGCATGCCGAACGCTGTCTGGCGTTGATGCAGCAGGCGCAGAACGATTGGGAAAATACCCCGACGCTGTTGTGGATTGATCGCTACGCCCGAGGACTGGAAGATTTGCGCGCAGCGCTGGACTGGAGCCTGAACGGTGTCGGCCCCGGGGGTCTGGGGATTCGACTGGCGGCAGCGTCGGCGCCCTTGTGGCAAGAGTTGTCGCTGCTCAAGGAGTACGGCGGCTACGTACGCCGGGCGCTGAGCCTGCTTGATGAACTCGGCGAACCTTGCCCGCGCCTGAAAGTTGCGCTGAAACTGGCCCTCGGCAGTGCCTGCTATCACACGTGGGGTGGCACGGCGGAAACCATCGAAGCTTTCGCCGAAGCTCGCCAGTTGGCGCATGAACACGACGACGTTGCCGGGCAATTGCGCGCAGTTTCCGGGCACATGGCGGTCAACCTCAGTTGCGGGCACTACCGCATGGCGCTCGCACAGAGCGAGCACTTCGACCGCCTCGGCCTGCACGGCGACCCGCTGTTGTCACTGAGTACCCATCGCTTGCGCGTATTGGCCCTGCACTATGCCGGCGACCAGTTGCAGGCGCGCATCCACGCCGAACAGGTCCTCCAGCGCATGGCGCAAAGCGGCCATGTCAACCGCTTCACTCATGGCTTTGGCGTGCAATACGACCAGAGCGTCGCGTCGCTGACGGTGCTGGCACGGGTCTTATGGATGCAAGGCCTGCCGGAACAAGCCTGGCACACGGCGCGGCAGGCCCTGGACATTGCCGTACAGATCGACCATGGCACCTCGATTTGCTACACCCTCGCGCTGGCGAGTTGCCTGATCGCTCATTACAACGGTGATCAACAAAACGCCCGGGCGCTGTTGCAGTTGTTGCTGGAGCAGTCGCAGAAACATTCAGTGCTGCTGTTCAACACGTGGGCGCGGCACTACGCGCAGGTGCTCGATGCGCCCACCATCACGCCAGTGCCGAAGGACAGTAGCGGGCTGATTCGGGAAATCATGGTCACGCTGGATGGCCGTTTTGTGGATGACGCGCTGCTTGAGCGGGCGCTGAGTGGTGATGCCGGGTGGAGCACGGCGGAGATCCTGCGGGCTCGAGCGGATGCGTTATTGAATGAAGAGATGGTTTGTCTGGGCGGGCCTCTTCGCGAGCAGGCTCGCTCCCACATGGGTTCTGAGCACACCAAAAATCTCTGTGAGAGCGAGCTTGCTCGCGAAGAGGTTCTCCTAAACGCCACCAATATTCAGCAAGCCGAAGCACTCCTGCAACAATCCCTGACCATCGCCCGCACCCAAGGCGCGCTCGCCTGGGAACTGCGCAGCGCTACGTCATTGGCGCAACTCTGGCAGCGCCAATCGCGCTGTCGCGAGGCGCTGGATTTGCTCACTCCGATCTATCAACGCTTCACCGAGGGCTACGCGACCCCGGACTTGCGCAAGGTGCGCTTGCTGATCGACGAACTACGCCAGCACGTGCACGTCTGAGGTTCGGCGAATCCGCTTGATGTAACGCGCATGCCGGCGTTCAAGCTCAATCCCTTCACCGCTGCGCTCAAGTTGCCCGCGGGCATAGCAGCGAGTGGTGTTGAGCATCCGGTACCGGCCTGTACTGCCGCCCCGCTCCACCGTCAACAACGACTTCAGTGCCAGACCTTCGATGATCACGGCGAGCCGCTGCGGCGCCAGTTGCGGGCAACTGATCACCGCCAGCGCCGCCTCCAGCGTAAACGCCATTTTGAATACCGATAGACGCTGCAGTACGCGTTGCTCCTGTTCACTCAAGCGCTGATAGCTCCAGTCGAATGCCGCCTGCATCGATTGATGCCGTGGCACAGCGGTGCGCCGGCCATGACTGAGCACTTGCAGGCCGTGGGCCATTTGCGCCTGCAAGCCGACCAATGCCAGTGCATCGATCTGCGCCGCGGCCAGCTCGATCGCCAAGGGCAAACCGTCGAGTTGCCGACAGATCTCGACCACAACTTTGACGTCCTGCTCGCGCAGGCGGAAATCATGCTGTCGCGCCCGCGCACGGCTGACGAACAACTGTACCGACGAATGGCCCATGGCTTCCGTGATGCAATCGGCCGTCGAGCGTTTCGGAATGGCCAGCGGTGGCACGTACTGAAGCGTTTCCAGACTGACGTGTAAAGCTTCGCGGCAGGTGGCGAGAATCGACAGTCGAGGCGCGACTTCGAGCAACGTTTCAACCGCTGCTCTGCAAGCGTCGCGGTGGTGGTCACAGTTATCCAGCAGCAACAAGGCATGGCGAGTCGAGAGCCCGGTCATATCGCACTCCAGGATGCGCAGCACCTGATCGAGGAGCGACGTGTCGCCGTCGATCAAGCTCAGATCGACCTGCCACACGCCATCTCTGTAGTACTGCAACAGCAGCTCCGCGACCCGCAATGCGACAGTGGATTTACCCACCCCGGCCGCCCCTGTGACGGTCATCAGCCGACACAGCGGCATTTTCCGCACCAACCCGCCGACCAATGAGTCGCGTCCGGCAACCGGGGTCAGTCGTGCGGGCAAATTATGCCGGGGCGTTTGCAGCCCCTCGAAGACCACCTGCGCGGCGCTGTCGCAACGCACCGGGGCAATAAAGCTGTATCCGCATTGCGGCACGTTGACGATGTAGCGCTGACCGTTTTCGCCGTCACCCAAGGCCCGCCGGAGCGCAGCGATGTGCACGCGCAGGTTGATCTCTTCGACCACCGACGTCGGCCATACCAGAGCGATCAATTGCTCCTTTCTGACCACTCGACCGGCACGCTCGACCAGCACCTGCAAAATGTCCAGCGCACGACCGCCCATGCGCAAAGGCCGATCTCCGTCGAGTATCAGCCGTTGCCGCAGGTGGAAGGCGTAGGGGCCGAAATGCAGCACCGACGCCGTGTTCAAATCGATGAGGCTATCCATGCCAACTATCTTGGCAGCCTCAGATGACGCGACAACTGCTACACGGGGCGCAGCACGGACATCCGGGTGCACCAGACGGACATAACCGCTCTAGCTGAACTGTTCGCGGTATTGCGCGGGCGTCAGGCCGAGCTTTTCAGCGAACAGAGAACGCATGTGCCGGACACTGCCGAAGCCGCTTTTGTAAGCCACGGTTTTAAGCGGCAGATCGCTGGTTTCCAGCAGATTTCGCGCGCAGTCGATGCGCGCACTTTGTAAAAACTCCATCGGCGTCATATTGATGTCGCGGGTGAACACCCGCGCGAAGTGCCGCGCACTCATATTGGCAATGGCTGCCATGCGTTCGACCGTGAACGCTTCGTCGATATGTTCCAGCACGTAGCTTTGCGCACGGGTGATCGGCGTTTCCTGCGGTGCCACAGCGGCCATCAGCGGACTGAACTGGGCCTGCCCGCCCTGCCGTTTCATCACCACCAGCAGGACTTTGGCCACGTCCTGAGCGAGTTTCTTGCCGTGATCGCGAGCGATGACAGCGAGCGCCATATCGATCCCGGCGGTGACACCGCCCGAGGTGATCAGATTGCGATCTTCGACATAGATCTGATCCGTGGTGACATGGGCTTTCGGAAAGCCCTTGATCAGGCGTTCGGTGTAATTCCAGTGGGTGGTTACGCGGTAACCGTCCAGCAATCCGGCATGGCCCAGCACAAAGGCGCCGGTGCAGATCGAACCGTAATACTCGACGCGCTGGACCGCGCCCTTGAGCCAGGCGAACAGCGCCGGAAACTGTTGGTTGTAGGCACCGGGGCCGCCCGGCACCAGCAACAAGTCATAGCGCTCGCCGTCGGCATCATCAATGGCCCGATCGGCATGCACCAACACGCCGTTGGATGCCCGAAGTGGGCCACGCTCGGTGCCAAGCGTGATCAATTGATAATGCGCTTCGGCTTTCAGGTAGCGGTTGGCAACCGAAAAAACCTCCAATGGCCCGGCCATGTCGAGCAGAAGAAAGTCGGGAAACAGCACCATTGCCACGGTTTTCATGGGCAGACATCACTTAAATCAAGGAGACATGAGACAGGCCAGACATTATGGCCAAGTACGACATTGAGGGCGCAAGAGTTTGTGCGAAGCGCATCGCATAACTGTCAACCTGTTCGGGACAGTCTTTCAATTTTCATCTACTTATTGCGCCGATCAGTAAACAGTAACCTTCTCCTCACTCGGACGAATTCACGTCCTGCAAGGAGATTTCATCATGCTGACCCTTCGCAAAGCCTCCGATCGTGGCCTCGCCAATCATGGCTGGTTGAAGTCCTTTCACACCTTTTCCTTCGCCAGCTATCGCGACCCTCGCGAACAGGGTTTTTCCGACCTGCTGGTGATCAACGATGACCGCGTTGCTGCCGGTAAAGGTTTCGGCCAGCACCCGCATCGCGACATGGAGATCTTTTCCTACGTGCTGGAAGGTGCGCTGGAACACAAGGACACGCTGGGCACCGGCTCGGTCATCCGCCCGGGTGACGTGCAATTGATGAGCGCCGGCAGTGGCGTGGCACACAGTGAGTTCAACCATTCGGCGACCAAACCGGTGCACTTCCTGCAGATCTGGATCGTGCCGGAAGTCAGCGGCGCCAAACCGCGCTATCAACAAGAGCATTTCAGCGCCGGGAAAAAACGCGGTCGTTTGCAGTTGATCATTTCGCCGGACGGCAACGACGGCTCACTGAAAGTACGCCAGGACGCACGGGTGTACGCCGGGCTGTTCGACGGCAAGGAAAGCGCCACGCTGGAACTGGCGGCCAACCGCTACGCCTATGTGCACGTTGCAAGCGGCAGTGTTGAACTCAATGGCCAGCCATTGCGCGAAGGTGACGGCGTGCGGGTTCGCGAGGAACAGTTGCTGACCTTGAGCAACGGTGTCGATGCCGAAGTGCTGGTATTCGACCTGCGGCCGCAGGAATTGCCAGAGATGCCATGACGCTGCGTTTCAACGCCCACAAAAACGGCCTTCTTTGAAGGCCGTTTTCTATTGTGCTGATTCGGGTGCTTGTTGCGAAGCAGGTCTTGGTGCGCCTATATCCTTACCTACCTGGATCGCAGCGAGTGTCGTCTGCAAGGTGGTTAACACCGCTGCCTGATTGGCAAAGTGCGCCCCCACGACGACGGTGATCATTCCGAGAAAATGGACGGCTGTCGTCGCCCAGTAATGCGCCTTCACTGTCGAGGCTTGTTTGATGGCTTCTTTTGAGTCTTCGGCGATTTTTTGTACGCCGTCCCACATCAAATCGTACCGTTTGTCCCTCTCCGCCTGAGTCAAAAGATAAGCATCGATTTTTGTCGACACACCCTCGAACCGAGCATCCATCCTCGTCTCAATGGTCTCGATCCTGGCATTGAACTCTTCACGGCTTATAGCGTTCATGGTTTGAGCATTCCGACCTTTACTCGATAGATCACTGATTGGATTTTTACTGAATTCCGTGGTTCTCAATTCGGCACCTTCCTGGGTTTACCAATACCTTCCCTGGTATCAATATCAGTGCGAGCCCTGCGCCCCTCACCGACATGCCGAAACAATAGGCCCCATCCAACAGGCTCACAAGCCGGGAGATTCTGCCTCTGGTGTAGGCCGTTTCGTCAGAGGTTGTAGCCCTGCCAAAACAGCATCTACCTACTCATTCTCCGACGCGAACACGTCGACAATCTGCTCAATCACCGCCCTCACCCGCGCGGTATGGCGCAGGTCCGCGTGGGTTACCAGCCATACCTCATAGGGCAATGGCGTGGTGCGCTCCGGCCAAAGCCTGATCAGGCCATCGCGCGCCCCCATGTACACAGGGATTTCTCCTACACCCAACCCTGCTGCAATCGAACGACGGACGAGCAAACTGGAACTGAGGCTGGCGACGATGCGGCCGCGACTCATTGGCTCCGATACCAACGTCAGATCTTTTTTGCCTTGCAGATACGGCTGATAAACCACCAGATCATGCCCTTCAAATGCCGTGCCCGGCGGCGGCACTCCATTGGCGTCTATATACGCTTGGGAAGCAAACAGCCCCACCGGCCATCGGGCAATGCGCCGAGCGATCAGGTCAGGGTTGTCCGGCCGGGTGTTGCGCACGGCGATATCCGCCTCACGCTTGGCCAGGCTAAGGATTTGCGTGGACGCATCCAGTTGCACGCGCACATCCGGGTGCCGTGCATGCAAACGGGCAATGGCCGGAATCAGAAAATCGATGGCCAGCGAATCGGTGGTACTGACGCGCACAGTGCCGGTCAGGCGATCGTCCAGGCCTTGAATCTGCCGCTCCAGTTCCAACGCCGAATGCTCCATCTTCTCCACGCTTTTGAGCGCTGCTTCGCCGACGGCCGTCAACGCGTAGCCGTCGGAGGTGCGCAAAAACAGCGTCGCACCCAGGGACTTTTCCAGCGCCGTGATCCGCCGCCCGACAGTCGCCTGATCGACCCCCAGAATCCGTGCGGCCCCGCGCAGTGTCGATTCGCGGCAAACGGCGAGAAATACCCGTGCGTCATCCCAATTCATGCTGTCTCCCAATGATGCAAATTCGCATCGCTGTGCCGCTTAATCGCTGCATTAACGCAGCAACGATAGCCGATATGCTGAACGCCATAAACCTTCCGCGAGATCGCTATCATGCGCACTTCAACCTCCACCGGTATCTGGCTGCCGATCTTCGCCGGCCTGTGCGCCAGCCTGGTCAGCATCGGTCTGGCGCGTTTCGCTTACACGCCGTTGATTCCTTCACTGATTGAAGCGCAGTGGTTTAGCGCCAATGATGTGGTCTACCTGGGTGCGGCCAATCTGGTGGGCTACCTGATCGGCGCCCTGCTCGGCCGGCCGACAGCGCGCCAGCTCGGCAATAAAAATGCCTTGCGCTTGATGATGCTGATCGTCACCGCCGCATTTTTTGCCTGTGCATTTCCCTTGTCGGTGAGCTGGTTCTTTGGCTGGCGGCTGCTGTCCGGGATTGCCGGTGGCGCGATCATGGTGTTGGTGGCGGCGACGGTCTTGCCGCATGTTCCAGCTGCACGTAAAGGGCTGGCCAGTGGCGCGATCTTCCTCGGCATCGGTCTTGGCATCGCTGGCTCTGGCACGCTGGTGCCGCCGCTGTTGAGCCTGGGTTTGCAGGCGACTTGGCTGGGCCTGGGCGCATTGGCCCTGTTGCTGACTGCGCTGAGCTGGTTCGGCTGGCCGTCCGATTTTGCGCACCCGGTGGCTGCGCACGAAACGGCGTCCGTTGAACCGACGCCGCGCGCTGTCTACGTGCTGTTCGCTCAATACGCCTTTATGGCCGCAGGTCTGGTACCGGCGATGGTGTTTCTGGTGGATTACGTGGCGCGTGGACTCGGCGCCGGGGCGCATGTCGGCGCGTTGATCTGGGTGATGTATGGCTTGGGCGCTATTGTTGGCCCGGTGAGTTATGGCTTTCTCGCCGATCAGCTGGGTCCTCGGTCCGGCATTCGCCTCGTGCTGCTGGTGCAGGCAATTGCCCTTGGGCTGCTGGCGATCTCCCACTCGTTTATGGCGCTGGCGTTACTGGCGGTGATTCTCGGTTCGTTTCCGCCCGGCATCGTGCCACTGGCGCTCGCGCGGGTGCATGAACTGGTGCCGGAGCATCACCGTCAGCAAATCGCCTGGAGCCGTGCCACGGTGTCGTTCGCCACGTTTCAGGCGCTGGCCGGTTTTGCCTACTCGGCGCTGTTCAATGCCAGCGGCGGTCATCACGCATTGTTGTTCATCATTGCCGCAGGCGCGATCGTCGTGGCGCTGCTGCTGGAGCAAGCCATGAAATGGCTGCCCGCCCCTGTTGAACCGCACTGCTGTGCACAATAAAGGGAATCATTGCCTGCGCAGCACGCTCCCACTTACACCACTCACGCCAAGAGGAACCGATATGTCCCTGCCCAATGAAATGACCCGAATCGAAATTACCGAACCCGGCGGCCCCGAGGTCTTGCAACCGCGACGCGTGCCGCTGCCGGTTACCGCAGATGGCGAAGTGCTGATCCGCGTGCACGCCGCCGGGATCAACCGGCCAGACGCCTTGCAGCGTGCTGGCAAATATCCGATGAAGCCCGGCATGAACCCGATTCCCGGGCTGGAGGTCGCCGGCGAAGTCGTCGCACTCGGGGCGGGTGTCAGCCAGTTCGCCGTGGGCGACAAAGTCTGCGCGCTGACCAATGGCGGCGGTTATGCCGAGTACTGCGCCGTCCCGGCCGGCCAGACCCTGCCGATTCCAGACGGCCTGGACTGGGTGCACGCCGCCGCGATCCCGGAAACCTTCTTCACCGTGTGGGCCAACCTGTTCGGTCTCGGCGGCGCCAGCCATGGTCAACGCGCGCTGATTCACGGCGGCACCAGCGGCATCGGCACCACAGCCCTGATGCTTTGCCGTGAATTTGGCATCGAAGCCTTCGCCACCGCCGGCAGCGCAGAGAAATGCGCAGCGATCAGCAAGCTCGGCGGCATGCCGATCAACTATCGTGATGAAGAGTTCGCAAAGGTCATCACCGAGAAAACCGCTGGCCAGGGCGTCAATGTGATTCTCGACATAATGGGTGGTTCGTACCTCAACGCTAACGTCAGCGCTCTGGCGATGGATGGCCGTCTGGTCATGCTCGGGTTCCTCGGCGGCGCGCGGGCCAACGACTTTGATCTGCTGGCAATGATGGCCAAACGTGCGGTCATTACCGGATCTCTCTTGCGCGCGCGCACCGCTGCCGAAAAAGCCGCGATTGCCGATCAACTGAGTGAGCACGTATGGCCGGCACTGTCTGCCGGGCGCTGCCTGCCGATGATCGACAAGGTTTATTCACTCAACGACGCGGCTCAGGCCCACGCGCACATGGAGGCTGGCGACCATATCGGCAAGATCGTGCTGCAGGTCGTGTGAGTCCTTGCAGCATTTGGTAATCGTTGCGCCGGGGCGGTGGTCGAAAAATTCACGCGCAGGCCGAGGCATCTGGTAAAAAGCGTTCTTTGTCTGCGCCTTGGTGAAACGTTTAATGTTCCAGTCCTTCATGACGCGTCTACGACGCCGCCGTTTGGCGTTTGCCTGCATGGCCGCGCTGATTATCGGCGTGCCGGCGAGTTGTGGTGTGCTGCAACACACCGAGCGCAAATTGCTGTTTCGCATTGAGCCGGGCACCGCCGGCTGGTATCACGGCTTGCCCGGCAGTGTGCAGGAACTCGACCTGCAACCGAAGAGTTTCAAGGCCGGGCAAAACATCCATGCCTGGTGGTGGCCGGCGGAAAAAGCCAATGCGCCGGCCATTCTTTATCTGCATGGGGTGCGCTGGAATCTCACCGGGCAGCTGTTCCGCATCGAACAATTGCGCGCGGCAGGTTATTCGGTACTGGCCATCGATTATCGTGGGTTCGGGCAGAGCAAAGGCGACCTGCCCTCGGAAAGCAGCGTTTACGAAGATGCGCGGGTGGCATGGGAGCGTTTCAAACTGCTGCAACCGGACCCAGCCAAACGGCTGATCTACGGACACTCTCTGGGTGGCGCTGTGGCCATCGATCTGGCCGCTGAACTCGGGCAGACCGCCGCACGCGATCATTCCGCGCTGCCAGTGCGCGGGCTGGTGATCGAATCCACCTTCACCACGCTGGCGGATGTCGCTGCCTCCGTGGCCAACACGTCACTGCCGGTGCGCTGGCTGCTGTCGCAGAAATTCGATTCGATCGACAAGATCGCCGACATTCATATGCCACTGCTGGTGGTGCACGGTCTGGCTGACGCGTTCGTGCCACCACGTTTCAGTGAGCAATTGTTCAACGCCGCGCAACAACCCAAGCGCCTGCTGTTGGTGCCGGGTGCCACGCACAACAACAGCATGGCGCTGGGCGGGCAGAATTACCGCCAGGCGCTCGACAGCCTGATGCAGAGCAAGCCCGTCCCTCGGGTTGCCGGGCCGACAACCGTGCGCAGCGGCCGGGACACTTAACGGTAGCCGCGAGCCTGCAAATCGAACAGTTGCGCGTAATGCCCGGCAGCGGCGAGCAGTTGATCGTGACCGCCCTGCTCGAGGATTTGGCCGTGTTGCAGGACGATGATGTGGTCAGCATTGCGCACGCTGGAAAAGCGATGGGAAATCAGCAAGGTCATGCGCCCTTCGCTGTGCTGGCTGAAATGCTCGAACACCGCCGCTTCGGCCGCCGGATCAAGGGCGGAAGTCGGTTCATCGAGGATCAGAATGTCGGCATCACGGCGCATGTAAGCGCGGGACAAGGCAATCTTCTGCCACTGCCCGCCAGACAACTCCTGACCACCGGCAAACCAGCGTCCCAATTGCGTGGCATAGCCCTTGTCGAGCCCTTCGATGAAAGGCGCCGCCATGCCTTGGGCAGCCGCCTCTTTCCACCGTTGCGCGTCGTTGAACGCCAAGGTATCGCCGACGCCAATATTCTCGCCGACGCTGAACTGGTATCGGATGTAATCCTGGAAAATCACGCCAATACGCCGACGTAATGCGGTTTCCTGCCAATCCTGCAAATCGCTGCCGTCGAGCAGGATGCGCCCTTGATCGGGGCGATAGAGCCGGGTCAATAACTTGATCAACGTGGTCTTGCCAGAGCCATTCTCCCCGACCAGCGCCACGCTCTTGCCGGGCACTAGTTGCAGGTCAATATTTTCCAGGGCCGGCCGACTGGCACCGGGATAACGGAAACCGACGTTTTCGAAACGCAAACCATCTCCCGGGCACGCTCCGACCGTCAGGTGGCCGGTATCGACCTGAACCGGTTCGGCCAGGTATTCATAAAGACTGGTCAGATAGAGGCCGTCTTCGTACAAGCCGCTGATCGCACTCAGGCTGCTGCTCACCGCGCTTTGGCCTTGCTTGAATAGCACCAGATACATGGTCATCTGACCGAGGCTGATCTGGCCATGCACGGCATCGATCACCACCCAGGCATAGGCCACATAAAAAGCCGCCGTACCGAGCAGACCGAGGCCGAAACCCCAGCCGTCGCGCCGCAACGTCAGGCGCCGGTCTTCGGCATACAGCCTGGCAAAGGTGTCGCGGTAGCGTTGCAGCAACAGTGGGGCAAAGCCGAACAGCTTGACCTCTTTGATATACGTTTCGTGAGACAGCAAGGTTTCGATGTAGCTCTGCTGTCGACTCTCTGGCGCGCGGCGGGTGAACAGACGAAAAGCGTCACCGGAAAAATGCGCCTCGGCAAAGAACACCGGCAACGCCCCCACCACCAACAGCACCAGCGCCCAAGGAGAAAAGTGCACCAGCAGCACACCGAAGCTGATCAACATGATCAGGTTTTGAATCAAGCCCAACGACTTCATCACCAGCGCCAGTGGCCGGGTCGAAGCCTCGCGCCGGACACGCACCAGTTTGTCGTAGAACTCGGAGTTCTCGAACTGCACCAGTGACAGGGTCTGCGCTTTCTGCAAAATCAGCGTGTTGACCTTCTGCCCCAGTTGCACCCGCAGCAGCGACTGCTGCACCGACAGTGCCCGTTGCGTGCCGGACAACATTGCCAACACCCCCGCCTCCAACAACACATAACGCAACACCGGCCACAGCGGCGCACTGCCCTGTTGTGCGTGTAACTGCATCGCCGCCACCACGGCATCGACAATCCGCTGGCCCAGCCATGCCGCCAGTGCCGGCAGCAACCCGGCCACCAACGTTGCCAGCACCAGCCCGAGAAACAAGCCACGCGATGTCCCCCAAACCAAGCGCAAGGCTCGCTGCGCCTGATCGAACAAGGAGGTGAAACGCGATAGATCAGGCATGGGGCATTGGACTCGGCAGGTGATGGCGGTGCGTTATGGTACTCCAGCGCTACGACTGAATTTCACACGACGAGCGCGTTATCGTCGACGCGCTTTTCAGAACAAAAACATCTGGAAGACTCAGGCCTTTCCGACGTCCAACGCTCTGCTATGTTTTAACCGCCCTACGCGGAACCCGGCGAACCCCCGCCACGCTCCGCGCCTGACTGCCGGGAGCAGAGACATGAGAATCAACCCGTACCTGATCTTCAACGGCGACTGCCGCGAGGCGTTCACCTTTTACGAGCAAGCCCTGCAGGGAAAACTCGAGGCCATGATGACGTTTGGCGAGACGCCCGCCGCCGAGCATGTGCCGAAAGAGCATCACCACCTGATCATTCACACGTGCCTGAAAGTCGGCGATCAAATGATCATGGCCTCGGACACCACGCCCGATCGGCCGACTCAAGGCATGAGCGGCTGCTCGATCTCGCTGAACGTCGACAGCATTGCCGAGGCCGAACGTGTGTTCAACGCACTGGCCAAGGACGGTCGCGTCGACATGCCGCTGGAAGCGACCTTCTGGGCCGCACGCTTCGGCATGCTGGTGGATCGCTTTGGCGTGGCGTGGATGGTCAATTGCGAGAGCGAGAAGTAACGCTGAGATTTCGTCAGGCATGAAAAAGCCCAATCTGAAAAGATTGGGCTTTTTGAGTTATCGCTGGGCCAATTCGTGGCGTACGCATTGTTCGTAATACGTCTGCTTGACCGCCGCCGGCTTGAGCTTCGACGTGCTGTTGTAGGTTTGCTCGGTAATCCCCATCGCGGTCATGCGCATCCATGGCTGCTGGAAGCGGCGCACCTGCAATTGTTTGCGTGCGCCGTACAGCGAGACGCCAGACAACTTCGATTGCTGGGCACCGGCAGCAATGTCCGAGCCCCAGGTGCAGGCAAAGCGATGGCTTTTGCTCAGCTCCTTCGCCTGCACTCCCACCGCGAAAACAGCCAGGGAAAGCGTTGCAACGGTGATGACAATCGTCCGCATAAGCCAACCTAACCTTCTGAAAAAAGGCGATTTTGCCGGGGAAGCGCAAAGCCGGGGGCCAGCAATTTGCCGCCTTTCGCGAGTTTTTTACGGACGTAAAAAAGGGCGGTGGGATTTCCTGATGAAATCCCACCGCCCCTGGCCTGACGATCAGTTGGCGCTGACCTCAACGCGCAATCGATCCGCGCCCTCCTCCCGACAATCGATGCGAACCGGCAAAAACACCTCGATCACCGCGATATTGCTGTGCAGATGCTCGGTCATGCGCGGCGTGGTAAACGAGCCGCCACCGGCCAGCGCCATTGGCAACAGCAATTGATCGGCAAGGTGCTCGGCCACCGCAGCACCACTGCGCAACCAGTCGGCGGCTTGATTGATCGCGGCGTCGGCGACCTTTTCAGCCCGTAGCGACACCTGGCCAAATGCGCTGAACACCTCGGTGACGTGCTCGAATGCGTACTCCAGCAGCAACACATTGCCCGGGCCCCGCGCCGGATCGAGCGTGACATGTTGCAGCGCCACAGGCGGCAGACTCAAACGCTTGGCCACCTGGCTCAACTCACGTTCGGCCACCGTCGGTGCCAGCCCGGCGGTCAGCGCCGATGCCTGTTGCGAAATGGCCGCGCCGCGTTCACACAGGTCCAACCGCGTCAGGTTCGACGGCTGCACGTTCACTTCAATCTCACCACCGCCTGCCGGGACAAATCCATGTCGCAACAAGTCCAGCTCAACGTTGGCGCCCATACGCCGTAGCAGCGGCAGCCAACTACGCGTGAGAAAGTCGGTCGGCGGCGCCAGCGGATTATGCGTGCCACCCGAGATGCGCACCCGGCTCGCCTGCGGAGCCCGCAACAGTGCCGGCAACAAAGTCTGCAACACCAGCGTGCAACTGCCGGCCGTGCCGATGGCGAACTGATAATCGCCGGAGCGAATCGCGCCGGGTTCAAAACTCAACGCTTGCGAGCCCAACTGCGCACCGGAAACCGTCGCGCCGCAGACCTCGGCCGCCGCCATGACGGCCGTCAAATGTTGCCTGAGCAATCCCGGACGGCTGCGTTTGGCGCGGATCTGTTTAATGCGAAACGCCCGGCCTGTCAGCATCGACAGGCTCAAGGCACTGCGCAACACCTGGCCGCCACCGATGGCACCGTCCAGTTCTATCACTTCCTGTTTCATTGCATTCCTTACGCGTGCAACCCGACGGTTTCCCTGAGGTACCGATCCAGGCGTCGCGAGTCTTCCTGAGTTCTGAGTAATGTGGGCACTTCGCGCTCAAGTTCAGCGGCGATGAACCCGTGCAACGCCGGACGACGCGGCCCGTAGGCGCTCTCGTCGGCATTGCGTTTGAGGGCCAGCAGTTCGGCGACTTCCGCGAGCAGCGCGCGGTCGTCGACGGTGGTCAGCAGGTCGGCGAACGTCATCGGCGGCCGCCCTCGGCCCTGGTCGATCCAGCGCACCGCCAGCAGTGGCCGCAGCACGTAGAAGTACTTCTTGAAACGCACGGTTTCACCTTGCAGGTAACCGCGAAAGTTCTTCTTCGCCATCGACAGATAGTGATTGCGCGCCGCAGGCGGGCTGTAGAACGCTTCAGCGAGTTCGCGCAGCTGTGCCACTTGCGCGGTTTCACTGCGATAAACCAGCGGCGAGTCGAGCCACTCAAGCAATGTCGGATTGGACTTGCGCAACAACCCGAGGGTTTTGCGCAGTTCCCAGCCACTGACGTCGAGTTCATCGTCCAGCGGACGCTCGATCACATCACGTGGCGTATCGACCTGGACGAACCACTCGGGCTTCTCCACATAAACAAACCGCACGTCGTAATCGCTGTCGGTCGAGGCAAAACCCCAGGCCCGGCTGCCGGACTCGCAGGCATATAAAACGGTGACATTGCGTTCGCGCTCTATGCGCACCAGCTCTTCCAGTACCCGCGCACGCATCGTGGCGCACAGCGGATGACGCTCTTGCAGTTCCATGATCTGCTTTCCTTTTATCCTTTGACGCACACCACCTGACGCAAGGTGTGCAGCACTTCCACCAGCTCACGCTGGGCGTGCATGACTTTGTCGATGTCCTTGTAGGCCATCGGAATTTCGTCGATCACCGCTTCGTCCTTGCGGCACTCCACATGGGCAGTGGCGCGAATCTGATCTTCGACGGTGAAGGTGTTCTTGGCCTTGGTGCGGCTCATCGTGCGACCGGCGCCGTGGCTGCAGGAGCTGAACGACTCTTCGTTGCCCAGACCGAGAACGATGAAACTCTTGGCGCCCATCGAGCCCGGAATAATCCCCAACTCGCCCTTCTTCGCCGACACCGCGCCTTTGCGGGTGACCAGCACCTCTTCACCAAAATGCCGCTCTTTCTGCACGTAGTTGTGGTGGCAGTTGACCGCTTCCAGCGCCACTTCAAACGGCTTGCGAATAATCTGCCGCGTCGCCTGAATCACCGCGCGCATCATCAGTTCGCGGTTCTGTTTGGCGAAGTCCTGCGCCCAACCCACCGCTTCCACATAATCATCAAAGTGCTGACTGCCTTCTTCGAAGTAGGCCAGGTCACGGTCCGGCAGGTTGGCAATGTGTTGACGCATATCCGCCTGAGCCATCTGGATGAACAGGTTGCCGATGGCGTTACCGACACCGCGAGAGCCACTGTGCAACATGAACCAGACCCGGTTGGCTTCGTCCAGGCACACTTCGATGAAGTGGTTGCCGCTGCCGAGCGTACCGAGGTGCCCACGGTTGTTGGTGTTGGCCAGTTTCGGGTACTTGTCGGTGATCAATTTGAACCGAGGCTGCAGCCCCGCCCAGGCCTGATCGGCTTGCTGCGGGATTTCATCCCAGGCGCCCTTGTCGCGTCGCGACCGGTTTGAACTGCGGCCATGCGGCACGGCTTGCTCGATGGCGCTGCGCAGACCGAGCAGGTTGTCCGGCAAATCAGCGGCGGTCAGCGACGTACGCGCGGCGATCATGCCGCAGCCGATGTCGACGCCAACCGCTGCCGGAATGATCGCGCCGACGGTCGGGATCACGCTGCCGATGGTCGAGCCCTTGCCCAGGTGCACGTCCGGCATGACCGCCAGATGTTTGAAGATGAACGGCATTTTCGCGGTGTTCATCAACTGCTCCCGAGCCTCGTTTTCCACCGGGACGCCTTCGGTCCAGAGTTTGATCGGTTTGCCGTTGGCGACTTCGAGCAGTTGGTAAGTGTGTTCTTTCATGTCTTCATTCTTTATTCATTGGCCGATGATTCGGCGTTGTTCTATAAGTTGCAGCGACAAAAACACAGGCACTGTGGCTCTGCCAGTTGAGCCCCCGTTGCCGGGGCGGGAGTCGAACCCGCGTTCCGATGGAGTACCTGTCGCATTCGCTGCCAATAACTGCAAAAAAGGTGGCACGACAAAAGTTGATGACTGTTGCGCGTTGCCGCGCTCCGGACTTAACCGGCCTTGGATGTACAGCCATCAGGCATTCGTGCCGTCACTGGCGCTGACAAGGGCTTGATGAGACGTCTTGGATGTAGTCCCATCGGCATTCAGCGCCGGTGATCAATCAATTCATGACGCGCTTTCGATCGCCTCGACCCAGTGCTGCGCGCTGTATTGGCCGCTGGTGAACTGCTCGATCACGTCGAACACCGCATCGCTGAAACCGCCGACATTCAAGATGTCATCGCGATCCGCCGCCTGTGTTGCAGGGCCTGGCTGGATGTCGATGCACACCAGCCTTGCCTGTGGGTTGAGCTTCTTGATCCGCTCCCATTGGCGCATCGTCTCGCTGGCGCCGCGACGCTGCGAATCGATCCACGATTCGTTGTCCGAGACCATGATCAACGTATCGACCCTGGCCTTGCTGTCCGCCAACCTCTTCAGCGGTGCCGAGCAGTTGGTGCCGCCGCCAAAAATCCCGGCGAGCTTCTCGGCGTTGCTGATCACACTGTCACGCGGGTTGAGCTGGATATCCACCACGTTGACCTCGAACGGCATGACCCGCGCAGCCGGCTGCTTGCGCAAGACCGCTGCGGCGACCAGCGCCGCCACGTCGATGCAGCGCACCTGCGAAGTCGCGCCAGGGCGATAACCGGTCACCGGGCTGCCCATCGAACCCGACACATCCGGGCAAACCACCACCGCGCCCTCAAGCTTGGGCACGTTGGCCAGCGACAACTCCAGCGCCTCCTGCAAGGCGTCGCGGATCGCTGCCGGGGTGTTTTCGCCAATCATCCGATACGCCGACAACAACTGGTACGGATACACCCGCGCCTTCGCCACTTCCTGTGGATCGGCCAATCGCGCCGCGACATAGTCGATGCACCCCGGCACTTCAAACGCGCCGTGCCGCGCCAGGCTGTTGAGGTTGATGCGCAGTCCCTGCCAGCCCATGTTGCGGGCTTGATGGGCCCATTGTGACTGGCTCAATGTTTCGTTGCCGAGCAACTGAAACGGCACTGCCGGCACTTCATCACTCGCGCCGCTGCGAAACGCCAGCAAATCGCGAGTCAGCTCCGGCAAGGCCTTTGCCTCCACCGGTTTGCCGATCAACCAAGCGAAAAACGCTTCACGCCACGCTTCGGCAGGTTTTGGGTGAACCATTTTCACCACGTCCGCCAACGACGGTTGATTGCCGATCGACGCTTGCAGCAGTTGCCGCTCGGTCGCGCTGTTCAGCCAGTTCTGCACCAGACGCTTGGGTTGCGAGCCAAGGGATTTACGTCCGGTAGCACCACTACGGAGGATCTGCACAAAGTTGCGCAGCATCTTGCCGCTATCGATCACTTGCTCGAAAACCTCTGGCACCAGACTTGAACGCTGCGCGGTCAATGCCGCCAGCAACAATGCCGGCATGTCTTTCATGTGACCTTTCTTGCGAGCGTAGATCGCGGCTTTCGCCACGAAGCGGCTGTCCAGCTCGGCCACCAGCTTCAGCACTTGATCCAGCTGACTTTCTGCGGAGGCGTAAAAGGTCTGGCTCAGGCAACCGGTGACTGCCAATTGCGCCAGTTGGTGCTTCGGGCTGTAGGCATAAGCGCTGGCACCGGAGGCATTCAAAGTATCGCAGGCCGGCAGGTGATTCGATTGCGTGTTGAAGAGATTTGAGTTGGCCATCTTGGCGTCTCGCTGTGTTGTCCTGTTCGTTGCGATAGCTATTGCAGCGGCTGTGCCAGCTTTTGATCTCTTTCGAAAAAAATTCATATCTAATTGATTTATATAGTTTTTATTTATTCGTTTGTTTTTCATCGAATGAACTGACGACAAACCCTTCGCCGAATAATTATCATTGGATATCGTCTTTTATCTTTTGAGATAAACATGCCAAACAAGCACACCGTCGCCATCGGTTTTATCGGTGCCACCCTTGATCGCGTCGGCAAAGGCGCCAATCGCTGGAGCCATTGGCGCCCCAGCGTTGGCTTGTGCCAACAGCAAGAGGTGTTGATCAACCGGCTCGAGCTGATTCACGGCATCGACGCCCGCGACGTCAGCCTCGCCGAGCGAGTGCGCGCCGACATCCAGCAGGTTTCGCCGGAGACCGAAGTGCGCCTGCACCCGATGGCACTGCGCAACCCGTGGGATTTCGAAGAGGTCTACGGTGCGTTGCACGACTTCACCACCGCCTACGATTTCGACACCGAGCGCGAGGACTACCTCGTCCACATCACCACCGGCACCCACGTCGCGCAGATTTGCTGGTTCCTGCTGACCGAGGCGCGCTATCTGCCGGCGCGGCTGATCCAGACCTCCCCGGCCAAGCGCAACAGCGACAGCGATCACGCCATCGGCACTCACGCTCTGATCGATCTCGACCTGTCGCGCTACGATCGCATCGCCTCGCGCTTCGCCAACAAGCGCCTCGAAGGCCTGGAGTTCTTGAAGTCCGGCATCGCTACACGCAACGCGGCTTTCAACCGCTCGATAGAACAGATCGAGCGCGTGGCAGTGCGCTCGAAGGCGCCGATGCTGCTGATCGGTCCGACCGGCGCCGGCAAATCCTTTCTCGCCCGACGCATCTACGAACTCAAACGCAGCCGCCATCAGATGCAGGGACGTTTTGTCGAGGTGAACTGCGCCACCTTGCGTGGCGATGGCGCGATGTCGGCGCTGTTCGGCCATGTCAAAGGCGCCTTCACTGGCGCACAGAATGCTCGCGACGGCCTGTTGCGCGCCGCCGATGGCGGCATGCTGTTTCTCGATGAGATCGGCGAGTTGGGCGCAGACGAACAGGCGATGCTGCTCAAGGCGATTGAAGAAAAACGCTTCTTTCCGCTGGGCTCGGACAAGGAAGTCGAAAGCGATTTCCTGATCATCGCCGGCACCCACCGCGACCTGCGCAGCCGAGTCGCTGATGGTATGTTTCGCGAAGATTTGTACGCGCGCATCAACCTGTGGACGTTCGACCTGCCCGGCCTCGCCGGTCGCCGCGAGGACATCGAACCGAACATTGATTTCGAGCTGGAACGTCACGCCCGCGAACACGGGCAACTGGTGCGCTTCAACCTGGAAGCCCGGCGCAGTTATCTGGCGTTCGCCAGCTCTCGTGAGGCGGCGTGGCTGGGCAACTTCCGCGAACTGTCGGCCTCGATCACGCGCATGGCGACCCTGGCCGACAGCGGACGGATTGATGAGGCGCAGGTGCAGGAAGAGATCGACCGGCTGCGTTATGCCTGGGGCTTGGCGCAACCGCAGGCGATTTCAGGAGAGTTGCCGGGGGACGCCGAAACCATGGATCTGTTTGACCGCTTGCAATTGAAGGCAGTGATCGAGGTATGCCGGCAGGCAGACAGCTTGTCCGATGCCGGCCGCCGACTGTTCGGAATTTCGCGCCAGGCCAAGGCACAACCCAATGATGCCGATCGACTGAGGAAATACCTCGGCCGATTCGGGCTCGAGTGGGGCCAGATTATCGAGCCCAAGTGAGGCGAACTTTAGCGACAGACCGCCCGTCCAGCAGCGGGCACCTTTGCTTGCCGGGCGCTTCCAATGAATCACCATCCGCTTGAACCGGAAGACGCCCATCATGAACAGCAAAATTGCAGCAATCACCCTGGCCGGCCTGCTCGCGGCCTGCCCGCTTTTCGCCTCGGCAGCCGCGAAGACCGCTGACGAGTCTGCCGCGCCACCGACCGCGCTTCCCGGCGTGAATCAGGCCGGCAAAGCTCAGTCCAACGCAGACAAGGCCGACAAGAAAGGTGAAGAGGCGTCGGGCTCGAACTCCGGCGCCGAGTCGCATGAAACGGCAAAAGATGCAGCCACTTCAAGCGACTCGGAAGACCTCGGTAAATCGCCGAAACCTTGATCAGGTTCTACAAGGGTGGCGGCTGCACATCCTTGAACGTCAGCCCGACACTCCCGGTGATTTGCCACGGGTTGGCAGCGCCGTGCCCGCTGAACGACACATGGTCGAACAGCGAATCCTTCAGCCCGTCGATCTGCGCCTGGGCCGGACCACTGAAGCGCACGCGCTCGAACACCAACCCCTGATGCCAGGCGTTGTGCTGACTGTCGCCCTTGACCTCGATCGCCTTGCCTTGAGCATTTTCGACGCTCACGTCGGCGACGCGGATATCGCGGAATTGCCCGGGAATGGTTGAGCGCTGGTAATCCAGCTTGGCGTTCGGATCGTTATAGTCGAGGGTAAAAATGAACGCCTGCTTGAGCGTATTGCGGATTGCCGAGTCGCGGAAGATCACGTTACGCGCCCCGCCGCCCATGAAGTTGGTGCTTTTCATGCGCAGACCGGCGTCGGTGCCATCGGAAACATTGTCTTCCGCGAGGATGTTTTGAATCCACGCGCCGGTATGGCTGCCGGCAACCACCATGCCGTGGCCCTTGCGGAAGTAGTTATTGAAGATCCAGGCATCTTCCTGCGGCTTTTGCTGCACGGCATCAGCCCCGGTGCCCGCAGCAAAATTGACGCAGTCATCGCCGGTATCAAAGAAGTTGTTGAAGACCATCGCGCCCTTGCTGTTGGCGAATTCGATGCCGTCGCCGTTATTGGCGTCGTAGGTTTTATGCGTGGTATTGGCCAGCACTACGTTTTCGGTTTCCAGGTTCATGATTCCGTGGAAGGCCGGGTTCACCACGGTGAAGCCGCCGTAGAACACATTTTTTACGTTGCGCAGGGTGATCAGCGACGAGCGCATCTGCCCGTAGGCATCCTTGACGTTCATGCCGCGCGCGACCGCTTGCTCGACTTGCGCCTTGGCCAGAATGCCGTCCTGCTGGTAGCGGGTGTTGTCGCTGGGCAGGTAGAACGGCAATGGCTGACCGCGCTCGTCGACGACATCGGCGCGGCGCTTCCAGCCGTTACCGTCAATAGTGCCTTTGCCAACGATGCGGATGTTTTCGAACGACTGATGCTGACGCGGATCACGCGGTAAGGCGTTGATCAATGACGCCGGGCGCACGGTGCTCGAATACGGGTACTGGATGTAGCCGGCCAACGGATAGTCTTCGGCACGCTCGGAACCCAACAGCGTTGCACCCTCGGCGATTTCCACGGTGATGTTGCTCTTCAGGTAGAGCGCCCCGCTTTTGTAGGTGCCCCTGGGCAACAACACTTTGCAGCCGGGGGTGCAGGCGTCGATGGCGTTCTGGATCGCCAGGGTATCGAGGCTTTTGCCGTCACCCTTGGCGCCATATTTCCTCACATCGAAGACGGCCGCGACCTTGCTCGTACGCTGCACAACGGGCGGGCTGTCGGCCGACTCTTTGCCATCGGTGCCCACCGAACGCACGGTGAACCGATAGGCCGTATCCGCTTTCAAGCCTTGCGCGGTGTAACTGTGAATGCCGATGCGATGATGAAAACCGGCGACATCCTGTTCGTAGAAGCGGTCGATGTAAGGTTTGGCCGGCGAGACACGGTCATTGTTGGCGTTGCTGCCGCCCAGCAACACACCGTTGGCGTAGACCCGGTAGTCGCTGATATCGGCGTGATCGGCGGGCTTTTCCCAGACCAGGATGATCTGCTGATCATCGTAGGCCAGGGTCGGCACCTGCAATTTTGCCGGCGCCTCCAGCGCCCACGACGGCACACTGCAAACCAGCGTCAACGTGGCTGCCAGCGACAAGGCCAAAGGCTGTTTGCGCTGCGTCGGAACAACATATCGATAAGGCATGAGCACTCCTTGTTCAGGCCGACAATCCGGCTTCTTGCAGATATTGGCTGCGGTTGACGAACGTCTCGCGGGGCATTTCCACAACCTCCATCGACAGCGACTCGACGTCCGGCAATAAAGCGACCAGCGCCGCCACGGTCGCCGAGGCCAGACGCCGGCGCTGTTCAGCACTGCGCCCGGACAACACCGACAGGACGACGTGGACAAAATCGTCCGCGCCCGCGCCGCAGCGGTAGTGCTCGAACGTATTGAGGCGCACCTTGATGTCGCCGGCCTTGAACAGACCGAAGGCATCGAGGGCGTCATGCACGGTAGCGAGCAGGGTTTGCGCGCCGACACGCTGGGCCAGGGTTTGCGGGCAATCGATAAGGCAATGCGGCATGTCGCGCTCCTTGATGGATCGGTTCAACCAGCGAGCTGGCGCACCGATTCCTGGCTGAAATCACGACTGGCTTGCACCAGCATCCGCGTGTAGGCGTGGCTTGCCAGATCCTGGCTGAGCGCCTGACTGTCGAGCAACTCGACGATCTTGCCCTGCTGCATCACCGCCACCCGATCACACAGGTGCGTGACCACACCGAGATCGTGAGTGACCATCAGGTAGGTGAGTTTCTCGCGCCGGCGCAAATCCGCCAGCAGATTGAGAATCTCCGCCTGCACCGAGACATCCAGCGCCGAGGTCGGCTCATCGAGCAGCAACACGCGTGGCTCGAGAATCAGCGCACGGGCAATTGCCACGCGCTGGCGCTGGCCACCGGACAACTGGTGCGGATAGCGAAAACGGTAACTGTCGTTCAGACCGACCTTGAGCAGGATCTCGTTGATCCGGTCGTCCTTGTCGCGCACGCCGTGAATAATCAGCGGCTCACGCAATGCCGTGTCGACGGTGTGGCGCGGATGCAGCGAGCCGTAAGGGTCCTGGAACACCATCTGCACCTGACGGAAATGCTCCTTGGGAATCTTGTGCTGCAACGGCGCGCCGGCAATGCTCAACTCGCCGGTCCAGTGCCGGTACTGCCCGGCCAGGCAGCGCAATACGGTGGTCTTGCCGGAGCCGGACTCCCCCACCAGGCCGAAGGATTCGCCGTCGGCGACACTGAGGTTGACGTCGTGCAGCACCTGATTGAGGGCCGGGCCGGCGCCGAAACTCAGGTTCAGCGCGTGTGCTTGGATCATGGACATGGTCGATTCCTCAGCAAGTCAGCCACAGTGGATCGCGTTGCAACACCGGCAACCGTTCGCGACGGTTGTCCATGCTCGGCAATGCCGCCATCAGGCCTCGGGTATAGGGATGTTGTGCATGTTGCAGGTCACCGGCGGCCAGCGATTCGACCACCCTGCCGGCGTACATCACCAACACGCGGTCGCAGTAATTGCGCACAAGGTTGAGGTCGTGACTGACGAAAATCAGACCCATTTCCTGCTGTTCGACCAGTTCTTCCAGCACGTTGAGCACTTGCTGACGCACCGACACATCAAGGGCCGAGGTCGGCTCGTCGGCGATGATCATCTGTGGACGAGTGATGACCATCATCGCGATCATGATGCGCTGACCCATACCACCGGAAACCTCATGCGGGTACAGGTTGTAGACCCGTTGCGGATCACGGATATGGACCTTCTCGAGCATTTCCAGCACCCGCTCGCGGGCCTCGCTGCGGCTGGCCTTGTGGTGCGCCAGATACGCCTCGGCAATCTGATCGCCAACCTTGACCACCGGGTTCAGCGAGTATTTCGGGTCCTGCATGATCATCGAAATGCGCTGGCCACGAATCTTCTGCATGACCTTTTCGCCGGCTGACAGCAGATCGACTTCACCGAACTGCATGGCCTTGGCGGTGATCCGCGCGCTGGCCGGGTGCAGCTTCAGCAAGCTGCGACCGACCGTCGATTTGCCCGAGCCCGATTCACCGACGATGGCGAGTTTTTCCCGCCCGAGGGTGAAGGACACATCGCGCACGGCGTGGGTTTCTTTCTGAGCATTGACGAAGCGCACATTGAGCCCTTCGACGTTCAATTTGATTGCAGACATACAGCCTCCGATTACTCGCTGCGCGGATCAAGAATGTCCCGCAGGCCGTCGCCCAACAGGTTGAAAGCCAGGCTGACCAACATGATTGCGGCCCCCGGAACAGCCACCAGCCACCAGCACTCGAGCATGTAGCGGCGCCCGGTGGAAATCATCGCGCCCCACTCCGGCGACGGCGCCTGCGCACCGAGGCCGAGAAAGCCCAGTGCCGCTGCGGTGAGGATGATCCCGGCCATGTTCATGGTCAGGCGGATGATCACCGACGACATGCACATCGGCACGATGTGCCGCAGGATGATTCGCGTGGACGAAGCCCCTTGCAGCTCGACCGCCACGACGAAGTCAGCCTTGCGCAACGACAGGGTTTCCGCCCGCGCCAATCGCGCAATCGACGGCCACGACGTCAGCGCAATCGCTACCACCGCGTGTTCCAGGCCCGGACCGAGCGCAGCGATAAATGCCAGCGCCAGCACCAGGCTGGGAAAGGAGATGAAGATGTCGGTCAGGCGCATGAACACCGTGTCGACAACACCGCCGTAGTAGCCGGAGACGGTGCCGATAAACAGCCCGATCGGGCCGACGATCACGGTCACCAGGGTGATGATGTACAGCGTGATGCGCGAGCCGTAGACCAGCCGACTGAAGATATCCCGGCCGTATTCATCGGTGCCGAACCAGTGGGCAGCGCCCGGCGCCTGCAGGGCATTGGCGAGGTTCTGCGCCACCGGATCATGGGTGGCGATCCACGGTGCAAACAGCGCCACCACCACCAGCACCAGCGCGACCAGCAATCCGGCCAGGGTCATCGGGTTGCGCAACAAGTGCCGCAAGACTTTCAGGGCACTTTTGCAGAAGGCGTCGAAGCTGGATCCGGGGGTACGATCCAACCGCCGCTTGGCGCTCGAATCAGTAGAAGACATGTTGGCAATCATGGGCATGTTCTCGGATTGAATTCAGGATTACCCGGCGCGTAAGCCGACGCACCGGGCAGCGTTCAGCGTTGTTTGTAGACACCCAGATAGCGCGTTGCCTCGGCATCGTCACCGGCGAAACCCTTGACGTCGGCGGCGCTGACCACGGTGTCGGTCATCTGCGAAATCATCATGATCGGGCCGACCTGCTCGTCGTAGATTTTCTGCGCCTGGTGATACAGGTTCAGGCGCTGGCCGGCATCGCGTTCGACCCCGGCCTGATCAATCAGGCTATTGAGCTGCGGACTGAAAAACGACGCGCGCCAACCCTGGAAATTCGGCAGGCCGGCGTCATCGCTGTTGTTGGGGTTGTAGGCAAACGTGCGCAGGCTGAAATACGGATGCGGATAGCGCTCGGCCCCGCGCGCAACGATGATGTCGAAGTTGCGCGCGCGCATGGCGCCGTACACCTGGTTGCCAGTGCCGTTGACGATGCTGGCCTTGATCCCGCCCTCGGCCAGCGTCGCTTGCAGGCGCGCGGCGATGTCGATGAAGGGCGGCTCTGACAATGTGCGAATGGTCGTGCTGAAGCCGTCCGGATAACCCGCTTCGGCGAGGAGTTTTTTCGCCTTGGCGACGTCCATGTGATAACCCGGATCCGGCAGGCGCGCCGCCAGACCGAGTTGCATCGGCTGCTGATTCAGCTGGCCGTAATACGGCATCACCTGTTCGTCGAGGCCCTTGTAGTCGATCAGGTTGCGCACCGCTTCGCGCACTTTGGGATTGGCAAATTCGGGTTGCTTCATGCTCAGCGCAACGTAATACATGGTGCCGCGCGGCAGTGACTGTACGTGGATTTTTTCCGAACCGTCGATGGCGCGGATGTCCGGTGCGGCCATGCCATACGCCAGATCGAGGTCACCGCGCTCCAGCATCAGGCGCAGCGACTGCGATTCGGTCATGTGCCGCACCACCACGCGTTTGAGCTTGGCAGCACCGCCCCAGTAACCGTCGAAGCGGGTCAGCAACAGCGAGTCGTTCGCTGTCCATTTGCTCAGCACAAACGGTCCGCTGCCGGCCTCGTTGGTCACCAGCCAGTTAGCACCGAGGTCAGCGTTTTTCTCATGCGCCAACGCTGTTTTGCGATCGATCACCACCGCGCTTGGCGAGATCGCCAGCGAGTCGATCAATAACAGTGGGTCCATGGTTTGCGGCAAGTCGACGACCAGCGTGTGGGTATCGCTGGCGCGGATCAGTGACTGAATGTTGTCGACGTTATAACCGTAGGCTTTCCAGGTCGTGGCCAGACCGAAATTGAGTTTCATCACCCGGTACAGCGACCAGGCCACATCTTCAGCGGTCAGCGGATTGCCGGAGTGAAACTTGACGTCCTGACGCAAATGAAAGGTTATCTGCTTGCCGTCGTCGCTGATCGTCCAGCGCTCGGCCAGTTGCGGCAGATGCTGTTCCGGATTGCCCTGATCTCGCTTGACCAGAGTGTCATAAAGATTGGCATTGACGCCGGAAGCGTCGAGACCTGGCGCGTTGGCCGGATCGATGGAAAACAGGTTGACCATGCTCATGCCGACGATCAGTTGATCGGCCGGCGTCTTGGCGCTGGCCTGGGTCATCGGCACCAGCGCCAGGATCGCCGCCAACAGGCCAGCGTGCAGTTTGGTAAATGCAGTCGTCATTGAAAAATCCTTCTTTTTATAATTTTTAGTGCTGCTGCCAAGCGTGTTAACGGGTGCGCGGGTCGAAGACCTTGTACAAGGCATCGCTGATCAGGTTGAGCGCGACAAAAATCAAACCGATCACCAGCACACAGCCCATCACCGCATTCATGTCGCCGAGCATCAGGCTGCTGGTCAGGTACTGGCCGAAACCCGGCCAGGCAAAGACCGTTTCGATCAGCACCGCGCCTTCGAGCAGCGAGCCGTAAGCCAGCGCCACTACTGTCAGCAGTTGCACGAGGATGTTGCGAAAGGCGTGACCCCAGACCACCTGGCGGCGCGACAAACCCTTGACCCGAGCGGTGATGATGTATTCCTGGGACAGTTGCTCGAGCATGAAGCTGCGCGTCATCCGACTGATATAAGCCACCGAGTTCAGCCCGAGGATCAGCGCCGGCAAGACGATGTGGCGCAAGGCGCTGGCGAAGGCTTCCCAGTCACCTGCCAGGCTCGAATCGATCAGCAATAGCCCGGTGACTTCGGGCACCATGCCGTCGTACGCCAGGTCGATGCGACCGGCGCCCCCGGCCCAGCCGAGCCAGGCGTAAAACACCAGCAAGCCCATCATGCCCAGCCAGAAAATCGGTGTGGAATAGCCGAACAGGGTAATCACTCGCGCGACATGATCGCCCAGTCGCCCTTGATTGCTCGCCGCGCAGACGCCCAGCGGCAAACCGATCAGCACACCGAAGAGGATGGCCAGGGTCGCCAGCTCGATGGTGGCCGGGAACACTCGGCGGATGTCATCGAGCACCGGGTGCCCGGTCAACAGCGCGTTACCGAAATTGCCGTGCAGCAAGTCATTGAGGTACAGGCCGAACTGGGTCCAGATCGGTTTGTCCAGCCCCATCGCCCGATACACCTGATCGTAGGTCGAACTGTCGGCGTCCGGCCCGACCACCGCCAGCACCGGATCGAGCGGCATGACCCGACCGATGATAAACGTCAGCGCCAGCAGGCCCAGCAACGTCACCAGTACCGTGCTGGCACGCCGCGCGGTATTGGAGGCGCGGGCTCCCATGGCAGAGGCAGTCATAACAAACATAGTCAGCTCCTGATAAAACGGTCACCGGTGCACCCGGCACGCGAAGTTCATCCGTGCATTTCAGCGTTTTTTGTAGACGTCTTTGTAGCGTGTGGTCGCGGCTGTGTGCCCTTGAAAATCGGCAACATCGGCGTAAACCAACACCGTGTCGGTCATCTGCGAGACCGGCAGAATCGCGCCCACTTGCTGATCGAGTTGCTGCTGGATGTCCTGATACTGCGCCAGTTGTTTCTGCGCATCGGGCTCGACTTCGGCACTCTCGATCAACTGATTCAACTCGGGACTGTAGAACGAAGTGCGCCAGCCCTGGAAGTTGCTCAGCTTGGCTTCGTCACGGTTATCCGGGTTGTACACCAGCGTGCGCAGGCTCGAATGAGGATGACGTTCGGCGCCGCCACCGCCACGGCCGACGATGATGTCGAAACTACGCTCACGCATGGCGCCGTAGATCTGGTTACCGGTGCCGGTGATGATGCTGGCTTCGATCCCGGCCTGCGCCAGCGTCGATTGCAGATTGGAGGCGATGTTGATGAACGGCGGCTCGGCCAGCACGCGAATACTGGTCTTGAACCCGTTCGGGTAACCGGCGTCAGCGAGAAGTTTTTTTGCCTCATCGACATTCAGTCGATAACCGGGATCCGGCAGGCGCGCGGCCAGTCCCAACGGCATCGGCCGCTGATTGATCACGCCGTAGTGCGGCATGACAGTCTGGTTGATGCCCTGGTAGTCGATCAACGAGCGCACGGCCTTGCGCACGCGCGCGTCGGCGAACATCGGCTGCTTCACACTCAGTGCGACGTAATACAACGTGCCGCGTTGCAAGGTTTGCGTGCGGACCTTGTCGCTGTTCTGCAAGGCCTGGATGTCCGGCGCCGACATGCCTTTGGCGATGTCGAGGTCGCCCCGTTCGATCATCAGACGCAACGACTGCGACTCGGTCATGTTGCGCATGACGATGCGCTTGAGCTTGGCCGGGCCACCCCAGTAACCGTCGAAACGGCTCATCAGAATCACGTCGTTGGCCCGCCAGTCATTGAGCACGAAGGCACCACTGCCGGCGGCGTGCGTCACCAGCCAGGCGGCGCCCAGGTCATTGTTCTTCTGATGTTCGAGGACTTTTTTGCGGTCAAGAATGAAGGCACTTGGCGAGGTCGCCAGCGTGTTGAGCACCAACTGCGGATCGGTGGGTCGCGGCAATTCAATGACGAAGGTATTGGCATCGGTCGCGCGCATCGAACGCTCGACGTTGTCAGCAGTAAAACCGTAAGCCTTCCAGGTCGACGCCAGTGCGAGATTGAGTTTGAGCACGCGCTGCAACGACCAGGCGACGTCTTCGGCGCTCAACGGGTTGCCCGATTGAAATTGCACGCCCTGGCGCAGATTGAAGGTCAGGGTCTTGCGGTCGTCGCTGACTTGCCAGCGCTCGGCGAGTGCCGGCAACAGCTGATCCGGCGCAGCGACGTCTTGCACCAGCAACATGTCATAGAGGTTGGCATTGATCTCCGACACGTCCAGGCCGGTGGCGGCTGCCGGGTCGAGGGACAGCAGATTGATCATGCTCATGCCGACGATCAATTGATCGGCCGGGGTTTTGGCATGGACGACAGGTAGCGCGGTCACCGTCAGGGTAGCCACCAGAACCCGCGCCCACAGCGAAGGAAGAATGTTCATAGCGAGAGTGCCTTTCTTATATTTATAGGGCTCTCGGACAGCCCGGCATGCACCGGGCAGCCCGCGTACACGTCAGAAGCTTTTAAGCGTGTTCATCTCGATGAAGTTGAAGTCGATGTCTTCGCCCAGACCCGGCAGGTCGGACAAATGCACAAAACCGTCGCTGTCCATCGGATCGACCAGGCGCTTGAGGTACGCCGGCACCTCGTCGTAATCCAGATACGGGTGCAGCAAGCCGCGCTCGTACCAGGTGCAGTTCTTGATCGCGCCGACCACCGTCAGGTTGGCTGCGCCGTTGCCATGGATTTCGCAATCCATGCCAAACGACTCGGCCATGTGCGCGACTTTCAGGCAAGGTCCGATCCCGCCGACCCCGGCGACCCCGGCACGCAGAATGTCGCAAACGTCGTGCTTGACCCAACTGGCCCGGCTCAGGTGTTTGCCGGACAAGGTTTCCGGGCCGAGTACCGGAATGTCCAGTTGCCCCGCCAGCCAGGCATAGGATTCGGCGGACTCTTCCATCATCGGTTCTTCGAACCAGGCGAAGTCGAGTTTTTCCAGTTCGCGTCCGATGTACAGCGCTTCGGTGCGGCTGTACCAGTGATAACCGTCGAGCATCAAGGCGATGTCCGGGCCCACCGCTTCGCGCACTGCCGCGCAGGCTTTGACGTCAATGCGCGGGCTTGGCGCGAACGAGACCGGCGGCATCCAGGTGTGCAATTTGATCGCCTTGTAGCCGCGCTTGACCAGCGTTTCGGCAAAGCGTCCATAGTCTTCCGGCGTCGCCAGGCCCTCAGGCAATTCATCGCCGCACATGGTTGAGCCGTACGCCGGCACCTTGTCGCGAAAACCGCCGATCAACTTGTGCACCGGCACCCCGAGCTTGCGCCCCGCCCAATCCCACAACGCCTGCTCGACCAACGCCAGCGCGCGGTCAGTCAACTGGCTGGCGCTGCCACGCTGCCAGTGCGCCAGGTCATGCCAGATCTTTTCGCGATCAAAGGCGTTCTGCCCGACCAGCACCTTGCGCACAAAACCATCCAGCACATAAGGACGAATCAGCTCCGGCGCACCGAGGGCATAACCCTCCTTGCCGTCTTCGGTCTGGATGCGCAGCAACGCCATTTGCGCCTGACTGACATCACCGGGATGAGCATGACCGGCGCTGTCGACTGCGCGGCGGGTGGGATAGGAAAAAACCTGGACGTTGACTGCTGTGATTCTCATGGACGTCTTGAGCCTTCTTATTGGATTTGTGACAGGAGTGTCGTCGGTTGCGACCGATCATAGGTCATCGTACAACACTTGAAAAGACCCAATAACACCTCTTCGAATCGACGCCTTTGCGGCTAAACGTCCAGCAAAGCGCCATATTTAAAGATGACTACGGAATAACAGGACTTGCTTTAGACCCCTATTCACAGGGCATATATGTATCAACATGTTTCTAAACTAGCAAAATCACATAGACGAGTCATCTTGTCGTACGATAACTTATATCTGTGCCTCAAATGAGAGCCATACGCAACATCGCGGTGCCTGTAGTACTCGTCAAACGACCCTAACAAAAACAAAAAAGAAGACCGTATGAACACCACCCTACGCACGCTCGTCACTGTCGCGGCCCTCGGCCTGCCCTTCTCTGCCCACGCTGACTCTGCCAGCCTCAACTACCGCCATCAGTACACCGAGGAGGACAGCGCCCACGCCGATCGAATCAAGCTCAACTACCGCCTGGACAGTGGACTGGGGTTTGAGGCGGAGATGAAATACCGCACGGCCGGCGACCGCAAAGATGTCGCCTACGACAACATGGTCAACAACGGCCATGAGTTCACGGTGAGCTACAACTACAAGCTCAGCGCGCAGTCGACGCTGACCCCGGCGTTTCAGATGGACAGCTCGAAGGATGCGACCGCCTACAAGTTCGGCCTCAAGTACAACTACAAAATCGACGACGCCTTTTACGTAGCGACGCGCTATCGCCTGGACCTGCGCAAACTCGATCGCGATCAGGTCAACAAAGACATGCCCGATCACTACAAGGATGACCAGACCACCCACCGCTTCGAAGGCTGGCTCGGCTACACGCCCGCCAACAAGTGGGCCTACGAATATCAGTTCATCTATTTCAAGACCGACTACATCCGCTACGACAACAAGAAGAACGACTACGAACAGAACCTGATCGTCAAATACAAGCTCACCAAACAATGGGCGCCCTTCATGGAAATCGGCGACATCAAAGTCGACTCCACCTCACCCGACCGCCAGGCTCGCTGGCGTCTGGGCGTGCAGTACAACTTCATGTAAGCCGCGCGCAGCTTTTGCCTGACGAGCGCGCATCGCTTGTCGGGCAGGCACCCCGCCGCTCCCCCTTTCACCACCGCGTAATGGAAGACCCGACCATGACCACACAAACCACGCTGGCCAAACCCTTCAACCGTATTCTGCTGACCGGCGCCGCCGGTGGGCTCGGCCAGATTCTGCGAGAAACCCTGCAGGTTCACGCCGACATCGTCCGCGCCTCGGACATCAGTGCGATGACGCCGAGCCGCGGCGCGCATGACGAAGTGATCAACTGCAATCTGAGCGACAAGGCCGCTGTCGCCGCGCTGGTCGAGGGCGTCGATGCCATCGTGCATTTGGGCGGGATCTCGGTGGAGCGATCCTTCGAAGAAATTCTCGAGGCGAATATTCGCGGCACCTTTCATGTTTATGAGGCCGCGCGCCTGCACGGGGTCAAGCGCATCGTGTTCGCCAGCTCCAACCACGTCACCGGTTTCTACTCGCAGGACGAACAGATCGACGCCCATTCGCCGCGTCGCCCGGACGGTTATTACGGTTTGTCGAAGGCTTACGGCGAGGACTTGGCAACCTTCTATTTCCACCGCTATGGCATCGAAACAGTGAGCCTGCGCATCGGTTCCTCATTCCCCGAACCGCGCAACTTGCGCATGCTGGCGACCTGGCTGAGCTATACCGATCTTGAGCACCTGATCGCCCGCGCACTGCTGGCCAGCGATGTCGGGCACAGCGTGGTGTACGGGGTGTCCGCCAACCGTGATCAGTGGTGGAGCAACCGGCACGCCGCGCACCTGGGCTTTGCGCCGCAGGACAGTTCCGAAGCCTTTCGCGCACAGGTCGAACAACAACCGGCACTCGCTGCCGACCATCCCGACCGCTTGTATCAGGGCGGCGCCTTTACCGCTGCTGGTCCGTTTGAAACGCCGGCGCAGACACGACCATGAATGCCGAACTGATTGTCGATGCGCGCAACGCCACCGGTGAAAGCCCGGTCTGGCAAGCCGACGAAAATGCCTTGTATTGGGTGGATATTCCGGCCGGCCGCTTGCATCGCTGGCAGCTCGACGGCCAGACCGACTGCTGGCAGGCGGACGAAATGCTCGCCTGTATCGCCCGCAGCGAAGCGGGACATTGGCTGGGCGCGCAGGAAAGTGGCCTGTTCAAACTGCGCCCGCAGGCTGACGGACGTCTGGCTGCGGAAAAGCTCACCGGCGTCGAGCACGCCCGCCCGCGCATGCGCTTCAATGATGGTCGCTGCGATCGTCAGGGACGCTTCTGGGCCAGCTCGATGCCAACCGCCATGGGTGCCGAAGCGGTCGGCGCGCTGTATCGCTACGACGCGCAAAACCCGAATGATGTATCGGTGCTGGCGCCGCAACTGGAGGAACTCGTGGTGCCCAACGGCTTGGCGTTCAGCCCCGACGGCCGCACCATGTACCTGTCCGACTCGCACCCGAGCCGGCAACTGATCTGGGCCTTCGATTACGACATCGACAGCGGCACGCCGCACAACCGCCGATTGTTCGTCGACATGAACGACCACCCCGGTCGACCGGACGGTGCCGCCGTCGATTCACATGGCTGTTACTGGATCTGCGCAATTGATGCCGGCTTGGTGCTGCGCTTTACCCCGCAGGGGAAACTGGATCGCGCGCTGCCGGTGCCGGTGAAGAAACCGACGATGTGTGCCTTTGGCGGCCCTCGGCTCGACACTCTGTTTGTCACCTCGATTCGCCCGCAAGGCATCGACCTCGCCGATCAGCCACTGGCGGGCGGAGTCTTTGCCCTCAACCCGGGCGTTCAAGGCCTGCCCGAACCCAAGGCCCGCGCCTGAGGCTTCAGACGTTCAACGCCGCCGCGTCTGCAGCTTCGTAGGCACGGCGCAGACGCTCGCGGCTGTTGGACAGATGCAAACGCATGGCTGCGCGTGCGGCGTCGGAATCACGCCGGACAATCGCAATGTAAATGTCTTCATGCTCGCGACTGAGGCGCTCCAGATAGGGCTCCTTGCGGTCATTTTCCAGGCGCTTGGAATGCAGGCGTGTGCGCGGAAGAATGTTGGCGCCCAGGTGCAGCATGATGTCGGTGAAATAGCGGTTGCCGGTGGCCAGCGCAATTTGCTGGTGGAACTGGAAATCCGCCGACACGGCGTAGTCGACACTGACGGCGCGGGAATTGATGGCGTCCAGCGAATCACGCATCAATTGCAGCTGTTCATCGGTACGCCGCGCACACGCCAGGCCAGCGGCCTCGACCTCCAAAGTGATGCGCAATTCAAGCACCGCCAAGACATCCTGAAGCGTGACGATGTTGTCCGGATCAATGCGAAAACCGCTCGGGCTGGGTATGTCCTGAACAAAGGTGCCGATACCGTGACGGGTTTCCACCAGGCCTGCTGCCTGCAGACGCGATATCGCCTCACGCACGACCGTGCGACTGACGCCGTGCTCGGCCATGACCTGAGATTCAGTCGGCAGCTTCGTCGCGCGCGCGAGTTCGCCGCTGCAAATGCGTCGCGACAGCTCGGTGACCAGGTCCTCCGCCAGGCTGCGATGCCGGCGACGAACATTGGGTGTGGCGTTGGATCTGTCCATCAGCAACAAAAATCTCGAATTTTCGAATAATTACGCATCATAGCCCATTCAGTTGTACGACAACGCACCAGTTCAATGATAGGATTTCTCATGCAGCGGACGTTCGATTCGCTGCACTGGCGATAAGGACGTCCGCTCGAGAAACACGTGGAGACATCGCGTGTAAAACACTCAAGTTAATCAAGGATCTGATTACTCATGACAAAACCAACAACCTTCACGGCCTGCAAACTGGCCAGCGCCATCGTCGGCAGCCTGCTGTTTTCCACCCTGCCCGCACAAGCAGCCGATATCTGGCTGGATGTTGCAACGACTGGCTGGGCCACGCAAAACGGTGGCACCAAGGGTGGCTCCAGAGCGGCAGCCAACAACATCTACACCGTGAAGAACGCCGCCGAACTGAAGACCGCACTCAGCGCTTCGGTCGGCACCAACGGGCGCATCATCAAGATTACCGGGCCTATCGACATCAGCGAAGGCAAAGCTTATACGACGACCGCCGATATGAAAAAGCGCGGTCGTCTGGATATCCCGGGCAAGACGACCATCGTCGGTACGAGCAGCACGGCGGAGATCCGCGAGGGTTTCTTCTATGCCAAGGAAAACGATGTGATCATCCGCAACATCACCATCGAAAACCCGTGGGATCCCGAGCCGATCTGGGACGCCAATGACGGCAGCGCCGGCAACTGGAACTCCGAGTACGACGGGCTGACCATCGAAGGCGCCAACAATGTGTGGGTCGACCATGTCACCTTCACCGATGGCCGCCGCACCGATGACCAGAACGGCACCGCCAACGGTCGTCCAAAGCAACACCACGACGGCGCACTGGACGTGAAAAACGGTGCCAACTACGTGACCATTTCCTACTCGGCGTTCAAATCGCACGAGAAGAACAACCTGATCGGTTCCAGCGACAGCCGCACCACCGATGATGGCAAGCTCAAGGTCACGATCCACAACACCCTGTTCGAAAACATCTCCGCACGCGCGCCACGCGTTCGCTTCGGCCAGGTGCATCTGTACAACAACTATCACGTGGGCAGCACCAGCCATAAGGTCTACCCGTTCAGCTACGCGCACGGTGTCGGCAAAAACTCGAAGATTTTCTCCGAGAAAAACGCGTTCGAAATCTCCGGCATCAGCGGCTGCGACAAAATCGCCGGCGACTACGGTGGCAGCACCTACCTTGATCAGGGTTCTACGCTCAATGGCACCTTGCTGACCTGCAAGTGGGGCACCAACATCGGCTGGACCCCGCCTTACAGCTACACCCCACTGAACGCGGACAAAGTCGCGGCCGACGTTAAGGCCAAGGCTGGCGCTGGCAAGATCTGATTGGTCGATGTAACCGCGTTAATGAAAAGCCCTCGGTAACGAGGGCTTTTTCATGTCTGCTTGAAGATGGTGCGGGGGTGAAGTCCTGACAAAAAATCTGGATTTTTTGTTGCCCGAACTGGCCCCTTCGCGAGCAGGCTCGCTCCCACAGGGATTGATGTTGTTAATGCAGTTACTTCACACCACCGAACACTGTGGGAGCGAGCTTGCTCGCGAAGGGGCCCGATCAGACACCATCAAAACCGGCTACTGGACCAGTTGATTGATCTCAATGATCGGCAGCAGCACGGCCATCACAATCACCAGCACCACCCCGCCCATCACCACGATCATCAGCGGCTCCAGCAGCGCGGTCATGCCCATCGCCCGCCGTTCGATATCACGCGACAGGGTTTGTGCCGCGCGCTCAAGCATCGGTGGCAACGAGCCGGTTTTCTCACCGCTGGCGATCAAGTGAATCAGCACCGGCGGGAACACATTCTCCACGCGCAACGCGGCGGCGAGGTTGACCCCTTCACGCACCTTGGCCGTGGCCTCAGTGACGCTCAGGCTCAGGCGATCATTGGACAAGGTCTGCCGCGCCGCTTCCAGCGCACGCAACAACGGCACCCCGGCACCGCCAAGAATCGCCAGGGTCGAGGCGAAACGCGCAGTGTTCAGGCCGAGGATGAAGCGCCCGAACAACGGCAACTTCAGCACCCGATGATGCCAACTCAGGCGCGCCGCCGGATTACGCAAATACAGGCGCCAGCTCCAAAACGCACCAGCCATGATCCCGGCGCACAGCCAACCCCAACTGCGGATGAAATCGCTGGCATTGAGCATCGCCAGGGTCAGCCCCGGCAAATCCTGCCGCGCCTGGGAAAACGCACTGACCACTTGCGGCACCACATAACTGAGCAGGAAAATCACAATGCCTATCGACACCAGACCGACCACACCCGGATAGATAAACGCGGTGAGAATCTTGCCGCGCAGGTTGTTGCGCTCCTCGATGTAATCCGCCAGCCGTTCCATGACCTGAGCCAGATCGCCGGACTCCTCCCCGGCCGCAATCAACGCGCGGTAGATCTCGGGAAAGTCCCGTGGTCGCGCCGCTAGCGATTCCGCCAGGCGCATGCCGCTGCGCACATCCGCACGAACGGCACTGAGCGTATGGGCGATGTGTTTTTTCTCGGCCTGCTCGACCGTGGCACTGAGCGCCGCTTCCAGCGGTAGACTCGCGCCCAACAGACTCGCCAGTTGCCGCGTGGCCCAGGCCAGATCGTTGTCCGAGAGCTTGGCGCTGAACAGTCCGCCACCGCCGTGCTGGGCGACGTTGCTTTCCTTGTGCACCGACAACGCGGTCAAACCGCGCCCGCGTAACGTTGTGAACGCGGCAGCCTGGCTGTCCGCCTCAAGGTGCCCGGATTCGATCTTGCCGGTCGCGTCGGCGGCTTCAAAACGATAGCGATTCATCAGGCGTCCCGTGTCACACGAAGGATTTCTTCGGGCGCAGTGGCGCCACTGCGGATCCAGCGCTCGCCGTCCTCGCGCAGACTGAACATCCCGGCTTTGGCGGCGGATGCGCGCAAGGCCTGCTCCCCTGCCCCTTGGTGGATCAGGGTACGGATGTCGTCGTCGATGCAGAACAATTCATGGATGCCGGTGCGGCCGCTGTAGCCGGTTTGATTGCACGCTGGGCAGCCAACCGGACGCCAGGTGCCGGGGGCTGCCGGGTCTTCTTGTTTGCACTGATTGCACAGGCGCCGCACCAAGCGTTGCGCGAGCACGCCGAGCATCGACGAGGCCAGCAGAAACGGTTCGACGCCCATGTCGATCAAGCGGTTGACCGCCGACACCGCGTCGTTGGTGTGCAACGTTGCGAGCACCAGGTGACCGGTGAGCGAGGCCTGCACGGCGATTTGTGCGGTTTCGAGATCGCGGATTTCGCCGATCATGATGATGTCCGGGTCTTGCCGCAGGATTGCACGCAGCGCCAAAGCAAAAGTCATGTCGATCTTGGCGTTGACCTGAATCTGGCTGATCCCCGGCAGGTCGTATTCCACCGGGTCTTCGACGGTGAGGATGTTGCTGGTGCTCGCATCGAGCCGCGCCAGTGCGGCGTAGAGGCTGGTGGTTTTGCCGCTGCCGGTCGGGCCGGTGACCAGCACGATGCCGTGAGGCTGACGGATCAGGTGATCGAGTTTGGCCAATACCTGCGCGTCCATGCCCAAGGTTTCCAGATGCAGACGCCCGGCCTGTTTGTCGAGCAGACGCATCACCACTCTTTCACCATGCCCGGTCGGCACCGTTGAAACACGAATATCAATCGGCCGCCCGGCCACCCGCAAGGCAATGCGACCGTCCTGCGGCAGGCGTTTTTCGGCGATATCGAGTTGGGCCATGATCTTGATCCGCGACACCAGCGCACCGTGCAACGCCTTGCGCGGCGAGACCACGTCACGCAAGGTGCCGTCGACGCGGTAGCGCACCACCGAATGGGTTTCGAACGGTTCGATGTGGATGTCACTGGCCTCGTCGCGCGCGGCTTGGGTCAGCAGCGCGTTGATCATGCGGATCACCGGCGCGCCGTCCTGGGTGTCGAGCAGATCGGTGATTTCCGGCATGTCCTGCATCAGGCGGTCGAGATCGACTTCATTCTCGGCCGCGCCAACCACCGCCGCCGCGCTGCCGGTGTCGGCATAGGCAGCGGCGAGCAAGCCATCGAGTTCGTCATCGCGCACGCGCTGAATCGTGGTGGCGCCAAACTGCCGCCGCGCCTCGCTGATCGACCAGCCCGGCGTTGACGGGCAAACGGTCAGCACGCCATCGCACAACAGAATCCGCTGCGCCTTGGCCCAGGCGTAAGGAAGTGCACTCATCTCATGCCCTCCTCAATCCCTGTAGGAGCTGCCGAAGGCTGCGATCTTTTGATCTTTGGTCGTTTGGGTCCGTCGAAGAGCAAGATCAAAAGATCGCAGCCTTCGGCAGCTCCTACAGGTCCGTTTTCCAGATCAAGAGGCGATGTCGGAGTCATTGGATCGGCACCGCTTTGATGGTTGCGCGTGGGCCGGAACTCGGTAACACCGCCGGCACACCCTGCGCTGCCGTCGGCAACTGCGGCGCCTGCATGTCTGGCATCGCCCAGCTGCGTTCCGGCTGCAAACCACCCTGAGCGCGGCGCATGAAGTCATAGCGATTGAGAGTGATGCTGCGCCCCGCTTCGCTGTCGCGAATGATGTACGGGCGCAGGAACACCATCAGGTTGGTCTTGGTGATCGCCCGGCGCTCGTTACGAAACAGCGCGCCGATGCCCGGCAAACTGCCCAGCCATGGCACCGCGTCATTGCTCTGGCTGTAGCCGTCCTGCAGCAACCCGCCGAGCACCATGATCTGCCCGTCGTCGAGCAAGATACTGGTGTCGATCGCGCGTTTGTTGGTGACAATTCCCGCCGAATTGGCACTGGCCGAAGCCCGCTCATCAATGCTGCTGACCTCCTGATAGATATCGAGCTTGACCGTGCCACCCTCGGAAATCTGCGGGCGCACATTGAGCTTCAAACCGACCTCTTCACGGGTCACGGTCTGGAACGGGTTGTTGCTGGTGCCGCCACCGCCCGTGACATAACTGCCGCTGACAAACGGAATGGTTTGCCCAACAAAAATGCTCGCCGCTTCGTTGTCCAGCGTCAGCAGGTTCGGCGTCGACAGCACGTTGGTGCCGCCCTTGCTCTTCAACGCCCGGGCCAGCACTTTCAGGTCGAGAATCTTGCCGATGCCAGGGATATCGACGGTGCCGTTGACGTAGCCCAGGTTCAAACCTTGTGGCAGTACATCGATGCTGGTCTTGCCGTTGACGTTGATCCCCGAACCACCGAGATTAGCGCCACCGATCACGCCGTTGCCGCCGAGATTACCGGTCTGCCATTGCACGCCGAATTCGCTGGCATCGTCCTCGCCGACTTCGACAATCAGGCTTTCGATCACCACTTGCGCGCGGCGCTGGTCGAGCAGATCGATGACTTCGCGCAAGTTGCGATACAACGGCTCCGGCGCGGAAATCAGCAAGGTGTTGGTGGTCGCGTCAGCCTGAATGGTCACACCGCCGGCACTGAAAGCGACGTTCTGTTCGCTGCTCTGCGCACCGCCGCTGCCGGTTGTGCTACCACTGCTGCCCTGCGCGTAACTGCCGCCCGTGCTGCCGCTGCTGTTGGTGGTCGATGTAGTGCCGCTGCTTTGCGTGCCACTTTGGCCATTCTGCCCAGCGCTGCCGCCGGTACTTGCGCCCATCGCACTGAGCACCGAACGCGCACTGTCGCTGGTGCCACTGTCGCTCTCGCCCGTGAGCAAACCACGCAGTGCCTGCGCCAGTTTCGCCGCTTGCGCATTACGCAGATAAACCACATGCAGATTGCTCGGATTGCTCTGCGCGTTATCGAGTTTGTAGATCAGGTTGCGCGCCAGTTCCGTGCGCTCCGGGCTGCCGGCGCGAATGATGATGGTGTTGGAACGCGGATCTCCAATCACCGCAATTTTCTGCGTCGGATCATTGCCCGGAGCATCGAGCAAATCCGCCACCATTGGCGCAATGTCGGCAGCGATGCCGTTCTGGATCTGCACCACATCCGTGTCGATCGCACTCGGCGAATCAATGCTCGCGATCAACTGCGCAACGCGGGTCAGGTTCTCGGCGTAATCGGTGATAACGATGGTGTTGTTGCCCGGATAGGCGTTGATCGGATTGTTCGGCGAAACGATCGGGCGCAGCACCGGAATCAGGTTCACCGCGTTCTCGTATTGCAGGCGAAACGTGCGCGTGAGCATGCCGTTACCCGCCGGTTTATCGGCGCTGTAGATCGGCCCACCCAGCAGTTTCGCATCCGCCTCCGGCACCACCTGCGCCACACCGCCCACATCGACCACACTGAAACCCTGCATGCGCAGCGCCGCCAACAACATGTCGTAAGCCTGCCGCGCCGGCACCTGACCTTCCGAGACCAGCGTCAGCGTGCCCTTGACCCGAGGGTCGACCAAAAACTGTTGGCCGGTCGAACGCGCTAACGCGCGCACCACCGCTTGAATATCGGCGTCGACAAAATTCAGTGTCACCGGTTGGTCACCCAACGGATTGCTCGGCAACGCGATGCCCGAAGCCGCCGCCCCACTGCGCGCACTTTTGCTGATGTTGTGCAATTGCTTCGGCACAGGTCGCGCTTGCGCCTGTGCCCGCTCGCGGTCGAGCACCGCGTCGCCGCTGCGCTGGGTGTTGGCCAGCGGCCGCCCGAGTTCACTGTCGACCAGCAACGGCGGCTGATTCTGTGGTGTGCTGGTGTTGCTGCACGCGCTCAACGCCATCAGCAGCATCGGCAACGCCAGACGTGCCGGTTTGGATCCTGACCCCTTCATGAAGCTTCCTTAGCGCCCAGCGCCTGATCCATGCGAACGGTGCCTGACAAAGTGCCGGCCGTATCGTCGACCTTGGCTGCGTCTGCACGCTGCAAACGAGCCTCGACCACTTCAAGTGAAAACTGCACGGGGTGGATTAATAGCCAACTGATGACGGCATCAGCGGGCGCATCCTCGAACGTCAACTGCCAAGCGGTGCCAATTGCCTGCAATTGGTAGCGACCAAGCAGCCCGCTGCCATCGAGAGATTGCTGCAATGACCGCTCGAAGTTTTGCCCAATGGGCGCCGTCGCCACCTCGCGCAACAACAGATCCAGCGCTTCGGTCTGGCCACGCAACTTCGGCGTTTCGGTCTGCCAATGTTCAATCTTTTTCAGCGGTGGCTGGACGAACAGCAGCCAGATCAGCACGCCCCCCAACATCAATGCGGTGCCCGCGACCAGGCGTTTTTCGCGCAAGGTCAGCGGCGCCCAATGCCGATGAATCTGTGCACGCAGCAGCAGCCAGCGAGCCCTATAGATCGCCAGTAGATTATTCATCGTCACTGTCCATGACGGCATCGTCCTCAACTGCTGCCGGCTCAACCTGCGGGCTGAAAATCCACACGTTGTCTTCGCGTCTGGCGACCAACCCGGCCTGCGTCAGCGCTCCCGGTAATGCGCCATCGGCGGATGCCTGCGCTGTATCGGCAGCCAACTCCAACTGCAAACGTCCCTGCTCAAAGGTCATGCGCTGGACGCTGCCCGCCATAAACGGCAGCGCGCTCGCGGCATGTTGCACCAGGTAGGCGAACCCGTGATTCGCGTCGGCCGCCACCCCATTGTGTCGAGCCGCCAGTTGCTGGCGAGCCTGCTGCAACGGATTGAGAATCACCGGTAACTCTGGAAAAGCCTGCTTCACCCGCTGGCTCATTTGCGCCTTGAGCTGCTCGCCCTGGGTCACTTCACGGGCTGCATAAAGGTTCAGCCCGGACACCCAGATCGCAATCGCCAAGGCACAACAGAAGGCTGCCCTGCCCCAACCGATTGTGTGTCCGGCAGCCTTGCCGATGCCTGCATGCAACCCCCATCCCGGCGCAACGCCACACCAGCGCTGCTCCGCAGGTCGTGGTTCGAAGACTGTTGCAGGAGCATCCGCGCCGATCCACTGCAAGCCGCGACCACTGGTGACGAGTTCATCCAGACGCTCCTGCGCCAACGGTTCTACCGAAGCCTGCGCACGGCTGAAGCGCAGCAGCAATTGCCCGTCCAATACACACGCGCTGACCTGCCCCTGCGCTGGCACCGGCAACGCATAAGGCGCCGGGTAAAGGCCTCGCAGCTTCAATCGGTGCTGAGTCAATAACTGCCCGAAACGATCCAGAGATGCCTGCGCGAGCCACGCCAGCGACACTTGTCCTGAGACCTCACGTGCACTGTGTGCAACGTAAATCTGTTCAGTGCCACCCAGAATCAGCGCCTGCGCGGCACACTTCACCGCCGCATCGATCTTCACCGGCGTCAGCGGTGGCAACTGCAAACTGGTCAGTACGCTGTCCGCCGGATGCAGAAAAAACTCGACGGGCTGTAACGGCCACTCCTGTTCAATCAGCAACAGCGTACTGACACCGGTCTGACTGACCTGGTCGTGCCGATCCAGGCGCGCAAATTCAACCTCAGAGTCTGAGGTCAAACCCGCCAGTGGCGGCAAGGCGACTCGCAGGCGAGTCATACGCCGAGCCTCGACCAGACCACTTTTGGCATGTCGTCGGCGGGTCGATGCAGCAGCGCAACCAGGCTGACGCGGCGCTGGTCACGACGCGCGTGTCCGCGCAGCAAAAACCAATCGCTGCTAATGCCGACGTTCAGTCCGTCGACGGTCAGATGCGGCAAGTGCAGACGGTTAACGAAGTCCCCACGATTGATGAACCACTGGCCACGATCGCGCTCTCCCACCACGGCCTGGGCCTGCGCTAGCGATAAACCCGGTACCACCGCCACCAACACCTCGGCGCTGGCAGTATTACCGTTGACCCAGGTCTTGGCCGGAATCAGGCTGACATACTGATTCAAGCGCCCAAGCAGTTGCTCGTTCATGCCTTCGAGGCCACGTAAATCATCAAGGCTGCGTAACATCGGCTGAGTGGCCGGCAAAGGCCTTCGACGCGCACTCGGCGACGTCGCACGGACGCCGTCGAAACCCGTCTGCGCCATACCCTGCCCGGCGGCTTGCAGGTCGGGCATTCTCGGGTAGGAGGCGATGACTCGCTGGCTGATGCGCCGGCTGAGGGCAGCATCGATTCCGATCATTTCGCAGAGGCGTTCGAAGCTGCGCAACTGTCCGCCATCGACGCGCTCATTGCTGAGTAAATTGCGCAAATTGAACTTGCCCTGCTGATCCTCGATACGCCCCTCGAAACCGCCCCCCGGCGCATTCAACAAATGGCTTTTGACAGGCTGCGCCCAAGGTTGATCGAGCCGGGTCAGCACGTCCTGTTGACGCGTGTCCCTGAGCAGTTGCCGACTGAGCTCCAGCCCCGCCAACAGCGCGGCAGCGCCCTGCACTCGGGACTGTTCTGCTTCAAGAGAACGGGTAAAGACGCTCTGCCGGGTGAGCATGCCAGCGGCGATCACCGCGACCACAGCGGCAATAAGCAAGGCGCTGATAATGGCCATGCCGCGCTGTTTCTGCGCCTGTGGCGACGATGATTTCATGGCCGCTCTCAGAGCTGCCAAGAACCAATATCGGCATTGACGCCGTCGCCGTCGGGTTGGCCGTCTGCGCCGAGCGAGAAGATGTCGATCTCACCGTTCGCGCCAGGATTCAGATAGTTGTAAGGACGACCCCACGGGTCGTTGGGCAAGCGTTCCAGATAAGAGCGCCAGTTGCTGTTTTTCGCATCCGCCGGACGCTCCACCAACACCTTGAGCCCCTGATTCAGCGTCGGATAAGTGCCGTGGTCGAGGCGGTAGAGTTTGAGCGCCTGCATCAGGCCGGCGATGTCTTGTTTCGCCGCAGTGGCTCGGGCCTGATCAGGTCGGTCGAGCACCTTGGGCACGACCATCGCCGCCAGAATGCCGAGGATGACTACCACCACCATGATCTCGATCAGGGTGAAACCCTGCTGGCCTCGACGCCCTGCGGACTGAGATTTTACGCGCGCGAAATCCATTTCAACCTTCCTTGGCATGATTACATTCGGCGCGCAGTGTAACAAAAGCCAGTCATCGTACAACAATCATTAACGCACTGTTTTTCTGCACATTCGCCAAAGGACGGGTGTTATTCTGCGGGCCGGTTTCAACCGCAGAGACAAGCATGGAAGCGTTGCGCAAGGAGCGAGGTTTCACCCTCATCGAGGTTCTGGTGGCCTTGGCAATCATCGCCGTGGCCATGTCTGCGGCCGTTCGCGTTGCGGGTCTGATGACCCAGAGCAATGGCCTGTTGCGCGATCGCTCGATCGCTTTGCTGGCGGCACAAACCCGGCTCGCCGAATTGCGTCTGGAGGAAGATTTTGCCCCGGGAATGAAAACCTTCGAGTGCGATCAAGGTCGCCTGCAACTGCGCTGTGATCAACGCGTGACCCCGAACACCGATGGACGACTGCTGCGCGTGACGCTGCTGGTTTCCGATCGCGAACGTCAGGCACCGCCCCTGGCGCGACTCGAAACCTTGCTCGGCCGACCGCAGGAAAAGCGCCAATGACACCGCTCAGGGTCGAGTCAACCGAGGCAGCGACGGGGAGTCTGGCAGCGTGCTGACTTTTAATCGGCTCTGTTCTGCGCCACGCTCAATGACCACCGCATCCTGTTCAATGGCGATCACGCGCACACCCTGGGTCAAGCGATCACCCACCAGAAAACTGCGCGGCGGACCGTCGTTGAGACTCAGAATTGCCACCGCGGCGTGCGCCCCTGCCAGCACTCCGGAAACTTTGATATCCAACGGTGCCGGCTGGTTGGAAAACCACTGCAAAGCCGCTGTGTCGGCGCGCGTCGGCAGCACTTGGGGGTCCACCGCCGGAACGTGGGATTGTGCCGGCGTCAGCAACAGCGCAGACCAGAACAGTCCCCCTGCCAGTGCAGCGATCAGCGCCGCCGATTGCACAAGCTGCGTTGCGGATAAGCGAAAAGTAAATGCCAAGACCCAACCTCCCTGTTGTCCTGCGTCGCAGTCTACAGGACAACATTCGCTTTTCTATCGGGATTGATGGTTCGAATCCGCCAGGATGGATTCACAACGAAGGAACGTTGCGGTATGACCAAGGACAGACAAACAGGCTTCACCCTCATCGAATTGATGGTGGTGTTGATCATCATCGGCATTGCCAGCGCTGCCGTCAGCCTGAGTATCAAGCCTGACCCGGCGCAACTGCTGCGCAAGGACGCCAATCGCTTGATGCAGTTGCTGCAAATCGCCCATGCCGAAGCCCTGGCCGACGGCCGCCCGATCACTTGGCTGGCGGACAAAAACGGCTTTCGTTTCAGCCGTCGCAATGAACAAGGCCCCGGCTTCGATCACTTCCTCGCCGATCCGCAACTGCGCCCTCGTCACTGGGAAACGCCATCGCTGAAGGTGCGAGTGACACCCAGGCAGCCGCTGATACTGAACGCCGAGTGGTTCGATTCCCCCATGCAACTGCAACTCTCGGACGGCCAGAACACGCTCACCGTGCAACGCTCAGCCACGGGGAAGTTGACCTTGGCCAACCAGCCATGAATAACCGGCAAGAGGGTTTTACCCTGATCGAGGTGATGGTCGCGATCCTGCTCATGGCGATCGTCAGCCTGATTGCCTGGCGCGGTCTGGACAGCGCGACCCGCGCCGACACGCACCTGCAGGCGAGCACCGAACACACCGAAGCACTGCTGCGCACGCTGCATCAACTGGAACGAGATATCGCCTTGCGCGCCAGCATCGAACTGCGCGAACCACTGTTGAACAACAACGATGACGAACGATCCGAGCAGCCAGCGGCAATCAGCGTGCGCAGCGCCGACGACCAGCGCTTTCGTCTTGACGTGATCCGCAGTGCAGCCACCTCGCAGAACGGCTTGCAGCGCGTGCGCTGGTGGTTGAAAGATCAAACCCTGTACCGCGCCGCCGCCACGCCACGTGATCGCTACCCGCTGCCTGCGCCGAAACAGGCAGTGGTGGTGCTCGACAGAATCAGCGACCTGCGAGTGCGCGTCTGGGAACCGGAGATGGGGTGGCGCCAACTCAGCGGCAACCGCAAAGAAAATCCCCAAGGCCTGGAAATCCGCCTGACCCGGCAGACGCCTCAAGGCGAAGAACACTACCGCCAGGTATTGGGCCCACTGGATTAGTGTCTGGACGATATTGCGTATTGCCCTGACACGCACAGCAACTGTAACGTCGAAAGTCAGTTACCGAGGAAATCTCATTGCACGACTCTAAACCTCTCGAAGATCTACGCGCTCGCTTCAACGCTGGAGAGCCTCTGGATTTCACTTTTTTCTGGGGACACCAGCGAAGCAAAGACGCCGTCACGGCTTCGTGCTTCAGCCAGTGGTACGAAGCCGAATTCGTTGTCGAGGGGCAACGCTACCCGACAGCCGAACACTTCATGATGGCCGAGAAGGCAGCCTTGTTCGACGATCAGGAAATTCGTGCACAAGTGTTGCAGGCCCCGACCCCGAACGCCGCCAAAGCCCTCGGCCGCAAGGTGCGCGGGTTCAACGACCAACGCTGGCTGCAACACCGATACGACATCGTCGTCCGGGCAAACCAAGCCAAGTTCTCCCAAAACCCGGAACTGAACGAATACCTGATGCGCACTGGATCTCGGGTCATTGTCGAAGCGAGCCCGGTTGACGCCATTTGGGGAATTGGGCTCGCGCAAGATCACGCAGATGTGAACGATCCGAATCTGTGGAAAGGCCTGAATCTTTTGGGGTTTGCACTGATGCAGGTGCGGGACGGCAGGGTTGGATCGTCCTGAGTTTTATCGGCGGTCGCATCAGCAACGAAAAAGCCTTGGCGTGTGCCAAGGCTTTTCTAAGGGAGTTTTACATTGCTTTGGGTTGCACTACCCGCAAGTCAGAAATTGCAGGTGTATTGATATTCGAAGGGGAAGAATACGGTATCGACCACCAATGAAAATGGCGCGTCGATCAGTAAAAAGGGAATCAACTTGCCTTTGGATGTACCGACCAACCACCAGTCGAGCCGAACACCGATGTAGGGACATCGGTGCTTGTCATAATCCATCCGCATGGCCGTTGCTGCACAGCCGCTTGAGCTGGCAATCAACACCAGTAACATCAGTTTTTGAAACACTTAATATCCTTATTAGTTGTTGATGCTGAGCTGCGTAAACGGGGTTGCAGAGGACGTTCCCTCTACAAAGGGCCACCTACACACGGTATTCCTCGCCATCAGTACCAACAAAAAGGTAGTGAAACGGTATCCGCCACGAAGGTAAAAGGTAAGTCGATAAGTGCGAAAGGACCGATAAACTGCGCAAGCTGATACTCAGCCTCAAGCCCGTCGTAGCAATCATAACGTCCATAGGTCACAGCCCCGAGCCATGCGCAGCCGGTGAGTTGTGACGAGACGAATAGCAAAATGAGCTTCCGTAGCACGTAATGTCCTTATAACCTTCTGATGTCCGGGGTGTAGACGCTATCGCGAAAAGTTAGTCACCCTCTCCATGGCTTACTCACCGAGCAACGCACTGATACTCCTCTGAGGGTGAAGTAGAGTCCTACGCCGACTACCGAGGTCGATCGTAAGGACAATGAGAAATCTCAACCAGATTGGAATTGGCAAGATGCATGAAGCACGCAGGCGAGGATGCAGATCTGATGGACTTTATTGATTTTCTGGGCAACCTTTGCAGCGCATTCAGTAACTATCAAGGCTATGAAAAGCCTCGCCGGGTGTTTACCCGAAGATTCGTTGCGTTCTGCGTATTTGTGGCTGTGTTTGAGCTGATTGCGCTGAACCTTTACTACGCATAGTCGGAATTGAATTTGAAGGATTCAGCAAAGATCGCTTGGCCGGAGCGGATCCAGATCTTATTAAGAAACTACCGTGTAGTTTCGCGCGGGTACAAAAAAGCCGATCCATCTGATCGGCTTTTGTGTCTGATTTCACTCAGGAGTTATGGTCGGGACGGAGTGATTCGAACACTCGACCCCTAGCACCCCATCTTCTTTTTCATACTTCTTGAAAGATTCCGAAATTTCACTCTGGATTTTTCTGAGCTCGTATTTACTTGAGCTCCAGCGGTGTTCTGCTCTACGAGAGTCCAGTAACGTCCATCAAGAGCCGACGTTTTTGTGGGGGTAAAAGTAAGGGGAGTCCATTTCATGGCCAAAATCACCATCAAAGAACTTGAGTCGCTGACCGTCAATCATGCCGGCCGGATCCTCCGGCAGGATGTCAATCTCGCCGGTCGAATCTCAGTCCGTAAGGACGGCGTGTCAGTCAGCTTTTTCTATCGTTATCGCTGGGGCAATCAAAACAAAGATTACGCCTGCGGAACCTGGCCGCGCAAATCCCAGACGGACATCCGCAAGGCCCACAACCAGCCCCGGGCGCTCATTGCTGAGCAGCCGTGCGACTCGTGGAGCGATTAGACAAACGCCCGCCCCCATCACCGCTTACTCCAAAACGCCGCCCAGGTGCTCCATAGGAGCCTAATTTCATGTCCCTGCGAAGCCCCAAGTTTGAATGGGCCTCAACGGGCGAACTGACGTTTCAGATCAGTGAGCGGCAGCTTCAATTAGAGGCGCGATATGTTGCTTCCAGTTCCGCAATAGCGGCTTGCAAGTCAGCCAATAGATCAACCAACAACCATAGATGGCTGAATGGTGATAGCAGTCTCCGATCGTGAGTTTTCCGTGCGCCAGCTGATGGCGCAAATTGGGCCCCCCCTTGTGGTGGAAGAGCAGCTCGATCTCATTCACCAGATCTGCCCCAAATACTTCATCCATCTCAGGGCGCATATTCTGCAGTAAACCACTCAACGACCTGTCTTCCTCCAACAGATCGGGTTTGATCTTGGAAGATTCTTTTCCGGCATTTGTCATGACGTAGCGGATAGAATTTTCGAGCTGTGGGATTAGTAGAAACGCCGCGGAGCAATAGTCACCTTGGAACAAGCGTGCAAATCCAAGAGCGAAAACCTCTGCATGTCCTTGAGGTACGAAGGGGCTGGCGGCAACTATTGGGGGAAAATGTCGCTCCTCGATCGGAAAACGCTGTGTTGTAGTTCGTAACGCCGGTTCAATCGCAGACGCGACGGCGATATGCCGTCGTAGGTCCAACTCACGCAGCCATTGAGCTTTAAACCACTCTTCGTCCGGCTCTTCGCTGGCATGCCCATCACTAGGAGAGGAAGCAGAAACTCTACCTTTTCTATCGATGTAACTGTTCGACATAGAACTGAAAAGGAACTCATCCCTGCTCCGCAGAGCGGTCGCTCGCAGATCCGCGATCGGCACCGGTCGCCACCAAGCCGCTAACTGGTAAAAAATGTCCGGTAGCGTCAGCCCTTCGAAAAGCTCAACCGTCCCCTTTCGCTCCTCACTGAGATCCATCGGGACGATGAAACACGCAAGTTCATCTAGCGCTTGATCTTGTAGCTCCACCAGCTCGAGCCGAAGAGCCTTGATCCGATCTCGGTGCCCACCTATTGCCCGCAACTCACCGATAACGTCCAAAGTCCATGAGGCTTTAGCCATCGGCGAATGGACCTGATCACGCATTCGAAGGGTTTGCTCAATGGACGCATCTTTACAACGACGTTGCGCCTCCAAATTATTCCGTTTCCCTTGTGCGTCCGCCGCTAAATCCCAAAGGCCTTTAACTGCCATTGGGTATGCGTCATCGTCAAGAGATGACGCCAGACGCTCCGCATCCTCTGCAATGGTTTCCCAGGTCGTTAAATCGTAGCTCTGCGCCAAGCGAGCGATTCGAATGAAAGATACAAAATGCGAATGTCCTTTAGCACGACTATAAAGCTCATGGACACATGCTTTGACTCTCGCGGGGATTCGAGATCGTTTACCGGTACCCGCAAGAATATGCAGTGCACGCTCGATGAAGTCGAGTAGATGCTGATCCACCCAATCTTCTTCCAGGTAGCTGTTCCGGTATACGCCCGACAAACGTTTTTCAATGACCTCGCAATAAGCTTCTACGGCGACTTCGGCCATTCGCCACTGCTTTCGATCGTTGTACCAGACCACGTCTGCCACCCTAGCTCGTAACGCCGGATGTGAAAGTGAATGGGCGACCTTAGCCAACACTTGATTCTGCTCAGTTGAAACATCGCTCGCAGTGGTGGTCCGCACCACGGAATTCTGAACCATAGGGCCGAAAATAGTCGCTGGGTCTTGTACTCTGAAGCAGAAGCCGGCGAGGGTCGCGAGCAGTCGGTATGCGTAGCCAGTGCCGTGCTCTCCTCGGGCGTCAGCATCAGTTGCAGCCTGAAATAGGGGCGAAAATATTGTGTACCCTTCGACCGTATCCACCCCGTCGAGCGCAGCATCGAGATCAATAGACTCGAAGTTCTCAACCGTCACCAAGATCTCTGCATCACCTGCCTGGGGCTCGGCGCTTTCATCCAAACTCATAAATTTCCCTTCTCTCGCGCCCCATCGAGAAGCTCGAACGGGTAAACCTCCCCAAATAGAAGCAGGAATATGGACAATGACCAAGTTTCCGCCGATGGCTCATGCTTAAAAGTAACACCTAGGGCTTGTAACCCGGCAGCGTCCCTGGCGATGCGGGGTAAGTTGAATCTGTCGACGCAAACGATGAACACTTGGGCGTATCTTCGATATTTCCAGCGTCTACTCCTGGCCGATTGCTGCCTTTGGCGAAGGTCAGGCTTGAGTGGATGTCTAATCCTCACGAGAGGCAGTAACCGGCCACCTTTGCTAAAGAGCATTCCAAAACGACGACATTCACCATAAGCGGGTCAGAACAAACCTGTAGGCTTACGAGTGCGGCCACAACCAGCCACTTGACCGACCCGCGAACTTTTGTTGCCCGATGAGCAGCGAGACATGCTTAGTACTTCACATTCTCCGTTAGGTGATCTACTGCTCAGCAAGCAATGTCCTGAGAGAGGAACAAATAACTGCCCCCTTTTCGATCCTAGCGTCGGGATCAATGACGCATCGCGTCCTGCTTTGCCTCCGTGTCTGCACGTTCAGCATCTTCCAGCCACTTCCGAGCGATAAGCTCGAGCATTGCGTGGGTACGTACGAAATCCAATGACGCCTGCGCCCATTCCTGTGCTTGTTGAGCGAAAGCCCGCTCCTGGTCGCCACCCTCTCCGAGTGATTTGCAGAACACGCCTCGCATGTTGACCCTTTCGATGCGAATCCCGAGCTCTACCTGCGAAGAAGCGAGTGTCTCTATGACATGCCGAACGGCTTCGTGAGGCCAGGCGCCATCCTTAAGACTCATTGGGGCATGGGCCAATACTTGGCCGATCAACTGATCAGTAATGTCCTGCCGATTATTTTCTGCTGCAAGGCGCCGGAGCTCGAGGCACCACGCCAGCAATGTATCCAGATTGACCTCTTGATCCGTCTGTCCTGGCAAGGACTTCAAGCTTTTCAGCAATTGGTATGCATTAGTGGCGCGCCCCTTCTGCGATTCAGAGGCTTCCACCGCCTCTGCCCCCTTGGCTCTGAATACCAGACACACCAGCTCCATGAAAAAGCTCGGCTGCTCAAGCAGCATTCGATGTAAGGCTTTGGGCTCATCGCGCAGCAGAGGGAGGTAGGCAAACTCTAGGCTCGCCATTTGCTCCACCGTCGTGTCCGATCGCTCGGCCAACGCCCTGATGACCTTTTCAATGTCGAAGAAACTGGTGGCCAGATGAGCGCCAGGCTTGGCGTTTTGCTCTGCAACTCCATCCATCAACAGTGACAAGACGTCCTGTGTCGGAATCTCACCAAGTCGACGGGATACGGCGCTCAAGGCGGCGACAGGACGTCCGACTTCTCGGTATTTGCCCACTGCATAGAGCAGCTCATCGGCGCTAACTTCGAGGGGATATGGCGATTTTAAGGTCCAATAGGCTCGCGCCACTTCATTTCCGAAGGTCTCGACGTACAGCCATGTCTGCTTATTTTCAGGGATACGCTCGATCACACTCGCTACACGGTCAACAGTCAGGCCACTGCCTAGAAGCGCAGAACGCGCCTCCTCTTTCCATCTCTCCTCGAAGCGTGCGATCCCGTCTGCCATGACTCCTCCAGCTGCGAGCTCTAGCTCCTGCACGCTACTCGCGAGCAGGCCTATGAACAACGTAAGGCGTTCCTCGTAGGAAAGTTCAAGGCGCAACGCGGAGTAAATCACGAAGTGCGGAATCTTAGCGCGGCCCGCCAGTTGCAGGACGCCCTGAACGCCGAGCGCCTCGTACACTGCCTTCATGGCCTGCAAACGGGCATTTTCAATGAGCAGGGAAAAATCGGCGCCTTCGTCGTCCATGCCTTCCACAGGTGGCGTCCAATCATCGAATAACCAGGTATGGTTTTCTACCAGCGTTTCGGGCGCGTACTGGTTGATTAGCGGCACCAAGCGTTCAGCCCGCTCCTTCGACATCGCCCAATCCGCGCTCGAATACTTCTGGTGATGCTTGACCTGCACGTTCAAGGCTTTCCAGATTTGCGTTCGGTCATCAGCGTCAACGACGCTGAGCACCTCACTGAGCCGTTCGACGGTAGCCTCGAAAGTATCCTCCTGGAAATGATCCAGTGCGTTAATCAACGTGATCCAGCGCTCTGGCGTCGAGCCTGCTGCGTCGACCGCCAGCGCGATGATTTTTGCCTCGCTCTCCCAGACCAAACCATATGTCAGGGTTTCACCGTGATCCTGTTCGTAATCCCTAAATTTTGGCTTTTCGGTTGGCGAGCTCGTATCTCCTGAACTGGGAAGCAAGCAGGCGAGGAGCGGCCAAGCAATGCTCGGGACGGCCTTCACGGTGGATTGCAGAGCGGCCAACCGACGCTTTGTATTCACAGAAGTGCATGGCACCCAGGAGAGGAATATAGCGCGCAGGCTGTTGATGGGCCGGTTGCTTAACTTGCCGCCCGGGTCGATCGCCGCAAGCTTGGCAAGGCATAGCACGGCCCGCTCGAAGTAGCTGGCATCCCAGGCGATCACTTCTAGCGCCCACAACAACCCGCAATGGTATGTTACGGGAGTGAGCATTCCGGGGTGCTCGTCGAAAATGGACAAAATGCTCGGCGAGGCGCCCTCAAGCTGACGCTCAAGGGCTTCTAGAAAAGACCTGGGGGACGCCTCCGCAAGCAACGAAAGATTCTGGCTCAGACTTGCCATCAATGTGGAGTCGCTCGACAGGCCAGGAATCGATCTCACCAAGTCGTCTACGAAAACTTGCGGATCACCACCCGCAACGGTGAAACCCGCATGCTTATGAAGTACGGCCATATGTAGCAGTGTCGTCATCAATCCGTTTCTAAGCTGTTCACTGTGCGAGGTTTCCTGGTCACGCTTGCTGCGCAGCACGAAAGGTTGGTCTGCTGTGGGTGGTTTATGAGACGCCACAGCCGTCTGGAAGACAGCGATCAGAGCCGCTTTGAACTGCTCCAGGTGCCTGCGCCCAACGCGAGGAGCGAGGTGCAGAAACGCATCGACGGGGGCTTTCGTCGCCCACAAACTTTCTATCCGCTCGATGGGCGAATCCTGCATGATGAGGAATTTGAGCAGGTCGTCCTCGGTTTCATCATAAGGTTTCTGGCTGAGCGAACTGAGGATTTGTTGATCATGTTCTACGTTGCAGATCCATGCTCCCGCCAACATGGCCGGTATCAAAGCGTCAGCATCGCCGACCCACCTCGGCAACTCAGCGGTACCACTTGGCTTCTGTCGAGCCAATACCGCCAGGCTCCGACCACAGGTGCGGGCAGTCTCATATCCTTCGCTTTCAGACATACCCATGTAGGTGAATGCTTTGCCAAGCTGAGCGTTGGTCGGTCGTACCAAGTCGACATGATCGATCTTCTTGTCCTCAGCCCCGGCGCTTATCACTGTTGGCCCCGAAGTCTTCAGTAATCCTACGCAGCTGCGTGCGGCGAGTCGGGGCAAGTAGATAAGGGTGCTCGTATTAACCAGATGCCGAGCAGCCTCCTCAGTCTCAACGATCAAGGTCCGTGCTTCCAGCGGCTTGCGCACTGTCTCGGGCGCCTTGCGTATCGCAGCGACCGCGAAGGCAATAACCTCATCGGTAGTATCGGCGGCGAATGCCAGTCGCCCACTCCCCTGGGTCAAATTTCGCAGCAAGTCTTCGGCTTGGGATTCGCGGCCGGCGAGCAGAACGTCTTCAACCAGCGCAGGCTCAAAGCGGCGGGAAAAAGACTCCCAGAACTCATCGGTGCTGAGCACGCCGTGTTGGGGCGCGCGTTTGAATGCATGCCGCGCCCAACGCGAGGCAACTGCTGGGCTCTGCGCAAGCCAATCCTCTAGCAGCGGACCATCGAGGTAGACGACACGCTTCCACTCACCCAGTTCGTTCTTTTCATCAAGCCAGTCTTCAATTTTTACCTTGGGCGTGTTCCACGTTCTGGGCGAGACGATGACCAAAGTGTGCTCAGCACGATCTTCAGCAGTGACTTCCTTGGTGCGCTTGCTGTAGTCATCTTCGGCCTTAGTTTTGCCGGCTCCGTTGGTGCCGAACTCCCAAACTGACTTTCCGTCTGGCACGAACGGGGATGTTGCATCAACGTCGAGATAGCCATCGAAGCCTCGAACCTGCCCCATGTCACCGTATAAAAATCGAAGCCGGCGCACCCTAGTGGCTGTGGCCCAGATCAAGTCCGCCACCAGCTCGGGCATCTTATCCCTGCCTTGGAGGGTGTCGGCCCACTGCCCTAGTTCAAGCGCACTGATCCACTTCAACGTTTTTTCTCCCTTTACATGATGTAGCGGTGATTGCCGAGACTACGCAGCTCCTTGGAGTAGACACACTCTAACCCACGCCAGAACAGGACTGCTAGGCACACCGCATTGGTACGTAAAGCGCCTCGTACCTTGCCTCTGTAGGCATGTCTCCAACGGAAAAGGTGGAAAGTGGAGGGTGTTTATTTATCGGGCAGACTGGCCGTTGCTGGCCGATTGTTGCCTGTAATCGCGACCCGCAGAAAACGGCCATAAGCGGCACCTCCATGGAACTGCGCGTAGCCTTCCGCAGCTTGCGCTAGGTACAGCGTAGGATTGGCCTATCCATTGCTCTGATGGGCAGGCTCCCCCTCTAATATCGATTTAGTAGAACCACAGTGTGCGCGGACCACGCCTTATACTGATAAACGCAACACCGATGGATAAAAGGACGTCGAGAGCATCATGTCGACAGGGCGTGACTACGGGGTGGGCGATATCAAACAGGCCATTTATGGCTTTCGCGGCAGTGACAGCGCGTTGATGCAGGCCATCCTCAAGTCACTTCCACAACTCGGCACCTTGATGGCGCGGGTGCGGGAGTTGATCGAGTCGTGACTCTCTGATGAAGTCGTCGGTGGCACTGCCGTGATATCGGCCGACGCGTAATTCACCAAACTAATGCCGGTCCTGAGCAATCAGGACCGGCGCTGGCAGTTCAGTCCAATCGGATATCCAACCCAAGCCCCGGCAGGCACCATTCCTGCCAACTTTCGTCTACGGCCGCACGCTCTTCAGCGTTGGCACAAAAATCCTTGGCCAACTCGAACAACGCCGCCACTCGCTGCCGGCGCTGCTCCGTGGTCATCTCGCCTCTTATCCCAACGGTCTGTACAGTCTGGAGAATTTTCGTGCATTGGGCCTCATCCAATCCCTCCGGAAAGATGGAAAAGCACGTTTACTGACTGACATGCAGCAGCGGTGGCAGTACGCGCAGGATCAATCGGTGCAGTGCTTTATCGCCCGTGACCACTGCAGGTGTGCCAATAAATGAATAACCCTGCTGGCGTAGCGTCGGCAGTATCAACCATAGATTCAAATCCCCCGCCCGGTTGCGCAGGTACGGCACTGTGATGTGGCTGCCCTCAACCTTTTGTCCCGACTGGAAAGCCAGGAAGGAATCCAGATACGAGTATGCAGGCTTCGTATCCCCGTCGAGTTTGAGCGCCTGCTTACTTTTCAGCACAACCCCTAAGGCAGTCAACATAAGGCTGGAAGTGAAGCGCGGAATATCAGCCTGGCCAATTCGATCAAGCTCCGCCAGCGCCGTATCCACCGGCATCTTCCTCGACAGCAATGATTTCATGATCACCACATAGGGAAAAATGAGGCTGAACTGCGTCTTCAGTGCCGCTTCATTCCTGCGTAAAAGGGCCACTTGTTGCTCGGCGAAATTCGCTCGAAAGTTAAAGCCAAAATCGCACAAGGTTTGGGTCATCGCGTCTATTCGGGTAATTGGGTCAGCGCGAAACTCTGGATTGGAAAACCACTGTTCCATCAGCGCCGGCAACGGATTCAGAATGGACTGGTCTCGGACGTGCTGCGGCAGCTGGCGCGCCCAATCCACTTTACTCAGGGCATTGGTGTCCAGAAATAGCTCATAGGGGCCATCGCCTTTCTTTGCATTCAGAAACGGCCACACCACAGCGCAACCACTTGGTGTGAGCATGCATCGTTCGTCATAAGGCACAGCGATATTAAGTTGCTGCATTGGAACACGAACCTCATCGCATTACTGTTTTTGAAGCCCTAAATTTTATAGGTGACAGGCTACCCTTGCATGGCATCGTTCAAACGCATCCGTTGATCGATGATTGCGTCTAACAACTGTATTCCGGCCGGCGTATTTATCCGCCCTGCACCGGCGGGGATAGTGCCTCACTGTCGCCTTTCGGATAAACGCTCATGACAAAGTCTGATTTCGCCGCCTCGTCCTGGACCGCAGGGGCAGGCATCGACGCAGATATCTGGCTCTCTTCGATCTGGCCATCGACAGCAAGCTTCGAGCCTGCGACTTAATGAAGCCCAAGCTCCGCGTGCGCGATGTCGCTCCTGGCGAGTACATATCATCACGAGCCATGGTGATGCAGCAGAAAACGCAGCGGCCGTCAGGATTACTAACTCCTTTTTCTATATTTTCGTCGCAAGTTCATCGTAACGGCAGAAAGCATTGGCGAGTTGCATCTGGCGGGGTGTTCGGCATTGAGCCTCAAACAAAGTAGGCGATGCAACGAGTACACAAACACATTTTGCACGTGATGTAGCGACATTCAGTCGGTTTAGGCTGTAGAGAAACTCCATTCCACGCGGTGCATCGACGTAGCTTGATGTTGTCATCGAGTAAATGACGATCGGCGCTTCCTGTCCTTGGAATTTGTCGACAGTTCCGATCCGAGCGCCCGAAATGCGGTCCTGCAGCTCGAACACCTGCGCATTATAGGGAGCAATGATTAATATATCTTGAAGCGATATCAGTCGCTCAACACCATGCCTGTCGATCCAGGTAGTGCCTGTCGCAAGGATTTCCTCCACGAGCGTTCGAACGCAATCAGCCTCTTCCGGCGATGAACTCTGATTGCCTTCAGAAACGACTGCAACATAGCGAAGGCCTGAACCATTGAGGCGTCCGGGTGAGCGAATTGCTTGAGCCTCCAATCCTGGGCGAGGATGAAGACGCCCCTCGTAGAATAGTTCGGACGTATAGGAGCAGATGTCCGGATGAAGACGCCATGTCTCCGCAAGAAAAAGTCCTCGGTCAGACGCAATCGTCTGCTCTTCACCAAGAATATGATGCAGAGCTGAAACATCAGTGCCTTCTGGATGACTACCCTGCATCGGCTGATCGAGTTGTTGCGGATCGCCTAGCAACACAACGCTATTCGCCGCTTGTGATACAGCAATTACATTTGCAAGCGCCATTTGCGCCGCTTCATCAATAAACAGCACATCTACGGAGTGCGCTGCATCAGGCGACGCCCACAGCCAAGCAGTCCCTCCTGCCACATTAGCTCTGCTGCCGATGGCGTTTAGCAAATCAGCATTACTTTTTACAAATCGCAATCGCTGCTGATCTGGTTCCATCTCCGAAGGTTTTTGAAAGCAGCAAACATCAATTCCCATTTCTTCAGAAGCCTTCACAACTCCATCGAGAAGGTTGCGGATGACCTTGTGGCTATTGGCAGTTACTCCAACAGTCTTCCCGGCTTGCACGAGAGAACAGATCATACGTGAGCCTGTGTGCGTCTTGCCGGCACCTGGCGGCCCTTGAATTGGAAGCAGTCCACTTTCGATATGTGCCGCAACACGGAGTGCGGCATCTAGGGCAGGCTCACCTTCATGCTGGATCGGTTGATCTCCTATACGAGGGGGCAGACGCATCAGAAGATCACGAGCGGCCTGAAAGGGTCCGCCTCCCTCCATCCCATGAGCAACGACATGTTCGCCGATGCGAACAAGTGCATTGGCGAGGACAGTCGTATTAATAACTGTGTGGGAAAAAACTGCCTCAGGATGAATATTTGCACTGTCCCCTCTTTTCTTAATATCGACCCAACGTTCATCCAGAGAAATTGCGTCGACGCTGCCTAGCTTCCTGCCTCCTAAAGTGTGCAAATCCTCACTGCCGCGCATCTCCGTTTCTTGAGGAGGGAAGCTGTAGCGATGAATGGGTGCCTTAGCGGTTCCCCCATTCACGCCCACAAATGTTAGACCTGAAAGTCCAGCTCGCTCGTCGAGCAAATCTTCTGCCATAAGGTCGGAAAGGCGGAAATACTCCCACCAAAGCGCCTTCTGTTCTCTGCGGTGCCAGTCGAGCGAATGCGCGAGAATCCATCGAGCATGCTCCTCGGCCGTGCGCTCCGCCGCATCAGTAGTAACCCCGTCCGTCAACCGCTCGAAAAGCCCAATGATCTTCTCTTGCCATTCACCAAGTGCCTCGCTTGGCACGCTCCCAGGGACTTCCGGTCGAGGAATGATATTGCCAACGTTGATCAAGTTGGTGCGCTGTATTTCTAGCCAGTCCCGAAGTCGCCATGTAGATACGCAATCATCTCGGTTGTATCCAGTCACAACAGAACGATCAACATCATTGATGAACGCTAAATCTCCCAGCTCAAGACATGCTTGAACCTTAGCAAGCGCCTTGTTTGCTTCTGAAAGTTCTGTGTCTCGGCTGAAATCGTATAAGGGCTCAAGCTTTTTGATCGAGTAACTTTCCACGCTCGCTCGCAGACCATTTCGTATCACGCTGTAAAGGTCAACAAAACGTTTAGAGCGCAGAAGAGCATCAATCTCTTCTTCACGACTTGCATGACGCCCCATCAACCGTTTTAGAGCAGCCGGCTCATAGGGTGCGAAATGGTAAATGTGCAGATCCGGGTATTGCTCCTGTCGAGCGACGACGAAATCGATGAAACGCTCGAAATTCAGTTTTTCCTCCTCACGAGATAGCGCCCAGTCAGCCGTATAAGCGATGCCATTGTTATCATCAATAAAAGTATAACCAAACAAGTACTCAAGGCCGCCTTCCCCAGCAAATGGGTCGCCCTCCAGATCGAAGAAGATATCCCCGACTGAAGGTTCGGGTAAGCTCGCTAAACCGAATCCCTCCGTAACAGGTAAAAGTTCGTGAAGCACGCTCCCTGCTTCGCGTCCCTCGACCTGAATGCGCGCCTGCTCTCGTACCCGCTCGTACGAATGTACCGCCCCGCGCGAGGGTCTCCATGGAAGCGGAACCGGCATCGCTGCTAGATCCGTCATAGTTTCTATGCCGTGCCGTCTTAACTCATCGATATGGACTTTGGTAATCCCGGCCACAAGCGAGAGATGGTCATCCTCTCGACGTTTCCGGTCGCAACGACTCTGCCAACGACAGATGTCGCAATGCTCCTTCGGTTCAGGATAGATCACCTCCCCCGCGTGCTCGATAGCAGCTACAAGACTGCTTTTGACTCGTCGGAAGTACGCTGCGTAATCGTCCATTCGATACATCTGTGGCTCATACCCGGACCATGGGGCAACTACATAGCTATGTGTCGGGCAACCCCCTTGGATGGTGCCGACTAGATCGGCGTACAAGCAAAGCTGCAAGACAGTTCCACCTTTCGTCTCACGAGCAAGCTTGGTATCGATCACCTCATAAGACCATGCTCCAAGATTGCTCTCGGCCTCTACTCGCTTGAGGACATCCGTGCGACCCACCCAACCATTCGCGCGAAACGCGCCTTGTACTATGATCTCATCCCCAGCGAGCATGGCGCTCCTTGTGCGCTCAACCGATTCGTCATCAACTCCGATACCGTCAATGATTGTCACGTATAGACCCTGGGATCGTAGGTGCTCGACAAAGCCTTGTTCATGTCGTGCGCCACGCTCCCAAAGAATCTGCAGCAATGGGTCCCAGATAGCAGGGCGTTCTAGCTCGCCATTTGCCACAGCTAAGTCAAGGCTCGTTAAGTGCCGGCAGTTAAGGTGATCAACCAAGTCAGAAGCACTAAGAAAAATCGAATCGCCTTGCCTTTGCATTTGATTCCGACCTCATCAAAAGTCCATTCAGATGCTCTGTCGTCCAAATGCCAGCTCAAGTGACGTTTAGGATTAGCCAAAGCGATACCCGCCCGTCGAGTGTAGTCAATAGTGGGAGATTCACTGTGGACAGAAAAACAGGCACTCAAACATACCCCGTCGTGCGCTACCTTAAAGCTTCATCCGGATCACACCTACAGGGAAGGTCGCGTGTACTCAATCACTCAGAGGGACATTTCATGCCCTACGATCTAGAAAATCGTCTAGTCATCGGCGTTGCATCTAGCGCCGTATTCGACCTGTCCGAGTCGGACGCAGTTTTCAGAAGTCAAGGTGAGCAACACTATCGAAAATTTCAGGAAGAAAACCTGACAACTCCTTTGCCAAAAGGTATTGCGTTCTCATTCGTCAGGCGCTTGCTATCACTTAATGACCTGAGCACAGATCCCGAAAATGATCCATTGGTGGAGGTGGTTCTACTATCCAGAAATGATCCCGACACAGGACTGCGCGTGATGAAAACCATCGAGCATTACGGCCTGGGCATCACTCGCGCTATTTTCATGCAGGGGCGTTCGCCCTATGAATTCATTCCCGCATTGAACATAGCCTTGTTTCTATCTGCCAACAAAGAGGACGTAGATGCCGCGATCAAGGCTCGCTACCCTGCAGGTCAGGTGCTGGACTCCACGATCGTCGACGACGAACAGGACAACTCACTGCGTATTGCATTCGACTTCGATGGGGTATTGGCGGGGGACGAGTCCGAAGCGGTGATGCAACGCCAAGGTCTTACGAACTTTCATGCCCATGAGGTTAAAAACGTGATGCAACCACACAATCCTGGCCCTTTGCAGGAGTTTCTCGTGCGGATGGGGAAGATTCAGGCTGCAGAAGAGCAACGCAAAAGAGCCGATCCCAGTTACGAAAATCGATTCCGTGTTTCTATCGTCACAGCGCGCAATGCGCCTTCACATGAACGGGCTTTAAATACGCTAAAAAGCTGGGGCGTAATGGCCAATGACGCGTTTTTTCTGGGTGGTATCGAAAAGAGGAAGGTATTGGGTGTGCTAAGACCGCATATTTTTTTCGATGACCAATCGGGCCATCTACGTTCAGCCAGCACAGTAGTGCCATCTGTACATATTCCGTTTGGAGTCACCAACGAGGTTTAAAACACGTTGCTCGTTGATCCATTGGTCTTGCCCTTAGACTGCTGGCTAGCACAAGGAGGATTTTCTTTCTCCCGGCTGCTGGTGCCGCGCGGGCGATTGTTTTGATCAAGTAACGGTTTTTAAAGGCTTATAACGCTGATTGCGGCCAAGGTACGGGCCACACCTCTTTCACTGAGGGTTAGTTATCTCGCTCCTCAGCGCCTGATCCTGGGTTCGAGCGGTCGGCCCAGGTGAACAACGCCATTTCTACGTCTGCCACTCGCCAGCCTGTCTCTGTTGGCGCCGCCAGAAGATTACATCCAGGCCGGGCGATCTTCGCCGCATCGAGTTGCGTAACCAGGTCAGCGCAGAAGGCCTGGAATGCAACGTAGCCTCGGACCATCGAACCTTCATTACTGTCGTAAATTTTTTTAAGCAATCCCGCTTGAAGCATTGCTTCGCGTATACGCGCATCAAGGCTAGCGTGCATATCCGGCCGCAAGAACCGCAGCAGCTTCGATGCGTAGGTCAACCCGCACCCGGGGATCTGAAGCGCCGCAGTGATCGCGGCCTTGGGACTACCTATATTGGCAACTACTGGCTCGAAGATACTCAGTAGTGAAACGTTGCCCAGACCGACCTCAAATCTCATTCGGGGATCGTTCTTTCCGGCGCCCCAGGCGAGAAGCTCACGGACATAGTCCGTAGGAGCTTCAGTCATTATCGTCTGTTTAATAAGCCAACTGCCACGGTCTTCTAACGATTTTATCCATGGGAAGGCGGGATATATGTCGCCCGGATACCCTCGCGCCTTGTGGTTCAGGTTCGACCAGTTGTAGGCACGAAAAAAGGCAGGAAACTCTTTAATATTTATGACGGACAAAATGCTTCCTTAGCGCTGCCCTGCGCCGGCAAATTTTTGCTAAAAGGTAAAAATTACTCGTCGACTACACCATAAGGCGCCGGAGTAAAGGAGTCGGTATCAATGAGACTTTGATTGGACCTTGCCATCCACCAGTGTCACCGTCATGTAGACATACACTTCAGTACCCCAAGTGTAGACCTGAACCCTCCCCGAACTAGCGGCTTCTTTACCGGGTATTTTCACGATTTCTAGTACCTCGTCATACGTCATTCCCGGTTGTATCGCTTGGTACTGCCGCTCACTGATATTAGGGCGTTGTGCCCTGATTGTTTCAGCGCTAGGGAACCCAGTATGCGACTGGTAGTTAACGGTATTGCCGTTCCCAGAAATGACCGGACTATTTGCCCCGCTGCTGCTCTGCGACACGGCGGTTCCTGGTAATACCAGCGCAACTACTGACGCCAAAGCGCCTAAAATCCCAGCATACAAACCTATTTTTTTCATACTCACCATACGACGCTCTAAGAAATTAAATAAGGAACGTTGCCCGCAGGCACCCGAGAAGCGACGACATGGGACGTATGAAACCTAAACGCGGATCCACTCGCCAGGATCATCTGGTAATCCGAGAACAGAAGCATCCATCAACTCAAATGTTTTGGGGTGCAGCACCGAGCTAGTTGCATCACTTGTCAGATCATTGATCGCATGGGTAATGCTTCGATAGCTGCCCAGGCTCTCATCATCAAACACTGGGTGAAATCGCCCGTCAGTCGACTGGGCAATGTAGAAGGTGCCAACCTGCGTCGGATACCTCAAAAGAGCTAGCATCGATTTGCCTCCCTGCATCGAGGCCAAAATGCCGTCGATCATTAATGAGCAATGTAGAAAAAGCCACTATTAAGCCATCGCGCTATTTCAATCCAATTAGCGCGATCAGGCAAGGGCTGGATCAAGCCGCTCTGATAGAAGATTCCAGCAAGAGCCAGTCGTCTTGTAGGGGGAAAAGCGCTATAAAATAAAAAGGGGTCGCGAGATAAAATCTCGCAACCCCTTGAATTATATGGTCGGGACGGAGTGATTCGAACACTCGACCCCTAGCACCCCATGCTTGCAGGAGTGCGAAAAAGCTATACGGAACAGTCCTTTGGAACGGCGCCCACTGCAATCGATGCCTAACCGTGACTAACCGTATTTCACGAATCCCCGCAAAAGTCCCTACAGGCTTTCGACCAGAAAGTCCCTGCTCTACGGCGTCCTGCCGACCGAACACAAAACCAAAACCCTACAGCTCGTCGCCTCACCCTCGCTCACCCTGCCACTCTCAATTACTGTACATGCATACAGCACTTGTACAGCGAACCCAGCAGCATGAATTTCGACGAAGCGAAAACCCTCCGGCTCCAGCGATGGCGCACAACTATCGATGACCAGGACTTTCGGATACAGAACCCAGAGGGTCATCGGGAAACCCTTTACGAGATGGCAGCAACCCTCCTCAATGAAGGCCTGATAGACCTGCTTGAGCAGTTCGACATGAACGAGATGGCAGACGCCGCGTACTGGCACGCCGTCGAGGAGCTGCAGGACTCTACCGGACACTACCGCGGTGCCTCGACCTATGACGTCGTTCAGATCGATAACGGGAATCTGCTGGGTACTATCAGCCGGTCAATCTTCAACTTCAAAAGTGATGAGCCGCGCGGCGCTTCCTTCGCCTATGACGGGAAGGTCTACTCTGACGCGGGTGGTGTGCGGCTGACTCTGGGGCTTTCTCGGAAGATTGGGCGGATTTCAGGCCTAGTGCTGGAAATGAATGGTCGCCGATATCAGCTGATCGAGACCGAACGAATGATCGCCGGCGTAACGCACCGACCGCTATCCGATGCCGATGCTTACCGAGCGCTTATAGATGCAGCGCAAGTCGCGCACGAGGAACGGGATCTGCGGACCTTTGAAAGGGTGCGACCGCACATTGAGTCAGCGGCCTTCTGCATATGCCCTGACTGCCTTGATCGCTTTGATACGCGGGAGGATTGCCCTGCCTGCGCTGGGAAAGGGTTTGTTCAGAAGCTCACGGCACATCCCTGAAGAAGACGTGACCGCCCAGCTTTAGAGTCTGCTTTGCCTTCGTCGACCAAGCCGGCGCCTTGATGCTGGTCGCGTAGTAATGCGTGGCACCGCCGGTGGGATCAGGCACCTTGCCGTCGATCACCTGGTCGGCGGCAATCCGGCACTGCGCCAGCTCGCGGAACGGTATCTGCTTCACACCGATCAGGAACTGATAATTCGGGTCTGTCTTGTTCCAGCAGCTGAACTGGTACTTGGCCTGGCACACGCCTGCATACCCTTCCCCCCACCACGACTTATCCCTTCCATCGAATACGCGGTTTCGGATCGTCCAGGCGACGGCGATTTGCCCCGCAGTGCCTTCACCGCGAGCCTCACCCCATAGCGTTCGGGCGAGGATGTCGCGGTCTCTTTCTGTGATGGTCATATTTTTCTCCAGGCAAAAAAATACCCGCTCGATGGCGGGTATCAGGATTCAGGTGGGGTCGGCCAATCGGGCTGTTCAGGCCAGCCGGGGCGTTCTGGTGTTTTGCTCAGCGCAATCAAATATCGCTTCCAAGATTTCCAGATGACCCGGTCTCCTTCGCTGACTTCGTCGATATCGACGGCGGCTTGCAGCGGACTGATCTTTTCGTCGGCAAACTGCCGAAGCTGGTTGGCAGTGCTCTGAGATGAGCGAACCGCATCAGCTTTCTTGGCTGCCTCAACTAGCCAGTCTGGCAGTGTTTCAACGTAGGTTTCATCAGGCGCCAGTTCATGCTCGGGTCCGACAGCGCGCCAGCCTGTCTCAGTGATCGCGTATCCCATTTATCTATCCATCCCATAGCCAGCAACATCGAAAGTGGCAGCCCCACCGGTGGTTGAGTTCCAGAAAGAAAACTGTCCACCGCTGTCTAGAAGAACCGTCATCGGCACTTGCGAGCCGGCTGAGACCCGGTTGAAAACTGCGGCTGCATCTCCCGGGAGCCCCAAGAACAAAACCGGGGTTCCACCTTGTACTGCGATGATCGCGGCGGTTTGAGTAGTTAGAGGAACCATGTCACGAAGAGATACGGTCGTCGGTGCGGTCTGGTTGGCGCCGGCGACGACCCGGAATGGTGCCGCAGATAGAAGCGCTCGGTAACGAGCAATCCCCATCGAATCGATCTGGAAACTCTGCATGCCAACACCAGCGTTCGATTTCACAGCAAACACGAATCTACGGGAGGTATCGCCCGTTTTTGTTCTTGCCGTGCCCGAGTAAGGCGCCGCGGGAGGAGTTGTCACCAACTCCAATGCTGGAGCTCCCGCATTTTCATAAAGGTACAGGTAATACCAGGTGTTGGAAGTCAGTGACAGCCCTGAAAGGGTCAGAGCAGTTGGCACGGCAAGAGGCTTGCCGGTGCCTGGGATATAGGCCGTGCCGGGCGAAATCGCCAGAGATGTGGACGAGTTCCATTGAGGAATAAGCCCCTCTATGTATCCGGCGGATACCCCGGTGCCGATGGCAGCCTTGCCTGCCTGAAGCTTCCCGATTGCCACAAGTAACGTATCGGTCGCGACAACTGGCGTCTTAACCGAAAGGTCTAAACCATTGAGCGTGGCCGCGCGAACATTTTCAGAGGTTGCATATTTGTTGGTAAGTCCCTCCGGTAGGCCGTCGGTGTTGGTGAGATTGAGAGACGCCCGCACTCCGGGCAGGGTGGGCGTTTGCCCCAGCACCGCCAGCACGCCACCAAACTGATTGACCAGCGCGCGGAGCGAATCAGCCGAATCCTTCACATAGCCTTGCATAGGGGCGAGAGCGTAGGCGCCAGATGCGTTGGTCGAACCCTGATAGTTTGGCGAGATCGACAGCGCGGTATCACTGGCGATGTTGGTGACTTCGTACCAGCCACCGTCAGGGCCACGGAAAGCATCACCGACCCGGGCATTGGCAATGAAAGCAGTGCTCGTTCCGATTACAGCGTTGGTATTTTGGACGACAGAAACCGTCCCGGTTTTGTACCAGGGCATTGCGTATCTCCAGAAAATGAAAGAGTCAGGCCAGCAATTTGGCGCAGAGGAATGGGCGGTGGCCCTGATTTGTCCATGCAGTGAAAGCGAGGCTGTACATCATGATTCGGCCGTTGGCGTAATCCACGCCGATCGCACAACTACCGCCGGTGCCTTCGTTATGACAGGCCATAGTGAAGGGGTTTATAGATACGTATTCCCCTGCCCCAAGCGCTTTATTGATTCCCCATAGATACCGGCGCCCAACGCTTAACTGCTCGGTCCCCAAATAGGTCCAGTCTCCCGCCGCGAATGTCACGATGACCGCCGGCGCACCGCTGTCGTAGCAAAGCGCACCGTTCTGATCCCATAAGCGAAGGCCATAAGAGGCGGTACCCATCGACGCCCATGCCGCAACGAAATACTGACCGCTCAACGACTCGTTGACCTTTGAGGCGTTCATCGAAAACCCCGTCCAATTTCCAGGCCCTCCGGTGAACCAGACTGAATACGGAACCTGAATTACTCCCGTCTGATCCGGCCGAATGAAAACAAGCGGCGGATCTTGGCTAGTTACTGCGCGAGGAAATGTCGCCGTGGCGTTGCCCGTCCCTGAATACGATCCTCGCGTCAACATACAAAGCCGTGGAGCCTCCGAGTCGATTTGCACGAAAGCGTTGTCATTGATGCTCTGAAAACCGTAAATCATGTCGCATACCTAATCGCGTAAGCCTTAGCCACTACCGTTGACCCGATTGTGGAAGCGCTCGCTGATGGGTTTTTCTTGAGTACAACAACTTGGCCTGCCGCAGTGGTGACGAATGGATAGGATTTTTGGTTAGCGCTGCCGTCCGTCTCGGATGGCTGCACGTCCTGTGCCCTCGTCGGGATGATCATGAACACGCAATTGGCGGGATTGAAGCCGGGGATATTCAGCGTATAGCTGGGCACAGCCCCGCTGAAATCGATGACGCCCTGCCAGAGCACCTGATAGGTGAAGCTGTTGGTGTCCATAGCGAGCTGACCGCTCTCGTTAAAGACACGCAGTCCAAATAGCGCCATTGATTACCCCAAATAGCCGAGACGGACGCGCAACACATTGTTGGCGTCGTAGACCGAGACGTTCAGTGAGTTGATGACCAGCCGCCCTTGTCCAGGGACGATGCCGTTGATTTCCAGAGTTCCGTCTTTATTGAGGATCCAGCCTTGCTGGCCGGCGATGTAGTTGGTGGAACTGATGTAGCTACCGATCTTCGCGTTGGTGATTGTGCCGTCCTGGATGAACGCAGAATTCATAAAGACCTGCCCACCCTGCACAGCGAACGGCACTGCGATGGCCCCGCCGGCGATAGTGTTGACAATGGCGAACCTGTCGGCACTCACAAGGAACTGGCTTTGCAGACCGGCTCCGGTGTTCTCGATGCCAAGGCCGATACCCGCCGCGACGTACTGTCCATTCGCCGTGACCTGCATTTTCACAGACCACATCGTGCTCAACTTGCCGGCTGTGTCCGCGTAGGCCGAAGAGGTCTGTTGAATAGCCGCAGAGTTGTCGCCGACAGAGACGTTCAACTGGTCAATCTTCGTCGCCGTTACCGACTCGTTCGTGACCACCACTTCTTCAAGTTCGGTAATATTGGCTGCGTTCTCTCCAATCCTTGCGTCGAAGGTAGTAACCCTTCTGGCCATTGCCTCATTTTCAGACGCCCTGACCTTCTCCTCGGTAGCGATGGCAGCGGTGCTCGTCCAGCCTTTAAGCGCATCCGCCAGCTCACCCTCGCCGTCGTCATCACGGAAAGATGCCCGCAACGCCTGAAAGGCCGTTGCTTGCGCAGTGACCACACCGTCGAGTTCGGTAATCTCGGCAGTGTTGGTAGCCACCTGCTGGGCAAGTCCGTTCGCTGTCTCAACGGTCTGCCCAACGTCGAGCCAGTAGAGCGAGTTCGGCGGCGGGGTTTGGATAGGTACCGGGCCAGTGGCTTGATAGATCCGCTTGCCCTGCACCACCAGGTCGTATTCGGCGTAGGGTTCTTCCGGGTCGTAGCCTTTCAGGCCGTCGAGCGCATCGATCTGCTCCTGCAAGCCCGGGATCTTGTTGATCTCGTCTAACAGGTCCTGCCCGAGTTCTGTTTCAGTGATCTGCCCTTTAATCAGTTCGAGAATTGGACTGGCCTCTGAGCTCGACTGCCCCTGTACGCCAAGGCCGATCGGATACCAAGGCCCGATGTTTCCGATTTTGTCGACGATGCGCCCCCAGAAATAGAAGGTCACACCGGCGCGCAGGCCGAGCATGGAGAAATCACTCTGCGGATAGGCTAGGTCTGTCAGCTTCGTCGCGGTGCCCAGTTCAGTTGTCGGGCCATACCAGATCTCCGTGCGCTGGCTGTCCTCGGCGCCTGCAGGGAACCCCCACTTGAGATAGATGCCGAACAGCAACGGTGTTGCGGTCAAGAACGCCAGCGCCGGTGGCAACCCCTGCTTACCGCTGAGGTTGGTCAGGATCGAGTTGCGCCACGGCGACGTAATGTCGAAGGCACTCACCGCGCGGACGCGGGCCACGTACGCGCCGGCGTAGATGCCAACCACGTCCACGTTGGTCATGCCGGTGCGCTGCAGCTTGATCCAGTTGCCGCTGTCTTTTCGCCATTCCACGTCATAGCCGACCGCGCCATCCACGGCCGGCCAGCTGATAGTCATCGTGGCCACGGCCAGACCCTGCACAACCGATGAAGTCGACGACAGCGAAACGCTCGCCGGCGCCGGAACAACGGTGATCGGGATCACGCTGATTGGACGTTCTTCCAGGCGTGCGCCGGTGTCGATGAAGGCGAACTTGCTCGGTTCGAACTGGAGCGCGCTGATTTCGTAATCGCCCTCGGTGGTGCGCTTCGTGCGCAGCACACGGTAAAGCGGGATCGCCAAATCATCGGCATCGAGCGCCCATTGCAACTGCACCACCGGCGGTTCGCTGTAGGCAACCGTGACTGTCACGGCACGGCCGTTGACGCTTTGCACGGTGCGACCTTCTGCACGGCCACCCGGCAGGTTGATGATCAGCCGATCACCGGCCTTGGCTTGGGTGTCGCGGTCGAGAGTGATCACCCGCCCCGCCACTGCCGAGATCCGGCCGCCGACTTCACGACCAGCGAGCAGCGAATCGGCAACCGGGATGATATGGCCAGGCAGCGGAATCACGCCTTCCATGCCGGTCTTAAACGATACGGTGCGATCTTGATTATTGCTGAGGATCGCCCACTTACCACGGCGCTGAGCCTCGGAGGCGCGGGTGCAGCCAATGGCGCTCAGTTCGGTCGGCCGGTCGCCGTAACGGCGTTGCAGATCTAGGTCGGCGAATGGAATGACGTCGGTGTCGTAGTTGTTCGCCGGGTTGTCGTAGCTCACCAGCGCTCGGGTGTAACGAGTCTTCGCCGAGGCGCTGCCATACGAAAATTTGCCATCGATGACGTTTGCTCGGGTGAAGACGTAGTCGAAGTCCTGCGCGCGCGGCATGTCCGCCTGCATCACCAACTGACCCTGCGCCCAGTACGTCATGCCCCGATAAATCGCTGAGATATCGCGCAGCAGCGACCAGGCGTCAGCCTTGCCCTGCAGGTTCATGTCACAGAGGAAGCGCGGTTCTTGTCCGCCCAGACCGTTCGGCACCAACTGGTCGCAGTACTGGGCAATGCGGTACAGCTCCCACTTGTCGACCATGAACGGCTTGATGCGCTTGCCCAGGCCGAACCGGTCTTCGGTGCAAATGCCGTATGTGATCCACGCCGGGTTGTTGGTCCATGCCGATTTCATCGAGCCGTCCCACGTCCCGGTGTAGGCGCGCAGGATCGGGTCGTAGTTGCTCGGCACCATCCAGCGCCGGGCCTTGCACTTCACAGTGACGGCCGGGATGTTGGTGAGCTGCTCGGCGTCGAATTCGATGTAGAGCAGCGCAGTATTCGGGTAGCGCAGCTTGGCGTCGATGACTTCGGTGTAACCGGCCACCAGCATGGTGTCGGCGATCTTGTTGGTGTTCTGGTTCGGCGTCAGGCGGCGCACGCGGATTTGCCAGCCAGTGGTTGCATCCGGCAAATCGATACGGCGCGAGCGCTCGTAGCGTGTCGTGGTCTTGCCGTCGACCGCATCCACCAGCATCTGCTGATAAGCGCCGCCGTCGGTAGCGACGTCGATCGCGTATTCGATGCGGTAACCGCCGACGTTCCCCTGGTCATCAGACCGTTGCAGCGCAGGCCAAGCCAAACGCATGCGCACGGCGGAAAGCTGAGTGTTGGTGATTGATCGCACCCACGGCGAATCGTTGCGTAGCTCGATATTCAGCGACGTCTCGTTTTCCACGGACGGAATGCCCGGGATGTAGGTCTGATCCACCGAGCCAGGCCGCCAATCCCACTTCACATTCGGGAAGTTGTAGTTGCCGCTGGCATCGCGGATCGGCGTGTTGTCCAAGAAGATGTCGTAATCAGTTGGGACGCCGTCGAATTCGCCCTCGCCCACAGCGATTAGCAGCTTTGCCAAGTTGGTCGAGCGCAGGCTGTCGCTGGCTTCGGTCGGCGACTTCGGCTTGCTGCTGCCGCCCTTCTCGCCGTAAATCTCGATCTGTTGCGCTACACCCATGCTTTCCTCCAGGCATAAAAAAACCGCTTCAAGGGCGGTTTGGTCACAAGCGCTGAGGCTCGCGTAAAGCTTCATCGCGCAGATAGCAAAGCGGATTAAATTCCAAGTAATTGCGCGAATCAGTGGAAACGATTTTCCCATCAAAAGCCCTCCTTCACCTTGGAGGGCCAATCCCTCCTTGTTTAGGTGAGGGGTTTTGCTGCTACGTCTTATCTTCAGCCAAGATCGACGCCGAGATGATCATCCCGCCCCACCGACGTTCGCCGATGCAGATCGGTACCGGGTTGCCGCTGGCCGTGGTGTTCTTGGCACTGCCGAAGGCGTAGGACGGGGAGTTTTCTGGGGATGCGCTTTGCTTCAAGCCTGAGGCCTGCGGGCTGAGCATTTGGATCACGCCGCCGATCGCCATAGACGCGCCGGCCGCATACAAAAACGGCGATGCGGCTGCAAACGGAGTGAATGACAGTACATAGGCTGCGGCGATCATCACTGTGCCGATAATGGTCTGTAACCCGCCGGCACGCTTGCTGCCACCAATCACTGGAACAATGCGGATTTCCCGTGTACCGCCGAGATCGAATCCGTCCATTCCGATGTTTGCGCGATTGCGGAAGATCGCAAACTTCAGTCCAAGGCGCTCCAGTCGTTTAATTTCCTCGGCGAACCCATCAATGGTCGCATTGAGCGCACGGAACACCTCCACGGCCGATCCGCCGTCGAGGAGGAATGGCTTGCTTCGAAAAAACTTCTTCGCAAGCGAGCCGGACAACATGACTTTCGTCATTGGCGTGTGGGTAATTGCTGAGCACATGCCATTCTCCAGGCAATAAAAAACCGCCCGGAGGCGGTCTGTTCAGAGAGTCGTGGGCAGTATGTCGATCTGCCCATCGCCCCCGGTGAAAACTCGGTATTTCTTGATAGCGCCGTCTTTCACGATCGCTTCCCGCTCCACTCGGGCTGCACCCATGGAGCAGATGCCAGAGCCGGTGTAAGCGGCGCCAACTGAAACCGAATCAGGCGGCAGAAAGAACGACGCCTTTTGGCCTGGGTCGAGCTTGGCGGCCTGTTTGCCATCGATAAAAACGGCCATTGAACAAAGGCTTCCGGTCTGCCCAGAGTCGCGGATCACTTGCAGTGTCCCATATGGCCCTGATGGCTTGGCCTGGTAGGCCGACAGCTGACTGGCCGGCGCCTGCTTGGCTTCATTGGAAGGCGTCGGCGAAGTCGCACACCCCGCCAACAGCGCTACCGCCAACGCCCCTATCACAATCCGCATATTTACTCCTTATGGTCTCGCACGCTGAAGGTGAAGAAGTAGAACGAAATTTTTTCGTCCTCAATATCCCTCAGCTCGTACCGGATTCTATCCAGACCGTCATCGATGCGAGTCACGACGAGGTCCATGAATTGGGTTGGTCCGCCTCCGAAGCCGCTTAGGTTCAGTGCGCTGACGTCATGAAAAACAGCCGTCACACCCTCGGTTTCTGGATGTTCCGAGGAACTCATAGTCAGCGTGAGGCTGTATTTAAAATCCACCATTTCGAGCTGCATGGAAGCCACGCAATTGTGCTCGAAAAAGAGCTCGTTTAAGCGAGACAGCTCCATTTACGACCCCGATGACAAATCGGGGGCTGCACTCAGCTCAGCCAGCGCTCCTACGATCAATTTCATGCAGGTCACTCCTGTGGAAATGAGGGCAATGTAGCAGTACGTCGATTGTTCTAAAACCAGCAGCGTGGCATATGCTACTTTGTTCGAAGTCCCATTCTTATGATTGAAGACGCCATATGCCAGAGCAAACCCCGGATGTAGATCTTCAAAAATTCGTCCGAATGATTGGTCTAAATAGAGCGGCACCGGGTCGTTACAGTACCCTTCTCGCCCTGCAATTACTCGGTGGTGCGTTATCTGGCCATCAGAATCCGGCGAAAATCATCAGAGAGATCGAGGAACTTGAAGCTGGTAGACCCAGCCGGCTGAAACCACCTATTCAAAATCGTCACCCTCCGCTGAAAGGTCTGTGGCACAAGCACTATATGCAGGATGGTCTCGCCTCCATGGCGCAGAACATTCAGAAGGGGCTAACTTGGTTTAAAAGCCCCCTATTCAAGCAGATGATTCGGGACGCAGAGGATGCTGGCGAAGAACGATTCATCGAACCACACCACGTGCCTGCACTGGTTGAAGACATTGTTAGCGGGAACTGGCAAAGGCTCGCAGAAAGGCAAGCTTTAAGCGGAGAATGGATTGTCTTCGCTCAGCATGAAGGCCAAAACTATTACCTTACGATAGCTACACATGACAGCGCTACGCATCAACATGTGCGCGAACAAATCGATCAAGTCTGCTGCATTGAATTTCCTTTCTTAACGAAACTTTTGACCGATGCGGAGAAGCCGTGACTACTTGTCGTCAGATCGAGGTTGCCGTACCAGAACCTAACCTCACCTTCAAACACCTTGGACATACCCAGCGAGAAGACGGTTTGATTGGGCGCTACCACCTCGAAGTCACTGACACCCGGAGTGGCAAAACCGCGACGATCTCCGTGGAGCCAAGGCATCTCGCTTCTGCAAGAAGCATGAAAAGTATTCTGCTGGATAGGTGCATGTTCTACAGAGCATCACGCGCGGAGCATGACCAGATGCTGCTTGAAATTCTTGATCCGCAGAGTTTCGCACTCCAGGATTAGCCCGGCCCAGCCGGGCTTTTTCTCGCCTGTACGAATCCCCAGTAACGCCCCGGCGATCTCCGATAGTAGCCTCTTGCCCTCACGCAATGGATTCCCCAGTCCTTTGCCTGCAAGCCCAAGGACTGGGATTGCGCCAATTTCGGCGCGTTTATGACCTGGAGGTCAATGTGGTAGATCAGAATAAACTAATTGAAGCTATCAACTCGCACGGCGACGATATCCTCACGATCAGCAGCATTCTCCACGGATTGGTGATGCAACTAAAAAAAGCACAGGGCAATGCGGGGCTTGATGAGGCTCTTGGACATGCGCTGGAGATGGCTCATTCATATAACGCGAATGGGATAACTAAGCCAAATCTGGAGCGGATCAAGGCAGTTTTTGAGCAGCCTAAGTCTATTTAGGTTTACTTGAAATTCCGGGAGGTGGAGTGATTTTGTCCACCTTCTTCAAGTAAATGCCTAAGCCCACCCCGGCCATTACCAGCTTCGCGCTTGGCAGTACATCAGTTTTTCTAGATAACATCTCAATCTCCAACGGCGTATTATTTGGATGGCTGTGCATCTTTGTGCCTGAAAATCAGGCGTGTGCGGTCGAGCCAAGGCCCGCCGAAGACAATGACCTCAGACGGCCTTCCGTACAGGTGGTGCAGCAGGAAAGGCCCCGGCCCGAATGTCGCGGCATCCTCACCTGGCAAGGCGGGATCGGCGCCGAGGAAAATCCCGGCGTGGTTTGGGTAAACCGTGCGCCCCACTTCCATCACGATCATGTCGCCGCGCTGCGGCTGGTCGACGCGGTAGAACCCGGCGGACTCGTAGTTCGCTTCGTACAGGCTGGCGTTATCCTTGCTTTCCCACCAGCCATCGGCGCGCTTGAAAGCTTCGAACTCCAGCCCCCACTCGCGCTTGTACCAGTCGGCGCAGACCTGCCAGCAGTCCCAGGCACCGTGCACAAACGGGCGCCTCAGTAGCGGCACCTCACCGTTCGGCACGATGGTTCGCAGATCGCCCTCGGGCCAACTCAGGATGTGCCAAGGCATGGCCGTGGCTTCGCACATGGCGAGGTCGCGCGGTGACGGCCGGCTGGTGGCGTCCGGATGCGAATGCACCACGCCGATCACTTCCCCGACGTCTTCCGCCGCCGCATATTCCTCTGGATCGATTCGGAACTCTTCATTCGGCTCCGTCGAGACATTGATGCAGGGGAAGTATTGTTGCTTGCGTCCGATCGCCAGCAGCAGACCGCAGCACTCTTTCGGGTACTCGGCCGCCGCGTGCGCCTGGATCGCATTCAAGATGTGCTTTCGCATGTCAGCTCCGTGCGATCAGGGAAACGGCCGGGAAGCCACCGAACGGCAGCGGGTTGCCCTCGCCGAACCGCGGGATGCAGCCCTTGCCCAGGGTGGCGTCGCATTCGTCCAGTTCGGGGTTATCTGTGACGACGCCATCCTTGGTCACGTAGGGGCCGGTGTAGCCGCAGTTCGGTCCGCGGTAGCCGCCAGTTAGGCACCAGTGGCACAGCGTCGTGGCCTGCCGCCCAATCGACTCGTTGCCGACGTCGCCCGGGCTGGCAAGCTCCCAGCTGACGTTTTCCCCGTCCTCGTTCGTCTTCTGGTCGATGTACCAGACCTCGATCGTCTCTTGGGTTGGGTCGGCCGTCGGATTGCCGGCCGGGAAGTTCGCCGCGTCGAGGTAGGTGCCCAAGGTGTGGCGCATCGTCAGCTTGAACTCGAGTAGATCCTCGAACGCCAAACAAAGCGCTGTGATACGCCCGTTGACGTTGCCCACAGACAGAGTTGGCCGAACCGCTGTGCCGTCCCCGTTCGCCTCGATACCATCGATCTGCATTGGCCAGGCGCTGTATTCGTTGCCCTGCCAGTAGATGGCCTTCGCGGGTAATTGATCGGCATTGTCGCCGGCGGCGATCAGTTCGGCCGCCGAGTGCGGAATCGCGTGCCCGTGGAAGCGCAGAACGTCCGCACCGTAGTCCGTGCCGTCCAATTCAAAGAGCAGCACTTCGCTGCCAGGTTCAAGCACCTGGATGTCACTGATCAGCGGCATGATTGCCCCTTATGGTTTGAATGCCCGCTCGAACGTGGCAGTGAGTTTGAAGACCTCACCGCCCATTGGTGTGGGAGCGGGATTTTTGCAGGTGAACAGTCCGAGTTCGCCGAGCGGCGTTGTCCAGAGAAACGCTTTTGCCCCGGCGTGCCTATCGAGGAACGCCATGATCTGCTGCACCTTGGCCTTGTGCCCGACGCAGGTGATTGGATAGGAGTCCTCTTTGTTGTTCGGTCCGTCGCCGACGTTTTGGGCGTAGCCATTGCCGAACTTCGAGGAGCGCACCCGATAGTTGATATCGGGTGTTTCCCCGCGCCCGGTTGGCCAAGTGAATTTCTCGATGGCCATTAGGCCCTCCCGTTTGCATTTCGGAAGCTGGTGCCGCCCGCGCGCCAAGAATCAGCCACAGCTTTTTCGGCCACGGCCTGCATTTGCGACTGAAGGTTTTTCGACAGGGCTTGCTGGTCAATCTGCATGCCTTCGGAGCTCCTATCTTGCGTCATCACTGTCACCGGTGCGCTGATGCTGATCGAGGTTCCGGAGCCGCCACCGGCCGCGATAACGCCCAGCTTTCCACTTGCGGTTCTGGTCAGCGGCATGATCGCCTCCGGCCCCGCCTCGCCCATCACGCCCGCCCCGCCACCGGCCATCCCGAAGGCGGTCGGCGTGCTGACGATGTTGTTGGTGAAGGCGCCACCGTTGGCGAACATCTGCACACCCGACGACCAGGCACCGCCGAGCGCCTGCGGGAAGTAGGTGCTGGAGTACCCTGCCGAGGACGCGCCGAGATTCGAAGACGTCGCACCAGCAGATCCAGCCGCCAGCCCGTTACCGCCGCCTCCGCCAGTGAAGTAACTGGTGGCAGCACCGACGAGGCTGCTCAGCAACGCAGAACTGGCCTGACGGGTCGCGATCCGCGCCATGTCCGCCAGAATCGATTTAGTGAAGTCAGCAAACGACAGCTTCCCCGTCATGGCGAAGTTGACGACCGCGTCTTCCATCGAGCTGAAGGCATTGCCGAACAGGGTTTTCGTCTGGCCGGCAATGTTGCTCGCCGAGTCCAGATAGTTGGCCCAGGCCGATGTCGCGCCCTTGGTCCAATCACCCTGCGCCGCCTCAACATCCGCGTAGTTCTGCCGGATCTGATCGGTTGCGGCCTGGTTCGCATCGGCGAGAGCCTGCGACTTACGGGCGAACTCCTCCTCCGACATATTCCGCGACGGGTCGGACTTCTGATTTGCCAGTTCCAGCGACTGCTGTGCGAACCGATCCTGCTGGCTGTTCAACTCACTGTTGAGTGCGTTCTGGCGATCGCCCTGCCCGACGCCAAGAACCGCGCGCTGCCCTGCCAGCTCCAGCGCACGCTGCTGCTGAGCCAAGGCCTGAACGTAGGTCGTTATGGCACGCTCTTGTCGAGCGAGGCGGCCAGTTTCGTTCGTGGCCAGGACATCGAGCTGGCTGTCCGCATCCTTCTGCGCTTTGACCATGCCCGCGCGGGCGTCGGCGATCTTCTGATCCAGTTGGATGCTTTGCGCGGCAGAGGTGGTCTTCTTCGCCTTCGCGGCTTCCAGTGCAGCAATCTCTGCCTCGTAGGCTGCGGTTGCCTCGTCGCGCTCGTTGCCGATCAGCGCTTCGCGTTTCAAGGCGTAGTCAGCTTGAGAAACGAGTCCTGCCTTCTGCGCGGCGTCCAGTTCCTTCTGGGCGTTTTTGTACTCTTCGCTGATGGCTGTCAAGTTGTTCTTGGCGTTATTGAAGCCGGTCAGATCGACCTGCGAGCCAGCTGCTTTCGGATCCTTGAACTGGTCGTTGATGTTCGCAATGTTCTTATCAATCACCGCCTGATTCAGGCGAGGATCGTTCGGCGCGACCGTTCGGATGTCTTCGAGCTGACGCTTGTATTCCTTGATCGCGTCAGTGCGCTTCTGCTCATTCGTCCACGCTGACTTGGTGAGAGCGTCGACCTTCGCCATTGAGGAGACGGCATCGCCCTGAGCTTTCGCCTGCTCGCCCTGCCACTTAGCGATATCGGCTTCTGCTGCTTTCTGATCCTCCAGCATGTTGAGACGATTCTGGTAGAGATCAATCATCTCCTGCTTGTTCTGGAACAGGCCGACATTGCCTGCCTGCGCACCTGCCAAGTCGCGCTGGGCTTGCTCGATATCGGCGCCGATATCGCTGCGCCCGATATTCTTCAATCCATCAGCAGCCCGAGCAACGGCGTTGTAGCCCTTCTCCCAGAAACTCAGATTCTCGAGGATTCGCGGCGTGCGCTCGTTGATTGCATCAGCGAATGACTCGGTGGCCAGCTTCACGGCGCCTGCATGGTCGCCCTGCTTCTCAAGTGCAGTGATCTGCGAGTAAACTGAAGCGGTCAGATAGTGGTACTGCTCATTCAGCGCCGCAGACGCCTTGACCGGGTCGTCGGCGATCTTGGCGAACTCGGCCACCGTCTCGCTGACGGCCTTGCCTGTCGCTTCCTTCATCGACACGGCGGCTTGGGTGATGCCGGTGAAGCTCTCGCCGGCGATCTTTCCGTTGTCGGCCAGCAGAGCCAGCACGGCTGCTGCTTGGCCAGTGGTGCCAACGGTTGCGCTCACCTGACGGGCCATATCGCCCAATTGCCCGGCGCTCACACCGGCGTAATTGCCGGTGAGGATTAGCGATTTGTTGTAGCTGTCCTGCTCTTCGCTGCCCTTGTAGAAAGCGTATGCCAGCCCACCCACTGCGGCGGTGGCCAGCGCAAGCGGGCCAAGGATCGCAAGCAAGCCTGCTGCCCCCTCGCCCGCACCAGCGCCCAGTTGTGCGACTGCGCGAACGCCGCTACCCCAGTCTCCCGAAGACAGCGCATTCCCCAGTTGCACGACGTTTTCCTGTGCCTGGCGCGTGCCAAGTCGCAGTTTGTCGAAACCGGTGGTGGTTCTGTTGAGTTTGTCGTAGTCCTTATCGATCTTGCTCAGGGCGGTGTTGTACTCGTCCTGGCTGATCCGACCGGCATCCAGATGTTTGCCCAGTTGCTCGACCTGAGTATCCAGCTTTGCCAGCGCGGCGCGGGCCGGGTCAATGGCGCCCAACAGGCTGTTCAGTGCCTTCTGCTCATCCATGGTCGACTTGGCCAGCGCTACCTGCTGCTTGTCGAGCTGCGCCGAGATCTTCGCGGCCTCCGCCTCGCCATAGGCGCCTGTTTTGGTCAGCTTCGCCAGCGCATCACGTTGTTTGGCAAGGTCCTGCGTGGTCTTGGCGCTGGTGGAAAGCGACTTCTCCAGCGCCTGCATTTCGTTCATTAGCGAAACGGCAGACTGCTCGGCCCGGCCGCCGGCCTTCGCCATTTCATCCAGGCTCGTTTTGGCCTCGATCGCATCGGCCGAGTCGATCTTGACGCCGAGTTCTGCAATGTTCATCGACTCACCTTGAATAAGTGCCCGTGGTTACGGGCTGTTTTCCCTTTCCTCCGCCATGACGCGCAGGGCTTCGCCTTCCAGCACCTGCAGGTCAGGAAAGATTTCAGCGAGTTTCTTTTTCTTTATTTCGAGGAAGCCGGCGACATCGCGAATGCAGTTGTAATCGAGACCGATCGGGCCACCGGTGCCGACCCGCCACTGTGTGGACATTCGGTTGAACAAGAGAAAGGCCGGCCAGTTGCATGGCCAGACCTCTACATCGTCACCAGACAAATCAGCAGCCGTCAGCCCGAGGATTGCCAACTGCTCAGCAGATGGTCCGCTTTCGTACAACGCCGCGGCGGCCGCCCTCAGTTTCCCAAGCGGGCCTGATTGAATGCGCTCTGATAGGCATTCACTACCGCTTCGGCAGTACCCTGGCATGACTTCACAAGGGCGAGGATGCTCTTGTCGTCGAACTTGTCATCGAAGCCCCAGCCCGCTACCAGATCCTTGATCTGCTGCACCTGATACTCGGTTTCGGCAGCAACGACATCCGATAATGTGGTGCCCTCCCCGAATCCCTCGCGCATTTCCTTCGCCTTCAGGTTCCATTCGTCGAACAGCGCGGCGAGTGCCGGGCGATCGCGATACTTGAAGGTGAACTCGATTGCCTCGGGCTCACACCCAACGACAGGGATGTGCACAAGTGCCCTGAACGTAGGGTTCTGAGCGATTCTGATCTTTGCCATGGGAAGTCCTTATGCGCCGGCCAGGTAACGGAGCGAGCGAGCCGAAAGCCCGATGCTGATAGTGCGCGTCATGACGTTGTTTCGCTCCATCGTCGGATCAGGAGTGATGCTCACATAACCCGGGTAGAGGATCTGATCGCCGTTACGCAACTTCATCCGCACGACGGCCAGCTCTTTGGTGTCATCGAAGCCTTCGACAATCTCGACGTATTGAGCGGTCGGCTGATCCTCCACCACGATAGTGATCGTGGTCGGGTTGCGGTTGGTTGGAAACTGCTTGTCGTCGTCATCCTCCAGGTAGCCGACAGTTTGGTATTGCTGCTCACCGCCGGAGGATGTGAAGGACGTAACTTTCGAGATTTGCGTCCATCCGGACACCGAGATCACTGAGCCGGAACCCGCACCTACAGTGAATTTATCGGTGTTGGTGGTATTGAGACCGGCCAGCGCAAATGCATCAGCGGTAACGCCGGACGCTTTTACTGCGCGGTCATTGATCAGCGCCCAGCCGGAGTTGATCAGCAAAACGTCGCCATTTTCGATGTCATGCCCTACAGAAGCAGCGACCGGCGGTTTCGCATTGGTCAAAGCAGTAAAAGAGACGGCGGATCCCATAACGCTGGCGATCTCCAGCACAGCGCCGTTCGGCAGCGGGAAGCGTGCGGCCATGGTGTGTTTCCTCTTGAGTGCCCGCCTGACGGCGGTAGGTTATGCCCCAGCGGGCGGTTGGTCTGCGACACCTGCATAGGTGAAGCTGGTCGGGACCGTATAGGTCGCCGACTCTGTGATGGTTGGCCCCTGATCTACTGGTTCCGTGATGAGGCCATCGAACCCGTTGCGGGCCAGTGGCGTGTCTACGCGAAAGAGTCGTGTCAGCTCTTCAACAAGCGTCTCTGCGGTGGCCATGGCCTGGGCAGACGGACAAACAATGCTGATCTGATAGACGCCGGCGTACTCGTAGGCGTCCCCGCCGAGATAACGGCAAGTGGTGCTGGCTGGTAGCTGGAAGGCCCGCAGATAGGTTTCAGATGGATTTGGCGTGAAAGGCTGATTTGAGTAGACCACTCGTACTGGACGCGCAGCCGACCATGCGGCCAGCTTCGTTTCGATGGCCTGACGGGCGCGTGCGTGACTCATACCTGATTATTCCTGATGGCCTCCTGCACGATCTGCTGGAAGCGAGCCACGGTTACCCGAACCATGCCGCCGGGTGCCTGGGTGGAATGGCCGAACTCAAGCGGGATCGCATAGGGCAAGTTGTTGATGATGTATGCCATCTGGCCGGCAGTGAAGTCGCTCATCGCGGCAACCAGCGCGGCGGTAGTCTCGGCGCCGCTCGGGTCAACCTCGTCGAAGGTGACGCTTTCGACCACACCGAGGGAAATATGCCAGTTCGCGCGGAACCGGCCGCCGACGTAGCCTTCGGGCGCCTTGATGTCCATGCCGTCGTTGAGCTTGCGGCCCTTCTTCAGTCTGCCGCCCTTCGTGAGGTTGGCCGGGTCACTGCGCAAAGCGCTATTGTGGTCGTCTACAGCCTTATTGTACTGGGCTGCGACAGCGTTCTGCGCCCAGATCTCCGGGTTGCCCACTGGAGACATGCGGATCAGGCTGCTGCCGACCTCGATGATGATCTCGCGCACACTGGCGTCGATGGCTTCGCTTGTCTGCGCGGCAAACTCGGCAAGGCTCAGAGCGAAGCTGCCGGATTGACCAGCGCCTGCGCGGCTCATGCCCTCACCTGGAGCTCGTAAAGGATCGCTGTCCCGGCGGGATTCACTTCTTTCAACGGCGGCACAATTGACCAGGTGCGCCCCTGAATGATCACCTTGTTCAGCAGATCCGGAACCCACTCCAGCCCCTGCGCGGCGATCTTCAGTTTCTTGTCGCCCTGCTTGATGAGGCTGTTGTTCTGGAATTCGATACCGGTGAAGTCGAGCAGGATGCCCAGGGCGGTTTGCTCGATGGGTGTGTCAGGCGCTGCGCCGCCGATATCGGGGTCATACTCGCCCGGCTCCGCCTTGCTAATGGTCACGGGCTGGCCGAACTCTGTGATCATCTCCAGAGCCATCACGGCCATTTCGTCGTAAAAGGCCATGAGGGCTCCAAAATTAAAATAATGCTCTATTTCGCGGCTAGCTTGAGACGCTCCGACTCACGACCTAGGGCAAACATAAAAAATTGAACCGTTCTCTCTCGATGAGCTTCGCCAGTGTTCACGGTCCTATACCCGAGCCCGGAGTACTCAAGATCAGGAGTCTTGAACCACTTTTCAAAATCATCCAAATGGTCTTCAACAATCCTTCCTTCGATTGCAACTTCTCTTTGCCGAAAATCTGTATGCGGCTTTGTCAGTAAACTGACGAGAAATTCAACTGCTTCCTGGTGTCTCAACATTAAACGTCTCCCTCGTTATTACCAGAAGAGCTCTGGATGCCGGGCTCATTTTGTAATTACGAGGAAAATTGTCAAGCGCGAACAGCGAACAGACCGCGCTTCTTTAGGTAGTCAGCAAACTGTGTTGCACTCGGTCGATCCGGCGCCGCCGGCAACAGTCGGCCACTGGTGTTCGGGATCGTCGCGTACTCGCGAGTGACCGCGCCCTCGACACGCTCAAGCGTTACCGCGCCTTTGCGCTTCTCGATCGGATCAACGTCGTCGGTGTGGATCTCGGCAGCCAGTGCCATCTGGCCGTACTGGATTCGCGCCGGCAGGTAGTTGTCAGGCTTGATCTCGTAGTCCAACTCAACGCCGCGGCGTGGCCAGGACAGGGCCTGTTCGCTTTTGGACTTTCGCCCTTTCCACGTCATGCCATCCATTGCCAGCGCGGCCCGGCGCAGCAGCGCTTCCTGTGCTGGCACATTTGCTGGGATGACCACGCCGAACTTCACGGCGTACATGGCCAAGTCCTCGGCGGATGCGTAGCTTTCGGCGTCAGGCTTACTGGTACCGTCCTCAATGATGAGAGTCATGAATCAGCTCGCTGTGATGTTTTGGATCGGATGCCACGTCACCGGGCACCCGGACTGTTACGCCTGCTGCAGATCAGCTACTGCCTTTTCCAGCGATTCTACCGAAGCATTTGCCCGATACGTCACGTTGGCAGCGTCGAGTTGCGCTTTGAGGTTCGCGATCTTTTCAGCATTGTCGACCGGCTCCGCTGTCGCCTTGAGGCGTTCGACTTCAGCGCGGAGCAAATCAACCTCGCCCGCCAGACCATCGCGTTCGCCCTCGATGGTGACGACACCTTCGTGAATGGCCTTGAGTGCATGGAACAGGCGGATAGGCAGCTCGCCGGCGCCAGGGTGTTCCAGTTCAGTCAGACCTTCGGCGGCTTCGATCAGCAACACGATGCCGTCGCGCTCCGCATTCAGCTTGCCAATCAGCTCTTGCAACGCAGCGCCGTCAAAATCACCGCTATCGGCGATCAATAGCACCGATGCCGAATCAACCTGTCGCACCGTCACTTCTGGCACATCCTCAGCCTCGTCGTCACGGCTTTCAGTGGCGTTCGCGTCAACAATGCGCAGGCCGTTTTGCTTGGCCAGCGCCTTCACATCTTCCTGGTACTGATGGAATGGACCGGGCAAGTACCAGATGTTTTTGTTGCTCATGATCATTACCTCGTCAAGCCGGGCACACCGCCCGGCTCAACATTCAGGGGTTACTTGGAGGCATCACCGATCAGAGCCACACCGGCGGTGTGCTTGATGCTGGTAGCAGTCTTGTCCCAGTTGGTACCGGTCGCCAGCTCGGCGTCGGTCGGAGACTTGCCGCCGGTGGTGGTGTCCCAGGTGTAACCCTTCAGACCCAAGCCGAAGGTGTAATCGGTTTGGAGCGTGGTTTCGATGCGCTCCTTGCCGTTGGTGGTCTGGACGTTGCTGATGATGTCGCGGCCGTCGTGGACCAGCGCAGCGCCTTGCACCAAGGAGAGGATGATTTCCTTGTTCGGGGTGCCGGCCTGCATCAGCGCAGGGGCATCCGTCACAACGGAGATCTTGCCGAGGATGTCCACCACGCGAACGTTGCCCGCCTGGAACAGCTGCTGCTGGTTCGCCAGGTTCTGGCCGACCAACTTGTGGTAGCTGGTGCCCTGCATCACCTGGGTGACCAAGTTCTGACTCGCGTCACCGAACTTCGCATGAGCGTTGTTCAGGCCGGCGTAGGTGATGCCTGCGGTCGCCGACACATCGTTGACTGCGGCGGCTTGGGCGGTGATCGCTGCAACCAGTGCCGCGATCGCAGTGTTCAACTGGTCCTTCAGCAGGATTTCAGCGAACGCGCGGCTCGCGACTTCAATACCTTGCGCGGTTGGGCGCTCCAGCCAGGTCATCTGCGATGGCTCATATCGAATCGGGCCGAAGCCGCCGGCGACCTTCACCGAAGTGTTCTTCAGCTCGGTCAGGTCGGTGGCAGCAACGGCGGCGTTAGCGCTGTAGCGGTCTACGCGGCGCTGGGCAGCAGCAAGAGTCTGGAAAAACGACTCTTGGAGGAAGTCACCAGTGAAGCCGTCCGGGGACAGCACAATAGCGCCCCGGCTCGCAGCGTTGAACGCGGCGAGATATTGATCCAGCGTCTCGAGAGTCGCCGGCATGATGTATTCGTTGAAAACCTGCATTTGCGACAGGGACATGAGTTATTTCCTTACGATTGAGGGAGATCTGGGAACCGGCTTGCGATTGCAGCCGTGCGTTCCTCTTTGGTACCGCCGATTTTTCCTTTCGGGGCCCCGCCCCCACCACCTGCACCGCCGGCCCCGCCGCCCGATGCCTTACTGCCCGCGATCAGCGGCGCGAACGCCGCGTCATTCGCGATTTCTGCTTTCAGCTCATCCAGCGTTGCCGCTGAGAGCTTGCCCTGTGCGTCGAGGACGACCACAACAGGCTTCCCGTCGCGCTGCTCAACGCTCAGACGGCGTTCGATGTGCGGCAACAGGGCTTTTGCGCTGCCTTGCACTGCCAGTGCAGACGCGATATCAGTAGCGGTACGGCCAACAGTCAGATCCCGGATCTGCCCGCTCAGCGTTCCACGCTCCTGTTCCAGCATGCCGTTTAGCTCAGCTTCGCGGCGGTTGAATTTTTCAGTCCAGGACCGTTCGAGCTCTTCGACGTTGCCGGACTTGCGAGCGGCCTCTTCGCGCTCTTGGCGTGCGGTGTCTTCGGCCTCGCGTGCCTTCCGTTCAATCTCTTTCTTTTCAGCCAGCAGTTCTGCGTTTTTGGCCTTCAGGCCCGACACATCTTCTTGCTGCGGCAGACCTTCAATGCCGAGTACGAACTTGCCGTCCTTCTCGGTGTAAAGAGCGCGCACGGCTTCATCTACCCCTTCTAGGGTATCCAGTTGGAATTTCAGCATTGGTTGTCTCCCAGAGACTTAGGTGCAGGCCCTGCCTGCGGGCATAAAAAAACCCGCCGAAGCGGGTCTGTCTTTTTCATCTGTTATTAGATGTATGTCATTCGTATAACTTCAGCAATACGAGCCCCATACGGTTTCTGTCCGTCAGCCTTTATAACCAAGTCATCCAGCCCTTCCCCAAGCTTTTTGGCTTTGTCAAGAAGATCAGGAAATGCGGCAACAAATAAAATAATTTCCTTGGACTCATTATCCAGTCTTCCGGCGGCAATTGCTTTCTGAACAATCCCGCTAAGCATTGCCAATTGATTTAAAGCTGCCGGACAATTATTTGCGTCAATTGCGCACTCGAAATAGTAAATACAGAGTCCAACGTCATATTTTTCGGAGACTTTCAGGCTGTAAATCATGATTGACTTCATAGTGAACGGTAGATCTTATGACCCTATCAAACCCGCACGTTCGAATGCTAGAGGCTCAAGCGCCTTCATCTGCACAAGCGACAGCGGTGCAAAGTTTCGATCAAGCTGCAGTTCGGCAAAACGCTCTACGCTCAAACCACCTTCGCGAAACAACTTCGCCCGAACCGGGCCGATAGCCTTGTCCTGAAACGCTGCTGGTTGTTGCTTAAGCCAGTCGTAGTAGCTGAGGTCTGCTCTAACCTGTTGCGCGCCGCTATCGCCGACGGATGCCCGAGTGGCTCCCTCGGCGAACAGCGCGCTGAAGCGAGTCACCGCTACCACCGTCGAACGGCAATTGATGTGGATCGGCGGCCGCGGCCCTTCGGTCAGCTTGAAACGGCGCTTGTCGAGCGTCCGGCACTGGCTGGTCGTCTTCGAATCCAGTGTGCTGACCCACTCCACCGACGGCACGACATCAGAGTTCGCTTTCAGCGTCTCCATGCGCGCCTGGGTGGCGACGTGCTGCACTGCCGTCCGCACGATCGCACCGGCATTTCGATTGGTCGTGGCCAGGATGCCGTCGTTGTACTTGAGCGCCTTGGTCCCACGAATATTCTTGATGATCTGGAAGTTGGTTTGGCCTTCGAAGAAGCCCTGCCGAATCGCGCCAGTGAGGCGTTGCCGCTCGGTAGCGGTGAAGCCATCAATGAACGACTTGAGCAGCTTGCCGCCGTCCGCGCCGCGCACGCTGAGTGGATTTGTCAGGATTGCTGCCCTGATTGCCGCCGCACCAGGCACCGCCGCATCGAACGAGACTCCGACCGGTGCCGCCCGGGTCAGGCTGGTTGCTTCAAATTCGGCCTCGTAGTTGGCGATATCGACCAGGTCGAGGCTCAGCTTTTCGCTGTACCGATCGAAGATGCCCAGCAGCAGGCTATCGACTTCGCTCAGCAGCCGCTCCAGGCGGGCGACGGTGTAATCCGTCAGATCCGCCCGGGTCAGCCGTTCACGGATCGAGCGGTCGATCTCCTTGAGGAATGGCGCGAACTTCGCCACCTCCCCCGACTTCAGTTGCTCAAGGAAGACGGCGTGCCGAATCGTGGCATCAAGGATCGCTTGGTTTGCCGCCATTTAGGTTTGCCTCGTCGTCGTCATCCAGATCCGGCCCGGTGCTTTGCGCTTCGAGTTCACCCCGAATTTCATCATCCGTTTTCTCTGGGTTGATCACGCCTCGATCACGCAGGTACTGCCAGAAGTCGCCTTCAGGTAGCTTGCCGCCTTGCACTGCGTTGAACAGTGCTGCCAGGATCGTCGCGTCCAGAGTGATCTGGCTGAAGTCCTGATTGAGTTTGTAGACCACCTCACCGGTGGCATTCACGAACTCAGCCATCCATGTCAGGCACTGGCTGTAAGCCTCGCTGACGTTGCTGACCACCAGCGAGAGAACGCTGTGTTCTGCTGCGCTGTCGTTGTCGGCCTGGGTTGCCGTCTTCACCGCACTTCCACGCTCAATCAGCCGGGCACCGAGGGACACCATGTCCTGTTTCTTGGCGTCCATCGCCTCTTTCACAAGCGTGTTCGGCTCAGGCTGAGCAAAGCCGCACGACCCATTGGCCGGCAATGTAAGCGGCGCCCTGGAGCCGACATAAATGCCGTTCTCCTCAAGGTGATCGCGCCAGGCTTCGTCCAGCCCCGAGATCCAGAACTGCGGCTGGCCGGAAAACCATACCGAATCCTCATAGTCCGCACTGTTGCAGTAATGGCCGATGTTCAGCACAGCCATGTCGTATAGCGGCGCGTCGTCGATGCTGGTGTCGTTGTTCTCGCTGCCGAGAAAGTGAAACGGGATGATCCGCCAAGGCTGGCCGGCGCCGTTCAGTGGAGTGAAAGGGGGGGTAATCATAGCCGTTTGGCTTGAACCCTCTTCCCACACCTCCTGCGTGTATACGCCGGTTTCATCCAGGCGAAGCACTCGGTATTGGGTAATCTTTTCGCTACCGAAGCCATCATCGGTATCGACATCCACGGATTCCTGCAGCACCACCAAGCTCAGCAGGTGCTGACCGCCAACTTTGCGGGTTTTCCAGTTCCTGATCGACTCAGCTGGGTAGCTTGCAACACTCGCTCGAGCGCGTCCGGCCTGCTCGTCCGCTTTGCTCACCGTGCCCGCCTGCACAGCGACGTAATCCACCAGCAATCCGTGTCGACCAACTTCGAGCAGGTGCCCAATGACCGATTGTGATTGCTGGTAAACGCTTACGCCCTGCCCGTCGATATCCGCAGACACGTAATCGAGCGCGCCGGGGACAGTGAGGGTTGGCCAAGTGCGGAACACCGCGCCGACCAAGCTGTGTTTCGTACGCCCCGTAGCGTTGTAAAACACGGCCCGCTGCTTGTAGGACTTGTACCGCTCGACGTTTTCCCGGCTGGTGTCGTGATGGTTGGGCTTCGGCAAATACACATCGCCGCGAGCCTTTACAGTCTCTGAACCCTTGCACACGTCGCGCACCAGCCGCCAACGGGACTGTGCCGCGTCGTATTCCGGGCGGGTGTAGGTGACGTCTGCCATTAGCGTGCGAATCCCATTTTGATTGATTTGACCGGCTTCCTTGCGCTCTTGGAGACAGCGAAGTACCGGAAGGCGTCGGAGCCGTGAGACGTCCAGTCGTGCAGCGGTTTGTCTTTCCAGCAGCCGCGCTTGTCGTCCCACTCCTTGCGATAGTTCTCAAGGCACGCAATGCCCTCCTCGCACTTGGATTCGTCGAAGGCGCACTTGGGAAGGATCTCGCGAGCCTGCTCAATGCCGTCGTTGATACCGAGCTTGGGAACGACCTGGAACGTCATGCTGTACTTCTGCCCGTCGATCTCGTAGCCCTCGCGGGCCAGCTCGCGGCGGGTTTTGGCATCGCTGCCAAACTCGCGGTTGTCGATGTCGTGCGGCCCCCAGTGCTCGGAGTAGGTGTAGCCCTTGTCCTTAAGCACCTTCATGTAATGCCGCAGGCCTTCGCCGGAGTTCTCGTAGTAATCGATGATGTGGTATTGCTCGCCGACCTGACGCACGAACCAGATGGCCGTGGAGTCGCCGACGCCGATGTCCCAGAAGGTCATCACCGGCAGGTGGCTGTTGTCTGGCAGCGTGCCGATGCGCTGAGCGGCGTAAAGCTTGGTGAACTGCTGGGCGTAGTAGGCGCCTTCAATCGACTGCTGGAAGGCTTCGGCCGGGATCGACGGGTATTCCCGCTTCATGTCGTCGCCGAGGGTCTTTTCCTTGGCGGCGTACCAGGCGCGCTGGCCCGGGTTCGTGTCGATGCCGTGTTTCGCGAACAACTCGTTGAAGTAGTCGGTCAGGCGCTGCGGGATGACCGCCTCAGTCGGATCGAGCCAGTAGGCCTTGTTCTTCCACCAGCTGAAGAAGAAAAACTTCCAGTCCAGCTTGCCGAGCGGCGTACCGGACAGCAGTTGCTTCTCGGCGCTCTGTGAGTAGTCGAAGAAGTAGCCCGCCCGGCCCTCTGCCGTCGATTCAATCGTGACGAAGCAATCGGTGGCGACAGCCTCGAAGGCGCCGGTGACGATCTCTCTGGCCTTGTGGGGAAACTTGGCGCAGATCTTCCCGAACTCGGATACGTGCAGATACCGTAGAGTCCCGCCCCGGAAGGACGTGGACACGTAGAGCGATCCGCCTTTGCTGAACACAAGCTCACCAGCAGCATCGTTAGAAGCAGGATTGGCGGCGCGTATCTCTTTAGGCAGGTTGTCGTAGGCATATTTGACCTTCTCCCGGAACAGGCGCTTGGCGTCGTTCAGGGTGTGGGCGATCAGCGCGCACTTCGCCGACTCGAACAGTGCGGCGTCCAGCTGGATGATGCAGCACTCAGTCGTGAAGCCGAGCTGCCGAGCCTTCAGGATGATGTTGCGGGTATGCATCCCATCGAAGTATTCAATCTGCTCGTCCGTCATCCGGAAGCGGACTTTCTTGCCCTGCTTGTCGGTGATGAAGTAAAGATTGTTCAACCGCCAACGCTTATCCCGGAGCAGCTTCATGTGCTCGGGCTTCATGTCAGGCGTCCTTCGATAGTTCATCCATCATTGCGGCCAGAGTGTCGACTGTCTTGTCACCCTCTTCCGTGTCGAGGTTGTAGGCCTGGCGTTCGCCCTTGATGACCTTGAGCTGAGCATCGACGCCTGCGTTGAGCGATCGGGAGAAGTCGCCGATGTTGTCTTCGGTCACCTCGATGTCTTGCAGCGCATCACGTAGCTTGTTCGAGATGGAGCGCCACTGCGCAAGATCCACGCGGTGAGCCAGCACAACGGAAGCCGCCTCTGTTGCAGCCTCCTCGACGATTTGCGCATCTTCACGCACATCACGCTGCGTGACGTCACTGCGTGAAGCTTTGCGTGAAAGCTTTTCTTTCGTTGCGGTGCGTACCTGCTCAGTGAGGTCACGCAACCAGCCATGCTTCTTTGCTCTGCTGCGTATCGTGCCTTCGTTGGTGTCGAACTTGTCACCGATGGCACGCAGGGAAAGCAGACCAGCCCGGTAGGCTCGTTCGATCGCCTCCCAGTCGGATTGCTTGGTTGTCATGAGTGTGTATTCCCTTTTGGTGCAAGTATCATCTGCGCGCCGGCGTAGCGAGACCTAGCCCGGCAAACGCCATAATCAATCACAGGAGAAAAGGTAATGGATAACAACGGCGCCCTTTGGCTCATAGCGCAGGTTTTGTCTGCAGCGAGCCTCTCAATGGAAGAAGGGATGACAGCCCCTAACAACCGCGACCTACCGCTAGCAAGAGAGCTGGCAGCCAAATGCGGGACCGTCCTAAAGAAGCACGAGATAGCCGTTTTTGCCATCACTGAGACTGGATCAAAAGTACAGCTTCCGGCCAGCCATGATGTCATTAGAGGCAGGGAGCGCTACTCAAAGATCATTGCAGAGACACCCGGGAGTCAGTTTGAAATTGATATAGGCACAATCACGATGCACTCAACCCAGTTTATGCCCGGAATCTGGGAGCGCTCCGAACTGAATCAGGCCCTCGCAAAGGCGTTCCGGCTCGTCGGATGAGCATGTAATGTGTGCCGCATTTACCTGCGGCACACCTACCCTTCCCCGCCGTCGAGCAGCACATCAATCAGCTTCTGCTCACCCAGACGCATCGCACCCAGGCATTGCAGGTCGTCGCACTTGGGCCCTAGCCCGAACACCGTCACTTCGCCTTTCGGTCCTATAAGGGTCAGCGCGCCTACGGTGCATTCCGGATGCACGCCAGCATCAAGGTCGTCAGCGATCTTGCGCAGTGTCTTCGCAGCGTCTCGCCATCCTTCCCGCTTGAAGTCGATGAGCTTGGCGGTCATGCGCTTACCTTCTGCAGCCATTCTTCAATGATGCGCTGCACTACCGGCTCGGTGAGGATGGTGGAAGGCTGCTGACCGTCGATCACTGACTGGATCAGCGCGCGCGGGATGACGTGAGGCCCGTCACTGGATACCACCATCAGGTGCGGGCGCTGGTCCGCAAGATGGTGAATCTCGGCCGGCTTGAAAACTGCGCATCGCACACAGTGCCCGCAGCCTGTGCCGAGTTTCATGTCGCCGCGGCAGGTTGGGCTGGTATATCCGTTACTCATGGCTCTCTCCTTTTAGTGTCGCGACACAATTTGCAGACTCGCGAAACGTGTCGCGACCTACCTGCTCTTCTGTGCGGCGGCGTATGCGGCCTCACACACAAATCCGGCTATTCGGCTTCGATCAAGCGCTTCTGCCAGCCTTCCCGCTTCTTCGTCAGCGCTTCTACGCAGGTCGGCGAGCAGAACGGTAAGGTCGGCTCTTGCCTGGCTTCCGCTGGCAACCTCGGCAGCACAAGACTTTCGCTTGGCGAGGAGTTCGGTGATTTGTTGCTGCAGGCTGCGAGCCCGGTTATCAGCAACAGCAACGGCAGCCGATACATGCTGAGTCTTGGCTTTCGCATCGTCGGAGACTCGATTGATGTCATTGGTGATCTCGCGCTGAAGACGGAGAGTGTTGGCGAGCGAATCCACACGGGCGGTTGCAGTGTCGCGCTCGGCGGTGATGGCTGCTCGATCGTCCTTCACGCTATCCAGACGGATCGCGAGATAACAGATTGAGCCCGCAGCGGCGAGAACAACCCACAGCCAGATTGGTATCAGCCGAATGAGTCCGCTCAAGGGTGCTTCCTATCTGGAGCCTCTCCAGATTTACCTGTCACGATCGGGCGGTCGCAGCCCATGCAGTGTTCGCAGTTCATGGTGCGGCACAGCCAAGCTTTCACCCTCAGCCACCAGATGACCATGAAGATGTGTCGCAGACCTGCGAGCGCAAGCGATACGTGCAACGTAATCCCGGCGGTGGTCGGCCCCATCATGAAGATGTTCTGCTCTCGGCTCATCACGACAAAACCGCTGATGGCGATCGCCGAATAGATCAGCTTTCCAATGACACCGTCCCGCACTCGTCCGCTAAGAACACACCAGCTCGCCCAGAAGGCAATCAAGCCGCAGGCGATGGAGTTGATCAGTTCAAGATTCATGGTGGATTGCCTCCCCCGAACCGCTGGCGAATAAGCGCCCAGAGGTCAGCGGCTTTGATGGCTCGGTTGATGGCTGCCAGTAGTGAGCCGCCGAAGGTGCCGAGAAGGAAGCCGACGCCGATGACGATATTTGGCTCTGTTACGCCGAGATATGCCGTCACCATTCCGGTGAGATACACGGCACAAGCCAGACCAGTAACCAGAAAAAACAGCCAGGCGCGCCAGTCGGCAAGATCGTCTTTGTGCCACCAACTTGCGACGACAGCGCCGATCAGTCCTGCAATCAGCAATTCAAGCCTGTCGAACTTGTCGAGCAGGCGCTGCAATAACTCCATGCGCTCGACTCCGTGGGTGCATGTTGAATAGATCGGCGTCCGCTGCACTCCCAGCTCGGGGCAATGGGTGTGGGGAGCCGAAAACGAAAAAGCCCCGGCAAATGCCGAGGCTCAAAGAAGTGTTTAAAGCAAAAATCCCGACTCAACGGTCGGGACTTCTAAAACTCAAGCGACTTGCAACAGGGCTTCCTGAATCGACTTGATATCAATTGGCACATCACCATGCTCAAATTTGGCGAGGACATCCCTACGGCAAAGCGCCTGATACAGCTCCTCTCCGAAGGCGGTGCGCTCCATAGCGCCTAAAATCGCAATTGCGCCACCTCGCACACCAGCGGGGCGAATTAGATCAGCCTCCTGCATTTCTTCAGCGAACAACTCGGCAGCATCCGAAATCTCATTAAAGCTCTGGTTCAAGTTACAACCGGATCTTTTCAAGTCCCAGTAATACGTGGTGCCGATCAGCCCTGGCATGTGGGACTGGTTGCCGCCCGTTGCGCCAGCCAAGAGACGCCTGATTAACTCCCAAACTTCCATGTAAAACTCCGCAGATCGAATACGAAAAACCCAGCTCATTAGCTGGGTTTTATGTGTCAATCCCTAACGCGCAAGATCGACAGGATGGATAAATACTCTCTCACTTTCTCAATCATTGCAATGGCTTTTTGCTACGCCGCACAACTTTCGATCAAGCCCTCCGCGTCAAGCAGCTCTTGTGCCGCTGTGAGTGCTTCGTTCACCTGATCATCCAGCGCCTTCCGGATCGATGATCTCCACCGGTACCGGGTCGATTCAGGCTTGCCGTCGTTGTCCCAGTTAGTGATGTCATACCAAGCCGCAGGCAACACCGTGCAGGAGCGTTTCCCATCCGTACCGCCAACTTGCGGAATAGCCCACGTCAGCACTGCACACTCCCTGAACCGTTGCGGCGCCGGCGACCTCACTGTGTTCAGCAGCTCAAGGATCGCGCTGTGCTTTCGCTCTTCGTGCGTTGAATACTTCGCTACCAGTGCACGCCAGTGTGCCGGCGAAAGTGACTTGTGCAGACGGCCGAACACCCAGCAATCTTGGAGCAGTGCCGCCTCTTTGCCGACGATCTCCCCTTTCTGCTTGGCGCACTGCACCTTCGGCTCAAAATCGCAGCCTCCAGCAGAGCTAATTGTCTCAGCGGCCAGCGCGCGGACCACGGCGGAAATCACGTTGCGATAGGTCATGCTGCGGCCCTCCGAGCCAGTTTATGTCCGCACTTTTTGCAGCGATCCCAGTTACCCGGTTCGAACATTGGCATCTTGTCCGTGCTCACAGTGTCGATCCCGCAGAGCGACCGCCAGAAATAAGCGCGACCATGAGCGGTGACGGCTGCGTACGCCTTCTCTTGGTTGAAGTAATGTGCTTTGCCGGTGATGGGAAACATCGGCTTGAGCCAGCCCTTCGAAGGTCTGCTGGCGCCACCGGTTATTTGCGCAACTTGCGTCATGCTGCAGCCCTCTTCATTTCTCGGGTCTTGGCCCGGTATTCGGCCTTGATGGCCTTCAGATCGTCGGTGGTGTACTTGCGCACGCTCTGGTCAGATTCCAATGCGTCGACCGCTTCTTGTCCGATGCGCGCGATCAGGCCTATCCGATAATCCACGGCGTTACCCGATAGGAATCGGTTGTCCTGCTTGCTCTGTGCATGGCAATTGCGCTCATCGAATCGCAAGTGCGGGGCGGAACCGACGCTTCGGTAATGCCCTGCGTCTACAGCGTTACCGCTCCAGTCCAACGGCTTCCCGCTGGAGATGCATAGGTGGCGGGCAGCCTGGTCACGCGCACGGATGTAGGCGTTGAACGCTTGCTGGGCCTCACGCATGTGGTCGCCGCGCGACTTCAGCTTCTCCTTGCGCACCTGGATCTCGCGGCGGTCACGCTGGGCGATGGCCTTGCGGGCTTTCTCGGCGTTTGCCGGCGCCATGGCGAGCGCACACTTCGGACTGCACACCGCCTGGCCCAAGCGCTGCGGCGGAAAGCTGATGCCGCACGCTGGGTTCTTGCACTTCTTCGGCTTTGGAGCCTTCTTCTCCTTGAGGGCTACGCGCATGGCTCGGCCTCCTTGGCTTTCTGCTGTTCTGGGGTGAGGTCGCCGCGCAGCGGCAGCAAGTGCTCCGGACGGAAGAAACCACCGCCGGCCTCGCCGTCTCGATAGACAACCCAGCCATCAAACTTTGGCGTAAACAGGCGTCCATCAGGTTCTTGAGCGGTCTGCCCTTTGCGCAGGAACATGTCGAGTTTCACCGTGGTCATTGCGGCGAAACCGAAGCTGGAAATGAGAGTGAGCGCCAGGTCGCCCGACCTGAAGTAGTGGTTCATCAGTAGCGCCCTCCCCACTTGTCCTGCTCAGTCCAGCGAACGTCATGCTCGGCGCCGAAGGCATGCATCAGCTCGAACAGATCGCTGAACCACTTCTGCGACTGCTTGCGGGTCGATACGGCCATCACGACGAAGCCACCGTCGAGGCCAGGCTCCGCACGCTGCTTCTCCAACGAGGCACCGAAAAGGCACTTCCAGTCTTCACTGGTCAGCTTCTTGCCGTGCCAGATCACCTGGTCGGAAACGTCCTTGAGCATTGCCCACATCTTGCGGTTGCAGACGTCAGGGCGCTTCTCGTCCTTGATGACCACGATCTTGGGTTTGGTGAAGTCGGTTGCGTGCAGGACGCCCATTAGACGGCTGATATCGCGCTGGCTGCGGATTGCGAACTCGTTCATGCCGCAACCTCCGTCACCATAGCGTTCGTGTATTTCTCCACCAGGTGGGAACGTGAGACGAACGCATCGACGACGAACCCTCCGAGATCGATTGCGAGCGGATCACCGCTGCCCTGGCCGCGCGGCACGTAATATTTGCGATCCTCGCGGCCCTGGACCGGGTCGATCACGAAGTAACCCTCATCGGTCACCTCGATCAGGATCTGGTGATTGCCAGCCTCGATATTGAGCGACGGCGCCGTGCAGAGATAAACGCCCTCGTCCGCCAGGGGCGGATTGTCGACACTGAAAAACGCCGTGTATTTGATCCCGAGGTATTCGAGCATTTCGCGCATGGTCAGCTCGCCCTCGCGGTATGGCTTGTGCAGCTCATCGATGACCTCGGCAGCAGGTCGACCGGCAAGCATCGCAAGGCACGTTGAAACGCAACTCACCGGACACGGTTGCATCTGTCGAACGATCAGTGGATTCATGGCTGCACCGCCTTGCTCATTGCAGTATCGACGAGCACATCCAAGTCATCACCGGTCATACCGGTAGCGTGCGGGCCTATCCATTCGACGACTTCGATGTAGCCACTGTGCCCGTGCTGAAGCCAGCGGTAGCGCTCGGCATCTTTGCGCAGCGCCTCGTTCTCTCCGATCAGCCGATTGCGGACGTTGCAGGCCGTTGCATACGCCTCTTCGAATGCAGTAAGTCGCTCGTTCTCGGCCAGCAGTTCCAGCGCCACCTCCTCCACGGTTTTTTCACCGAGGAATTCACCGAGTGCCTCAGCGTTCTGCTTCAACTCCCCGCAGTCAGCCTTCCAGGAGGCGACTTCACTCCACAGCAGCTTCTGGAGTTTTTGTTTGTCGATACTCATGTCAGAACCCCTCCTTGCCGCGTTGAGATTCCCACTCGAACGGCACCACAATCATTCCGCCCTCGCGCAGACGGTCGACGCAGCGATCGCCCATTGCGGCCGGCAACTGGCTGGCTTCGAGGTTGGAGATCACCACCGTGGGGCGCTCCTGCTCGTACCGGCCGTTGATGATTGCGAACAGGGTCGTCAGCTCAAAGTCGCTCGGCTGCTCCTTGCTCACGCCTACCTCGTCCAGCACCAGCAGATCGGGATCGATAAGGCTCGAGAGAATCTCGGCCTCGCTGCGTTCGCTGTGCTTGTCGTACGTGGAACGGATCGCCTGAAGAATTGCGCCGACAGTGCGGTACACGGCCGTGCGCGACGTGTTGTGAAGTAGCTCGTTGGCCATGCCGGCCCCAAGGTGGGTTTTCCCAGTGCCGGGCTTGCCGATCAGCACCATGCAGCGACCCGTTTTCAGGATATCGTCAAAGATCTGCACGTAGTGCTGGCAGAACCGGAGGGCTTTGCGCTGGCCTTCGTTCTCGGCCTGGTAGTTGCCCAGGGTGCGAGTGGTGAAGCGTTTCGGGATCAGTGCGTCGCCCAGCTTGCGAGCGAGGGACATGCGCAGTTCCATCGCCTTGTTGGCCTTCTCGGCAGCCTCAGATTTCTCGCGGGCGATACGGCTGCATTCGGGGCAGTTGCTTTTCAGCTCTCGGCCCAGCACTGCATAGACCTTCTGTTCGTAGGCGCCGTGGGTTTCGCACTCAGCGGGCTGGATGCGAGTGCCCGGTGGCAGTTCTGGAGTGGCTTGAACTGGTTCAGAGCGCATAGCTGCCATCCTCCCGCTGCTTCAATCCGGAGGTGTAATCGCGTTCGGCGAAGCCAGTGTGGCGGGATTGCGGGAACGGGTGCACGTTGCTGGCGACCTTGTCCGGGAAGATGCCGGTCCAGCCGTTGGAGATCGACGTGGCGAGAACCTGATCCGGCGCGGCATGACCCAGCAACGCCTTGGCCTGCTGCTCACAGCTCTTAGCGGTCAGCGGCTTGCGGATTTCCTTGCGGTGCTGGCACCAGTCGGCCCACGCCTTTCCGGACACGTTCTCGGGCTTGGCTGTGAGGGGATCGAATTTGCCAGACTTCGCGGGTGCGCCAGCACCATGCTTTTGATCTTGCTCTGTCTTCTCTTCTCTTCTCTTCTCTTCTCTGGTCCGCGTTTTGTCCGCATCGCTTGCGGACACATTGCGGACAGAGTTGTTTTTGCGGTCGTTACGCTTGCGCTCGCTGTCGTTGGCCCGGCGCTTTGCACTGGCGCCGTTGTGCTCGTCAAAGCGAGGCATTACAAGGCTTCCATCGTCCTGCACGGACGCCCACTCCACTTCGATCATGGCCTGAGTGAAACCGGGCCAGCCAACCACGGCATCCATCGCATCGACACTGTAACCGTGCAGTACGCCGTCGTCGGAATGGGTGTCGAAGATGCTCCACGCAACGTGCAGTCCGCCAATGATCCGAAGTCTGTCCGCTTTCAATGCGGACACCATGCGGAAAACTTTTGGATGTGTCTGAAGGTCAATTCGCATTTTGATCCAGTCCCCGGCCATTACGCGGCCCTCAGTGCTTTGTCATGAGTGAAAAGCCCGTCCCAGGTCTTCTTCATTGGCAGCTCGCCGGCCAGGTACAGGTCGTACAGGCGCGCGGCGCCCTTCTTGAGCAGAACTGGCGTGAAGGAAACGAACGGCTCTTTGCCGTGGGGAGTGACTTCGTGCTGATGCTCGGTCATGTACTTGTCGCGGGCGTAAGACGCCACACGAAAGCGCAAGCCGGATTTGCTCTCGTTGTAGAGCCAGTTGCGGCCTTCGAGAAACTTGCCCACCTGCATGACGTTGACCCCATTGAGGCCCTTGCAGAATTGGGTGTGGGTCATCCCTTCCTTGAACAGGTTTTCCATGGAATGGATCTTCGAGGCCTGCGCTTCGACCTGGATGGTCAGCTGTAGACGCTGCTGTTCCGCCTCGAAAGCGAGCTGAATGAGGTCCATGCGGGACAGTTCGCGCGGCTGGGCGATCTTCCCTTCAAGCTCGCGCCACCGGCGGACAACTGCCAAACGCATCTTGGCGCTGTAACCGGTCAGCAGGGTGTCAGTCATTTCCCGATCGAGGCTGAAGCACGGAAGACTGCGGCCCGTGCCATCTTTGTACTGGGCTGAAAACTCAGCCGAGTCAATTTCCAGTTCAGAGAACATCGAACGGATGTCAGCCAGAACGTTTTTGTGCAGTTTTCCTGTCAGCTCGGCGATTTCCACCGAGGACATTGTTTGAGACACGTTTTTCGAATCCTGAAAACGTGTCGCGACATGTCCGGTATTGTCCCGTTGTGTTTGTGCGTGCATAATCGGCTCCACTTGTTTTACCGCTGTTGAAAAAGCCGACCTCGTACGTCGGCTTTTTTGTGTCTGAAATTCAGGCCGCCTTCACGGATTGCTTGAACACTTCCAAGCTGACGATCACCTCCTCAGCCTCCTTAAGCAGGCTCGTTTTCTCGACCGAGCAGACTCGCCCATCAGCCTGTGCGTCGAACGCAAGACGGGTAACGTCGGCAAGATCGGCATGCAGTCGCAGAAGTGCGGCGTTGAGATTGATGCCTTCCGGCTTTTCCTTCGGAACCAGGTCGAAACCGAACGCCTCCGCCCATGCTTTGAGCGGACGGAAGTCCTGAGTGAACTTCATGATCCGATGCAGCTCTTCCACGTTCATGCGGTGGGTGTCGTAGTCCGGGTTTGCCTTCTGGGAAAGAAGCGTCCGTGACTTGAAGTCCGCGCCTTCGGCAATTTTCTTGGTGCCATGGTCGTCAACCACGTCGTAGATCGCCTTCATCAATTCCTGCATGTAACACCTCGAAATTCTTTACGTGGCGCCCTGCTGATACAGGGGCGATCATTTGCTCAATGGATCGGCGGACAGGGATTTCGCTTAGGCGGCCATCTCAGCCCAAGGAAACGACGGGCACAGGGACTCTTTTTTGAAAGCACCTTCGGTCAACGCCTCCGCTCGCTTGGCAATAACTGGAGACATACCGTGCTTACCCCGAACCCAGCCGGAAACGGTGCTTTGATCCACCTTAAGTTTTTCGGCGGTGGCCTCTTGAGTGCCGAAGTAGTCAACGAGGCCCTTATAAATTGCGTTCATGACGCCCCTCCATACGGGAATACCCATATAGTAGGTTATGGGAATACCGATTTGCAAGGGTATGGGCGTACCCGTAATACTCGCGGGATGGAATTCAAAGACCGTTTAAAAGCCGCAAGGCGCCACGCAAAGCTTGGACAGATCGCTCTCGCGGAGAAGGTTGGGATCAACCAGACTTCGATCTCAGACCTTGAGAGAGGGAAATCCAAGGGGACCGCTTACACCGCGCAGCTTGCCGCTGCCTGCGGCGTATCTGCTATCTGGCTTGCTGACGGTACGGGCGAAATGCTCGATCTTTCTCGCAGCCAAGGCGGTGCCGGGGCAGATAGGCCTCCATTGGGTGGCGACTCAGCGCGCGCATATCAGCAGCAAAAGTACGAAGAAGCAGCCCCTGCACACCGCCAGGCGGTGGATGAGATCGCGGACAAGATGCTTGGCATCTCCGAGGCTCAGGCGCTGAGACTGAAAAAGGCCATGGAGTTGCTGCTGCAGACCGATGAACCTAATCAAAGTTGATTTCCCTCCCTTGCTGGGTCGGGGCATCCATGAGATCTCGCTATCAGACCTCAGGTCGCTAGTCGTAGATGGATTCCCCGATTCAAGACGTAGGCCTGCTCTATTTGAATGCCTACTAACGTACCTTGAGCTTCTGCGCGACCTCGGCCTTGTAGCTGACGTCTGGATTGATGGCTCATTCATGTGCAACAAGCACGAGCCAGAAGACATCGATATGGTCGTGCTGTACGACCCTGCCGTGGTCCGAGATCTGTCAGATGCAAACTGGAACGCCGTGAACGACCTCCTCACCACCGAATATGCAAAAGCTCGCTTCAACCTCGACGTTCACGCTGTAAGCGGGGATGACGAGGAAGGCACGGCCTTTTGGTTTCAAAAATTCGGAACTCAGCGTGATGAGATCACTCCCAAGGGCCTGGCACTACTGAGGCTGACTCCATGACAGAGCAAGAGAAAAGAATTGACTGGCTTGAACGCCAGCTTGCTCAGGTAAGGGCTTTTGTCGCTCGCGATAAGGCTCGCCTTGAGAATAGCCCTGGCGATAAATCGTACAGGCTGTCCTTATCGTCTTGGGAAAGCCAAAGAGATGAACTCCTGCAAGAATTGAGAGTGGCTAAAGAGTCCCTCAAAAAAGAAGTTGTAGAGTTGCGTCTTACTGGATGGAGATTAGACGGCAGCATACCTTTGCGGCTGCTTACGCTCGTCTCTAACAAGTTCCATAGTGCAATAGGCTTTGCAGCCTATCACTTAAGATATGGTCAGGATCCTCATAGAGGAATACCCGACAATTTATCAGATGAACTAGATATAAGATTATCAAACCTTGCACCGGGATCTACTCGCTTATTATTTGCTGGCAGTCTAACTCCTGATGCAATGGGGGACGTAATCTTAGAAAGCACTCTTGAGATGATATTCAAACTGCTTTTGGACCCGTCTCCGGATCAAGTCAAGGAACTCGTATCCGTTATAGGCGTTAGGGCTACAAGAGAGCTTTGTGATTTGCTCAAGGAATTGGAAAAGCGAGATATAGGCGCCGAGTTGACGTGGCCCTCCCCTAACTCCGACATACATAAATGGGGCGGAACACTAGACAGCGTAAGACTAGCAAGACAAAGGCTATCTATAGTTAGCAAAATAAAACCAGAGACCGTTAAGCTTATTGGCAGGGTTGCTGTTCTTAATGAATCAGGCTCAATCATATTAAGAGCTGACAACGGTTCAAAAATAAAAGTTGAATACAACAAGCAACAGTATAATCACGCCCAGCAATACACCCTTGGCATGAATGTAGAACTCAAAGCTTTGCAATACACAACCCGCGACGAAATAACACAAAAAGAGCATTCGACTTATAAATTAATAACGGAATAGATCCGTTCTCAATCTGAAAACCAAGACCCGGGCAACCGGGTCTTTTCACGTCAGGATGAAGGGAGGCGACTGAATGGAGCACGACGAGAAGATTTGTCCGCTATGTGCGGAGACCATCAAAGTAGAAGCAGTTCGCTGCAAGCATTGTCATGCCGACATCTCTGTAAAAGCTCACGTTGAAGCGGTGAAGCCTGAGGGTATGGGATTTGCTCAGAAGGCTTTTATCGTTCTGATCTTGGGAGTTGCTGCTGCCTTCGCAATCGGAGCTTTCTCCAAGCCATCGGAAGAAGACCTGGCGAGAGATCACGCCAAAAGGGCGATTGAGATGTGTCGCGACAACGAGGCCTCCTACCAAGGCCCGGCGGGCGCACGGCAAATTATAAGCGGGGCATGCCGGAAGCTTGAGAGCGACTTCTCAACCAGATTCAGCCGAACCCCATAAACCTACTTGCAGTTCCGAGCCCGCCAACAGCGGGCTTTTTTATGGGCGAAAGAAAATTACGCCCATAAATATGGGAATACCCATTGACATGAAATATGGGAGTACCTATATTTGCATCCAAGCCAGCGCTTCACCGGCCCAGCAGCGAAAGCCGCGCCGCTCTTTAACAACCAGCGCCATGAACGACTACCCGGCCAGTCCGGTTAGGTCACTCCCGGCTCCATCGGTGGGAGGTCAGTAAACCGATGAACAAAACCGCACTTGCCTCTACCGGCGACCGGCGATCCGACAGGCCCGAAAGCCTGCCCACGCGCAGCCCACTGCGACGGCGGACGAGGTGTTGACCGAACTGAGTGAATGACCTGGTAAGCGGGTGCGGAGAAAGACCACAGATTTACTGATGCCGCTTCTATGAGGCGGCATTGGAAATCAACGGGAGTCACAAAATGCTCAACATCAACGAAGCTGAACTGAAGAAATCCATCGTGTCGAACGTCGCCGATCAGTTGCTGCGAGAGGATGAAGACCTCTCGGAGATGGTGGCGAAAGAGGTGAAAAAGCGCATCGACAAAATCTTCGATGAGCGCGTTACCTCGCAGATTCAGATGGCGATCGACGAAACCATCAATGGCTCGTTCGAGCGTGAATATCGCCGCGTGAATCAGTGGGGCGATCAGGAGGGGCCATCTACCACGCTGCGCAAGGAACTGGAAAAAACGGTAACCGCCTACTGGAACGGCAAGGTAAACCCCGGGGATGGCAAGCCAGCATCTAGCGATTACAACTCAGTCACCCGGGCTCAGTGGCTTATGACCAAGATCTGCGCCGAAGACTTCAGCAAGCAAATGCAGCAAAGCGTGGCGAACGTAACCGGCGCCCTGAAAGACGGCTTGCGCAATCAGCTTGCCAATCAAATGGACCACATGCTGAACGACCTTTTCAAAATCAAAAGCCTGCAAGACCAAGGCAAGGTTGAAAAGCCGTATTGAACAACCAGCGCCACGACAGCCTGTCGTTAACTGCCCGATCCTCTCTATGAGAGCGCATCGGGGTGTGATCTGAAGCGAAGCATCTAAGCGCGGCGACGTGGTTGCAAATCGGCGGGTCGCCCCTGCCGAGGATGAGACGGACCGGCCAGATCACACCCCGATGCGGACGAAACTGCGGCCTATAACCGCCCACCTGCATCAACGCGGGGTAGCTTGCGCGTAATCAAGCCAGCATCAAGCACCACGGCGGTAAAGCCCGCGCCGGAGACGTAACCGGCACCAACTAACCGGAGAACACCATGCTCCTACTCATCCTGATCGGCGCAGCGCTCAGCCATGCGCGGCCAGAACCGCCACCTGATGACGGCCTGCCAACCGATCCATTGCGCTTTCACCGTGAGCGCTGGCGAACGATCGCCGGGGTCGCAGTGTTCTGGCACTGCTCGATCCCGCCCAAAACAACCGGAACTCATTGAGCTCCACCCTCAAGCTGTATCGGAAGCAACATCGAAAAGGCCCTCTCGTCCAGTTGGGCCTTTTCACTTACCCGACACCACCCGAATGCACTCCCCTCCGCGCCCAACGGCAACCAGCGGAGCGGATGAGTGCATCCGAGTTTTGTTGGATCAACCAGCGAATGGAGAAAGCGATGAGCAAATACACAGAGGCGATCACAGCGGCTGTTAAGGCTCTGGAGCTCGCCGAGAAACCCCACCAGATCGCAGCTGAGCGACTCGCCACTGTTCGAGGCCATGCCGGTCAGTCTGGCTACTCGGTAAGCGTCAACGGCGTGACAGTGGCGGTATCGACCTGCGATAGCCGCTCCTACCAAGGAACGCTGATCCGGGGCCGGGAGATGATCCACTTGGGCGCCTTGAAGGCGCTCGGCGCTGAACTTCAAACAGCTACCGATCGCGTCCGGGATTGCCGGGCGTATCTGGCGTCGATCGTTATCGCCTAACCCCAAACACTGGAGGTCGCCATGAGCGATTGGATCAAGTGCAGCGACAGGCTGCCGGAGCAGGTCAAGGGCGATTATCTGATCGTCTGCGAGGGCGGTGAAATTGCCCTGTCTGAATGGATTGAAGATGGCGGCCCCGGTGGTGAGTGGGGCTTCTGGTACGACTGGGATGCCACCCACTGGATGCCTCTTCCCGCCCCGCCAACCGAATAACCAAGCCCGGAGGCACCCATGGCCCGCACTTACGAATATTGGACGGTCAAGGATGGCGAGGACATCGCCATCAAGCTGACCGTCGCATATTTCTCGGCTCGAAAAGGAAACTTCAGCTCCCAAGCCGCCGATCCCGATGAGTACTTCGGCCATTGCGAAATCAATTGGGAGTCGAAGGACGACACCAGTCACATGACTGAATCCGAAATCGCTTCGATGGAGGAATGGCTTGTAAACGAGCATTCCGAGTATCTGGCTGATCAAGCCTATTGCGACTGACCCGCCACTCTGGAGGCAACCATGAACGCAGCACTGAAGATTTGTCAGGCAATGCACGACGCGCAGTTGCCTCCGATGGTGATCGAGAGCGCGCAGGAAGTGGCTCGGGCTGAGTGGCTGTACAACGCTGCCGAGCAGTTGGTGCGGTTCGGCTGCGACGTCTCATTCCAGCGCCGCATGCGGCCGGCTCAGGGCGTCACGTTGGCCCAGCTCGCTCTGGCAGTTGATGAGCATGCAAACGGACGGCTCGCAGACTGCGAGGTCACTACGGCTTCGCTGGGGTATCTGCTGATCGGCGCCGAGCGCGGCCATGCTGACAAGGTCGCAGTCACCGAACTACTCGGCCCAAGCGATCACCCACTGGGCAAGCTTGGCGAAATCGCGGAGGGCCTACTTCGACCCCTTGTCGATGACGCTCTGATCGCCCAAGCCGAGGACAACGAGCTATGAGCAATCAGGTAGCACTGGCCCGGCTGGGTCTTGAAATCGCGAAGATGCGCAAGTCCTGCACTCCGGTGCCGGATCGCACCTTCGTCATGGGCATGATCGAAATGGCGGAGTTCGCCGAGATCATCGACACCCGCACCGCCAATCGTTATCGGGATGCGCTGGACGCCAAGTTCGTCGAGCGCAACACGCATCTGAAAGGAGTTTCGGCATGACTACCCCTCCGGTGAAGACGCTGGTTGATGAGCAGCTCGAGGATATCGAGCGCCGCATCGCGATCCTCGGCTTCGGCCTGCCCTTCAATGAAGTGATCGGCCGCAAGCGCGAGGATCTGGTCGACAGCCTCCCGCAGCGCCTGTCGGTGACCATGAAAGGCGGACGCATCGCGGTGAGGGCTCGGCCATGAAAATCATGTTCTGGTGTCTTGCCGCTGGCCTGTTAGTGGTTCTGGCTGCCTACAGCGCGGCTCGCGATGGGCAGGGTACTTGCCAGGTGCCGCGCTCCACCACCTACAACGTGTTCCGATGACCAGCCGGCAGATGGCCCGCCGGGTTCTGATCTGGCGCGGATCGTTCCCAGTCCTCGCGATTTACACCTTTCTGATGCTGCTCAGCGCCCTCGCCGACCGCATCACCTCCTGACTTTCCACTTCAATCGCTGCGCACGTCGCGGCAAGGATTCCCCGTGTCCGCACAACAGCAAGTCGTCAAGATCGACGACATCAGCGAAGAAAACGCACCGGCCATCTATGTTGCCGGCGGCCTTGGCCAGTTCTTCGATGCGGTAGCCGCTGAGGTCACCGCCGAGGTTCCAGACCTAACCACTCGCAAGGGCCGCGAGCGTATCGCCTCTCTCGCTGCCAAGGTCAGCAAGTCGAAAACGGCAGTGGAAAAGCCGGGCCGCGATTACCTCAAACGCCTGAAGGAAATGCCAAAGGTCGTCGAGGCTGAGCTGCGCGAATTCGTGAACAAGATGGACGCGCTGCGTGACGCAACTCGCCAGCCGCTGACGGACTGGGAGCAGGCCGAGATTGCCCGGACAGACGCTCACGTCGACGCGATCCAGCGCATCAAGGATCTCGCCATCTTCGAAGCGGCGCCAACGTCCGCCCACTTGGCCAATATCATCGCCGACCTTGAACTGCTCGAAATCGGCGATAGCTGGGAAGAGTTTTTGGCCGAAGCCGCCCAGGTGAAAGACCAGACGCTGATCAAGCTGCGCGCCCTGCACGCCGAGCGAGCGCGGTACGAAGCTGAGCAGGCCGAACTGGTCCGTTTGCGCGCCGAAGCCGAAGCACAGGCTCAGCGCGATCGGGACGCACAGATCGCCCGGGAAGCTGAAGAACGCACCCGCCGCGAAGCTGAGCAGCGCGCACAGGCCGAACGAGAGGCCGCCGCCCGCCGCGAGCAAGAGTTACTTGATCAGGCTGCAGCCGCACAGCGTGCCGCCGAGCAAGCTGCCCGTGACGCAGCAGCTCAGGCCGAACGTCAGCGCCTCCAGCTTGAGCAGCAGGCCGAGCAAGCCCGGCTTGCAGCGGAGCGGGCAGAAGCGAACCGCATCGCCGCCGAGCAACGCGCAGAACAAGAGCGCCAAGCCGCAGCGAAACGTGCCGAACAGGCAGCAGAGCAAGCGCGTTCCGATGAGCGCCGCCGTGCAGATGCAGCGGCTGCCGAAATCCTCCGCCAACAGGAAGCGCGCGAGGCCGACCTGGAACACAAGAAGCAGATCAACCGCGCCGCTCTGGAAGCCTTCATCGCCGGCGGCATGACCGAGGAATGCGCCAAGCAGGCAATCACGCTGATCGCCCAGCGCAAGATCCCCGCCATTTCAATCAACTACTGAGGTCGCCATGTCTACCGAAATCATCATGCCGGAGCAGCGCCGGCAAGCCGTCGTGCCGATCTCGACGGACAACAACATCATGGCGGTCATCAGCCGCGCAGCCGCCGATCCGGCCTGCGATATCAACAAGCTTGAGCGCTTGATGGAAATGCATGAACGAATGCAGGCGCAGAGCGCGAAACAGATCTACGACGAAGCGCTTGCACAAATGCAGGAAGAAATGCCGGTAATTGGTGAGCGCGGCGGGATCAAGGATAAAAACGGACGCATCCAAAGCACGTACGCACTTTGGGAGGACGTTAACGAGATGATCAAGCCGGTGATGGCAAAGCATGGGTTCGCCATCACCTTCCGCACTCCTCGCAATGAGCGCGGCATCGAAGTGGAAGGCGTGCTCAGTCATCGAGCTGGGCATCGCGAATCCACCTCGATTGTCTTGCCAGTAGATGCCACCGGCAACAAGAACGGTGTTCAGGCCGTGGCTTCCAGCGTCAGCTACGGCAAACGCTATACCGCCGGGCTGCTGCTGAACATTACGACAACTGGCGAGGATGACGACGGCAACGGGCCGGCAGCCCAAATCACGCCCCGTGTGACTTCGGCCCAAGCCACACAGCTGGCCACACTGCTGGAAAAGTGCAGCGACAAGGCCAAGGAGGCTTTCAAGAAGATCCACGGCGCCCCGGCCTCCGTTGAGAAAGCGGTATTTGATCAGGTGCTGGGAATGCTCACCAAATCAGCAGCGCAAAACGCCGCCGCTCAGGAGAATACAGATGCAGATAATCACTGAGGTTGAGCAGGGTTCGCAGGAATGGCTGGCTCTGCGCTTGGGCATCGTCACATGCTCTGAGCTGGAATGCCTGCTGGTCAACGGCAAAGGTGAAGCCGGCTTCGGCACCGGGGCCTTCACCTACATGAACACGCTAATCGGCGAGCGCATTACCGGCGAGGCTGCCGACCCTTTCCAAGGGAATCGACACACCGAGCGAGGCCATGAACTGGAAGGTGTCGCCCGGAAGCTCTATGAACAGCGTGAGGAAGTCGAAACCAAGCAGGTGGCGATCATCCTAAATCACGGAGCCGGCTACTCGCCCGACTCGCTTGTCGGGCCTAAAGGTCTGACGGAAATCAAAACCAAACTGCCGAAGTTTCAGGTGGAAGTGATTTTGTCCGGAGAGATACCGAAGGAACACGTCGCACAGTGCCAAGGCGGACTTTGGGTCTCAGAACGCGAGTGGATCGATTTCGTCTGCTACTGGCCCGGCATGCCGCTGTTTATAAAGCGCGCCTACCGAGACGAAGCAATGATCCGCAAGCTCTCGGAGCGGGTGAAAACCTTCTACGAGATACTCGAGGATCGCATGAACCAGGTACTGGGGATCGCAGCATGATCAGCAACCACCTCAACCTCGTCGAGCAGCACCGACCGGATGCCGAGTCGATCGCTGACCGAATCGCGCAGTACCTGGCTGCCGGCGGGCGGATCGACCAACTGAAAAGCCCGCCGCGCAATCCGCTGCCACCTCCGCGCTCTAACAAAATAGACCCTGAAACGGTCCTCAAGCGGCGCCCGAAGCCGATATCGGCCGATGACCGAAGGGCTCTGCACAAAATGGCGGATTCGATATGAAGTCGAAACGCAAACCCAACAACGGTTTCGCCCGGGCTGAACGCAGTTGCCGGGCGCTACTGCGCACCAGCCACGTCGCGGTGGTGAACATCGACCCCAGCGGCAGCCAGATCATGGCGAACTGGAAGAGCTGCCGGCAGATCCGCAGTCTGGCGATCGCCAACGCGATCTTCGACTTCTCCTACCGCTGGACGATCTACATCGCCGCCATGTGTCGAGACGAGCGCGGCGCCGAGTACATCAAGTCGGTGGAGATCTCGCCCGAGGGCATCTACAAGGTCGAGCGCCTGACCGACGCCATCGAGCATTACTACCTGGAGCTGCGCAACAGCGCGAACCCGAACCATCTGTTTGCGTCGGGCTGGATCGCCATTCCCGACGAGATATCGATGGATGAAGCCCATGCCGCGAAGCTGTTCTACGCCGCCGGCGCCTGGCATCAGGTGAAGGTCGCAGCGTGAGACGTTCCAGACCCCAACAACGCAAACGACAGACCTGCTGGACTTGCCGGCCAGCGGAATTGAAGAGGTAGGCCATGGCCAAGAGCAATGCAGATCGCTCAGCGAAAGCCGCGGCGAAGAGGAAGGAGCGCGGCGAAGAGGAAATCAGGCTGCACTGCCTGCCCGGTACGCGCCAAGCACTTGCTGAGCTGATGGCATGGAGCGGCATCGAGGAACAGGGCGAGGCAATCACGCTGATGATTCACCACCTGCACGGCCTTGGCCCCGGCGGCGCCCTTCCACTACTTGAGCCACCTCCGCGACACAAATACGAGATACCCGAAAACGTGTCGCGGAAGTTGAAATTGGCTTTCGCTCGTGAAGCGCTTCGCATCGATACGGACGGTTAGGATCGCGCACAGGCTATCCCGCTCTCATAATCTCTCTCATCTGTTCCTGCCATGCTTCCACCACCAGCGGGTCGGATGAAATAAGCGGAGTCATTTCCTCAAGATTTTCGACAACACGATCGAAGGCTATCGGTAATTTTGATTTGCCGTACGAGCTGTAGACGCCCGCCATTAAACTGTTCAAAAGAAAAACGTTCTCGATATTTAATCGAGCCACTTGGCGAAGCTCATCTCGAATGGCCTCTGCCTCATTCCGAGCCTGCTTGGCAGCCTTCGCATCGGTCTTTATCGAGGCTTTCCAAAAAGAGATTTCGGAAATACTTTCGGGGCCGATTATCAAGAAAATTGCAACGAGCAACCAAAGAGTGGCCACGGCAATGAAAGTTGGGATATCTATCCCGCCTGCGAAAAGTGCCACAGGGAGACCGATCAGAAGCGGCCAAAAAATTGCGTAACCTGTGCGTCTCGCTATCTGACCAGCAACTTCACTCATCTTCAACTCCTCGTTCCGGCTCCATGCCGGGCCGAACACAAATACCCCACTTCTACGAATCACGCCAGCCGGCGAGGATCCCCTATGGAAATAGAATACGGCTCGGTCTGCTCTGGCATCGAGGCGGCAACGCTTGCGTGGAAGCCGCTCGGCATGCGCGCCACCTGGTTCGCCGAGATCGAACCCTTCCCCAGCGCGGTGCTTGCCCATCACTACCCGAACACGCCGAACCTCGGCGACATGACCAAACTCGGCGCTCAGGTGCTGGCCGGCAAGATCGTCGCACCGGACGTCCTCGTCGGCGGAACACCGTGCCAAGCCTTCAGCGTGGCCGGGATGCGCGAAGGACTCACCGACCCGCGCGGCGCCCTCACCATCAAATACGTGGAGCTTGCAGATGCAGTTGACTATGTTCGAGCAGGCCAGCGAAAACCGCCCTGCGTCATCGTCTGGGAAAACGTCCCCGGTGTCCTCAGTGACAAAGGCAACGCCTTCGGATGCTTTCTTGGCGCGCTTGCTGGGGAAGACTGCGAACTGCAGCCTTCAGGGAAAAAATGGCCGGACGCTGGTTGTGTGTATGGACCCAAAAGAACAATCGCGTGGCGGATCCTGGACGCCCAATATTTCGGCCTGGCCCAACGACGCCGCCGTGTGTTCGTTGTCGCAAGTGCTCGAGACGGATTCGATCCCACCGAGGTACTTTTTGAGCGAGAAGGCGTGCGCCGGGATACTGCGCCGCGCCGAGGCGAGGGGCAAGACGTTACCGGATCAGCTCCTTTCGGCCCTGCGCTCCAGTGCGGATGTGGATATACCTTCGACGAGTCATTAGGACAATACGGATGCCCGAACTGCGAAGGCGAAGAAGGGCCAGCGGTTGGTGTGTTCTGCGGCGTACCGGCGTTCGGTGGGCACAGCCTGGGCGGATCGGTCGAAAGATCGGCAACGCTCACCGCGAAGGACACCCGGCTCGACATGGAAAGCGAGACGTTCTTTGTCGCGCCAACCCTCGCCGGCGGTGCACGTAAGTCCGGAGGCTACTCGCTCGACGATATCCCGCTCACTGCGCCAGCTCTGCGCGCACAGGCACAGTGCAGCCACCGCGCCGATTCCGAGGCATTTATCGTGGCCGGCACACTCAATGCCAACGGCAAGGCGGCCGGCAGCGCCACACAGCAAGATGCCGAATCTGGTTTGCTGGTAGTGCATGGCACGCAGGATCCGGGCGTGAGCGACTCAACAGCGTTCGCCCTCGGCCGGAACAACGGACAGGAAAACGCCGTGCTCGCCTTCTCATGCAAAGATCACGGTGCGGACGCCGGAGAGATCGCCCCTACGCTGCGCGCAATGAATCACTCCGGAAGCCATGCTAATGCAGGCGGCCAGGTCGCAGTGTGCATAACTGGCGATATCACGCACACGCTGAAGGCCGACGGCTTCGACGGCAGCGAGGACGGAACCGGGCGCGGCCAGCCAATCGTTGCATGTCGAGAGGTCGCCCAGACGCTTACAAGCAATTACGGCAAGCAAGTCGACAACACTGACTCAGCCCTGGGCCCGAACGTTGTTTCGGGTTCACGTTCGGTTAGGCGCCTGATTCCCCGGGAGTGCGAACGCCTCCAGGGCATGCTTGACGACTACACGCTGATCCCGTGGCGCGGTAAGCCTGCCAGCGAATGCCCGGACGGTCCCCGCTATAAGGCGATCGGGAACAGTAAAGCGGTCACCGTCGTTCGATGGATCGGCCAGCGTATCCTCAAGCAGATCACACCCAGCCCGTACGGATGATCGCTTCGATCAGCCGAATTATTGCGGTGATCAGTTTTACCCAGTCAGTGAGACGCTTCATTTCTTGAGTCCTTCGGCGGTATCGGAGCCAACGAACTCAACGATGAAACGGAATTTTCCGTAGAACAGCGCGAACAAACTGCATAACCCACTCTCCACCGCCCGGGCATGCCCCGGCATAGGACGCCCCATGCCCACAGAAAACCGTATCGACTGTCCCGCCCTGCACAAGCGCAGCAAAAGCTACCCGTTTGGCGATCGCGTGCCGTGCACTGTGCGGATGGTGAAGAGTGTCACCGCCGACCCCATGCCCGGCATTGGGCTTGCTTACATCAAAGGTGCGGTGCCGGTGGCGAATCAGGACGATATCTACCATGTGTGGACCAACAGCCATGGCGCCGTGGCAGCAGTAATGCCTGATGGCAGTCACCTTGGCCTGCGCCCCGGCGAATTCGAGGTGCACACCTGGCACGAACTGTCGCCGGCGCGAGCATCGGCTGGAGTGACGCTCGCCGCCGACCGCGCCAACCGCTTGTACCTGGCCGGGCCGATGACGGGTATCGAGGACTTCAACTACCCCGCCTTCAATGCCATGGCCGAACGACTGCGCACAGCCGGCTACGAAGTCGAGAATCCGGCAGACCACGGCACCGTCGAGGGTGCGGTCTGGGCCGACTACATGGCCTATGACCTGACAAGGCTCGGCCTGTGCGGAATGATTGCACTGCTGCCGGGCTGGGATTTGTCGCAGGGCGCCAGGCTTGAAGTGATGATCGCCGAACACCTCGGCATGCGGGTTGTGAATGCCCATGATCTGGTATCGATGGAGATTGCAGGATGAGCGAAGTAAGCCGGTATTGGGTGAATGGAGACGGTTATCTGTTCGGATGCTCCTCGGCGTTGGAGCCGAAAGACGACGAGCTTGTGATGTGGCCGGACTTCAAGCGCGTGCAGGATGAGCGTGACGCCCTGCAACAGCGCCTGAACGCAGCGGATCAGCTGCTCTCCGAGCAAAGAGTCGCGCTGACGCGAGTTTACGACCGTGCCCACGCCTTCGCAGAAAACAAATGCAGTATGCAGGTCGTCTCGGTTGAGGTGATCAGGGATATCGCGGCCAGGGCGATCGGCAAGGACAACAGTCCACCAACCTACAGGCCGGGTCTCTACGCCGTACGCCACATCGACAACTGGGATGGCGAGCGCGATGTCGCACTGACGTTCGCCATGCTGGACGCCGATGGGAAATGGACCGACAAAGAAACCGGTGAAGCACTGCTGACGTACAACGGGGACAAGGTTCTCACGGCGTGGCCGCTGGACTGCCCCGATGCGCCAGGCACCCAGATTATCGGCGTGCCGCGCATCTGGTTGGAAGACTGGGCGCTCGAACTTGTCGAAGCCGCGCAGGACGGCGGCCAGATGTCGAACCAAGTCGAGCATCTCCTCGAAATTCACGCCAAGCCCTAACTCACTCCCCCTTCAAAGTCAGCCGCTATAGCGGCAAGGACGAAGTCATGTCTGCACAAAAGCCAATCATCATGTACGACGCTCCGGAAGCGGCCAGCCTGCAAACGGTAACCGGCTGGGTTTCCTCTGGTGGTCGATTTTTCGGAGACGACGAGAACCTTGCCCGCTACTGCGGCGCAACCCATCGTCGTTGCGAGGTGAACCCCAAACACCCCATCTACGAGGTGAACAGTTCCTGCAATGAGTGCCGACATGTCCGGCGCCAAGCAAAATTCGCGGCGATGCCCGTCAAGGACTGGGCCGGCGAGCCTCTGGTTATCTTCGATGGCGACCGCTACTTCTTCGATGAGGATGACCTGCGCGACTACCTGATCGACAGCGATATCGAACTGGCTGACGTGCAGCTCTGCATCTGTGAGCCGAACTATCCCCGCGAAATCGACCCGGAAGACCATTTCTGCGACGACCTGCCTGAGGACGGCGAGATCAACGATGGTCAGCTGCTTGCGGCGTTCGAACTGCTGAACGAGATGATCCGCCAGTCTCAGCCGCTGTCGTGGTCGGAGGGTGAGTTTGCAGCGCGGCTCCCGCAATCGCTCATCGATGAGGTCACCACCGCGAGGGCCGCCGCATGATCCTCAAATGCATGGCCGGCTGCACCCTCTTCTTCTGGCTTCCATTGGTACTGACCATAAAGGCGGTGATCGGATGAGCGAACAAATGCGTGAAGAGTTTGAGGGGTGGGCCGCCGAGGAGGCTGAGGTGCGCGGAGTCGGCTCGCTTCTCGGGCTTATGAAAGACGAGCACCACGACCGATACTCGATGATTTGGACACAGACCGCATGGGTGGCTTGGCAGGCTTCTCGCGAGGCGCTGGTGATTGAGTTCCCGAACCGGTACGACGAAAAGTACCAAGAGTATTTCGACGATGTGGATGGCGGCTGCTTCAACGCTGCAAAGTATCTGGCTGACGTGAAATCCACAATCGAAGCCGCCGGCCTGAAGGTGACGCCATGATCTTCGCCCCGATCTACATGGCCTACCTCATCTGCAAGGGGCCGTGGCGATGAACGAACAAAACACCAAAGAGTTTTATTCTCCTGAGCAGGCCTCTCAGCATGCCGCCGACTGGTGCAAGCGCAACCCAGCATGGCGCCGGATCTGTGATATCCCCGATTCCGATGCCCTTTATAAAACCTACGATGAGATTCCGAAACGCGAACGGGCCTACTGGGACGAGAACGGCGGCGAAGAATGTTGGCGAGAGGTTGGGATCGCGAAGTGCAAGGTCGCTACCGGTTTCATCTCTGGAAAAGGCGAGTTTTTCGACCACGTGCTCAAAGTGCCCCTGCATCACAACCTGATGATGGTGTTTCGTGTAGGCAGGCGCTGGAAACCATGAGTCGCATGGTCAGCGTCCGCACCGAGGAACTGACCGGACCGGCGCTGGACTGGGCAATCAACGCGATCGAGGGTGATCAGCAGCCAGTCACCGGACAGCTGGACCTCTTCGCCCTGCCCGACGCCGAGCAACTGATCACGAAGTACGGCGTCTGGGTCGATATTGGCCACCGGCACCCTTGGCTGGCCGACATGACGAACGACCCGTTCAACCGGTTCACCGGCGAGACCCGAACCATCGCAGTGTTCCGCGCCGTTGTCTTCGCCAAGCGCGGTGCCACAGTGAGCGTCCCCGCCGAACTCATCCAGCAGTAACCCCTCCCCCAACTCAACAGCCTGCCGGTGTACGGCGGGCGAGGTGCATGCATGTTTATTTGCGCAGAAACCAAGATCGGGCGGTGCAAATCGCTCGGCGATCAGGTGCGCGTTCTGGCGCTTCGCCTCGGTGGCGGATGGAGCCAGGCGCGCGAGGATCTGGCGAAAGAAGCAGAGCAATGGTTTGGCCGAGAGCCGGTCACCACAAAACAGGAATGGCGCGCCGTCCGCGCCGAAGTCTTCCGCACCGAATAACCACCTTCTGCCGCCACGCGCGGCATGGAGCATCCCTATGTCAAATCGCAGCGCGGCCCAGGTCGCGCCCATCCTCCCGCGCTTCATTCGCGCCGGCGAGGCATACGGCTATCTCGGCATGTGCCGGGACGAATTCAACAAAACAGTCCGGCCGAACGTCCGCGAATTCCCGATCGGGAAACAGGGCGTCGGGTTCGACCGGATCGAGCTTGACCAGTGGGCTGACGCCTACATCGAGTCAATGGCAATTGAAAAAGCGGCCAATCAGGACAACAATCAGCCCCGCAGTGGGCGCCAAGGAGCAAGTAAATGGCGCGAAAAACAATCTCCGGCCTCTACGAGAGGAACGGAATTTGGCACATCGACAAAGTCGTCAGAGGTCAGCGACTTCAGGAAAGCACTGGATCAAGCGAAAGGCAGGAAGCGGAGCAGTACCTGATCCACCGCCTGGAAAAGCTGAGGCAGGAAAAGGTTTACGGAGTGCGCGAGGTGCGAACCTGGCGGGAGGCTACCACCAGATTTCTGGTGGAGTTCAAGGATCAAGCCTCGATTGCCCTGTCTGCGTCACACATCGAACAGCTCGACCCGTACATTGGCGACCTGCCAATCACGCATATAGATGACGGCACTCTGGCCGCCTTCAAGCGAGATCGCCAGAAGCCAACCAAAACAGCGAATGGGAAAGTAAAGCCAGGCGTATCGAACAGGACGGTGAACATCGCTCTGCAGCGAGTCGTCCGGATCTTGAACCTGTGCCACAGGAAGTGGCGCGATGCAGAGAAACGGCCGTGGCTTGATAGCGTGCCGATGATCTCAATGCTGGAGGAAAAGAGGTCGAGCCGGAAGCCCTACCCGTTGTCATGGGAAGAGCAGTCGATGTTGTTCGCTGAGATCCCGGATCACCTGCTGAGGATGGCACTCTACAAAGTGAACTCGGGAAGCCGGGAACAGGAAGTCTGCAAACTTCAGTGGGATTGGGAGATACGGGTACCGGAATTGGGAGCGAGCGTGTTCCTGATCCCATCAGAATTTGGCGGGAGGCACGAAAAGGCGGGAGTTAAAAACAGGGATGAGAGGTTGGTGGTGCTGAATCGGGTTGCGATGTCGATTATCGACGGCCAGCGTGGTCTTCACACAAAGTACGTGTTCCCTTACGGACAGCCGGACGAGTACGGACCAACCGCAATGCACCGCATGAACGACACGGCATGGAAAAGCGCAAGGATTAGGGCGGCGGCGAAATGGGAGAAGGAACACAAGTCGCCTGCACACCCTGGGTTCCGGTCGATCAGAGTTCACGATCTGAAGCACACCTTTGGCAGAAGGCTTCGTGCAGCGAACGTGACAGAGGAAGATCGAAAGGCATTACTTGGGCACAAGAACGGCAGCATTACGAGCCACTATTCTACCGCAGAGCTTGAGCATTTGATTGAAGCGGCAAACAAAGTGTCGGCAACCGATTCGCGAGGACCGGCCCTGACCATCTTGAGGAGAAAAACGGGATGAACCCCCGCAAAAGTCCCTACGCATGAAAAAGCCCAACCTTTTCAGATTGGGCTAAGTCATTGAAAATTATGGTCGGGACGGAGTGATTCGAACACTCGACCCCTAGCACCCCATGCTAGTGCGCTACCGGACTGCGCTACGCCCCGACTGATTTTGCAACCGTTCTTCACCTCGAAGAACGCTCAAGAATATAGCGCAAGCGTTTGAAAACTGGAAGTATTCAAACGCTGCTTTTTATTTCTTGAGAACCACCAGCACATCTTCCAATTCGGCAATCATCTGCCGAATCATCTGCTTGTACTGAGTCGTGTCGTCTTTGGCTTCATCGCCGGACAAGCGCAGGCGCGCACCGCCGATGGTGAAACCCTGATCGTAGAGGAGCGCGCGGATCTGCCGGATCATCAGCACGTCCTGGCGCTGATAATACCGGCGGTTTCCGCGGCGTTTGACGGGGTTGAGCTGAGGAAACTCCTGCTCCCAGTAGCGCAGCACGTGTGGCTTTACGGCACACAGCTCGCTGACTTCACCGATGGTGAAGTAGCGTTTGCCCGGGATGACGGGTAGTTCGTCGTTATGACTTGGTTCCAGCATAAGCCTCAACTCGGGCCTTCAACTTCTGCCCTGGACGAAAGGTGACCACACGGCGAGCCGTGATCGGGATTTCTTCCCCCGTTTTCGGGTTGCGGCCAGGCCGCTGGCGTTTGTCCCGAAGGTCGAAATTGCCGAAACCGGACAATTTGACCTGCTCGTTGTCTTCAAGAGCGTGCCTGATTTCCTCGAAAAACAGTTCGACCAATTCCTTGGCTTCCCGCTTGTTCAGGCCCAGCTCTTCATACAGACGTTCCGCCATCTCAGCTTTCGTCAAAGCCCCCATACGTCACTTCCTTAACGTGGCGTTCAACCTTTGTTCGAGCGAGGTGAGGATATTTTGCGTCGTCGAATTCACCTCATCGTCATTAAGAGTGCGCGATGGATGCTGCCAGGTCAAGCCAACTGCAAGGCTTTTTCTATCAGGATCAATGCCTTTACCCTGATACACGTCAAACAGCCTGAGATCTGTGAGCCATTCGCCTGCATTTTCACGGATTACGTCCAGTACGGCTGCGGACGCGACGTCTTTGTGCGCAATCAGTGCAAGGTCACGACGCACTTCAGGAAAGCGCGACAACTCGTGGAATTTCGGCATTTTACCGAGTGCCACTTCAGCCAGAACCAGCTCGAAAACGAAAACTGGACGATCCAGACCCAAGGCTTTCGACAATTCCGGGTGGATGGCGCCGATGAAACCGACTTCACGCCCTTCGCGCTCGATGCGCGCGGTTTGACCCGGGTGCAGCGCCGGGTGTTTGCCCGGAGCGAAAGTGAACGAATCCAGTGCACCGGCAAAGCCCAGCACCGCTTCCACGTCAGCCTTGACGTCGAAGAAATCGACGGTGTCGCGACCTTGTGCCCAGCCTTCCGGCAGACGACTACCGCAAACCACACCAGACAGCATCGGCTCTTGCTTCAGGCCTTCGAGCTGACCGACGAAGCGCAGACCGCTTTCGAACAGACGCACGCGATCTTGCTGGCGGTTGAGGTTGTGCTGCAACGCTTTGACCAAGCCAGGCCACAGCGACGAACGCATGGCAGCCATGTCATTGGAAATAGGATTGGCCAGCAACAGCGGCTCGACGCCCGGGTTGAACAGTTCGAACTGACGCGGATCGATGAAGCTGTAAGTGATTGCTTCCTGATAACCGCGCGCTACCAGCAGGCGACGCAGCTCCGGCAGATCGCTACGCGCTTCAGCTTTGGCTTGTGGCGCCAGGCGCGCTTGCGGGTAACGAACCGGCAGACGGTTGTAGCCGTACAGACGCGCCAGTTCTTCGATCAGATCGACTTCCAGGCTGATGTCGAAGCGATGGCTTGGCACTTCTACGCGCCACTGGCCTTCACCGTCGGCGGAAATACCGAGACCCAGGCCGCCGAGCAAACGCTCGACCTGCGCGGAATCCATTTCCATACCGAGCATCTGAGTGATGCGCTGGGAGCGCAGGGTGATCGGTGCGATCGACGGCAGGTGCTGCTCGCTGACGGTCTCGATGATCGGGCCGGCTTCACCGCCAGTGATTTCCAGCAGCAGGCCAGTGGCGCGCTCCATGGCTTCACGGGCCAGTTGCCAGTCAACGCCACGCTCGTAGCGGTGCGATGCATCGGTGTGCAGGCCGTAGGAACGAGCCTTGCCAGCGACAGCGATCTGGTCGAAGAATGCGGATTCCAGGAATACGTCGCGAGTGGTCGCGGAGACACCGCTGTGCTCGCCACCCATGACACCGGCAATCGCCAGCGCGCGAGTGTGGTCGGCAATCACCAGCGTATCGCTACGCAGGCTGACTTCCTGACCGTCGAGCAGTACCAGCTTCTCGCCCTCTTCCGCCATGCGCACACGGATGCCGCCATTGATTTCTGCGAGATCGAAGGCATGCAGCGGCTGACCCAGTTCGAGCATCACATAGTTGGTGATGTCGACGGCAGCGTCGATGCTGCGCACGTCGGCGCGGCGCAGACGCTCAACCATCCACAGCGGCGTTGGCTTGGACAGATCGACGTTACGGATAACGCGGCCCAGATAACGCGGGCATGCCGCTGGTGCCAGCACTTCTACCGAACGCACTTCGTCGTGCACGGCAGGAATGCTCATGACCACCGGACGAGTGACCGGCGCGTCGTACAGCGCGCCGACTTCACGGGCCAGACCGGCCAAGGACAGGCAGTCGCCGCGGTTCGGGGTAAGGTCGACCTCGATGCTGGCGTCTTCCAGATCCAGATACACGCGGAAATCTTCACCCACCGGCGCATCGGCCGGCAGTTCCATCAGACCGTCATTGCCTTCACCGACCTGCAGCTCGGATTGCGAGCAGAGCATGCCGTTGGACTCAACGCCGCGCAGTTTGGCTTTCTTGATTTTGAAATCGCCCGGCAGTTCAGCACCGATCATGGCGAACGGAATCTTCAGGCCCGGACGCACGTTTGGTGCACCGCACACGACCTGCAAGGTTTCCGCGCCATTGCTGACCTGGCAAACGCGCAACTTGTCGGCATCAGGGTGCTGCTCGGTGCTCAGCACCTCGCCCACTACCACGCCGCTGAATACACCGGCGGCCGGGGTCACGCTATCGACCTCCAGGCCAGCCATCGACAGACGAGCAACCAGCTCGTCGCGATTTACCTGCGGGCTAACCCAGCCACGCAGCCATTGTTCACTGAATTTCATCCTGCTCTCCTAAGAATTCGTTACGACTAGCGAAATTGCGCGAGGAACCGCAAGTCGTTGTCGAAGAACAGACGCAAGTCGTTCACGCCGTAACGGAGCATGGCCAGACGCTCGACGCCCATGCCGAAAGCAAAACCGGAGAACTCTTCCGGATCGATGCCGGACATGCGCAGCACGTTCGGGTGAACCATGCCGCAGCCCATCACTTCCAGCCAGCCAGTCTGCTTGCAGACGCGGCAGCCTTTACCGCTGCACATCACGCATTCCATGTCGACTTCAGCGGATGGCTCGGTGAACGGGAAGTACGAAGGACGGAAACGTACGGCTAGCTCTTTCTCGAAGAACACACGCAGGAATTCTTCGATGGTGCCTTTGAGATCGGCAAAATTGATGTCGCGATCAACCAGCAGGCCTTCGACCTGGTGGAACATCGGCGAGTGGGTGATATCGGAGTCGCTGCGGTACACACGGCCTGGGCAGACGATGCGGATCGGCGGCTGTTTCGATTCCATGGTGCGGACCTGTACCGGCGAGGTATGGGTGCGCAGCAGCATGTTGGCGTTGAAATAGAAGGTGTCATGCATCGACCGGGCCGGGTGATGGCCTGGGATGTTGAGCGCTTCAAAGTTGTGATAGTCGTCTTCGACCTCAGGGCCTTCGGCAATGCCGTAGCCGATGCGGGTGAAGAACTGCTCGACACGTTCCAGAGTCCGGGTCACCGGATGCAGACCACCGGAGGTCTGGCCACGGCCCGGCAATGTCACGTCAATGGATTCGGCAGACAGTTTGGCAGCCAGTTCGGCTTCTTCAAACAGAGCCATGCGCGCATTGAGAACGCCTGTAACACGCTCCTTGGCAACGTTGATCAGCGCACCGACTTGCGGACGCTCTTCTGCCGGCAAATTCCCCAGGGTCTTCATCACCTGAGTCAATTCACCCTTTTTGCCAAGGTATTGAACCCGGATTTGCTCCAGGGCATTGATATCTTCAGCGCTTTGCACAGCCTCTAGTGCTTGAGAGACCAGCGCATCCAGGTTTTCCATGTACAGACTCCAGATACAAAATAGGGGAAGAGCTTGAAGGCTCTTCCCCTATTTAAGACGTTTACCACCTGGCCCCACGGAAGTGAGACCGGGTGATTGTCGGGGGTACTTAAGCCAAGGTGGCTTTAGCTTTCTCGACAATCGCAGCAAACACCGCTTTTTCGTTCACTGCCAGATCAGCCAGAACCTTACGGTCGATCTCGATGGACGCTTTTTTCAGGCCAGCGATGAAACGGCTGTAGGACAGACCGTTAACACGAGCACCAGCATTGATACGAGCGATCCACAGAGCGCGGAACTGACGTTTTTTCTGACGACGGTCACGGTAGGCGTATTGGCCTGCCTTGATTACCGCTTGCTTGGCAACACGGAATACGCGGGAGCGTGCGCCGTAGTAGCCTTTAGCAAGTTTCAGAATTTTTTTGTGACGCTTACGGGCAATGACGCCACGCTTTACACGAGCCATGAGTTACTTCCTCTATTCTTGACTAAAATTAACGAAGGCGCAGCATGCGCTCGACTTTTGCCACGTCAGACGGATGCAGCAAGCTGCTACCGCGCAGTTGACGCTTACGCTTGGTCGACATTTTAGTCAGGATGTGGCTCTTGAAAGCGTGCTTGTGCTTGATACCGTTAGCAGTTTTCAGAAACCGCTTAGCAGCACCACTTTTGGTTTTCATTTTTGGCATGTTCGGATACTCCGCATTCAGTTGATAAACATAATCAGAAGGCCTGCCGTGCCCTGTTGATTACTTCTTCTTTTTCGGGGCGATGACCATGATCAGCTGGCGTCCTTCCATCTTAGGATGCTGTTCGACCGAACCGTACTCGAGCAGGTCAGCTTCAACCCGCTTGAGGAGTTCCATCCCCAGCTCCTGGTGGGCCATCTCACGGCCGCGGAATCGCAAGGATACCTTGGCCCTGTCCCCATCACTCAGGAAACGTACCAGGTTGCGCAGTTTTACCTGGTAATCCCCTTCCTCCGTCCCTGGACGAAACTTGATTTCTTTAACCTGAATCTGCTTCTGGTTTTTCTTGGCTGCGGCAACCTGTTTCTTCTTCTCGAAGATCGATTTGCCGTAGTCCATCAGTTTGCAAACAGGGGGTACTGCATCGGCGGAAATTTCCACCAAATCCAGTTTGGCCTCTTCAGCCTTAAGAAGCGCGTCTTCAATTGACACAATCCCAAGCTGTTCACCTTCAGCCCCAATTAACCGAACCTCGCGTGCCGAGATATTCTCGTTGATCGGGGCTTTCGGTGCAGCTCGTTTATCTTGTCTCATTTCACGCTTAATAATAATTACTCCGAATCTGGGCGACCACGCCGGGAAACCGCTTGCGCGAGAAACTCAGCGAACTGGGCGACGGGCATCGAGCCCAGGTCAGCACCTTCACGAGTACGCACAGCGACAGTCTGCATCTCGACTTCCTTATCTCCGATTACCAAGAGATAGGGAACCTTGAGCAAAGTATGCTCGCGGATTTTAAAGCCGATCTTTTCATTTCTCAAGTCGGACTTGGCACGAAATCCGCTTTCGTTGAGAGTTTTTTCAACTTCTGCAACAAAATCTGCCTGTTTATCAGTGATATTCATGATCACCGCCTGCGTTGGCGCGAGCCATGCAGGGAACGCACCTTCGTAGTGCTCGATCAGAATCCCGACGAATCGCTCGAAGGAACCGAGGATCGCACGGTGCAACATCACCGGGTGTTTGCGGCTGTTGTCTTCAGAGACGTATTCAGCGCCCAAACGGACAGGCAGGTTAAAATCGAGCTGCAGAGTACCACATTGCCAGACCCGACCAAGGCAGTCTTTCAGCGAGAACTCGATCTTCGGACCGTAGAACGCCCCCTCACCCGGCTGCAGATCGTACGGCAGGCCCGCAGAATCGAGGGCTGCAGCCAGTGCAGCCTCAGCGCGATCCCATAGCTCGTCGGAACCGACGCGTTTTTCCGGACGAGTGGACAGCTTCATCTCGACATCGGTGAAGCCGAAGTCACGATAAACGTCCATGGTCAGCTTGATGAACGCAGCGGATTCGGCCTGCATCTGCTCTTCGGTGCAGAAGATGTGGGCGTCGTCCTGAGTGAACGCACGTACGCGCATGATGCCGTGCAGCGCACCTGACGGCTCGTTACGGTGGCAGGCACCAAATTCCGCCAGACGCATCGGCAACTCGCGGTAGCTCTTCAGGCCCTGATTGAACACCTGCACGTGGCAAGGGCAGTTCATCGGCTTGATGGCGTAGTCGCGGTTTTCCGACTGCGTGGTGAACATGTTGTCGGCGTAGTTGGCCCAGTGCCCGGATTTCTCCCACAGGCTGCGGTCAACGACTTGAGGGGTCTTGATCTCAAGATAGCCGTTGTCGCGCTGGATCTTGCGCATGTACTGCTCGAGTACCTGGTACAGAGTCCAGCCGTTCGGGTGCCAAAACACCATGCCCGGGGATTCTTCCTGGGTGTGGAACAGGCCCAGACGCTTGCCGATCTTGCGGTGATCGCGCTTTTCAGCTTCTTCAATACGCTGGATGTACGCCGCCAGCTGCTTCTTGTCCGCCCAGGCAGTGCCGTAAACGCGCTGCAATTGCTCGTTCTTGGCGTCACCGCGCCAGTAGGCACCGGACAGCTTGGTCAGCTTGAAGGATTTCAGGAAGCGCGTGTTCGGCACGTGCGGGCCACGGCACATGTCGACGTATTCTTCGTGATAGTACAGACCCATGGCCTGTTCGTTCGGCATGTCCTCGACCAAGCGCAGCTTGTAGTCTTCGCCACGGGCCTTGAACACTTCGATCACTTCGGCGCGCGGAGTGACTTTCTTGATGACGTCGTAATCTTTCTCGATCAGCTGCTGCATGCGCTGTTCAATGGCAGCCATGTCGTCCGGAGTGAAAGGACGTTCGAAGGCGATGTCGTAATAGAAGCCTTCGTCGATGACCGGCCCGATCACCATTTTCGCGGTCGGGTACAGCTGTTTGACCGCATGACCCACCAGGTGAGCGCAAGAGTGGCGAATGATCTCCAGCCCCTCTTCATCCTTTGGCGTGATGATTTGCAGGGTCGCGTCGCTGCTGATGATGTCGCTGGCGTCGACCAGTTGGCCATTGACCTTGCCGGCCAGAGTGGCTTTGGCCAGACCGGCACCAATAGATGCGGCGACCTCGGCTACGGAAACCGGGTGATCGAATGAACGTTGACTGCCGTCGGGAAGAGTAATAGTTGGCATGGCGCCTCCTCTCCTAGTGGTGACCCCTACCAAAGGTCACGTGGGTTGGGATGAGCCAGTACAAGATCCGATCCAGGCCATTCAATGACGAACGCCTGCCTTACAGCGGCAGGAGCCTTGCGGCCAACCGGAAAACCGAACCAGAGTGACTGGGATTCAAATCGAAATATTCGCACGTTGACCGCTGTCGGGACTGAACGTCATCCGGAGCCTGAGAACGCTTGAGCCCGGCATCCTAGCACAGATGAGCGGTCACTTACGCCTCTGTTTGATCACAAGGCAAATCGTCTGTTTTTATGCCAGAGTGCTGAACTTGATGGGCTCTTCAGCCCTCAGATAACAAGACATTGACCCATAAGGAGCATCCTCGCATGCGTCTGAATACCCTGTTCGCCGTCGTCGCCCCTATCGTTATGCTGCTGCCGCTCAGCGCCCACGCCGACTGGCCGAAGGGCGAGCGTGAGAAGTACATGGCGCAGTGCACCCAAGCGGCTACTCCGCAAATTGGTGCCGCGGCGGCCAAATCGCACTGCGCTTGTGGCGCTGATGCCATCAAGTCCTATCCTGCCGCTGACATTCAGGCACTGATGGACAACAAGGCCTCCCCTGAATTGCAACAGAAAGCGTTGGGCCAAATTGCCAAATGCAAGGCAAATACCCCGGCTAAAAAGTGATCAAAAAGGTCTTTTGAGTCGGCTCAGCGCCTCTGAAAAGGGCTGAATTTGAGCCTTTTCGGAGGATTTATGCAGGTTTTACAGGTTTTTTTATCGTCTTTACGTTCCGCTCAAAGCCTTGTAAACCGGGGCTTTCAGCAGAAACAGGCAGTAAAGAAAACACGACTGATTGGCAAACAGCACGTCCGGGGGGCTACCAAAGCGAACATTTCGACTATGATATCCCCGTGTGCCCAGTTGGCCTGAGCAGCACAGTACTACTGAAAATATATGTTTCTTGGAGATACACCATGTCTAATCGCCAAACCGGCACCGTTAAATGGTTCAACGATGAAAAAGGCTTCGGCTTCATCACTCCTCAAGGTGGCGGTGACGACCTGTTCGTACACTTCAAAGCTATCGAATCCGACGGTTTCAAAAGCCTGAAAGAAGGCCAGACCGTTTCCTTCGTGGCTGAGAAAGGCCAAAAGGGTATGCAAGCTGCACAGGTTCGCCCAGAGTAATTTCTCGGCGCACTAAAAAAACCCCGTCCATGTGACGGGGTTTTTTATGCCTGCAACAAAAGGGTTGTCTGATCAGCCGCAGTTGACGCGAGTGATCACCAGATTGTTGTCAGTGTTCAGATTCAGGCGATCAGAGCGGTATTCCAGAGTGATCATGTCATCGGGCTTGAGGAAACGGGCATTTTGCGCGCCGGCTTTGGCACGCGCCTGCTCCAGCAATGCGGGCGAAGCTTTCTTGCCAATGGCGAATTCCGCCGCCGTGGCTTCACAGCGGCTACCGGCTTCTGGTGCCACAGGATCCTTTGCCGACTCGCTGGAGGTCGTACTGCAGCCTGCCAACATGGCAGCGGCCATAAGTGCACCCAGTGTCGCGAACTTCAAAGGCATGAAGCCTCCTTGTTTTCAAAATGGTTAAGCTGAGATCGTGCGACCGCCATTCCGGCGTTTGGTTTCACGGCCAAGGCCATCACCCTGCCCCACGATTGGAAAAACGCCGAGTGTGCCTGAGCGGCATGCGTCACTTCATCAATCAATCGTGACTGAATATTAACGGCGCTCAGTAGACGTCGATGTAGTCAAACGGTGGATTCGGCCAGTTATCCTTCAGCGCATTGAAAATCTGCATCACCCACACCTCGTCACTGGCCGCGACATTGCCCACGTAGCCCGACCCCTTGGCCCAGGTTTCCAGGCGAAACAGCAAGCCGTCAATTTCCTGCCCACCGGTAACGCCGGAGGAAATGTAAGCAATACCGCCCTTGGTCACGCGCAACTGCGTGTGCTCGTCATCACTGGCCGAGGCAAGCAACTGGCGCACAGCGTCGAGCGTGAGGCCGTCAGGGGTGTTCAAATCGATCTGCACAGCACGATCCTTGAAAAGCCTTAAAAGACCAAGTGTCGCATAGCGCTCCGCTCATGCCTAAGTCGCAGTGCCAAACGCCCGACAAAATGGTTAACTCGAAACTCAGACTTTCCGACTTTTCGAGCGCTCCCATGACCACCATCAGCATCGACGCCGCCATTAATGCCAAATGGGCAGACGGACACAGCTCTTACAGCCCGGGAACCACCGAGGAGCTTGCGCTGATTGGTATCGATCTATTGGTAAAGGAGCTGGGCACTGAAGCGGCCAAGCAATTCATCAAGCAGATTTTCGAGCGCTACCCGACCGAACACGACGAACACACTGAAAGGGTGTAAAAACCCGCAGGCTGGCACCTGCGGGCAAATGATTTACTTCAGGCGCTTCAGGCGCTCGGTCAGCAAGTCAAAGAAGCCTTGCGCGTCGCCATTTTCCACCCAGAAGGCGTTTTTTGGCGCTTTCAGGCCATCGTACCAATCGACGATGGTCTGACCGAACGTCGGCCCCTCACGACTATCCACCACGACATTCACCGAGCGACCGGTGAACAGTTCCGGCTTGAGCAGATAAGCCACTACGGTAGCGTCATGCACAGGACCACCCGGAATACCGTAGTGCTCCATGTCGCCTTTGATGTACTCATTGAGGATATCACCGACAATCTTGCTGGCATTGTTGTTCAGCGCAGCGATCTGCTTGAGGCGTGCGTCACTGGTGAGGATCTTGTGCGTCACGTCCAGCGGCAGGTAAGTCAGTTTCACGCCGCTTTTCAGCACGACCTCAGCCGCTTGCGGGTCTGCAAACAGGTTGAATTCGGCCACCGGAGTGATGTTGCCGCCATTGAAGTGCGCCCCGCCCATGATCACCACTTCCTTGATGCCCTGAACGATTTCAGGCTCCTGGATCAGCGCCAGCGCCAGGTTGGTCTGCGGGCCGAGCATGGCGATCGTGATGCTGTGCGGCTTGGCTTTTTTCAACGTATCGATCAGATAGTTGACCGCATTGCCTTCAGCCAGTCCCTTTTTCGGTTCGTGCACCGTGACACCCGACAGGCCTTCCTTGCCATGGATGTTCTCGGCGTAGATTGGCGTACGCATCAGCGGCTTCGGCGCGCCGGCGTAAACGGGCACATCTTCGCGCCCTGCCCACTCGCGAGCCAGCCGTGCATTACGCGACGTCTTGTCGAGGCGCACGTTGCCAGCCACGGTGGTCAGCGCGCGAATATTCAGTTCGTCCGGCGAGGCCAGTGCGAACAGCAAGGCGACCACATCGTCGGCTCCTGGATCGGTATCGATGATCAGGTCGATTTTTTCCGCCGCCTGAGCGCCGGTCGCAGTGATTACGGACAAAAGCAGTAAACCCCGGATGAGTTGATGCAGTTTCTGAGCATAGCGTTGCATGGCGCATTCCTTGTGCTTGTGAAATCAAAAGTTAAAAGGTGACTCCAGCGACCAGCACGATGTTGCAGTACGGCTGGCATTCGCCTGTACGAACAATCGCCCGTGCCTGCCGGCTGAGCACCTTGAATTGCTCATGACTGAGCAGATCGCGACGCCCCAAAGCGCCCTCTTCATTCAACCCGTCCAGCGCAGTCAGTGCGGTCGGTTGCTTGTCGAAGATTTCTTTGGCCAGCGCATGGCTTTCCACCTGCATCTCGCTGAGCACGACTTTCAGGGTGCTGACGAAATCGGGGACGCCGTGGGTCAGCGCCAGATCAATCAACTCGACACCTGGCGGCACTGGCAGCCCAGCATCACCAATGACCACCATGTCGCCATGGCCCAGAGACGCGATCAGCCGCGACAGTGCGACGTTAAGCAGGGGAGTCTTTTTCATGCGGGTTTAAAGGCCTGTACGTCGGATTGAGTAGGAATGGACGGTTGCGCACCGGCGCGAGTTACCGACAGCGCGGCGGCAATCTGTCCGTAGCGAATCGCCTCGACCTCGGATTTGCCATTGGCCAGCGCCGCCGCGAAGCCACCGACAAAAGTGTCTCCGGCGGCGGTGGTGTCGACAGCCTTCACTTTCGGCGCCGGGAAATGCTCAAAGCTCTGGCCATTGGCGAACAGCGAACCTTGTGCACCGAGGGTAATGATGACTTTGCCCGCCCCCATGGCGATCAGTAGGCTGGCGGCACTTTCTGCGCTTTTCAGCGAGTCCACTGGCGATCCGCTCAACACGGTCGCTTCGCTCTCGTTGGGAATCAGGTAATCGATTGCGGAAAACCAGTCTGCCGGCAGTGGGCGACTGGCCGGGGCCGGATTGAGGATGACGATTTTGCCAAGCGCACGCGCACGCTTGAGCGCATGTCCCACCGTGGCATCCGGAATTTCGAGCTGGCAGATGATCACGTCGGCGGCTTGCAACACTGCATCAAACCGGTCGATCACTGCGGGTGTCATGGCACCGTTGGCACCGGCGACAATGACAATTGCGTTCTGACTGTTGTCATCGACCACAATCAACGCCACACCACTGGAATCCTCGACCGTACTCACGGCCTGACAATCGATCTGCTCAGCCAGCAGAGCGTCACGCAACTGCACGCCATAGTCGTCATTGCCAACGCAACCGACCATCGCCACCTGCGCGCCCAAACGCGCTGCGGCCACTGCCTGATTGGCGCCCTTGCCACCGGAAACCGTGGCAAAGGAATGACCGATCAGCGTTTCACCGCCGACGGGAAGTCGCGGCGCGCGAGTCACCAGATCCATGTTCAGGCTGCCTATTACCACTACATTTGCTGGCATACATCATTACTCGTCAATTCGGTTTCAGCGGTATTCGGTGAACACGCCGGACAACGGTGCGGTCGATTCGCGCAAGACAATACTCGGGGTCACGATCCGCTGATCGGTACCCAGAGTCGGCGTAGCAATCCTTCGCAACAGCACTTCGGCGGCCATCTCACCCAGTTGCAGGATCGACTGCCCCACCGTAGTGAGTGCCGGATACACGTAACGACTCATCTGGATATCGTCGAAGCCGATCACCGACAGCTCGCTCGGCACGCGAACATTGCGCTCCGCTGCAGCGCGCAGCACGCCGATGCCGATCATGTCGTTACCGGCAAAAATCGCGCTCGGCGGATTGCTTTCAAGCAGCGTCGCCGCCGCGTTGTACCCGCCAGTACTGGTGAAATCACTTTCCAGCATGCGCTTCTGGCGGACTTCAACACCCGCCTCTTTCAGCGCCCGGCAATATCCGGCCAGACGCATCTGCGCAACACTGGTACTGGCCGGACCGCCAATGGTGGCGATGTCGCGGTGACCCAATTCCAGCAAGTGTCGGGTGGCGAGGTACGCGCCGTATTCGTGGTCGATGCGCACCAGGTCGGCATCGACACCATCCAGACTACGGTCGACGATGACCATCGGCGTTTTTACGCCAGCCAGTCCTTGCGCCAGACCGCTGTCACCGCCAGCGGAGGCGACGATCAAACCGTCGATGCGCTTCTCCAGCAATACGCGTAAATAGCTGCGCTGCTTGTCAGGGTTATCGTCGGAGTTGCAGAGGATCACGCAGTAGCCGTTACGCTCGCAGTAATCCTCGATGCCCCGCGCCAATTCCGCGAAGTACGGGTTGAGACTGTTCGGCACCAGCAAGCCGATGGTCGCAGTCGTCTTGGCCTTCAGCGAGCGCGCCACTGCACTTGGCACATAGTCGAGGCTCTTGATCGCTGCCTCGACTTTCAGCCGCACTTCCTGACTGACCGGCCGGGTGTTGTTCACCACATGCGACACCGTCGTGTAGGAAATTCCCGCGAGGGCTGCCACGTCCTTGATCGTTGCCATGTCTTAGCCCCGGCGACTGGCGCGCTGACTGCGATAAGTGTCGAGCACCACCGCGATCACGATGACCGCGCCCGTGATGATACGTTTGGTCGGCTCGGTCGCGCCGATCTGCGCCAGACCCGCCGCCAGTACCGAGATAATCAATACGCCAAAAAACGTGCTGATCACCGAACCGCGTCCGCCCATAAGGCTGGTGCCGCCGATCACCACCGCAGCGATTACTTGCAACTCCAGACCGGAACCGGCATTCGGGTCAGCGGCTTCCAGACGGGAAATCTGAAACAGCGCGGCGATACCGGCCAGCAGGCCCATCAGGCTGAACACCAGAATCTTGTAGGGTTTCGGATTGATCCCCGCCAGACGCACCGCCTCTTCGTTGGTGCCGATGCCGATCAGGTAGCGACCGAACACGGTCCGGGTCAACACAGCCTGGGCGATGATAATCACCAGCAACGCAATAATGAACGACGGCGAGATACCGAACGCGACCGGATTCGACAACCAGGCGAACGAGTCTCCGATGTATGCGGTGCGCGAACCGGTCATCTGATATGCCAAACCCCGAGCCATTTCCAGCACACCCAGAGAGACGATGAACGATGGAATCCGCCAGGCCACGGTGATCGAACCGGTAACGGTGCCGGCCAGTGCCGCCACGGCCATGCCGAGCAACGCTGACGGCAACACGCCCCAGCCCCAACCGAGAATGGCGACGCTGACTGTCGAAGCGGCCAGTGCCAGTACCGAGCCCACCGACAGGTCGATGCCGCCGATGATCAACACGAAGGTCATGCCGACCGCCAGCACCATCAGATCAGGGATCTGGTTGGCCAACGTACTGAAGGTGTTATACGACAGAAAGTGGCTGCTCAAGACCGAGAACAGCGCAATCATCGCCAGCAACGCACCGGCCAGGCCCAGATAAGTGCCCAGACCATAGAAGTTGCCACTACGTTTGCCGGCAGGAGATGCAGTTTTCATGGGAGATCCCTAGGCGCCGCTTCGTTGAGCAACGCATCACGTTTTTGGTAGCCGGCGAACGCGGCGGCAAGCAAATCATCCTGAGTCCAGCTGTCGCGCTCGAAGGTGTCGATCAAGCGCCCTGCCGACAACACGCCAATCCGGTCGCAGATCAGCATCAGCTCACGCAGGTCACTGGACACCACCACCAGCGCTTTGCCCTGGCGCGTCAGTTCGCCGAGCAAGGCATAAATATCGAACTTGGCGCCGACGTCGATGCCACGGGTCGGCTCGTCGAACAGCAGCACCGAACAGTCGCGCTCCAGCCAGCGGCCGATCACGACTTTCTGCTGGTTGCCGCCGGACAACTCCGAAACCAATTGTGTCGGACTCGAACTGCGGATGCGCATGGCGTCGATCTGACGCTGCGCCAGAGCGATCTCGTCGCCGTTGTTGACGACACCGCCACTGGAAATCTCCGGCATGTTGCCGAGGGCGATGTTGGCGCTGATCGACTGACTGAGCAGCAGGCCTTCCCCCTTGCGGTCCTCGGTGATCAACGCGATACCGTTGCGCACGGCATCGACTGGCGAGCGCACACTGACGACTTTGGCTGGCGAGCCAAGTGCAATGCTGCCGCTGTCGGCAACGTCTGCGCCGAAGATCAGTCGCAACAGCTCCGTGCGCCCTGCCCCGATCAACCCGGAAATCCCGAAGATCTCGCCGGCACGCACTTCGAACGAGACATCGCGCACTTTGTCGGAGCGAGTCAAACCCGTGACAGTCAGCGCCGGGGCACCGATCTTGCGCGGGCCCATGTCGATATGTTCGCCCAGTTCACGACCAACCATCAGCGTCACCAGCTGCTCGCTGTTGTAATTGGCCATCGGCTCGACGCACACCAGATGGCCATCACGCAGCACGGCAATCCGCTGTGCGACGCGGGCCAACTCTTCGAGGCGGTGGGAAATGTAGATGATCGAGACGCCTCGCGCCTGCAAACGGGTAATCTGCTCAAAGAGCATTTCGACTTCACGCGCGGTCAGCATCGCGGTCGGCTCATCGAGAATCAGCACATGACAATCGCCAATCAGGTTACGGGCGATTTCGACCATCTGCTGATGCCCGATACCCAACTCGCCGACCAGCGTATCCGGATCAATTGCGTCGAGACCGACTTGCGCCATGGCTTCGATCGCAGCCTTGCGCAACTGCTTGCGGCTGATCCAGCCACCGTTGCTAGGCAGGTTGTCGAGAAACAGATTCTCCGCCACCGACAGGGTCGGCAACAGATTGAGTTCTTGCATGACCATACGCACGCCGAGGTCTTCAGCCTGGGTGCGACTGCCCGGTCGATAGTCCTTGCCCTGGAATTGCATCTGGCCGGTGGTCGGGGTGACCAGTCCGCCGATGATTTTCGACAGGGTACTTTTGCCGGCACCATTCTCGCCGGTCAGCGCCAGTACTTCACCGCGCATCAGCGTCAGATCGATGCCAGTGAGCACCGGTTGCGCATAGGTCTTACCGATACCGCTGACCGAGAGGACAGCGTTCGGGGCGGAAACTGACATAAAAACTCTCCATGCGCTCGCCCGGACGGACGAGCGCCGTTGTGTCGCCAGAAGACTTACTTGGTGACCAGCTCGACCGGTGTTTCGATCACGCCGTTGGCGCCGCTGTCGACTTTTTCGCCCTTGATGATTTTCAGCGCGGTTTCGATGCCGAACACCGCTTGCTTCGCAGCGAACTGGTCAGCCGTGGCCAACACGCGACCGTCCTTCAACATTGGCTTGATGGCATTGATGTTGTCGTAACCGACGACCTGAACCTGACCGGCCTTGCCAGCGGCACGGACTGCGGAAACGGCACCGACGGCCATGCTGTCGTTGCCGGCCAGCAGCGCTTTGACATCCGGATACTCACTGAGAATCGAAGCGGCAACCTTGTTGCCTTTGTCGATTTCCCAGTCGCCGGATTGCAGGGAAACGATCTTGATCTGCGCAGCGTCCATCGCATCTTTGAAGCCAGCGGTACGTTGCTGGGCATTGGTCGTGGTGGACACGCCTTCAATGATGCCGACTTCGTCACCGGCCTTGAGCTGCTTGGCCAGGTATTCACCGACCAGACGCGCACCTTTACGGTTGTCCGGGCCTACGAAGGGCACGCTGATGTTTTTGCTTTTGACGATGGCCGGATCGAGCTGGTTATCGATGTTGATCACGGTGATGCCGGCATCGACGGCTTTCTTGATCACCGGCACCATGGCCTTGGAATCGGAAGGCGCGATTACCAGTGCATTGACCTTGGCCAGAATCATCTGCTCGACGATACGGGTCTGGCCAGCAGTATCGGTTTCATCCTTGATGCCATTGGAGATCAGGTCGAAATCGGCGGAGTGTTCTTTCTGGTAGGCCTTGGCGCCGTCTTCCATGGTCAGGAAGAATTCGTTGGCGAGAGACTTCATGACCAGCGCGACTTTGGGTTTTTCGGCGGATTCGGCGAATGCCGAGGAGACAGGTAGTGCGGCGGCTGTGGCAGCCAGCATAGCGACAGCAAGAAGACGTCCAGCGAATGGCAGCTTCATGGGTTCACTCCGATCTTATGATTATTGTGAGCAACGCTTGCGCTGGCGTAAGCTATCTCGCTTGCTTCCGGGCCATACAGTGCCGGGAGAGCCGCGCAAACGTTTGCGTAGACCGAACTATGCGAATCCCGCCGACATTTGTCAACAATCAGAAATCGTCATTTGTTGTAGGGCGAATCGTCGGACTCGCCCTTTCGCTGCTTATGCCGTGGTGCTGACCAGGTTACCGCTAGTGGAACTCTTCGTCATTTCCTTGACCAGTGCACCAGCCACTTCTGCCATCGCAGCGCTGGTTTGCGCGATTTGCCCCTGAATGGACATCACCGCTTGCGATTTGGCCTCAGGCGTCGGATAGGTCTTGGCTTGTGCGGCCGCCAGTTGTTGTTGCTGCTCCTGCAGTTGCTTCTGCAGTTCCTGCATGCGCTTGAGCAACATCTTGACCGTGACGCTCAGGTTGTCGCCGCTTTCAGCCTTGCTGTCTTCTGGCGCAGCGGCACCACCGGTCCTGACCTGATTGTTCGATTCTTTCTCAGTGCCCAGCGCCTCGGTGGAAGCCTCCGCTCCCGCCTCGCTCAATGCATTGATAGTCGCTGCGGTTTTGCCGCCGATGGTGACTGCGCCAGGATTTGATAAACCGACCGTCAGTGACATGTGAACTCCCTAGATTCTGTTTCCTTGAACAACCATCGGCCCCCGTGAAGGTTTCTTTAGCACAAAAGCCGAAACAGGCCACTCGAATCACTCGACAAAAGCAGTAGTCCTTTTCGGAGAGCCGAACGCGAAAGCGTCCATTGTTCGGAAACCCGGATAAACGATTCACTCCGCAATTTGCCAACTCATAAAATCTTGATGTAAATCATCGAGTTAAACATTTCTCTGACGCAAAGTACGGATGGTACAGATCCTGCTCCCTTCATCGCACTCCGAGCATCCAGATCGGCTTGGGGTGCATCTAGATGAACCTGCATCAGCACCGTCTCACTACTAGAGAGAAAAATAATGAAATCTGCTTTCAACACTTTGGTCCCGGGCGCTTTGGCCCTTCTCCTGCTCCTGCCCACCGCCCTTCAAGCGAAGGAAGTCGAAACCCAGACCAAACTCGCGAACGTCGTGGTACTTGCCACGGGCGGCACAATCGCCGGTGCTGGCGCGAGCGCCGCCAACAGCGCGACCTATCAGGCAGCCAAGGTCGGCGTAGAACAATTGATCGCCGGCATTCCCGAACTGAGCAAACTGGCGAACGTGCGTGGCGAACAAGTCATGCAGATTGCCTCGGAAAGCATCACCAACGAAAACCTGCTGCAATTGGGTCGTCGTGTAGCCGAACTGGCCGATAGCAAAGACGTCGACGGCATCGTCATCACCCACGGCACCGACACCCTGGAGGAAACCGCTTACTTCCTCAATCTGGTGGAAAAAACCGACAAGCCAATCATCGTCGTCGGCTCGATGCGTCCGGGCACTGCCATGTCCGCCGACGGCATGCTCAACCTGTACAACGCCGTGGCCGTGGCCAGCAGCAAAGAAGCGCATGGCAAAGGCGTACTGGTGACCATGAATGATGAAATCCAATCCGGTCGCGACGTCAGCAAGATGATCAACATCAAGACCGAAGCGTTCAAAAGCGCCTGGGGTCCACTGGGCATGGTGGTTGAAGGCAAGTCCTACTGGTTCCGCTTGCCAGCCAAGCGCCACACCATGGATTCGGAATTCGACATCAAAAACATCAAAAGCCTTCCTGACGTAGAAATCGCTTATTCCTACGGCAACGTCAGCGATACTGCCTACAAGGCTCTCGCACAGTCCGGAGCCAAGGCCATCATCCATGCCGGTACTGGTAACGGCTCGGTATCCTCCCGCGTGGTTCCAGCACTGCAAGCGCTGCGCAAGGATGGCGTGCAAATCATTCGTTCGTCCCACGTCAACGCTGGCGGCTTCGTTCTGCGTAACGCCGAACAGCCGGACGACAAGTACGATTGGGTTGTGGCTCACGACCTGAACCCGCAAAAAGCCCGCATCCTGGCGATGGTCGCATTGACCAAAACCAACGACAGCAAAGAGCTGCAACGGATGTTCTGGGAATATTGATGGACCTTCGCCCAATCAATTCTTGATTGGGCACCCTGCGCCACTCGCCTGTCGGTTGGGTGGTGCATCGCTCACAAAGCTCTCGCATTTTTCCTACAAAAAATTCGACACGGCCTACACCAAAATCGGAAAAGCGCTGTCAGAGGATTTTCTTTAATTTTAAGCAGTTGCGAAAATGCTTACAGTTAAATACTGTATGCACGTACAGCTTAATAAGGATAACCTCGTGGCCACCTCCCCTGATGCTCCTGACGCTTACGAACGCATGGGCATGCGCGTTCAGAAAATCATCAATTCCCCCACTGCACAAAAAGCCAAAGCGGCACTGATCTTCCGTCTGCCGGACGAGCCGATGGACGAGTGGGAACGTCTGCTCGAGGAAATCGACGAGAACGACAACGTCACCCTCGCCTATCGCGACGATGGTGGTGTGCAGATTTTTTGGGTTGTACCGAAGGAAGATTGATTCAATGAGTGTCCGCTGTTTTGCTTTGTTGCTTTTGTTCATCGCCATGGGTGCCCAGGCTGGCGCACCCCGCACATTTTCCGAAGCCAAGAAGGCCGCCTGGAAGCTATATGCACCGCAGTCCACGGAGTTTTATTGCGGATGCAAGTACACCGGCAACAAGGTTGACCTGAAGGCTTGCGGTTACGTACCGCGCAAGAATGCCAAGCGTGCGTCACGCATTGAATGGGAACACATCGTGCCTGCCTGGCAGTTCGGCCATCAGCGTCAGTGCTGGCAGGAAGGTGGACGCAAGAACTGCACGCGTTACGACCCAAGCTATCAGAAAGCCGAAGCCGATCTGCATAACCTGGTGCCGAGTATTGGCGAGGTCAATGGAGACCGCAGCAACTTCAGCTACGGATGGCTGCCGGTGCAATCCGGGCAGTACGGTTCGTGTCTGACCCAGGTCGACTTCAAGGCGAAGAAGGTCATGCCTCGCCCGTCGATTCGCGGCATGATCGCCCGCACTTACTTCTACATGAGCAAGCAATACGGCTTGCGCCTGTCGAAACAGGATCGGCAATTGTACGAGGCGTGGAACAAGACTTACCCGGTGCAGGACTGGGAGCGTCAGCGTAATCAAAGCGTGGCGTGCGTGATGGGACGCGGCAATGAATTTGTCGGCCCGGTGAACATGAAAGCCTGCGGCTGATCGACCACTTAAAAGAAAAGGCCTCGAACGTCATGTCCGAGGCCTTTTTTGTGGCTAGCTGCCCGCCTTGTTGTAGCGCCAGTACCCCATCAGGTTGAGCGACTCGCGTGCGATCCCGCATTCTTTGATCAGGTACCTGCGCAGACTCATCACCGCAGCGCTTTCTCCAGCGATCCAGCCATAGAAACTCTCATTGGCTGTCTCGGCTATTTCCCAAAGAATCTCTTTATCGATATCGACCTCGGCCAACTCGACAGCCTGGCCGATGGATGAGGCATGAATGGGTGCAACGGCTTTCTGAACCGCCGCCACCATCAACGTACCGGCGCTGGCCTGGTCCCGGATCAGCCACTGCACCATCAGCCCGGCCCAATCGGGAACTGCCAGCATATCCTCGACACTGTCGACTTCGAAAAACGCCTGCGTCAGGGGTGGCTCGGCCATAGCGGCCAATTCATCGAGAATGCCCATGGCCGCCGGTAGCGCCGTGCCGTCGGCGACCAGCAGAACCTGCTTAAGGGTCTGCGGCGGCTTCCATTCGAACCCTCCGGCGTCCTGTGCTGAAAAGCGGCGATCCGGGGCGAGAATCTGCATCGAATCACCGGGCTGCGCCCGAAGCGCCCAACGCGAAGCAGGCCCGGTTTCACCGTGCAGGACGAAATCAATATCCACTTCGCCTTGTTCGGCACGCAAATGGCGAATGGTGTAGGTGCGCATTGCCGGACGTCGATCGGCAATCATTGCCTTGAAGCGGGCGTACCAACCCTCGCCCTGAGCAAGCCTGGCAGGAGAACCATCAGCCGCAGGAAAAAACAGTTTCACCCTTTGATCCGGCGCCCAGGTAGCCATTTCTTTAACAGCAGGACTGGCCAGCGTGATCCGCATCATGTGCGGGCTAAGTAAGGTCTTGCGATGCAGTATGACGTCGAACAACTGGTAAGGATTGGCGGAGGCCATGCGGAGCTCCTTCGGAAAATCGTGACTGACTCGTATTAGACGAGCCACATCCGAGGTCCTTTAGGTTGCTCCGCTGAAACGCGGCGTTTACGGCGTGAGCGGGTGCTCGATCACCACCGATTCAATATTCTGCTTCTTGGCTTTCACCAGAGCGGCATCCACTTGTACTTTTCGGGCTTCAGCTTCGGCTTGCGAGTTGAAAGGACCAATCAGAATTCGCGCTTTACCACTGCTGTCCTTGATCACCGTAGGTACGAAAGCGTGCTCGATCAACCAGCCACTCAGGTCGCTGATAGCCTGCGGGGTTTCGCCGCGCACTTCGAGATCCCATTGGGGGGCGGCCGCCGCCGGCGCCGACACTACAGCCGATTGTGGTTTTGCTGCGTTTACATTCTTGCCTTCACCGCACCCGGTCAATACCAGTGCTGCGATTACCCAAACCAATTTGCGCACAACGCTTCCCTCGAAATTCTCAAAGCCGCGATCTTATCATTCATAAATACTTCGCGAGGCCCGCAAAATGGGCACAAAACAACGAGATTGATGGTTGCAGCCTCTGTATAGTTACGCCCTGGGAATTAATGCCGCTTCTGCGCGTCAGAAAGAGGCACCCAAACCGTGAGACTTCGCACTAATCTATACGTACCACCGACCTCTGCACTGTCTGAATCAGGTGCCCTACAAAGCAATCAAGGAGAAGACCATGCTGATACTCACCCGCAAAGTCGGTGAAAGCATAAACATCGGTGATGACATCACTATCACCATTCTGGGCGTAAGCGGCCAACAGGTCCGCATTGGCATCAACGCTCCGAAAAACGTTGCAGTGCACCGTGAAGAGATTTACCAGCGCATTCAGGCTGGCCTGACCGCCCCGGACAAGCCACAAACTCCCTGAACCGCCTCGCAGTCAGTAGCCAGTCCGTTTACCTTGTGGAATGACTGGCTAGAGATTCACGCGCCGTTTTGCCATCCGCTCCCCACTCCGCTGGGCACGGCGCCTGACACACCTCCTCCCCTTCACACCTCCCCTCTTGCTGCCGGATACTACCTGCCATCCCCCTGGCTGGCTGTCGGACGTTTCCGATAGAGCGCAGAGAATTCGCCCTCTAACCAAATGTCACGCCACGCGCCATGCCTGTGGCCGCCACCATCATCAGTAGCAGCAAAAACGCCTCGACATGACTGATTCGCGCGTACAGCTGTGCACGCCCGGTGTCGATCGCTGCGCCGCGTGCGGACGCGATCCGCCACTTTATCAACGTGATCATCGGGGCGAGCTCTACAATCAGGATCAGCACGAACAGCGTCATCTTCAGATGAAACAGCGGTTGATGAAGATAATAGTCGGTGCCTTTTTCAAAGCCGCCAAAAGCCCGCATTCCGCCTGTCACCAGCAGAATCAACGCAGAGACACCCCAAATATTATCGGCAAGCAAAACGCGCCTGGCCTCACCTGCGCCAGCAGCGAGGCGACTGAATGCCGTTCCACGCGTCAGAATCGCCCAAAAGCCCAAGGCATAAGCCAGTAGATGAATAGCCGCAAGAAACCAGTGAACCAGCATCGATACACCCCATCAGAAAGAGTTGAAAATCGGCCAGTCAGTAGTAGTCGAAAACGTAGGGAATTGCCTGCGAGGAATCGCCAGGCAATTACCAGGCATCGAGAGGAAAATGAAGCAACAAAGCCAAATCGCAGGCAAAAAAAATCCCAAGCAGCTGATGGAAGCTTGGGATTTAAAAATGCATAAACCGTGGTGGTGAACGCGGGACGGATGTTACTTAAGTTCACAACTCGTAACAAGGCTTTTTGGATAACCGGTCAGTTAAAAAAACTCGTAACCCTTTATATATCCACAATATTTTTATGGTCGGCCTACCCTGACGAACCTGCGAAAGCGCCTCGGCTGCCTCATGAATTACCTGGATCGGACCACGATCGTTGAAGCGAGCATGTCACCAAGACGCTTGCGCGAACCAAAGAAAATAAAGATCCAGTCAAGGACATTCAAAAACGGAGTGGTGATATTGCGCATGAACGATTGGTACAGATTGCAATTGAGGTAGCTACGCTCGTCAATCACCGACATCCCCAGCAGCTTTTTGCCCAAGCTTTGACCATTGGGCAGCGCATCGGAAAACAGGTAGTACCCCAAGCCAGCAACCAACGCCAGGATTGCGGCCACGTCCGATGGCAAGCCGATCAACTCCGCGGTCCGACCTACGGCGAAGTACAAGAAAAAGGTAAAGAAAGAATCAATGATTTGCCCACCCCAGCGCCGCCCCAGTCCGGCCAGATTTTTCGGCTTTTGATATTCACTGCGTGTAGTGCTGATTTCCATGCGCTGCAATCCCGTTAGATTTTAGATACTGGCATATCGGCACTACTGAAGGATTATTTAATAGCCGATTGCACGGCGCGGTCACGCCTGCAAAAGGAAGACAAATCACTGACAGACGGATAAAGCATTCTTGGCGAATAGGCGCTTGCAAAAGTTTTGCAAAGTGCAGCCAACAAAAAAGGGCCCACCTTTCGATGAACCCTTGCAGACCGCCCTTTCACATTATGAGGCGTCACAAAATGGCCAGCTTCCACTCGCTTCCGTCTCGCGACGGGTGCGTTACGAAAAGCCGGCTCTTGAAACCGCCAACGCAGAACTCGGCTTGCTCTTGCCACGCATCGCGTATCAGCTCAAGGGCTTTCTGGTCACAAACACTTCCAGGTACTCCCCATCCAGACCCAGCGCTCTGTCTCTGGTGATATAAGTCGTCGTGGTGGCATCAGACCAGTGATTGACCAGGCACTCGAAATCATCTCCATAGTCCCAAGTTACCAATACTCTGCCATCCCCAATGGGGTTTCCATGGTAGGCCGGCTCATGGATATGCTCTATCTCTGAGCCAGTCAGCCTGGCCCTTCGGTAACTGGCAGAAAGATTCTTGTGTTTGGGTGCCGTAAAGATGTGAGCGCCACCAGGCTTTAAAACTCTCATGATTTCCCGGGCAGCCAGATCAGGATTGAAGATATGCTCAAAAACATCTTGAGTAATGAACAAATCAAAAGATTTATCTTCGAATGTCAGCGCTTCCAGATTTTCGCAGCGCACACCTTCAACAAGGCTGCCCGGCGCCACGCCATTGAAGTATTGCGAAGTTGAATAATCATCGCAGTAACGCGAAATCAGAGTATTCGAAGGTGAGGATTCATGAATACTTTTTCGCTCCCACCCCTGAAAATATTGATCCATGATGTATTGCATATGACGCTGACGCGGAATCGAACCGCAATTGACGCAAAGATACTGATCCCGCAACCAATCCCCTTCAATTTTAAAATACGTTTTCTCTCTGCAACAATGGCAGTAATCAACAGCCTCTGACTTCAACGCGTCAGGTTGGTTGTCTCGCCCTTTGCACCCCTCGGAAAAAGACAGTACTTCAGTGCGCAACCTGTCGCGCTCCACAACGACTCGACCTAATACAGGTACTCGAAGGGCAATTTGCTTTAATAGTTTTCGATGGATCAAAGTAAACTCCTTTTTTACAACCTGACCGAGTCTAAAATCTCATTGCAAATTGTGAAGCATTGCCTACTCTTGACATTAGGCACCGATTCAGTATAGACAGGAATCCCGCACACGCCTCCCACCCAGACGCACGGCGCAAACGTTATGGAAAGAGTGGTTTTCCCGAGGCTGAAACAGCCCGCGCAGGGCGGGCCAGTTGTTAACCATGCCTGATGAGGGAGCATGTCCGGATGACCGCCTCTAGCATAAGTAGTGGACCAGCTAGAACCTGCTCAGTACGACCATGTGCTTGCATTTCATCCAGTTGACTCAATCTCGCCGCAATGCATCAGCGCCATCCTGTAGCTGCGCCGCGTGCAAATTTAGCTTGCGCTGCCGATCATTTTATCCCTCAGAGCTGTATAGTGCCGGGTCGCAAAATCCGAACAGCATTCCAGCTGACACCCTGAGATCAAGCAGACTTGCGGATGACTAAACTCAAAGAAACCAAGCGCCTGGATTGGCTCCAGTCATTACGAGGGGTAGCGGCACTTTTGGTTGTTTTTGCTCACTCTTACTATTTTTTGCAGGGCACAGAATACGACGCGCTCGCAAGATCAATACTGCTGCCGGGCGCCATGGGCGTTGATATATTTTTCTGATCAGCGGCTTCATCATGACCCTCACAACTCGACAGTGATGACGGATCACTGATCACGACCTCTACGTTCTTGATTAAACGTTTTTTCAGGGTTTGACCAATTTATGCAATTCTGACGATTGCCGCCGTCTTCTTGCTTAGACCCAGCGGGTTTCTCAATGACCCGACAGGCCAGATTACTCTTATAAAAAGCTTGTCATTTCTGCCAGTGAACCCGTCTACACCACCCTACTTTGGTTTAGCTTACGGACTGGGCTGGACATTAAATTTTGAAATGTATTTCTACGCCATTCTAGGAATATCGCTACTTGCAAAAAACTACAGATGGCCGGTTTTCTACAGTTGGATCTTCATTACAATAGTTGCCATACTACTAACAGCAACAGGCATGATCAGCCTCAGTGCCAAGCACGACTATCAACTCTCGCTTATATACCTTAACCGAATAGCAAACCCAATTATATTATTATTTGTCGCTGGCGTTATCACCGGAAAGCTTTATCTGTCTGAGTTCGTAATAAAAAACAAAACATATGCTCAAGCTCTTTCAGCTTTAACTGTTCTCGTTGCTTTGGCATGGGCTTATTCAGGCATTCCTGATTTTCATGGGATGCTTGGGTGGGGGCTGCCTATTACTGTAGCGTTTCTCACCGTGGCAATAGCCAGCAAAACTCTGAAATTCAATCCACCCCGCTGGATTATCTGGATTGGTGAAATATCCTACTCTCTATATCTGACTCACCGGCTGACACAAGTATCCTGCACTAAAATACTGGAATTCATCGGGGCTGAATCCTTTGGTAAGACATGGCTATTCGTCATCTTGACTACACTACTCAGCATTTTAATGGCATCGATATTCTATTACCTTGTTGAAAAGAAAATCGCAGTCGCCCTCCAGCGCCTTACCAAGTCAAGAACTACAAACCGGAGTGGCGTGACCGCTAACGGCCGAGAACACAGCTGACCATTGATCGAGTGAAGTATGCGCGAAGGCAAAGAGCCCTGGTAGGCAGCGACGAAGGACGCTGCCTTGGGCTTGGAGAAGTTTACGGTTGAAGTCGTGAGGGGGCTCAGCCCGACTCAAGCGGTGATGGCCGACCATCGCATCAACAAGCAGCAGGACAGCCGCCTGAGGGTGGCAACCGACCAGATTCAATTGAGCTGTTGAGTTGAATTCGTGAAGGTAGCGATCTTCGCTTGCCCGAAGTATTCACAAAGTTTGCCCAAACGACAGACAACAAAAAAGGGCCCACCTTTCGGTGAGCCCTTCCAGACCGCCCAGCAGAGCGGATTTTGTTTGGTAGGCGCGATTGGACTCGAACCAACGACCCCCACCATGTCAAGGTGGTGCTCTAACCAACTGAGCTACGTGCCTGCTGTGAGGCGGCATTCTACGGAATTCCGGAGGGGTGTCAACACCTTTTTTTCACCTAAGCCTATGAATATGCAAAATATTTAATTTCCGCCCTGCGAGGAAGATTTTCCGGTGGCTGGCGGAGGTTTTTCAACTCGGGTAGGATCGACGCACTCGTAAAATATATTAAACAGAGGCTGCAGGATGGCGAACACCCCTCACCCAGAGTCTTATTACGCTGCGTCGGCCAATGCCGTACCACCCCGCCCTGCCTTGCAGGATGATGTGGAGACGGACGTCTGTGTGATCGGCGCCGGGTATACCGGACTGTCCTCGGCGCTGTTCCTGCTGGAAAACGGGTTTCGCGTCACCGTGCTGGAAGCAGCCAAGGTCGGTTTCGGTGCCTCCGGTCGTAATGGCGGGCAGATCGTTAACAGTTATAGCCGTGATATCGACGTGATCGAACGCAGCGTTGGCCCCAAGCAAGCGCAATTGCTAGGTCACATGGCATTCGAAGGGGGCCGGATCATTCGCGAGCGGGTGGCCAAGTACAACATCCAGTGCGACCTGAAGGACGGCGGTGTGTTCGCCGCGTTGACGGCCAAGCAGATGGGCCATCTGGAATCGCAGAAGCGCCTTTGGGAGCGTTTCGGTCATACGCAACTCGAACTGCTCGATCAACGCCGTATCCGCGAAGTGGTGGCATGCGATCAATACGTCGGTGGCATGCTCGATATGAGCGGCGGCCACATCCATCCGCTGAACCTCGCGCTCGGCGAAGCGGCGGCGGTCGAGTCCCTCGGCGGCACTATCTATGAACAATCGCCTGCCGTGCGCATCGAGCGCGGCGCCAATCCGGTGGTACATACACCGCAAGGCAAGGTCAGGGCCAAGTTCATTATCGTCGCCGGCAACGCCTATCTCGGCAATCTGGTGCCGGAACTGGCGGCCAAATCGATGCCATGCGGCACACAAGTGATCACTACCGAGCCGCTAGGTAATGAGCTGGCGAAAGCGCTGCTGCCGCAGGATTACTGTGTCGAGGACTGTAACTACCTGCTCGACTACTACCGCCTCACGGGCGACAAGCGCCTGATCTTCGGCGGCGGCGTGGTGTATGGGGCACGGGATCCAGCGAACATCGAGGCGATCATCCGTCCGAAAATGCTCAAGGCCTTTCCGCAGCTCAAGGATGTGAAGATTGATTACGCCTGGACCGGAAATTTCCTGCTGACCTTGTCTCGGTTACCACAGGTTGGGCGCCTGGGCGACAACATCTATTACTCGCAAGGCTGCAGCGGCCATGGCGTGACCTACACGCATTTGGCAGGCAAAGTCCTCGCCGAAGCGTTGCGCGGTCAGGCCGAACGCTTTGATGCGTTTGCCGATTTACCGCACTATCCGTTCCCCGGCGGGCAACTGTTGCGCACGCCGTTTGCCGCGCTGGGTGCCTGGTATTACGGCTTACGCGACAAATTCGGGATGTAAAAAAGGGCCGCTGAACAGCGGCCCTTTTTATTAAACACTGAACGGTTTCAGAGCTGATCCCGAGCAATCCCGCTACGGATGCGCAAGATATCCGCCAGCACAGCCAGCGCGATTTCTGCCGGCGTCTTGCTGCCGAGGTTAAGACCGATCGGCGCATGAATCCGCGCCAGCTCACCCTCCCCTAAACCGCCAATCCGACGCAACCGTTCGAAGCGCTTTTGCGACGTCTGCTGCGACCCCATCACGCCGATATAGAACGCTTCGGTGCGTACCGCTTCCATCATCGCCAAGTCGTCGATACGTGGATCGTGGGTTAGCGCCACGACCGCCGTATCACGATGACAGCCACCGTCAGCAATAAACACCGACGGCAATTGCCGACGAATCTCCACGCCATCCAGCACCACGCCTTCCAGCACTTCATCACGCGGATCGCAGAGAATCACTTCAAAGCCAAGGCCAACGGCAAATTCGGCACAGGCCTGCGCCACGCTGGAATACCCGGCGAGCAACAAACGCTGCGCCCCGCCGACACGAATGCGCACCCGATCAATCTCCCGCTCGATCCGCGCACCCTGCTCACTATCAGCGAACCGACTGCGCGCACCGCTGGCCAGATCGACCTCGCGAATCAAGCGCCGCTGACCAAGCAGCGCCGACTCCAGTTCACGCAAATGCGCCTGTACTTCGCAGTCGGCGTCAAATTTCTCTACCAGCACATCGAGAATGCCGCCACAGGGCAGGCTGACCCGCGAACGCGGATCGTCGCCCTCGCCGTAACGCACGACATTGACTGCATCGAGAAACGCACCTTCGGCGACGCGCTCAAGGAAATCTTCCTCAACGCAACCACCCGATAGCGAGCCGATCCACTGTCCGCCATCGTTCACCGCCAGCAGCGAACCCGGCGCACGCGGTGCCGAACCGTAAGTCGTCAGCACGGTGCAAAGCCAGATGCGCTGCCCCGCCACCGACCACTCCAGCGCGCGGCGCACCACTTGTAGATCGAGATGCTGCATGTCAGTGCGCCTTGTGCTCGATGGACGGTGCGTCGTCTTTCAGCTTTTGCACTTCGCTCACTGCCAGCTCGGCGGACTGCCCACCCCACCCTTGACGCAGGTAGTTGAGCAGATCGGTCAGCTGTTCAGGACTGAGCTTGTCGGCGAAACCCGGCATCGGTTGCATGTGCTCGAAGCCGGAGAACTTCTGCTCGCCGATACCGTCCTCGATCACCCGCAAAAGATTGCGCGGGTCTTCCAGGCGCAGCGTGGTGTTGCCGCGCATGGCCACCGCGATGTGCGGCTTGCCTTCGCCCCCGACCGCGTGACAGCCGGCGCAGACGTTCAGATATTCCTGACGGCCGCGTTGGGCACTGGCACTGAGTTGCTCGACGGGCACTTCAACCAGTGCTTTCGCTGCCGGCGGTTTGTCGCCGAGCAGGAAGGTCGCCATCGCCGCCAGATCGGTATCGTTCAGGCCTTGGGTGCTGTTGTGGAACACCGGGAACATCTCGTTGAACATCGTCCCCTGCGCACTCATGCCATGCTTGAGGAACGTGCCCAGATCCTGCTCGTTCCAGCCGCGCGCGGCCAGATCAGTGGCCAGCAGGCTCGGCGCCAGGTAGCCATTGAGGATGCCGCCGGTCAGGCGCTTATCCAACTGCATCGCACCCGGCAGACCGCGCGGGGTGTGACATTCGCCGCAGTGACCGAGCACCTCGACCATGTACTGGCCACGCTTCCAGGCTTCGCTTTTGCCTTCCGCCGACTCCAGCTTCAGGGCTTTGCCGTACATCATGTTCCAGCCGATCAGACCCGGACGCACGTTGAACGGAAAACTCAGGCTGGTGACCGGGGCTGCACGCTCGATCGGCTCGATGGTTTTCAGGTACGCATGGATCGCGTCCGAGTCTTCACGCGGCATCAGGTGATACGAGGTGTAAGGCATCGCCGGATACAAATTGGCGCCATCACGACGCTTGCCCTCGGTCAGCGCAACGAAAAACTCATCATCATTGTACAAACCAATGCCGTGCTCTTTGCTCGGCGTGATATTGGTGCCATAGATCGTGCCGAACGGCGAGACGATCGGCAGACCTCCGGCAAATGGCGCGCCGCCCGGTGCGGTGTGGCAAGCCATGCAGTCGGCGGCGCGGGCGAGGTATTCGCCGCGCTTGACCTGATCATCGGCGTGGGCAAACAACAGCGGCGCAGCGAGGCCGACCGCCAGGGTCAGGCGAGTCAGTAAAAGCTTCATGCTTAACCCTCCTTGACCAGGCCGAGATCGGTCAGCACGTTGCGGGTGGCGTTGTAATAACGCACGTACCCGGTGCAACGGCAGACGTGATGGCCGAGGCTGTCCTCGATGACTTGTTCGAGCTTGCTTTGCACGGTCGGCTGGCGTTGCAACTTCTCGACCAGCACGGTCGCGGCGTTGACGAAGCCCGGTGCGCAGTAGCTGCACTGAAAAGCGAATTCGTCGACGAAGCGCTGCTGGATCGGGTTCAGTTCGGTGACCTGGCCCGCCTCATCACGCTTGGCGTGAGCTTCGATCGTGCGGACTTGCTTGCCTTCGAAATAATGTGCGCCGGTGATGCAGGTGCGCACTTCTTCGCTGGTGCCATCCGGGTTGTCGACGATCACCACGCAGGCGTGGCAGATGCCCTGGCCGCAGCCCAGACGCGAGCCGGTGAGGTTTTTGTATTCGTGCAGGTAGTCGATCATCGGCAGGTCATCAGGGATGTCCACCGGGCCGACGAATTGACCGTTGAGGGTCAGTTGAAGCGGACGGTTAGCCATTGAGGGCCTCCTTGATGCGCGTAGCAGTGATAGGCAGATCGCGAACACGTTTACCGATGGCGTGCGCCACGGCGTTACCGATGGCACCGACAATCGGGATCATCACCACTTCGGCGATACCTTTGGACGGGTCGCTTGGCGACAGCGCCGGGAGAATCTCCGACGTCTGCTTCCATACGGCAACGTGACGCGCCATCGGCAGACGGTAACGGTTGAAGTTCCAGTCACCCTCCCCCGGGCCGCCTTCATACAGCGGCATCTCTTCCATCAAGGCGTGGCCGATGCCCATGGCGATACCGCCTTCGAGCTGGCCCTTGACCAATTCTTCAACCAACACGCGACCGCACTCGACCCACGAATGGTGGTTGAGCACTTCGACTTCCGCCGAGCCCTTGTTGACCTTCAACTCGACCAGCGTGGCGACCGGGCTGTAGTAGGTCACAGCAGCGTTGTTCAACTGCACAACCGGGTAATTGATGTTCTGGCGATCCAACAAGTGGAAACCGGAGGTGGTCATCAACGCTTTCTTCGCTTTCGGCGCACCGTCGCCATACTTCACCGCCAAACCGTCGAGCGGCAGGCGTTCGCGCACGCCGTCGATGCTGTATTCGGCTTCGGCCCAGCTCCAGCGGTTGAACGCGTGAACGGTAGCGCCGGTCACCAGACCACGCTCGTGAGCGTGTTTGGCCAGCTCTTCGAAGGTCAACGGCTGCATGCCGTTGGCGGTGAGTTTGCCGTCGACCCAGTGCGCATCTTCGCGACGCACGACGTAAGGGTTGGCTTGACCGCCATAAGGGCCCTGACGCCAGATCTCCATGGCCGCTGGCCACAAACCGTTGTTGAACAGCACGCGCGCCGCTTCACGGGTGGCATGGCTGAAGTAGTACGCCGAGTTGGTCGCGGACGAAGCCGATGCCAGCTTGCCGACCCAACGCGGATTGCGCAGCAGGTTGTCCTGCTCGGCCTGGCTCATGATGTAAGGGTTGCCGCTGGTGATCAGCTGCATTTCCTTCCATTCGGTTTCACCGGTCTTCACTTCGTGCGCCGGGCTGCCGAGGAAATCGGCCACGACCAGGGCTTGCGAGGTGGACATGCCGGTACCGATTTCAATGCCGATATGGCGCAGAGTGATGCGGCCGTCTGCGGTGAATTCGATACTGGCCATTGGCGCTTCAGAACCGGTGCCGAAGTCTTTCTGGCAAATGGCAAAACCAACGCCGTACCAGTTGTCCGGGTCGGCGGCTTCGCGCTGCTTCTTGATCGCGTCGCGGTTTTTCCAGACTTCGTGCACCGAGGCTTTGTCGAGAATTTCATGCAAGCGCAGAGCACCGGCCGGAATCGCGCCCTGAGTATTTTTCATGCCCGAACGCAGGGCGTTCTTGCGACGCAGGTCGATGGCATCGACACCGAGGCGATTGGCGATTTCGTCGACCATCATTTCGGTCGCTGCCATGCTTTGCAGGGTGCCGTACCCGCGCATCGAACCGGCCTCAACACCACGCGAGTGATAAGCGGTGACTTGCAGATCGTTCTGCGGCATGTAGTAGATCGATTGCGCCGCCGTGGCACCTACTGCTGCTACGGAGGGGCTGTAGTTGATTCGGCCGCCACCGTCGACACTCATTTCCGCGCGGAAAATCTTGAAGGTGTAGTCATTCTTATCCACGGCCAACTGGTAGCGGATGTCGAACGGGTGGCGCTTGATGCCGCTCTGGAATTGCTCGTAGCGGTCGTTGGCCAGACGCACCGGCACACCGGCGCCGTATAGCGCAGCAAGGGCTGCGTAGTAGACGAAGATGTTATGGTCTTTGGAACCGTAACCCACGGTGTAACCCGGGTGCATGTTGAGGTTGGCCAGGCCGAAGCGCGACGGCGAGATCATTTTTGCGGTCTCGGTCGCAGCTTCCAGTGGGCACTGGGTGGCTACCACGAAGTGCAGGGTCTTGGTTTTCGGGTCGTACCAGCCGTTGCCGTTGTCCGGCTCCATCGCGGCCGGTTCGATCGACGGGGTCTTGTAGCGCTCGTCGAACACCAGCCAGTTGTCTGGCGGCGTATCGATCTCTTGCTTCATGCGGTCGGCGTAGAACAGGCCGCGCTCGGTCAGGTTGCCGTGCAGGTTCGGCTGGGAATTCCACACCGGACGACGGTTCTTCAGCATCGGAAAGAGGATCGAATCCTTGAGGCTGGCGAATTCATCCTCGTCAGCCGAGGTCGCGCCACCCACACGTACGTAGCGGAAACTGCCATAGGGGTCGCCTTCGTAGAACGGCACTTGGGCACCGTAACGAATCGCTTTGTCATTGAATTTGAGTTTGTTCTTGGCCTGACGGAAACGCTCGAAGTCGTTCCAGATCAGGATTGCCACCGGGTGACCGATGAACATCGGCACCTTGCCTTCTGGCAGCAGTGGATCCGGTGCGTGTTCTTCCGGGAAGACAATACCGTCCTTGTCCAGGTCAGCGGCGGTGACGATTCGGTCAGGCTGCAGGTCGGCGCCAAGCCACGACAGATCGTAGCCGTCGTAGATGCGGTCAGCCTTGATGGTTTTCAGCAACATGGCGTGGCCTTGCAGTTCGGGCCAGCCCGGCATGTCCTTGGAGCGGATGTCGCGGGCAAAGACCTTGCTGCCGCAGACTTTGGACAGTGCGTCGTTACGCTGACGCGCCTTGCCGTTGTTGCCGAGCCACTTCTCGGACGGCACGGTGACAGTGTTTTCCATCAAGGCAGCCAGCGCCTGACTGCTGAGCGGCGTGAGCGTGACGCTCACACCCGCCACCAGCCCGCCCTGGAGGAACGAGCGCCGGGATATATCACGGTTGGACATGGATCATCCTCTGGGCGGTTATGTGTCCGCCCTTCTGGTTATCTACTGGGGAATCTCGAGTCTTGCAGAAGCCCTCTTTGGCTAAACAAAGGGCGTGTTGACAGTGCAAAGCTGACCGAAAGGTTAACTTTAAAGGTTTCTGCGCTCGCAGCAAACAACCAGTTACAAAAATTTGACTAAAGAATCAAAAAATCAATGCGACGTGGTACCGCATCTAGACCGCAGAGATAATTGGGCATGCCCATGTGGGAGCGAGCTTGCTCGCGAAAGCGTTGTGCCAGCCGATGCAAATTTTGAATGTGCCGACGCCTTCGCGAGCAAGCTCGCTCCCACAGGGATTTGTGTAGGGCACAGGATGGAGGGGATAGAAGAAAAAAGCGGAAAAGCCAAATTTCAGACACAAAAAACCCCGGTCTTTCGACCAGGGTCTTTGCTATCGATTCCGAACCAGCCAATGGCTGGTTTCGGTGCTTCAAGGCGTTCAGTGGTCCTTGAAGCAGATATGGCGCAGCGGACGGGACTCGAACCCGCGACCCCCGGCGTGACAGGCCGGTATTCTAACCGACTGAACTACCGCTGCGTATCGCTTTGAGCTTTCGCTCAAGTAACTCGTTTTGACTGCAGGCTTCGGTGCTTTGCAATCGCGAACCAGACAAGTCTGACTCGTAAAATATGGCGCAGCGGACGGGACTCGAACCCGCGACCCCCGGCGTGACAGGCCGGTATTCTAACCGACTGAACTACCGCTGCGCGTCGGTGCAGGCACTTTCAGCCTACGCTCTTGCTTACGCAAGTCTCTCGGGAGTGGTGGGTGATGACGGGATCGAACCGCCGACATTCTGCTTGTAAGGCAGACGCTCTCCCAGCTGAGCTAATCACCCGTTTGCATCTCCGAGGCCGCGAAATTTACGCAGGTAGCGAACCTAAGTCAATAGCAGGATTGAAGTTTTTCTAAAAAAGACGAAATTGAGTCATTCTCGGGAAAAGTCAGCAACCAGAAGAACGCTATCGCGAGCAGGCTCACTCCTACAGGATCGCAGCTTCGCCTCCTACTCTGTGTAAATCATCTTTTTCGTCATGCCGCCATCGACGACGAATTCCTGCCCGGTGACAAACCCGGCATTCCTCGACAGCAACCAGGCGACCATCGCCGCTACGTCTTCAACCGTCCCTACCCTGCCCGCCGGATGCTGGGCATGATCGGCATCCGCCAGCGGCTCAGCCCGACGCGCAGAAGGATCTCGCGCATCGATCCAGCCCGGGCTGACTGCGTTGACGCGAATCTCCGGCCCGAGGCTGATCGCCAGCGCATGCGTCAGCGCCAGCAAGCCGCCCTTGCTCGCCGCATACGCCTCGGAGTCGGCCTCCGACTGCCGGGCACGGGTCGAAGCCAGATTGACGATGGAACCGTTGTGCGCACGCAGATACGGCGCACAGTGCTTGGCCAACAACATCGGCCCACTGAGATTCACCGCCAGCACGCGATTCCAGTACGCCAGATCAAGGCTTTCCAGGGTGATGTTGTGCGGATCAGCCACCGCCGCATTGCACACCAGTGCATCGAGACGACCAAACTGCCCCAACACCTCGGCAACGCCCAGCGCTACTTGCCCTTCATCCGCGACGTCCATGGCGATGAACCAGGCGTTTTCGCCCAGCACTTTCGCCACTTTCGAACCGCGCGCACGATCCAGATCCGTCAGCACCACTTGCCAGCCTTCGCTGATCAGCCATGCCGCAATTCCCAGACCGATACCGCGCGCAGCACCCGTGACCAACGCAACGCGGCCATGGGTGCCTGCTGTTGGCGTCGACAACTCGATCACAACGCTGCCAGACCGCGCGCCAGATCGGCTTGCAGGTCAGCTACGTCTTCCAGACCGACCGCGATGCGGATCAGACTGTCGCGAATGCCTGCTGCTTCACGCTCCTGCGGCGCCAGACGGCCGTGGGAAGTGGTGCTCGGGTGCGTGATGGTGGTTTTGCTGTCACCGAGGTTGGCAGTAATCGAAATCAACCGGGTGGCATCGATAAAGCGCCACGCGCCCTCTTTGCCGCCCTTGACCTCAAAGCTCACCACTGCACCAAAGCCCTTTTGCTGGCGCTGGGCCAACTCGTGCTGCGGATGACTCTTGAGACCGGCGTAATGCACCCTCTCAATGCCGTCCTGCTGCTCCAGCCATTCAGCCAGTTCCTGGGCATTCGCGCAGTGCGCCTTCATTCGCAGGTTCAGGGTTTCCAGACCTTTGAGGAAGATCCACGCATTGAACGGGCTCAAGGTCGGCCCGGCGGTGCGCAGGAAGCCGACGACTTCTTTCATCTGCTCGCTGCGACCGGCAACCACGCCACCCATGCAACGACCCTGGCCGTCGATGAACTTGGTCGCCGAGTGCACCACGATATCTGCGCCCATTTTCAGCGGCTGCTGCAACGCCGGGGTGCAGAAGCAGTTGTCGACTACCAGCATCGCGCCTTTGGCGTGGGCGATTTCCGCCAGTGCGGTGATATCGACCAGCTCTGCCAAAGGATTGGACGGAGATTCGACGAAAAGCAGCTTGGTATTCGACTTGATTGCCGCGTCCCAACCCGAAAGGTCAGCCAGCGGCACGTAATCGACTTCCACGCCAAAACGCTTGAAGTACTTCTCGAACAGGCTGATGGTCGAGCCGAATACGCTACGCGAAACCAGCACATGATCGCCGGCGCTGCACAGGCTCATCACCACCGCCATGATCGCCGCCATGCCGGTGGCGGTCGCCACGGCCTGCTCGGCGCTTTCCAGCGCGGCAATGCGCTCTTCGAACGCACGTACGGTCGGGTTGGTGTAACGCGAGTAAACGTTGCCCGGCACTTCCCCGGCGAACCGTGCGGCTGCATCGGCAGCGGTACGGAACACGTAGCTGGAGGTGAAGAACATCGGATCACCGTGCTCGCCTTCCGGCGTACGGTGCTGACCGGCACGTACGGCCAGGGTATCGAACGCTACGCCTTCGAGGTCGCTGTCCAGCCGACCGGCATCCCATTCCTGACTCATGCTGTCACTCCTTGCCCTGTTCGCAAAAATTGAAATTCAGATACAAAACCGGCCCCTCAGGGCCGGTAGAAACTCAGTTGTTGTACAGATCGATGATCGCACTGACCGCCTGGGTCTTGACCTTCGAGGCATCGTTGCGTGCCTGCTCGATCTTGTCCAGATAGGCCTCGTCGACATCGCCGGTGACGTACTTGCCGTCAAACACCGCGCAATCGAAGTTCTCGATCTTGATCTTGCCGCCACCGACCGCTTCGATCAAGTCAGGCAGGTCCTGATAGATCAGCCAGTCAGCACCGATCAGATCCGCCACGTCCTGAGTCGAACGGTTGTGTGCGATCAGCTCGTGGGCGCTTGGCATGTCGATGCCATACACGTTCGGGAAGCGTACCGCCGGCGCGGCCGAGCAGAAGTAGACGTTTTTCGCGCCGGCTTCGCGGGCCATCTGGATGATCTGCTTGCAGGTGGTGCCGCGCACGATCGAGTCGTCTACCAGCATCACGTTCTTGCCGCGGAATTCCAGCTCGATGGCGTTGAGCTTCTGGCGTACCGACTTCTTGCGCGCCGCTTGGCCCGGCATGATGAAGGTACGGCCGATGTAACGGTTCTTGACGAAACCTTCGCGGAATTTCACGCCCAAGTGGTTGGCCAGTTCCAGTGCCGCGGTACGGCTGGTGTCCGGAATCGGGATAACCACATCGATGTCGTGCTCTGGACGCTCGCGCAGGATCTTCTCGGCGAGCTTCTCGCCCATGCGCAGACGGGCCTTGTAGACCGACACGCCGTCGATGATCGAATCCGGACGCGCCAGGTAGACGTGCTCGAAAATGCATGGAGTCAGGGACGGGTTGGTCGCGCACTGACGTGTGTGCAGCTTGCCGTCTTCAGTGATGTAGACCGCTTCGCCCGGTGCCAGGTCGCGAATCAGGGTAAAACCGAGCACGTCCAGCGAAACGCTTTCGGACGCGATCATGTATTCGACGCCTTCGTCGGTATGACGCTGGCCGAACACGATCGGGCGGATGCCGTGCGGGTCACGGAAACCGACGATGCCGTAGCCAGTCACCATGGCGACTACTGCGTAGCCGCCGACACAACGGTTGTGCACGTCGGTCACGGCGGCAAACACGTCTTCTTCGGTCGGTTGCAGCTTGCCGCGCTGGGCCAGCTCATGCGCGAACACGTTGAGCAGCACTTCCGAGTCGGAACTGGTGTTGACGTGACGCAGATCGGACTCGTAGATCTCTTTGGCCAACTGCTCAACGTTGGTCAGGTTACCGTTGTGCGCCAGAGTAATGCCGTAAGGCGAGTTGACGTAAAACGGCTGGGCTTCGGCCGACGTCGAGCTGCCCGCGGTCGGGTAACGGACGTGGCCGATACCCATGTGGCCGACCAGACGCTGCATGTGACGCTGTTGAAAGACGTCACGCACCAGGCCATTGTCCTTGCGCAGGAACAACCGGCCATCATGGCTGGTGACGATACCGGCAGCGTCCTGGCCGCGGTGCTGGAGCACGGTTAGCGCGTCATACAGCGCCTGATTGACGTTCGACTTACCGACGATACCGACGATGCCACACATGCGACGCAACCCCTACTTAATGGATCTGAACTGAACAACACTCACTGAGGCGTTTTCGCCGACGGCAAGAGTTGCTCCTTGAACGGAATATCAGCGGGTACGCTGATTCCGCTGGCAAGCCACTGACTGCTCCACCCGAGAATCAGGTTTTTGGACCAATCAGCGACCAATAGAAATTTTGGTACGAGCTGTGATTCTTTCCACCACCCGTCCTGCTGTACCGGCCCCAGGCTCAACAGCCCGACCGCCACGACCACCAGCAACACGCCACGCGCTGCGCCGAAGGCCATGCCGAGGAATCGATCGGTCCCGGACAACCCGGTGACGCGAACCAACTCGCCGATAAGATAATTGATCATTGCGCCCACGATCAGTGTGGCGACAAACATGATGGCACAGCCCGCGATCACGCGAGCCGATGGGGTTTCGATGTATCCGGCGAGGTACTCGGACAATGAACCACCAAACATCCAGGCGACGACTCCTGCGATGATCCAGGTCACCAGCGATAATGCTTCCTTGACGAAGCCGCGGCTCAAACTGATCAAAGCGGAGATGGCGACGATTGCAACGATCGCCCAGTCAACCCAGGTAAATGGCACAGTGCAGCCTACAGACGGATAAGGCGGCGCATTTTAGCAGAGCGCATGCCTCTCGGTAAGCTGCGATTGTCAGTGCATTTCAATCGAGGCGATAGTTTTTAACCGCGCTCAGGCTGGAAGCGAACAACAAAACCCTTGAGGTTCTGCTGACGACCCAACAGATCACGCAGACGATCGGCTTCGGCACGCTCGATCAGCGGACCGACAAACACCCGATTCTTGCCATCGGCGGAGCGGATGTAAGCGTTATAGCCCTGACTGCGCAGGGTCTTCTGCAGGCTTTCGGCGCTGGCACGACTCGACAGACTGGCCAGTTGCACCGACCAGCTCACCGACAGACCGTTGGCATCGACGCGGCTTTGCGTTGTGTCCGGCTTGGACGAGGACGCAGTGATCGGCTGAGCAGGCGCAGGAATCGGCTTGGCGACCGCCGGCGGCGCAACAGGCTTGGTGATCATAATGGGCGCTGTCGGTGCCGGCGCCGTCGCAACGGGTGCGGTAGGCGCCGTCTCTTCTGCGACTTCTTCATCCGTCGGCACAGGTTCTTGCGGTAAGGTTTGTGGCTCAGGCACGGCCACCGTTTCCATTTGCACTTGCGGCATGGCGGGTGCTTGCGGAGCGGCCGGCGCCTCAACGGTCACCTGACGCTGCTCATCCTGACGCGAAAACAGCATCGGCAGGAAGATCACCGCCAGCGCAACCAGCACCAAAGCGCCAACCATGCGTTGCTTGTACGCTTTATCCAGCAAAGCCATTTGCCGCTTCCTCCGTGGAGTGCCGGGCCAGCCATTCAAGGGCCTCGGCGACACAATAAAATGATCCGAACAACAGAATCTCGTCGTCACTGGTGGCTACTGCGCACTGCCCTTCCAGCGCAGCGGCGACACTGTCGTAAGACGTGACGGCGGCACCAAGGTTCTGCAATGCCGCGTTCAATTCAGCCACCGGACGGGCACGCGGCGAATCCAGCGGGGCAACAGCCCAATGCTCGACACTAGCATTCAATTCACTGACAACACCATCCAGATCCTTGTCCGCCAGCAGACCGAACACCGCCAGACGCTTGCCGACCGCTGGCCGCGAGGCCAGACGACGGGCCAGATACTCGGCGGCATGCGGGTTATGGCCTACATCGAGCAACAGATTCAGGCGCTTGCCATTCCACTCGAAGGAACGACGATCCAGCCGACCCACCACGCGCGTCGCCTGCAACGCCGTCACGATCTGCTGAGCTTCCCACGGCAAATCGAGCAGCAGATACGCCTGCAACGCCAGCGCGGCGTTTTCCATCGGCAGATCGAGCAGCGGCAAATCACGCAATTCGACAACCTGGCCTCGCGCATCGGTACCGCGCCATTGCCAGTGCTGATCAGTCATCCCGAGGTCGAAATCACGCCCACGCAAAAAGAATGGACAAGCCAGTTCACGCACCTTGTCGAGCAACGGTTGCGGAGGATTCAGATCGCCGCACAAGGCAGGTTTGCCCTGACGGAAAATTCCAGCCTTCTCGAAAGCCACGGATTCGCGAGTGTCGCCCAGATAATCGGCGTGATCGACGCCAATGCTGGTAACCAGCGCGATATCAGCATCGACCACGTTGACCGTATCCAGACGCCCGCCCAGCCCGACTTCCAGCACCACAGCGTCGAGTTTTGCCTGTTGAAACAGCCAGAACGCCGCCAGAGTGCCCATTTCGAAGTAAGTCAGAGAAGTGTCGCCACGCCCGGCCTCGACCGCAGCAAAGGCTTCGCACAGCTGCGCGTCAGTGGCTTCGACGCCATTGAGCTGCACCCGCTCGTTGTAACGCAGCAGGTGCGGAGAATTGTAGACACCAACGCTCAGACCCTGCGCACGCAGCAATGAAGCCACGAAAGCGCAGGTCGAACCCTTGCCGTTGGTGCCGGTGACCGTAATCACCCGAGGCGCCGGCTGGCCCAGCCCCATGCGGGACGCTACCTGTTGCGAACGCTCCAGGCCCATGTCGATGGCCGACGGATGCAACTGCTCAAGGTAGGCGAGCCATTCGCCAAGGGTGCGCTCGGTCATAGGCCAGCAGGTACCGGTGGAACCACGATTGGCTCGATTGGCGCGGCGACGAATTTCGGCGTCGGCTTGCCAGTCATTTGTGCCAGCAGGTTACCCAGACGCGGGCGCAGTTCCTGACGGTGGATGATCATGTCGATCGCACCGTGTTCCAGCAGGAATTCACTGCGCTGGAAGCCTTCCGGCAGCTTTTCACGCACGGTTTGTTCGATAACGCGCGGACCAGCGAAGCCGATCAGGGCTTTCGGCTCACCGACGATCACGTCACCGAGCATCGCCAGACTCGCCGAAACACCACCGTAGACCGGGTCGGTCAATACGGAGATGAACGGGATGCCCTCTTCACGCAGACGCGCCAGTACCGCCGAGGTCTTGGCCATCTGCATCAGCGAGATCAGCGCTTCCTGCATGCGCGCACCACCGGAGGCGGCGAAGCAGATCATCGGGCAGCGGTTTTCCAGCGCGTAGTTGGCCGCGCGCACGAAGCGTTCGCCAACGATAGCGCCCATCGAACCGCCCATGAAGCTGAATTCGAACGCAGAAACCACCACCGGCATGCCCAGCAAGGTGCCGCTGACGGAGATCAGCGCGTCTTTCTCGCCAGTCTGCTTCTGGGCAGCGGTCAGACGATCCTTGTATTTCTTGCCGTCGCGGAATTTCAGACGGTCAACCGGCTCCAGATCGGCGCCCAGTTCGTTGCGACCTTCAGCATCGAGGAAGATGTCGATGCGTGCACGTGCGCCGATGCGCATGTGGTGGTTGCATTTAGGGCAAACGTCCAGGGTCTTTTCCAGCTCTGGACGATACAGCACCGCCTCGCAAGACGGGCATTTGTGCCACAGACCTTCAGGGACCGAGCTCTTCTTGACCTCGGAACGCATGATCGAAGGGATCAGTTTGTCTACTAACCAGTTGCTCATGCTTTCTTTCTCCAGTACCGGCGGCCCGAACGCTCTGGTTCGCAGCCCCGCGTATGCCCTTCAGCTAAATTCATGTGTGTGGCGATGGTTGATGGACAGCCACGGTCAGCGCGAAACATGACCTGCGTGCTATCCAGAAACCCTCAGCCGCGCCTGCTTTGTGCAAGTGCATTGATGGACGGCGGCAGACTGCCAGCCGTCACATCAATATGGCGCTTTGCGTACCGCGTTGATGAACGCGTGAATCTTTGCGTGATCCTTGATGCCCTTGCTCGCCTCTACCCCACCGCTGACGTCTACCGCGTACGGTTTCACCCGAGCCACGGCGTCTGCAACGTTCTGCGGGGTCAAACCACCGGCCAGAATCAACGGTTTGCTCAAACCTTGCGGAATCAATGACCAGTCAAACGCCTCCCCGGTTCCACCGGGCACGCCCTCAACGTAGGTGTCGAGCAGCACGCCACTGGCGCTTGGATAGGCATCAATCGCTGCCGCAATATCGTCGCCAGCCTTGACCCGCAGCGCCTTGATATACGGACGATGCCAGCCTTCGCAGTCTTCAGCGACTTCATCGCCATGGAACTGCAACAGATCCAGCGGCACGGCATCGAGGATTTCCCCCAACTCGCAGCGGCTGGCGTTGACGAACAGGCCCACGGTGGTCACGAACGGCGGCAATGCCTGAATAATCGCCCGCGCCTGCTGCACGGTGACAGCACGCGGACTCTTGGCGTAGAACACGAACCCGATCGCATCCGCCCCGGCTTCGACGGCGGCCAACGCATCTTCTATGCGGGTAATCCCGCAGATCTTGCTGCGAACGGCTGACATGTCGAGAAAAACTCCAAGGCAAAATCCGGGAAAGTCCCGGATGGTAACAAAAGCGTTCGAGGGCGTCAGCCGTCAAGTTCGGAGAAACCCGTAAGGAAATGTGGCCCGATAAAACGCTCGGGCAACGGGAATTCGTCGTGGTACTCGACCTGCACCAGATACAAGCCGTACGGATGCGCCGTGACACCGCCGGACCGGCGCTCGCGGCTTTCCAGAACTTCTTTCATCCACTCCACCGGACGTTCGCCGGCACCGATGGTCATCAGCACCCCGGCGATATTGCGCACCATGTGATGCAGGAACGCATTGGCGCGGATGTCGAGCACGATCATCTTGCCGTGACGGGTCACGCGCAGGTGATGCATCTTCTTGATCGGCGACTTAGCCTGGCACTGCCCGGCGCGGAACGCACTGAAATCGTGGGTGCCAATCAGGTATTGCGCGGCCTTGGCCATGCGCTCGACGTCGAGCGGGCGATGGTTCCAGGTGATTTCTTCGTTGAGATGCGCCGGACGGATCTGATCGTTGTAGATCACATAGCGATAACGCCGCGCGATAGCTTTGAAGCGCGCATGGAAATGCGCCGGCATCACCCGCGCCCAACTGACGCTGATGTCATGCGGCAGATTGATGTTGGCGCCCATGACCCAGGCCTTCAGCGAACGATCGACCGTCGTATCAAAGTGCACCACTTGTCCGCAGGCATGCACGCCCGCGTCGGTGCGTCCGGCGCACTGTAGTGAAACCGGTGAGTTGGCGACTTTCGACAGGGCTTTTTCGAGTTCTTCCTGCACCGTCGCCACACCCGTCAACTGACGCTGCCAGCCACTGTAGCGCGAGCCTTTGTACTCCACGCCCAGCGCGACGCGGTAAAAGCCGTCGGGGGCCATTTCGGCGACCGGGTTATCTATGTTTGCCAAGGTGGGACAGCCTGCTGTTTGTGCAAAGGCGGGCATTATAAGGCTGTGGACCGGGGATACCAGTTTCAAGAGCAAAAGATCGCAGCCTTCGGCAGCTCCTACAGGGGAACGCCATCTCATGTAGGAGCTGCCGAAGGCTGCGATCTTTTGATTCAAAAAAGACAAACAAAAACGGCAGCCTAAATGGGCTGCCGTTTTCATTTACCGCTGGACTTACTACAAGCTCGAGAGCATGTCCTTGGCCTCGCCACGCTGCTTCTCGTCACCCTCGGTCAACACTTCGTTGAGGATGTCGCGTGCACCGTCGCTGTCGCCCATGTCGATGTAGGCCTGGGCCAGATCGAGCTTGGTAGCGGCTTCATCAGTGCCGGCGAGGAAGTCAAAATCATCTTCGCCCAGATCACCACCGATTGCCGCATCGGCTTCGGTGAAGGTCGGTTCGGCAATAGTTTGCGACAGACGATCCAGCTCGGCGTTGACATCATCCAGTTCGGTAGCGAACGCATCCGGTTCCGCCGCTGGATTGCTGTCCATTTCGTCGGCCAGCGACAGGTCGAAATCGGCCGGCAGCTCCAGATCATCCTGTGGCACGTCAGCGACGGCCGGCGGCTCGACTGGCGACAGATCCTTCACGCCTTCGTCCAGATCCAGCAGGAAATCATCGTCCGCCAGATCAATCGCAGGCGCCGGCTCGGCCCCCAGATCCATATCCAGGTCGAAGTCCGACAGGTCGTCCAGGTTCTCTTTGATCTCGGTCTGCTGTTGCAGCACCGATTCGAAGCTCAGGTCGTCGTCGGACGGGAATTCGTCCAGCTCGACCGGCGCTTCTGCCTCAACCACCGGCGCAGGCTCTACCGGCGTGATGTTGTCGAGATCGTCCAGGCTCAGGTCAAACGCGCTGTCCAGGTCATCTTCAACCGGGGCTGGCGCAGGTACTTCTGGCTCGTCCAGCAGCAGATCCTTGACGTATTGCGCATCCAGTTCGGCTGCGACGGCAGCAGCCGCCAAACCAGCGGCAGCCACGACGGCCATCGCTGGGAAGCGGCTCTTCAGCTCCTCAACCTTGGCGAAGTTGTCGCCATTGGCCACCAGTTGACGCTCCTGACCGACGAACGCATCGCGGTCACCCTGCTGACCATAGACTTCCATCAGTTTCAGACGCAGATCACTGCGCTGCGGCTCCAGGCTGACGCCCTCTTCCAGCAGTGCGGCAGCCTGATTCAAACGGCCGGCGTTGATGTGCGATTGCGCCTTGTCGAGCACGTCATCGGAGCGCTCGGCGGCCGGTGCCACCAGCGGCGCGGCAATCGGCTCAGCCATCACGATCGGCGCCACTACCGGAGCCACGACTGGAGCAGGAGCAGGCGCCGGGGTGTTGAGCTTGACGCTCGCCGCCGGGGTCTCCAGACCTTCAAAGCTGCTTTCCGGCAGATCCTGCTCGGCGGAGAACTCTTGCTCCTCAGACAGCGCTCGGGCCATGCGCAGATGTTTCTCGGCTTCCTGCTGAGCTTTGCGGCGACGCGCCAGCAGCAACAGCAGAAGCAGCAGAACAACTGCGCCACCACCAATCAGACCCAGCAGGATCGGGTTGGTCAGTAGTTCGTTGAAGGTCTTTTCATCATCGGCGGCAGGCTTGGTTTCGACAACCGGTTCGACCACAGGCTCAACCGGCGTCTCGGCAGGCGGCGCGATGGCAGACTCTGGCGTCGGCGCTGCTTCTGCAGGAGTTGCCGGCGGTGTGGCAGCCAGCTCAGCAGTGATCGCCGGAACCGGCGCGACTGCGCCGTTCGCGGCCGGTGCAGTGCCCGCCCCTTCGGCCTGCAGTTTCGCCAGTTGATTGTTCTTCAGCTCGATCAGCTTTTGCAGCTTGTCCATCTGGCTTTGCAAATCGGACACGCGGCTTTTCAGTTCCTCATTGTCACGACGGGTCGTGTCGAGGCTTTCCTGAGTGACCGCGAGCTTGTTGCTCAGCGCCTTGGCATCACCCGCCGGGCCTTTGCCGCGCGCCTTGGCGCTTTCAGCGGAGACCAGACTCAGATTGTCCTGGGCGTTCTGTGCTGCACCGGTATTGCCACGACCACGGTTGGTCGCATCGAGCTGCTGCTGACCGGTGCCTGGCTTAGCCACATAACGACGGCCCTGACGCCAGGCTTCGTTCTGCGCCGCCACTTCAGCAATCGCTTTCGATTGCGGCAATGCAGTGCTTTGTACCGAATCCGGCAGGCGCAGCACTTGACCGGTTTTCAGGCGGTTGATGTTGCCGCCAATGAACGCATCCGGGTTGAGCGCTTGAATGGCCAGCATGGTCTGCTGCACAGAACCGCCGGTACGCGCCTTCGCGGCGATTTCCCACAAGGTGTCGCGCGGCGTGGTGGTGTATTGCGTCGGGTGCGTAGCGCCAGTGGTTGGCGCAGTGATGGTCTGCGACGGCGCCGGTTGTGCGGCAGCATCAGCGGTCTGTGGCGAGAACTTCGACGGATCGAGCAACACGCTGTAATCGCGCAGCAGACGGCCGTTCGGCCACATCACCTGCACGAGGAATTTGACCATCGGCTCCGACAGCGGTTTGCTCGAGGTGACGCGCAGTACGCTTTTGCCACTGGCGTTGAGCACCGGAGTGAAAGTCAGGTCATTGAGGAAGGCCTGGCGATCGACGCCGGCCTTGGCAAAGTCTTCAGGTGAAGCCAGGCTCGGCACCACTTCGGCAGCGGTGAGATCCTTGACGTCGAGCAGCTCGATTTCAGCCACCAGCGGCTGGTTCAGGGTCGACTTCAGGGTCAGCTCCCCGAGCCCGAGGGCATGCGCCATACCGGAGGACAGCGCCGAGGCGGCCGCTATTGCTAACACCAGTTTGCGAACTTGAACCATAGCCTCATCCTTTGTTTGAACGTTCCTCGGCCAGCGAGAAGATGTTGAATACCGCTGCCGTAAGGCATTGCGCGCGACGACGACAGATGTCGCGCGCGATCATTTCTTTGATGCCCCGGAAAGTCCCGGAGGGTGACACGTTATCAAGCAATCTGGGCAAGCATAGCGCTCACCTAGAATCAGTCGACAAATTGTTGCCAAGTATCTTTTACAGCAGGTCTTTTATCAACAATTCAGCCACCTGCACAGCGTTTAGGGCTGCGCCTTTGCGTACGTTATCTGACGTCAGCCACAGATTTAGTTCCGCCGGGTCGTCGACACCGTTGCGCACGCGACCGACATAGACAACATCCTGCCCTACCGCGTCACCGACTGCAGTCGGGTAATCACCGGCCTCGACCAGCTCAATGCCCGGCGCTGCTTCGAGTGCAGAGTTGACCTTTTCCAGGTCGACAGCCTGCGTTGACTGCAAGGTCACGCTAAAGCTATCGCCAAAAAACACCGGGGCTTGAACGCAAGTTGCGGAAATCTTTAATAAAGGCAGTGCCAGCACCTGACGCAGCTCGCGCACCAGACGTTTTTCCAGCGGTGTATGACCCTGCGCGTCGGGCGTGCCGACCTGGGCCAGCAGGTTGAACGCTACTTGCCGATCAAAAAACGTTGGTTCCAGCGGGCGCATATTCAGCAGCTCGGCAGTTTGCCGCGCCAGCTCAGTCACCGCTTCGCGACCTTGGGCGGACATCGCCAGACTGGCGCTGACATTGACGTATTGCAGGTCGATCAGATCGAGCAACGGCGTCAACACCACGGCGAGGGTGGTGGCCGACGGACTCGGGCTGCTGACCTGGAACGGCGCTTTCAAACCGGCGAGTACTTCGGCGTTGGCTTCCGGCACCACTTGCGGCGCCTGAGCGGCCGGCAGCGCGCCGGACAGGTCGATCAGCGAGCAACCGGCGGCGTGGGCACGGGCGGCGTAGCTCAGGGTGATAGCCGGGCCAGCGGCGAAAAACACCAGTTTGACCTTGCTGAAATCGAACTCGTCGACTTCGCGAACGCGCACGTTCTTGTTGCGGAACAGCACCGAGCTGCCGGCGGATTCGCTGCTCGCCAGCAAGTGCAGATTACCGACCGGGAAGTCGCGTTCTTCGAGAATCTGAACGAGGGTTTCGCCGACAGTACCGGTGGCGCCGATCACGGCAATATCTAGGGTCTGGGTCATGGTGCGAGCCTCTGGCGAAACGGGGGGAGCGGCACTTTACCGGGTGACTGGCGCACAGGCAATTTCTGCCCGACATTTGCGGTGCCTGGAAACTCCAGGCATAAAAAAACCCGCACCCCTTTCAAGGCACGGGTTCTTTCATTACTTCAAGCAATCAACGCTCAAGCAAAATCCGCAACATGCGACGCAGCGGCTCGGCCGCGCCCCACAGCAGTTGGTCGCCAACGGTGAAGGCACCGACGAACTGCGAACCCATGTTCAGCTTGCGCAGACGACCGACCGGAACATTCAGGGTGCCGGTGACCTTGGTCGGGCTCAGCTCCTGCATGCTGATTTCGCGCTGGTTCGGTACCAGCTTGACCCAAGGGTTGTGCTGGCTGATCAGCCCTTCGATATCGGCGATCGGCACGTCTTTGTTCAGCTTGATGGTCAGCGCCTGGCTGTGGCAACGCATGGCGCCGATGCGCACGCAGATGCCGTCGACCGGGATCGGGCTCTTGAAGCGACCGAGGATCTTGTTGGTCTCGGCCTGGGCTTTCCACTCTTCGCGGCTCTGGCCGTTCGGCAGTTCCTTGTCGATCCACGGGATCAGGCTGCCGGCCAGCGGTACGCCGAAGTTTTCGGTCGGGTACGCTTCGCTGCGCATGGCATCGGCCACGCGACGGTCGATGTCGAGGATCGCACTGGCCGGATCAGCCAGTTGATCGGCGACAGCAGCGTGGGTCGCGCCCATTTGCTTGATCAGTTCACGCATGTTCTGCGCGCCGGCACCGGAGGCCGCCTGATAGGTCATGGCGCTCATCCACTCGACCAGACCGGCTTCGAACAGACCGCCCAGGCCCATCAGCATCAGGCTGACGGTGCAGTTGCCGCCGATGTAGTTCTTGGTGCCCGCGTCGAGCTGCTGGTCGATGACCTTGCGGTTGACCGGATCGAGAATGATCACCGCGTCATCGTTCATGCGCAGGCTCGAGGCCGCGTCGATCCAGTAACCCTGCCAGCCGGCTTCGCGCAGCTTGGGGAACACTTCGCTGGTGTAGTCGCCGCCCTGGCAGGTCAGAATCACGTCGAGGGTCTTCAGCTCGTCAATGCTGTAAGCATCCTTGAGCGGAGCAATGTCCTTGCCCACGGACGGGCCTTGGCCACCGACGTTGGACGTGGTGAAAAACACCGGCTCGATTAGATCGAAATCCTGCTCTTCCAGCATCCGCTGCATGAGCACGGAACCGACCATCCCGCGCCAACCGATCAGACCTACACGTTTCATCGCAACTACACCTTCTTGAAAAGTGGGCCGCTGCTTTGTATTGAATTTCGCAGCGGGCCCGAGAGATTACAGATTCCGCAGCGCGGCGACTACTGCGTCGCCCATTTCCTGCGTACCGACTTTGGTGCAACCGGCCGAATAGATGTCGCCAGTACGCAGCCCTTGATCAAGGACAACGCTGACAGCTTTTTCGATAGCATCAGCCGCGTCGTGCAGATTGAAGCTGTAACGCAGCATCATCGACACCGACAGAATGGTTGCCAACGGGTTGGCGATGCCTTTGCCAGCGATGTCCGGCGCCGAACCGTGGCACGGCTCGTACATGCCCTTGTTGTTGGAGTCCAGCGAGGCCGACGGCAGCATGCCGATGGAACCGGTGAGCATCGACGCTTCGTCGGACAGGATGTCGCCGAACATGTTGTCGGTGACGATCACGTCGAACTGCTTCGGCGCGCGCACCAGTTGCATGGCGGCGTTGTCGACGTACATGTGGCTCAGTTCGACTTCTGGATAGTCCTTGGCCACTTGCTCGACCACTTCACGCCACAGTTGGCTGGAAGCCAGCACGTTGGCCTTGTCCACCGAGCAGAGCTTCTTGCCACGGACCATGGCCATGTCGAAACCGACACGGGCGATGCGGCGGATTTCGCTCTCGCTGTATGGCAGCGTGTCGTAGGACTGACGCTCGCCGTTTTCCAGGGTACGGGTGCCGCGTGGCGCGCCGAAGTAGATGCCGCCGGTCAGTTCACGGACGATGAGGATGTCCAGGCCAGCAACGATTTCCGGCTTCAGGCTCGAAGCATCGGCCAGTTGCGGGTACAGAATCGCCGGACGCAGGTTGCCGAACAGGCCCAGTTGCGCACGGATTTTCAGCAGGCCACGCTCAGGGCGGATGTCACGCTCGATGGTGTCCCATTTCGGGCCGCCAACGGCGCCCAGCAACACGGCGTCAGCAGCGCGGGCACGGTCGAGGGTTTCATCGGCCAGCGGCACGCCGTGCTTGTCGATGGCGGCGCCACCGATCACGTCATGGCTCAGCTCGAAGCCCAGGCTGTATTTGTCGTTGGCCAACTCCAGCACCTTGACCGCTTCGGCCATGATTTCCGGACCAATACCGTCACCTGGGAGAATCAGAATCTGCTTGCTCATGCTTTCCTCGTGTCTTCAGTCGGTGCGCCAACTTAGGCGCGCCCGGAAAAATTCTTATCGCTCAGCCATCAATACGATTACATCTGTACTGAACGAGCCGTCGGCATCAATCTCAAAATATTCACGCACTTCTTGGCCCATCGACTGCTGCAACTGGCGGATCGCGGCGCGCATCACTTCAGGCGTGCGCATGCGTTCAACCCAACTGGTGTACTCCAGACGCAGGCGCTGACGCGTGGTACTGCTTACATGCAAACCGGCCTCGCTGACCTGACGCAGCCATTCGGCGGCGGAATAATCGCGCACATGACTGGTGTCACGCAGCACCTCGACGCTTTGCAGGTAAGTGTCGAACAACGGACTGCCCGGTGACAACACATCAACGAACGCCGCCACACCGTCCGGCTTCAACACCCGACGCACTTCGCGCAGGGCCACGCCGAGATCGCTCCAGTGATGCGCCGAATAACGGCTGAACACGAAGTCGAACTCGCCATCGGCAAACGGCAGACGCTCGGCGGCGCCGTTGACCGTGGCAATGTTGCTTATGCCGCGATCAACGGCAGCGGCGGCGACCACGTCGAGCATTTGCTGCGACAGGTCGTAGGCGACCACTTCCCTGACCAGCGGTGCCACGTGAAAACTGACGTGACCGGCGCCGCAGCCCAGATCCAGCACCCGGGCGCTGCCCTGCCCTTTCAGCTCAGCCTGTAGCAGGGCGAACTCGGTGCCTTGAGCGTGAACGGCGCTGCTCAGGTAGGCGGCGGCCTGTTCACCGAATTGCTTTTGTACGACCTGAGTGTGCTGGGCGGTGCTGGTCATGGTCACATCCTTCTGGGTTTTAGCCTTTTATTGCCTGGACTAACGCCTTCGCGAGCAAGCTCGCTCCCACACTTGAAATGCATTCCCCTGTGGGAGCGAGCTTGCTCGCGAAGAGGCCAGCCTGAACTGCATCAATTCAAAAGTTGCTTATGCGTCGCGGAACAACCACGGCTGGCTAACCCGATGCTTGGCCTCAAACGTCGCAATCGCATCACCGTCCTGCAAGGTCAAACCAATATCGTCCAGACCATTCAACAGGCAGTGCTTGCGGAACGCATCGATCTCGAAGCTGTACACCTTGCCATCCGGACGGGTCACGGTCTGCGCTTGCAGATCGACCTGCAATTGATAGCCCGGCTCAGCCTCGACCTGCTTGAACAACTCATCGACTTCAGCGTCGCTCAAGATGATCGGCAGCAAGCCGTTCTTGAAGCTGTTGTTGAAGAAAATGTCGGCGTAGCTCGGCGCGATGATGCTGCGGAAACCGTATTCTTCCAGCGCCCATGGCGCGTGTTCACGGCTGGAGCCGCAACCGAAGTTCTCACGGGCCAGCAACACGCTGGCGCCTTGATAACGCTCGGCGTTGAGCACGAAGTCCTTGTTCAACGGGCGCTTGGAGTTGTCCTGATACGGCTGACCAACATCGAGGTAACGCCATTCATCGAACAGGTTCGGGCCGAAACCGGTGCGCTTGATCGACTTCAAGAACTGTTTGGGAATGATTTGGTCGGTGTCGACGTTGGCACGATCCAAAGGCGCGACAAGACCAGTGTGCTGGGTAAAAGCTTTCATGCTGCGCTCCTTTAGATCAATTCACGAACGTCGATGAAACGACCGTTCACCGCTGCCGCAGCCGCCATGGCCGGGCTGACGAGGTGGGTGCGGCCACCGGCGCCCTGACGGCCTTCGAAGTTACGGTTGGACGTCGAGGCGCAATGCTCGCCGGACTCCAAACGGTCCGGGTTCATCGCCAGGCACATCGAGCAACCCGGCTCACGCCATTCGAAACCGGCTTCGAGGAAAATCTTGTCGAGACCTTCGGCCTCCGCCTGCGCCTTGACCAGACCCGAGCCCGGCACCACGATCGCTTGCTTGATGGTCGAAGCGACTTTGCGGCCCTTGGCAATCACTGCCGCAGCGCGCAAGTCTTCGATACGCGAGTTGGTGCAGGAACCGATGAACACGCGATCCAGCTGAATGTCGGTGATCGCCTGATTGGCGGTCAAACCCATGTATTTCAAGGCACGGACGATCGAGTCGCGTTTGACCAGATCCATCTCTTTGGCCGGGTCCGGCACGTTCTGATCAACGGCCAATACCATTTCCGGCGAAGTGCCCCAGCTGACTTGCGGCTTGATCTGCGCAGCGTCGAGTTCAACCACGGTATCGAACTTGGCATCGGCGTCGGAGACCAGATCTTTCCAGGCTTCGACGGCCATGTCCCATTCCGCGCCTTTCGGGGCGAATGGGCGGCCTTTCACATAGTCGACAGTCTTCTGATCCGCCGCCACCAGACCGACGCGGGCACCAGCTTCGATGGACATGTTGCAGATGGTCATGCGGCCTTCGACGGACAAGTCGCGGATCGCGCTGCCAGCGAATTCGATGGCGTGGCCGTTACCGCCGGCAGTGCCGATCTTGCCGATCACCGCGAGAACGATGTCCTTGGCGGTCACGCCGAACGGCAACTGCCCTTCAACGCGCACCAACATGTTTCTCATTTTCTTGGCGACCAGGCACTGGGTGGCGAGCACGTGCTCGACCTCGGAAGTGCCGATACCGTGCGCCAGAGCGCCGAACGCGCCGTGGGTCGATGTGTGCGAGTCGCCGCAGACCACGGTCATGCCCGGCAAGGTCGCGCCCTGCTCCGGGCTGATGACGTGGACGATGCCTTGGCGGACGTCGTTCATCTTGAACTCGACGATGCCGTATTCATCACAGTTGTCATCGAGGGTCTGAACCTGCAAACGCGAGACCTGGTCGGCAATGGCTTCGATGCCGCCCTTGCGCTCAGGAGTCGTTGGTACGTTGTGGTCCGGGGTCGCGATGTTGGCATCGATGCGCCAAGGCTTGCGCCCGGCCAGACGCAGGCCTTCAAAGGCTTGCGGCGAAGTCACTTCGTGAATGATATGACGATCGATATAGATCAGCGCCGAGCCATCGTCGCGCTGCTTGACCAAATGCGAATCCCAGAGCTTGTCGTAGAGCGTTTTGCCGGCCATCAGACGGTTCCTCATCAGCTTGTTTCTATGCCCTGGGCTTATCAATAACCCTTTGGCTTGTGAGGCCGATCCTATGGGGTTAGATTAAATAACTCAAATTCATATTTTTTATGCTTTGGATAACCAACTGGAATACGAACATGGATCTGGCCAACCTCAACGCTTTTATCGCGATTGCCGAGACCGGCAGCTTCTCCGGCGCCGGCGAACGTCTGCATCTGACGCAGCCGGCGATCAGCAAACGCATCGCCGGGCTGGAGCAGCAATTGAAGGTGCGCCTATTCGATCGACTGGGCCGTGAAGTCGGCCTGACCGAGGCCGGCCGCGCCCTGTTGCCACGGGCTTATCAGATTCTCAACGTGCTGGATGACACCCGCCGCGCCCTGACCAACCTCACCGGCGAAGTCAGCGGTCGCCTGACGCTGGCCACCAGTCACCACATTGGCCTGCACCGTTTGCCGCCTCTATTAAGGGAATTCACCCGCCGTTACCCACAGGTGGCGCTGGATATTCAGTTCCTAGATTCGGAAGTGGCCTACGAGGAAATTCTCCATGGCCGCGCCGAACTGGCGGTCATCACCCTGGCGCCAGAGCCGCACGCACTGGTCAAAGCCACGCCGGTGTGGGACGACCCGCTGGATTTCGTGGTTGCCCCTGAGCATTCGCTGATCAGCAATGGCCCCGTCAATCTGGCGGACATCGCCGGTCATCCGGCGGTTTTCCCCGGTGGCAACACCTTCACGCACCACATCGTCCAACGCTTGTTCGAGGCCCAGGGCCTGACGCCGAACATCGCCATGAGCACCAACTACCTGGAAACCATCAAGATGATGGTGTCGATTGGCCTGGCCTGGAGCGTTTTGCCGCGCACCATGCTCGATGATCAGGTGGCGAGCATCGCTTTACCGGGCATACAACTCACTCGCCAGCTAGGCTATATCCTGCATACCGAACGGACGCTATCGAATGCGGCGAGAGCCTTTATGGCATTGCTGGACGCACAACTCGATCTGCCAGGGACTTGAGGCCAACTTGTGCTACTCCTATAGAGCCGCTGCCCCTGTGCCTAATGACACCATCAGCTCAAGGCCTGTCCACAATGCCGAAATCTGTTGACCGAACTCCGCCGATGCCGCGTATTCAGGCGATTGACCCGCGTCATTCCGAGCAGAGCTGGGAGAGTGCGCCGCAATTGCTGGCGGCGCTCAACGGCGCGCGGCTCGGCGCCTGGTATTGGGACATCGAGCGCGGGCAGATCAGTTGGTCACGGGGCACTCAGGCGTTGTTCGGCTTCGATCCACGCCAGCCGTTGCCGGAAGACCTCGAATACCTCGATTTATTGCCTCCGGAAGACCGCGCGAAAACCGTGCGCGCCTTCCACGCGGTGATTGCCGGTGCGCCGCTGGAGCAAGCCATGCACCACCGCATCCAATGGCCTGACGGCAGCCTGCACTGGCTGGAGATCAGCGGGAGTCTGCTGCCGGACAAAAACGGCCGCCCCCGAATGATCGGGGTGATTCGCGAAATCACCCACCAGCGCCAACGCGAGCAAGCGCTGAGCAGCTCGGAGAAACGTTTCGCCACACTATTTCACCTATGCCCCAACATGGTTTTGCTCACCCGCCAGGAAGACGGCCTGATCAGTGAGGCCAACCAGTATTTCGAAAGCCTGTTCGGCTGGCCGGTACAAAGCGCTATTGGCCGCACCACGCTGGAACTGGGCCTGTGGGTGCACCCCGAACAGCGCGGCGAACTGGTCAAGAAGACCAACACCAAGGGCGAATTGATCAGCATGGAGGTGCAGTTTCGCGCCAGCAACGGGCAGATTCACGACGGCATTCTCAGTGCGCAGAAAGTCGAGCTCGAAGGCCAGCCGTATCTGCTCAGCACCTTCCTCGACACCACCGAACGCAAAGCCGCCGAACACGCCTTGAAGGACAGCCAGGAACGCCTCGATCTGGCACTGGACTCGGCACAGCTCGGCACCTGGGACTGGCACATCCCCAGCGGCATGCTCTACGGTTCAGCGCGGGCCGCGCAATTGCACGGGCTGGAACCGAAACCTTTTCATGAATCATTCGAAGAGTTTTTCGAAGGCGTGCCCGGCGAAGAGCGCGACAGCATGCGCGACGCCTACCGCAGCCTGCGCGAAGGCCCGGCGGGCAATTATCAACTGACCTATCGCGTGCAATTGCCGGACGGCAGTTCGCGCTATCTGGAAAGCCGCGCCCGCCTCTACCGCGACGACGACGGCGCACCGCTGCGCATGGCCGGCACACTGCTCGACATCACCGATCAGGTCGAGCGTGAACAGCGGCTGGTGGCCTCGGAAGAGAAATTCGCCACGCTGTTCCAGGTCAGCCCGGACCCGATCTGCGTCACCCGCCAGGACAGCGGCGAGTTCATCGAGATCAATAACAGCTTTACCCAGACGTTCGGCTGGAGCGCCGCCGACGTCATCGGCCATACCGCAGAAGAAATTGGCCTGTGGGACGCCTCGGCGAAAAGCCTGCAACGGATTGAACGGGTGATTCGCGAACAGGGCTTGAGCAATGTCGCGATCATCGTCCAGCACAAGGACGGCCAGTCGCTGACCTGTGTGATTTCCAGCCGGCAGATCAGCGTCGGCGACCAGGCTTGTATCGTCACCACCCTGCGCGACATTACCCAGCAGCAGCGCTCGGAAGCGGCGCTGAAAGCCAGTGAGGAGAAATTCGCCAAGGCGTTCCACTCCAGTCCCGACGCAATCACCATTACCGAGCGCGACACCGGGCGTTATCTGGAGGTCAACGACGGTTTTTGCCGTCTCACTGGCTATCGTGCCGAAGAGGTCGTGGGCAAAACGGTTTATCAGGTGGGTATTTGGGCTGAAGAGAAACAGCGTTCGGCGTTACTCGCCGAGTTGCAGATCAAGGGTCGCGTACACCACCAGGAAATGCTCGGGCGCAACAAACGCGGGGAAATTCTGACGGTGGAGGTCTCGGTCGAGCCGATCACTCTCAATGAAACCGCGTGCCTGCTGCTGACCGCGCGGGACGTCAGCCTGCTGAAAAACGCCGAAGCGCAGATTCGACATCTGGCCTATCACGACCCGCTGACCAACCTGCCCAACCGCGCCCTGCTGATGGATCGCCTGAGCCAGCAGATCGCCCTGCTCAAGCGCCACAACCTGCGCGGCGCCTTGCTGTTTCTCGACCTCGATCACTTCAAGCACATCAACGATTCCCTCGGCCACCCGGTCGGCGACACGGTGCTGAAGATCATCACCGCGCGGCTCGAAGCCAGCGTGCGCATGGAAGACACGGTCGCGCGCCTCGGTGGCGACGAGTTTGTCGTGCTGCTCAGCGGTCTCGAAGGCTCGCGCAATGAAGTCAGCGCGCAAGTGCGCAATCTGGCCGACACCCTGCGTGAATTGCTCTCGGAACCGATGTTCCTCGACGGCCAGCGCCTGCAAGTCACGCCAAGCATTGGCGTAGCGCTGATCCCCGATCACGGCTCGACGCCGACCGACCTGCTCAAACGCGCCGACATTGCCCTGTACCGGGCCAAGGATTCCGGGCGCAACACCACGCAGATGTACCACAACACCATGCAGAAAGCCGCCAGCGAACGGCTGCGCATGGAGACCGACTTGCGCCTGGCGCTGTCGCGCGGTGAATTCAACGTGCACTTTCAGCCGCAGGTCGACGCCCGCGACAACCGCATCATCGGTGCCGAAGCCTTGGTGCGCTGGAATCACCCGGAGCTGGGCGCGCAGTCACCCACCGAGTTCATCAAAGTGCTGGAAGACAGCGGCCTGATTCTCGAAGTCGGCACCTGGATCCTCGACGAAGCCTGCAACGCCTTCAAACAACTGATTGCGTTGAAGCTGGTCGATCCGCTGAATTTCAGCCTGTGCGTGAATATCAGTCCACGACAGTTCCGCCAGAACGACTTTGTCGAGCGCATCGAGCACAGCATGAGCAGCCATGGCCTGCCCTGTTCGCTACTGAAACTGGAGATCACCGAAGGCATCGTCATCCAGAATCTGGAAGACACCATCAGCAAAATGCGCCGGCTGAAAAAGCTCGGCGTAAGTTTCGCCATGGATGATTTCGGCACCGGTTATTCGTCGCTGACTTACCTCAAACGGCTGCCGGTGGACACGCTGAAAATCGATCAGTCGTTTATTCGCGATGCGACGACCGATCCGAACGATGCCGAGATCATCCGCGCAATCGTCGCCATGGCGCGCAGCCTTGAGCTGGAGGTGATTGCCGAGGGCGTGGAAACCCCGGAACAACTGGCGTTCCTTCAGGGTTTGGGCTGCCATTTGTATCAAGGCTATCTGCACAGCAGACCGGTTGCACTGGAGGATCTGAAAAAGCTCCTGCCATAACCGGTGCACGTTGCAACAGAAGCGCAATTGCCACGATTTGCGCCAACCTGTAGGGTCGCGTTTTTTGCGCCGTTTCGAGATCTGACATGCAGGATGCAACCCTCCCCCGCCCGGCTCTGCTGGGCATCGACCTTGGCACCACCAACAGTCTGATCGCCGTCTGGCAGGACGGTCAGGCCCGCCTGATTCCCAACGCCCTGGGTGATGTGCTGACGCCCTCGGTGATCAGCCTCGATGAAGACGACACGATTCTGGTCGGCAAAGCTGCCCGCGCCCGCCTGACCACACATCCGGAACGCAGCGCTGCGGCGTTCAAGCGCTTCATGGGCAGCGATAAACAAGTCCAGCTCGGGGCACGTCAGTTCAGTCCGGAAGAGTTGTCAGCGCTGGTGCTCGGTTCACTCAAGCAGGACGCCGAAGCCTTTCTCGGCCACCCGGTTACGGAAGCGGTGATTTCCGTCCCGGCGTATTTCAGCGATGAACAACGCAAACGCACACTGTTCGCCGCCGAACTGGCCGGGCTCTCGGTGACGCGCCTGATCAACGAACCCACGGCCGCCGCCATGGCTTACGGGCTGCATGAGCAGAAGTTCGAACGCACGCTGATCTTCGATCTGGGCGGCGGCACCTTCGACGTCACGGTGCTGGAATACGCTTTGCCGCTGATCGAAGTGCACGCCTCCACCGGCGACAACTTTCTCGGCGGCGAAGACTTCACGGCTGCGCTGTTGCAGGCCTGCCTGAAACACTGGCAACTGACCCCGGCAATGGTCGACGCGCAAAGCATGGCCAGCCTCGGTGATGCGCTTGAGCAGCTCAAATGCAAACTCGGCGAAGGCACTCAACACCTGAGCTGGCGCCACGCCGACAAAACCTTCGAATGGTCACTGGACGAAGCGGCGGCGGTAAAAATCTGGGAACCGCTGCTGGCGCGTTTGCGCGCGCCGATCGAACAAGCGCTGCGCGATGCCCGACTCAAGCCCCGCGACCTCGACAGCCTGGTGCTGGTCGGCGGCGCCACGCGCATGCCCGCCGTGCAGCAAATGGTCGCCACGCTGTTCGGGCGCCTGCCTTACCGACATCTTGATCCGGATACCATTGTTGCGCTGGGCGCGGCGACGCAAGCGGCGTGCAAGGCGCGTGACGGGGCGGTCGAAGAACTGATTCTGACCGATGTCTGCCCTTACACGCTGGGCATTGCGACCATGCGTGGCAAAGGCATCAACGGCGCGTTTTCGCCGATCATCGAACGTAACACCGTCATCCCGACCTCAAGGGTGGAACGCTATTACACCACCCAACCCAAGCAAACAGTGCTGCGCATCGCCGTCTATCAGGGTGAACGGCCGTGGGTTTGCGACAACATTCTGATTGATGCTTTCGATGTCACGTTGACGCCCACTGAACACATCCAGGAACTGGACGTGCGCTTCAGTTATGACATCAACGGTTTGCTCGAAGTCGACGTTACCCTGCTCGAAACCGGCGAGCGTCACAGTCACAGCATCGACCGCAGCCCCACCGGCCTGGACGAGCAAGCGCGCCGAGACAGCCATAACCGGCTGTCTACTCTGAAAGTCCATCCACGCGACGCGCTGCCCAACCGCACGTTGCTCGCCCGCCTGGAGCGGGCATGGATGCAGAGTCTGGGCGAGCAACGCGAGCACATTGCCGAATGGTTGCACAACTTCACCAGCGTGCTCGGCGGCCAGCAATCAGCGGAGATTGCCAGCCATCGCACAGAGCTGAACAAGGCGTTGGATCAACTGCGCCTCTAGCCGTTGAGCCGCCGTAAAGCAGCCTGCAGGCCGCCGGACAGCGTCTCGCTATCGCCGCTGTCCGGCGGCACACCATAGCGGTTGGGCAACTTGTCACCGGCAAGCCCGAACAACACCAACGGCAGGAATGGCAAAAACGGCGTCAGCGCCATGAAGATCAGCAACGTCGGAATGCCCCGGCCCATGTCGTGCAAACGGCGCAGAATGGCGCCGAACACCAGCAGCACGCCCAATAGCAGGATAAGAATGCCAGCGCCCGTGGTGCCACTGATCAGCCCGGCCACTGGCGCAATCACTACGCAGGCCAAGACCTGAGCGATAAAAGCCTTACGCCCCAACCGCGATCCCAGACGCCAGATCGCTGTCGCCGGTACCGGCTGAGCATCGCTTTTCGCCAGCAGCAATCGTTCCGACCAGGACAATAACGCGCACAGAGCCAGGCGCAGGCCGACGCTGTTCTGCACATCGTCCTTGCCCTGTTGCAGTTGGCGCAGGACGCGCGTTTTCGGCACCCCGGCAGCGCCATAACGAATCAAGCCCTTGAGCGCATCCAGTGCTTCGTACGCCAACAGTTTGTCGACGCCAAAATCCGTCAGCACGTTGCGCGGCGGCCACACCGGTTCGCCTTTGATCAAACCGTCGCGGAAGCCTTCGAACCAATCGTCCTCACAACTGATCGCCGCGATCGATTGCAACAACGCGCGATGCTGCTCGGCACTCAGGCTCGGATCGTGATAGAGCACGCCCCAGAACATCATCAACCCCAGCAAATCGTCGCCGCAGGCAGCACGATCACTTTCGAGGCAGGTGTAAAGCAGGCTATTGGCCGGCAACCGGATACTGTCGAGTGCCTGCTGTACGCTGAACAATTGCTGCACCAACAAGCCGTGCACCGGGTCATTGCCTTGCAACCATCCGAGCAAACCGGCGCAATGGCCTTGCTCACGCTGCAAGCGCCGCAACAACGGTTGCAGGCGACCCAAGGGATGGGCCGGATTGAAAGGCAGGCGCTCCACGCACTGCGCGTCAATCAGTTGCAACCAGCGTTCGGGCTGGTCCAGCAATGCCAGCAAAAACAAGGTCTGTGCGTGCCACTCCCAAGTGGCCTCACCCAGCCCGACTGGCGGAAACTGAATGCCGCGACGGCTCAACTGGAGCATCAAGTCGAGCTCGGACAAGTCACAGTCGTCTTTGAGCGCAGCCAGCTTGAACGCGTCTGCCAATCGTTCCAGCGCAGCGTCGCTGTAAGGCCGCAAGCGACGCAACCACAGCCGACAGACCTTGTGCCGCTCGCCGTCGGTCAGCACCTGCGGCAATGGCCGCGCAGCTGAATCAGCATCGCTGAACACGCTCATGGCCGACGCAATCGGCGCCGTGCGCAACCAGTGCAGGTGTTGCCCGGCCTGATATTTGAACCCGCTCATCACCAGGCTTTCGAGGGCATCGATGGGCAGCGGTGCATCCACAATCTGCTGCAACAACGCCGTATCACCGCGATGCAGCGCCCAGGCGTACCGGTATAAATGCAGCAATCGGCTGTCGGCATTTTCGCCCAGCAATTGCGCGAGCAATGGCAGTTCATCACCGGTCACGCGCCAATCGACAAAGCTTTGCGCAAGGCTCTCAAGCTTTAACCGCCCGACACCCAGCCAACGGTTCAGCGTCTCGGGATGTTGTGACGGACAGCCATACACCTGGGCGTCATCGCCAAGATCCTCTGGCCAGGCAGAAATGCCCTGCAGACGATCGAATGCCTGAATCAGCAAGGGCAGAAAAGTCGGCTGGCGCTTGGCACACAGCTCCAGCAGACAACTTTCCGCCATCGGATGGCGATGTTCGTTCCACAGCCGGATCCAGCACGGCAATGCCTGATCGTCGCGCCCCAGCAGACTGCTCTGACACGCCAACAGGTAAAGCCAGTCGACATCGTCCGGTGCAGCAAGCTGCTGCTCGATACAGCACTGCAAAAACGTCGGCCCGCCAATACCTGCCTGAGTGAACTGCACCAGCAGACGCTTGAGGAACGCGGCATCATTCGGCAACGGCAGGCAGGTGTGCTGACTGGCGAAGTCGGCGAACTCAGGCAGTGGACGCTGGTTGAAGATGAAGTCGAGGCTACGGGCATACCACAGTGATTCAGTCTGGGCGGCCTCTGACCATGTGCTCATCAGATCCGTATCGAACGGGTCCGGCGTTTCGATTCGCTGGAGAAAGGACTCCACCCGATGCGCGTCGTCGAAACCCAGATCCAGCAACTGTTGATCCCAGGCCATACGTTTGGCCAAAAGATTTGCGCAGCGGTACGACAACGGACCGGCGTCGGCCAGCCGGTGGTACAAGCCCCAGCTGAGTTCATCGAGCACGTCCAGCGACAGCTCATCCAGCCTCCGGACAAATGCCTGCCACGCAGCGAAATTGAACCGGCGAGCAGGATCATCAAGCAGCTCGCAGAATTCCACGAATGCCCGAGGGATTTCAACGACCTCGGGTTCTGATGCTTCGAGCGTTTGTTCGGGCTCTTCTTCCTCGCCTTCACGAGCCAGACGCAGGGCGTTTTCGTAGGCCATGCGCAACGCCTGGAAGCCTTGCGGGTCAGTCTCCGGGTGATGCGCCGGCAAGCGTGCGCGGTAGGCGTTGCGAATCAGGGTTTCGTCGTTGGTAGGCTCGATGCCCAGGCGGATCCAGCAACTCATGACCAGTCGAACTCCTTGAGCGATGCCGGGCGTGGTGGTAGATCAATCTCCATGTGCCATGGCAAATCAGCCAGAAACTGAGGGATGTTCTCGGCAAGGCCGCGGGCAATCCGCACGTTAAGGGGATTGGCGCCTTGTCGGTCCAGCTCACGCGCAAGCTCATCGTCGCTGGCACTCAGGCACGACCAAAACGTCCGGCCCACGACAAAGCCATCGAAGTAAGCCATCCAGCTACCGTAGTGAAATTGCGCTCTGAGGGCCAAACGGCTGTGCAGCCAGTTGCTTTCGTCCAGGTCGACCCACTGATTGCGCACCGCGCAACGCAAGAGAAAACCCATGCGGCCATAGTCCCAGGACAGAATCCCGCCCGGCCCGCAACTGCCGAACGTGCGACTGGCAAACTCATGCAGGATGCGTTCGCGGAGACTCAGGTCGTCGAGCAGAGCCTGCCATTCACTTGGCAGACAACGCTGCCACGCCAAGTACGCCGCGCTGAGGTGCTTGGCATGGCCCTCGTCGGTCATCCGTACGAGCATGTCGAACAGCTGGCCACGGTCATCGATCCCCCAACTGTCCTGCAGGTCGATGTAGCGATCATTGCAGAACGCCGGGTCGTCGTAGCTGGCGCCGGTATTGATCGCCGCCATGGGTGCAGACAGGGCGCACAGCCAGCGCTGTTGAATCTCGTCCATGAAAAAAGGCTCCAGGCCGACCGGTGAGGAATGGGGGTCGGCAAAACTGCCGCGGATTGTAGAGAAACCGCCGCCGGCGGCAAAGTCGTACAGCGCTTTTCTTGCGCGCACAAAAAAGGCCCCGACGTATCGGGGCCTTCATTCAGCGGCTCATCGCCTGTTCAGACGATTGTGTTGCGGCGCATGACTCAGTGCTGCAACGCCGGCTTCTGCGTCCCGTTGATCGGGATGCGTTTGGCTTTCGCTTCTTCCGGGATCACTCGCAGCAGGTCGATGCTCAGCAGACCATTGCTCAGATCCGCCGCCTTGATCTCGATGTGATCGGCCAGGCGGAAGGACAGCTTGAAAGCACGTTGGGCGATGCCCTGATGCAGGAAGGTCACGCCTTCGTTGGCATCACGCTTGCCGCCACTGATGGTCAGCACACCCTTCTCGACTTGCAGCTCCAGGTCTTCTTCCTGGAAACCGGCGGCCGCTACGACGATGCGGTATTGGTCATCACCGTGTTTTTCGACGTTGTAAGGTGGGTAGCTGCTGCCTGGCTCGTTGCGCAGGGCGGTTTCGAACAGGTCATTGAAACGGTCGAAACCGACCGAGGAACGGAACAGTGGCGCGAGGGAAAATGCAGTACTCATGGTTCAAATCTCCTGAAAACAATCAGCAAGGTTTTTTGACTCCGCGACCCGAATTCGGCATCGCGTAACCCTTAGATAAGGACCGCTGAAATGATTTCAAGAGACTATTTGCAGATTTTTTTCAGGCCGCTTCGGCGACCGGCAGACCGAGCAAACGCGAGACGTGATCCGGCTCAGTTTCACGGCGCAGGACGGTGAACAGCTCAACCGCCTCGGGATAATTGCGCGTCAGCATGGCCAGCCATTGCTTCAAACGGCCCGGCGACTGGCGCGCGGTCATCTGCGCTTTGGCTTGCAGCCAGAAGTCCTGGATCAGCGGCATCAGCTCGGCCCAGGTCATCTCGACCACTTCTTCTCCAGCGCGAGCAGCAGCGATCTGTTTGGCCAGATCCGGGCGCGACACCAGACCGCGACCGAGCATGATGTCTTCCACGCCACTGATTTCGCGGCAACGCCGCCAGTCTTCAACGCTCCAGATATCACCATTGGCGAAAACCGGGACTTTGACCACGTCTTGCACGCGCGGAATCCATTCCCAATGCGCCGGCGGTTTGTAGCCATCCATTTTAGTTCGGGCGTGAACCACGATGTGTTCGGCGCCGCCTTCGGCCAGCGCCGTGGCGCAGACCAGCGAACCGTCGGGGCTGTCGAAACCGAGGCGCATTTTTGCGGTGACGGGAATGTGCGCGGGTACGGCGCGGCGCACGTGCTCGACGATCTGGTTGAGCAGTTCCGGCTCTTTGAGCAGAACGGCGCCGCCACGGGATTTGTTCACGGTCTTGGCCGGGCAGCCGAAGTTGAGGTCAATGACTTCGGAGCCGAGTTCGCAGGCCAGTGCAGCGTTTTCCGCCAGACACACCGGATCGGAACCGAGCAATTGCACACGCAATGGCACGCCAGATGCGGTACGCGCGCCGTTGAGCAGCTCAGGGCCGAACTTGTGAAAGTAGGCTGGAGTGAGCAACTGGTCGTTGACCCGAATGAATTCGGTCACGCACCAATCGATGCCGCCAACGCGGGTCAGCACGTCGCGAAGGATGTCGTCGACCAACCCCTCCATGGGCGCCAGAGCAATTTGCATGGGAAAATACTACTTGAAGAAAAACGTGCGGCAGTTTACTGGATATCGCACAAATCCGCAGAACAACACATATCCCTTGTAGGAGTGAGCCTGCTCGCGATAGCGGTGTGTCAGTGAGGCATATGTTGGCTGACACACCGCTATCGCGAGCAGGCTCACTCCTACAGTTTAGATTCGGGCAGATTCCGGGATCTGGATCGCCGGGCCATAACCGTCAATGAATTCGGTCGGCATGCGCTTAGGCTTGCCCGTGGACAGTTCAATACAGACAAACGTGGTCTGCGCGCGCAGCAGCGTCGCATTGTCGCTCGGACGTTTGAGCTGAAAATGCCGGGTCATTTTCAGGCGCTGATCCCAATCAACGATCCAGGTCGCCAATTGCAGTTCGTCGCCTTCATAGGCTGCAGCGAGATAATCGATCTCGTGGCGCACTACAGCCATCGCCCGATCCAGTCGCCGATACTCGACCAGATCCAGGCCCAGACGTTGCGAGTGGCGCCAGGCACAGCGCTCGAGCCAGGTGACGTACACCGCGTTGTTCGCGTGGCCCAGCCCGTCGATGTCCTCGGCGCCTACTTGCAGATCAATGGTAAACGGCGTTGCCCGATCCCAGCCCATGCCCCACTCCCGGTCAATGTATTCAACCGGGGCAGTGTAACGGAGCTCACGCCGATTGGCGCGCCTGAAGGCTGCGACCGGCGAGCAGTGATAACACGCCATCAATCACCCGAGGGTCGGCCAGCACGCGCTGGTGACCGCCATCTTCAAGGCGCAACAAACGGCTATCGAACCAGGATTCGTGGATCACTTGCGATTCCTTGACCGAGACGAAATTGTCATCCTCGGCATGCACGATCAGGCCGGGCATATCCAGTTGATAGTGAGCGACATCAAGGGTGGCGGCGCGCATACCGACATCTTGCTCGACTTGGCGGATGAAAGCGGAACGGGCTCGGGGCGGCATGCCGACGTAGCGGGCAAAACCGCGCAGTACGCCGAGTATTCGAGCCGGCGCGGCAATGCTGACCAGCGTTTCGGTGCGCAAGCCCAATTGCACGGCGAGCATGGCGCTGGCGCCGCCCATGGAATGACCGATCACCGCTTGCAGCGGCGGCAACTCCGCAGCTGCTTCGAGCATCGCCCGAGCAAACAATACGACGTTGGCTTCACGCCCCGGCGAACGCCCGTGGGCCGGACCATCGAGCGCGACAACGGTATAACCGGCCTCGACCAGCGCGGTAATCAGTGCGGCGAACTGAGTGGGCCGCCCTTCCCAACCGTGCATCAGCAGCACTGTCGGACCTTGGCCCCAGCGCAGCGCCGAGAGGCCGAAGCGCAAAGTGATGCGTTCGGAACTGGCCAGCAGCGGCAACTCCCAATCGCGCAGCGGCAGCGAGCGTGGCGTCATGAATGCCAGACGCATTTTGCTCGCCACTCGTTGCGGTGCAATCCAGCCCAAGGTGCCATTAACGCCACGAACCCACTTCAACGTGTTCATCGCTCTCTCCTCAGGCCTGTTGCCTTCAGGTCAACGCACCGCCGACTTGGCAGCGCGCAGCAATCGATCGGATAAATCTCCCGGGCCCAGCGCCCTTGCCAGCGCCAGACCACCCACCATCAAGGCCACGTCGGCCAGGGCTTTGTCGGTGTCCTCAGGGCTGGACGCCAACTGCGCAATCATCAACTCCAGGTGTTCGTTCAGCGCGATGCGGAACGATTCCGGCAGACGACCCAATTCGCCGATGGACGCTGGAATCGGGCACGCGGCGTCGCTGGAATCACGGTGCTTGCGCGACAGGTAGAACGCGGCAACCAAGGCGCGCCGCTCTTCGCCGGTCAATTCGGCATCCATGTCGGCAATCAGGTCGCGGCGGCGACCGAGCAATTGCTTGAACGCTTCGAGCATCATCGCGTCCTTGCTTTCGAAATGCGCATAGAAGCCACCGACGGTGAGGCCGGCTGCGCCCATCACTTCGCCCACGCTCGGGTCAGCCGGGCCGCGCTGAATCAGTGCGGCGCTGGCAGCCTTGAGGATGCGTTCGCGGGTTTGAGCTTTTTTATCGTTCATCGTTGCCTCCGAATATTACGACTAGAATATTATTCGCATAATAATATTCTGCAAGTCAAGGATATGACCGCTGGTCTGAAGCACAGTGTAAGGAAAAAGGAGAATTGGCCAAACGCCAGACAAACAAAAGGGCCATTCAATAATTGAATGACCCTTATAAAATCCCGCAGAGCGGGTAATCGTGGCGTCCCCTAGGGGACTCGAACCCCTGTTACCGCCGTGAAAGGGCGGTGTCCTAGGCCACTAGACGAAGGGGACACAAACCTTCTATACAACTGATCAGTGCTGAGATCTGATCGATTCAAGGCCGGTGTGGCCAGACCTTGAACGTGTAAAATTGGTGGAGCTTAGCGGGATCGAACCGCTGACCTCCTGCATGCCATGCAGGCGCTCTCCCAGCTGAGCTAAAGCCCCGGATTTTTCGCCTCGCGGCGGAGCGACATCTTGCAACATCGCTTCTGTAAAACTGGCGTCCCCTAGGGGACTCGAACCCCTGTTACCGCCGTGAAAGGGCGGTGTCCTAGGCCACTAGACGAAGGGGACGCAAACCCTTCTATACAACTGATCAACGCTGAGTGTTGATCGCTTCGGAGCCGGTGTGGCCAGGCTTCGAAGTGTAAATTGGTGGAGCTAAACGGGATCGAACCGTTGACCTCCTGCATGCCATGCAGGCGCTCTCCCAGCTGAGCTATAGCCCCTCATCGTTGATGTCATCGCTGAGGACGGGGCGAATCTTAAGGGCGTATCGAAAGCCTGTCAAACTTATTTTTGAAATTTTTCAAAGTTTTTCGTCGGCATAACAATCACTTACCGCCCTCCCCCGTAAATTCGGGGGGAAAAACGCCGAAGGCCGGAATCAAAAGATCCCGGCCTTCGGTGGTTCCTGCAGAGTCAGACGTGCTTAAGCGATAGCGCCCAGCAGCTTTTCCCACTCTTTGTTTTCTTTCTTCGACACGCCACCCAGCAGGTCAATCGCCTGACGCAGACGATAACGGGTCAGGTCCGGGCCAATGATTTCCATCGCATCGAGCACCGACACCGAACTCGCCTGCCCGGTGATCGCGGCAAACATCAATGGCATCGCATCGCGCAGTTTCAACTCCAGCGATTCAACCACAGCCTGAATCGTTGCAGTGATGTTGTCCTTCTCCCACTGACGCAGGCTTTCCAGCTTCCACAGGATCAACTGCATCAACTGCCGAACCTGATCGCCCGACAGTTTCTTCGATTCGAACAGCTTGGCATCCGGATTGACGCCGCCGGCGAAGAAGAAACCGCCCAGCGGTGCAACCTGGCTGAAGGTTTCAACGCGGCCCTGCACCAGCGGCGCGATCTTCATCATGTACTCCGGGTTCAATGCCCAGGTCTGCAAGCGGCTGGCGAACTCTTCCACCGGCAGGTCACGCAGCCATTGGCCGTTGAGCCACGACAGCTTCTCGATGTCGAAGATCGGCCCACCCAGCGAAACACGCTTGAGATCAAAGTTGTCGACCATTTCCTGCAGCGAGAACTTCTCGCGCTCGTCCGGCATCGACCAGCCCATGCGACCGAGGTAGTTGAGCATCGCTTCCGGCATGAAGCCCATGCGCTCGTAGAACGTCACCGAGGTCGGGTTCTTGCGCTTGGACAGCTTGCTCTTGTCCGGGTTACGCAGCAGCGGCATGTAACACAGCTCTGGTTGTTCCCAGCCGAAGTATTCGTAAAGCAGGATCAGTTTCGGCGCCGATGGCAGCCACTCTTCGCCACGCAGCACGTGGGTGATGCCCATCAGGTGGTCGTCGACGACGTTGGCGAGGAAGTACGTCGGCAGGCCGTCGGTCTTCATCAGCACTTGCATGTCCATGCGATCCCACGGGATCTCGACATCGCCACGCAGCATGTCCGGGACGACGCAAACGCCTTCGCTCGGCACTTTCATGCGGATCACGTGGGGTTCGCCGGCAGCCAGACGCGCCGCAACTTCTTCCTTCGACAGCAGCAGCGCGCGGCCGTCATAGCGCGGGGTTTCGCCGCGAGCCATTTGCTCAGCGCGCATCTGATCGAGTTCTTCAGCAGTGCAGAAGCATGGGAACGCATGACCCATGTCGACCAGCTGCTGGCAGTACTTCTGATAGATATCGCCACGCTCGCTCTGACGGTATGGACCGTGCGGGCCGCCAACGTCCGGGCCTTCGCTCCAATCGATACCCAACCAGCGCAGGGCGTCGAAGATCTGCTGTTCGGACTCGCGGGTCGAACGCAACTGGTCGGTGTCTTCGATCCGCAGGATGAACTCACCGCCATGCTGCTTGGCAAAGCAGTAGTTGAACAATGCGATGTAAGCGGTACCTACGTGGGGATCCCCGGTAGGCGATGGCGCGATGCGAGTGCGGACGGTGGTCATGGCATGTCTCGAAAAGAATGAAAAGCAAAACAATCAAGCGGCGAATGGTAACAGGCGACACCCGCCCCGCTCCAGCGGGCAGGGCATTTAAGCCAAGTTTGCGTCTGTAACGCCCGTAAGCCGTGGTGAATGGGCAATAATCAACGGATGGCATTTACCGTTTATCGGCTGTATGCCAGATTCGCCTGCTGATAACTTTCCTTACAATTCCTCGACTACAGTTTGCCCATGCCTGCCCAACTCAAGCGTCGCCTGTTGATTTTCCTGCTGCTCGTCCTGCTGATCGCCGGGGGCTTTTTCGCCCATTGGTTTTTCAAGGGACGCTTTTATGAAAGCACCGACAACGCCTATGTCCAGGGCGAAATCACCCGTGTGTCGAGCCAGTTGAGCGCGCGTATCGATGAAGTGCTGGTGCAGGACAATCAGCACGTGGAAAAAGGCCAACTGCTGGTGCGCCTTGAGCCGAATGATTTCCGCCTGGCCATTGATCGCGCCAATGCCGCCCTCGCCACCCGAGAAGCCGAACGCCTGCAGGCGCAAAGCAAACTGACTCAGCAAGCCAGTCTGATTGCTTCCAGTGATGCGCAGGTGGCGACCACACAAGCAACGCTCGGCCGCTCGCAGATGGATTTGTCGCGGGCCGAAACCCTGCGCAAACCCGGTTATGTTTCCGAAGAACGCGTGACCACCCTCTCCGCTGACGCGCATATCGCCCGTTCGCAAGTGGCCAAGGCGCAAGCCGACGCACAGGGCCAGCGCCAGCAGGTCAACGCCCTGAACGCGGAAATCAAACGCCTCGACGCACAGATCGCCAACGCCCGCGCCGATCTCGCGCAAGCCGAACTCAACCTGACCCGCAGCGAAATCCACGCGCCAATCAGTGGTCTGGTCGGCCAGCGCGCCGCCCGTAACGGCCAAGTGGTGCAGGCCGGCGCTTATCTGCTGTCGATCGTCCCGGACGAAGACATCTGGGTGCAGGCCAACTTCAAGGAAACCCAGATCGGCCACATGCAGCCCGGGCAAAAAGCCGAACTGACCTTTGATGCGTATGGCGACACGCCGATCGAAGCGCGGGTCGACAGCCTGTTCGCTGCCTCCGGCGCGCAATTCAGTCTGCTGCCGCCGGACAACGCCACCGGCAACTTCACCAAGGTCGTGCAGCGGATTCCGGTGAAACTGACCTTCAAGGCCGATAACCCGTTGCACGGCAAGATCCGTCCGGGCATGTCGGTGACCGCCACCGTGAACATCAAAGACGCCCCGGACAATGGCCGGTGATTCGCTGATCCGCCCGGTCGGCGAACCGACCCGGCGCGATTGGATCGCAGTGATGAGCGTGATGCTCGGCGCCTTTATGGCGGTGCTCGACATCCAGATCACCAACTCTTCCTTGAAAGATATTCAGGGCGCCTTGTCGGCGACGCTGGAAGAAGGCTCGTGGATTTCCACGTCGTATCTGGTCGCGGAAATCATCATGATTCCGCTGACCGCGTGGCTGGTGCAGTTGCTGTCGGCGCGGCGACTGGCGGTGTGGGTGTCGCTGGGTTTTCTGGTTTCGTCATTGCTGTGCTCGATGGCCTGGAGCCTGGAGAGCATGATCGTCTTTCGCGCCATGCAGGGTTTTACCGGCGGCGCGCTGATCCCGCTGGCGTTCACCCTGACCCTGATCAAACTCCCCGAACACCACCGCGCCAAAGGCATGGCGATGTTCGCCATGACCGCCACGTTCGCCCCGTCGATCGGCCCGACGCTGGGCGGCTGGCTTACGGAAAACTGGGGTTGGGAATACATCTTCTATATCAACATTCCGCCGGGCCTGATCATGATCGCCGGGTTGATGTACGGGCTGGAGAAGAAAGAAGCGCACTGGGAGCTGCTGAAAAGTACCGACTACACCGGCATCCTCACGCTGGGGATTGGCCTCGGTTGCTTGCAGGTGTTTCTGGAAGAAGGCCATCGCAAGGACTGGCTGGAATCAAGCCTGATCGTGACGCTGGGCAGCATTGCGCTGGTGAGCTTGATCACCTTTGTGATCGTGCAGATCTCCAAACCCAATCCGCTGATCAACCTTGGCATTCTGCGCAATCGCAACTTTGGCTTGTCGAGTATTTCCAGCCTGGGAATGGGTGTCGGGTTGTACGGTTCGATTTATTTGTTGCCGTTGTATCTGGCGCAGATCCAGAACTATAACGCCCTGCAGATCGGCGAAGTGATCATGTGGATGGGCGTGCCGCAGCTGTTTCTGATTCCGCTGGTGCCCAAGCTGATGAAGTTTGTTTCGCCAAAATGGCTGTGCACGATCGGATTTGGACTGTTCGGATTGGCGAGTTTTTCGTCCGGTGTGCTCAATCCGGATTTTGCCGGGCCGCAGTTCAATCAGATCCAGATCATTCGGGCGCTGGGGCAGCCGTTGATCATGGTGACCATTTCGCTGATCGCCACGGCGTACATCCTGCCGCAGGACGCGGGGTCGGCGTCGAGCCTGTTCAATATCCTGCGAAATCTGGGCGGCGCGATTGGTATTGCCCTGCTCGCGACGCTGCTGGATGCGCGCACCAAGACCTACTTCGACTATTTGCGCGAGGCGGTGGTGCCGACCAATCCGCAGGTGGCGGAGCGATTGGCGTCGATGACCGATCGGTTTGGCAGTGATACAGCAGCGTTGGGCAAGTTAAGTGAGATCGTCCATCAGCAGGCAGCGATCATGGCTTACAACGATGCGTTTCACTTTGTCGGGATTGCGCTGGGGATCAGCATGCTGGCGATATTGTTGACCAAAAAACTGCCGCAAGGGTTGAAGGCTGGGGAGTCTCATTAAGACCGAGTCGCCGCCATTCGCGAGCAAGCTCGCTCCCACAGGGAATTTGCAAACGACACAATTCCAATGTGGGAGCGAGCTTGCTCGCGAAGAGGCCCGACTAAACACTGCAAATCTTTAGACAGCCAAAAGCCGCTCGCGCAGTTTGGCAATCTCGTCGCGCATCTGCGCCGCCGCTTCAAACTCCAGATCCCGCGCCAACTGATACATCTTCTCTTCCAGCGCACGAATGCGTTTGGTGATTTCGCTCGGCGAGCGCAGTTCGGCTTCGTACTTGGCGTTCTCTTCGGCGGCTTTGGCCATGCCTTTGCGCTTCTTGCTGCGCGAGCCCGGCACGGTGGCGCCTTCCATGATGTCGGCGACGTCCTTGATCACCCCGCGCGGGGTGATGCCGTTTTCCAGGTTGAAAGCGATCTGTTTGTCGCGACGACGCTCGGTCTCGCCAATCGCCCGTTCCATCGAACCAGTCATGCGATCGGCATACAGAATCGCCCGGCCATTGAGGTTCCGCGCCGCGCGGCCAATGGTCTGGATCAGCGAACGTTCGGAACGCAGGAATCCTTCCTTGTCGGCGTCGAGAATCGCCACCAGCGACACTTCCGGCATGTCGAGGCCTTCACGCAGCAGGTTGATCCCGACCAGCACATCAAAGGTGCCAAGGCGCAGGTCGCGGATGATCTCGACTCGTTCAACGGTGTCGATGTCTGAGTGCAAATAACGTACGCGCACGCCGTGGTCAGCAAGGTAATCGGTGAGGTCTTCGGCCATGCGCTTGGTCAGCGTGGTGACCAGCACCCGCTCCTCAACCGCGACACGCTTGCTGATTTCCGAGAGCAAGTCATCGACCTGAGTCAGCGCCGGACGTACTTCAACCTGCGGGTCGACCAGACCGGTCGGCCGCACCACTTGCTCGACCACGCGCCCGGCGTGCTCGGCTTCGTAGTTACCCGGCGTCGCCGAAACGAAAATGGTCTGCGGGCTGACCCCTTCCCACTCGTCAAAACGCATCGGCCGGTTATCCAGCGCCGACGGCAGGCGGAAACCGTATTCGACGAGGGTTTCCTTACGCGAACGGTCGCCCTTATACATCGCGCCGACTTGGGGCACGCTGACGTGGGATTCGTCGATCACCAGCAAGGCGTCAGCCGGCAGGTAATCGTAAAGGGTCGGCGGCGCGGCACCGGCCGGACGCCCGGACAAGTAGCGCGAGTAGTTTTCGATGCCGTTGCAGTAACCCAGCTCAAGGATCATTTCCAGGTCGAAACGGGTGCGCTGCTCAAGGCGCTGGGCTTCCACCAGTTTGTTGTTGCTGCGCAGGTATTCGAGGCGTTCCTGCAATTCGACCTTGATGTGTTCGATAGCGTCGAGCAGGGTTTCCCGTGGCGTCACATAGTGGCTCTTCGGGTAGAAGGTGAAGCGCGGCATCTTGCGGATGACTTCGCCGGTCAGCGGGTCGAATGCGGAAATGCTTTCGACTTCGTCATCGAACAGCTCGATGCGGATCGCTTCCAGATCGGATTCCGCCGGATAGATGTCGATCACATCGCCGCGTACCCGGAACGTCGCACGGGCAAAATCCATGTCGTTGCGGGTGTATTGCAAATCGGCCAGACGCCGTAGCAGCGCGCGCTGATCGAGCTTGTCGCCGCGATCAACGTGCAGCACCATCTTCAAATAGGTTTCCGGGCTACCCAGACCGTAAATACACGACACCGTGGTGACGATGATCGCGTCCTTGCGCTCCAGCAGCGCTTTGGTCGCGGACAGGCGCATCTGCTCAATGTGGTCGTTGATCGACGCGTCCTTCTCGATGAAGGTGTCGGACGACGGCACATAGGCTTCGGGCTGGTAGTAGTCGTAGTAGGAAACGAAGTATTCGACGGCGTTGTTCGGGAAGAACGCCTTGAACTCGCCGTACAGCTGCGCGGCGAGGGTTTTGTTCGGCGCCAACACTAACGTCGGCCGTTGAATCTGCGAGATGACATTAGCGATGCTGAAGGTCTTGCCCGAGCCGGTCACACCGAGCAGCGTCTGGTGCGCCAGCCCGGCTTCGATGCCCTCGACCAATTGGCGAATGGCTTCCGGCTGATCGCCGGCGGGCTCGAAGCGGGTGACGAGCTGGAATTCGGACATAAACACCTCTGGAATCGCGGCATTCCGAGCAAAGCGGAGCACCACGGGGACGACCGCAAACGACCGGTGTCGCGCAAGAAAAAACCTGGATTGTGCTCAATGTGGTGGCGATTGCCTCACCTTTCAAGGCAAACGTCCTACATCCGGTAAAGACTCTGACACGCGCAGTCGACTAACGGTCAAGAAATAATCGGAAAAACTTACCCGAAAAGCCGAATCGCCTGTCGCCATTGTTCAGTAATGGCCTCTATACTAGCTCCCCGTTTGTGCACCGCTCTAGTGCATCCGGCTGGAGCGCGACACGTCCCTCCATTCTCCATTCAGAGCCGCCGCAATAATGAGCCTGTTCTCCGCTGTCGAAATGGCACCCCGCGATCCAATCCTGGGCCTCAACGAAGCATTCAACGCCGATACCCGGACCACCAAGGTCAACCTGGGCGTGGGTGTTTACTGCAACGAAGAGGGGCGAATTCCACTTCTGCGCGCCGTGATCGAAGCCGAAACCGTTCGCGCTGCTCAACACGCTTCGCGCGGTTACCTGCCGATCGATGGCATCGCTGCCTACGACCAGGCCGTGCAAAAGCTGCTGTTCGGCAACGACTCGCCGCTGATCAGCGCCGGTCGCGTCATCACCACTCAGGCTGTCGGCGGGACCGGCGCACTGAAAATCGGTGCCGACTTCCTCAAGCAACTGCTACCGAACGCTGTTGTAGCGATCAGCGACCCGAGCTGGGAAAACCACCGCGCGCTGTTCGAAACCGCCGGTTTCCCGGTGCAGAACTACCGCTACTACGACGCCGCCACCCACGACGTTAACCGTGCCGGCATGCTCGAAGACCTCAACGCCCTGCCGAACGGCTCGATCGTTATCCTCCACGCGTGCTGCCACAACCCGACCGGCGTCGACCTGACCCCGGCGGACTGGAACAACGTGCTGGAAGTGGTCAAGGCCAAAGGTCACGTGCCGTTCCTCGACATGGCTTACCAGGGATTCGGCGACGGTATCGACGAAGACGCCGCTGCCGTGCGCCTGTTCGCTGAATCCGGCCTGACCTTCTTCGTCTCGAGCTCGTTCTCCAAGTCGTTCTCGCTGTACGGCGAGCGCGTTGGTGCGCTGTCGATCATCAGCGAATCGAAAGAAGAAAGCGCGCGCGTGCTGTCGCAGGTCAAACGCGTGATCCGCACCAACTACTCCAACCCGCCAACACACGGTGCGAGCATCGTGGCTGCAGTGTTGAACAGCCCGGAACTGCGCGCGCAGTGGGAAGCCGAGCTGGCTGAAATGCGTCTGCGCATTCGTGGCATGCGTACGCAGATGGTCGATCTGCTGGCAGAGAAAGCCCCGGGTCGCGACTTCAGCTTCGTCGGTCGTCAGCGCGGCATGTTCTCCTACTCGGGTCTGACCACTGAGCAAGTGCATCGCCTGCGTAACGAGTTCGGCATTTACGCACTGGACACCGGCCGGATCTGCGTGGCTGCGCTGAACCAGAGCAACATCACGGCTGTGACGGATGCGATTGTTCAGGTCATCTGATAACGCTGCGTGATGAAAAACGGGAAGCCTTGGGGCTTCCCGTTTTTTATTGTCACGAAACAATCCCTATCCCCTCTAAACTGCACACATGTCCAAATGTGGGAGCGAGCTTGCTCGCGAAAGCGATCTGTCATTCAACATCGTTGTCGACTGACATGACGCCTTCGCGAGCAAGCTCGCTCCCACAGGTGATGAGTACATTCCAGAATTTTGTGAGATCAGATATGAAAAACGACAACCTGCGCGCCGACCGTGACGATCTGGATGATTTCATCCCCCGCGCATCGGCCAAACGCGAAAAAAGCCTGGTGCTGCAAGTCGCGGCCGGGGTCTTCCTTGGCGGCCTCGCCCTGTGGCTGGTGCAACTGGCCGCCACTGCGGCTTACGCCAAACTGATGCTGGGCACCATTACCTTCGGCAGTTAAGCCAGTTCGCTCGCGCGCTGAGTGGCGGCATCGTCATAAGCGACGTAAAGCGATTCGGCGATCTGGCTTTTGATCGCTTTGGTGCTTTCCAGACCGAGGACAAATCCTTCGGCCTTGCCACCGGCACGATTCAGCTCTTCAGCTGTGCTGGCCTGAGTGATCGCATCGAAGAGTTTTTCGGCGTGTGGGCCGACGCCCTTGGGCAGGCTGATTTGCGCGATGCTCATGCGAACACCTCGCTGTTGCGGGATAAATGGTTCATGACGCGGACCTTTTTCGGCGAATGGCCGGCAGCGCGTGTGACCACTTCCGGGCGGCCATGGTAGACCTCTGCTGCGGTTCTGGTAACCGCCAATCGCTGACAAAACGCCGTTCGTCCCGATGATTCACTTAATTTTGCCACCGGCGCTTGACTTCTCTTTTTGAATCAGTAACATACGCACCAATTCCGCAATAGCTCAGTTGGTAGAGCAAATGACTGTTAATCATTGGGTCCCTGGTTCGAGTCCAGGTTGTGGAGCCAAATAGCAAAGCCCCTGAATCGAAAGATTCAGGGGCTTTTTTGTGGGCGCTCGAAAAGGTTAAAAGATCTTGAAATGAAAAAGGGCCGATCTGTGCTTACCAGATCGGCCCTTTTCTATTCAGGCACAGCCGTCAGACATGCTCGCTGGGTCTCACCTGCGCTTTCGGGGCACCGTGCCCGTGATCGTGGTCATCAGGCTCGATGACCGGCACTTCCTTGCCATCGCAGTCATGCAGTTTGCCGTCGCTGAAGTAATCGCCTTCGCGCAGCGCATCCAGATCGCGATAACGCAAAGTCCGCTCTTCCGCCGCCGCAAACACCGATTGCTGATCCGAGTTACCGGCAGTGAAGTGGTTGAACGCCAGGTTGAGCAGAATCGCCATGATCGCCGACGAACTGATGCCCGAGTGGAAAATGGTCGCGAACCAGCTCGGGAAGTGATCGTAGAAGTTCGGTGCGGCAATCGGGATCATGCCGAAACCGATCGAGGTGGCGACGATGATCAGGTTGACGTTGTTGCGGTAATCAACCTTGGACAGCGTACGGATGCCGCTCGCTGCCACGGTGCCGAACAGCACGATACCGGCGCCACCGAGCACCGAAGTCGGCACTGCCGCAATGACCCGGCCCATGAATGGCAGCAGGCCGAGGATGACCAGGAAGATACCGCCCGTAGCGACCACGTAACGGCTCTTGATCCCGGTGACCGCCACCAGCCCGACGTTCTGGGCGAAAGCGCTCTGGGTGAACGAACCGAAAATCGGCGCAAACATGCTCGACAGCATGTCCGCCCGCAGGCCATTGCCCAAACGTTTGGAATCGACCTTGGTGCCGATGATTTCACCGACCGCCAGAATGTCCGCCGAAGTTTCCACCAGCGTCACCATGACCACGATGCACATCGACAGGATCGCGGCGAAGTGGAAAGTCGGCATGCCGAAATGGAACGGCGTCGGGAAGCCAAACATCGGTCCGGTGGTGACGCTGGAGAAATCCGCCATGCCGAGGAACACCGCCAGCACCGTGCCGATCACCATGGCCAACAGAATCGACAGACGCGAGATGGTCGAGCTGCCGACCTTGCTCAGCAGCAATACCAGCACCAGCGTCACCGCCGCCAGACCGATGTTCTGCATGCTGCCGAAGTCCGGCGCGTGGCTGTTGCCACCCATCGCCCAGCGCGCGGCCACCGGCATCAGCGTCAGGCCGATGGTGGTGATGACGATACCGGTAACCAATGGCGGGAAGAACTTGGTGATGCGCGAGAACACCGGCGTGATCAGCAAGCCGATCAGCGACGCCGCAATGACAGCGCCAAGCACCGACTGGAAGCCGCCCTCCCCGCCACTGCTGACGATCGCGACCATGGTCGCTACGCCGGAGAACGACACGCCCTGTACCAGCGGCAACTGACAGCCAAAAAACGGCAGACCCAGGGTTTGCAGCAGTGTCGCCAGCCCCCCCGCAAACAATGAAGCAGCAATCAGCAAACCAATGTCCGCCGGCGACAGGCCGGCCGCCTGGCCGATGATCAGTGGCACCGCAACGATACCGCCGTACATGGTCAGAACATGTTGCAGGCCGTAAGCCATATTCGCGCCGACCCCGAGATTTTCGTCCTCGGGCCGTTGGTGTGAAACATGGGGCGTTTTCATGGTGGGGGGTTCCCTGGTTTTTGTTATGCACACACTGTATTCAATACTCGTGACAAATGTCCATAGAGTTGTATACAACTTGTCAGTCACAAAATGGATAGGTAGCCACCCAACCTTCTATCCCGCCGGTCCCATCCCCCACAAATCCGGCAACACATCCCTTCCTGCACCTGCCCGCGTGCGCACTAGGCTGAATTGTTCATGGCGACCGACGGCACCGTCGCGCTCTTTTTATACATATAAAGTATGCATAATTAAGTTATTCGAAATTCAGTACGACAAAAGCAAGAACGCAGCCAACAAACTCAAGCACAAAGGCGTCAGCCTCGCCGAGACCGGGCCGGTCTTTGACGACGAACGAGCACTGACGATCGAGGATAACGACCATGACGAACAGCGCTGGATCACGATTGGCCTCAACGGCAAAGGGCGCTTGTTGGTCGTTGCTTACAGTTACCGGGATGCGAATGTCGTTCGAATCATTTCTGCACGTGTCGCCACACCCAGCGAACGTAGCGCTTATTTTCTGGAGGCTTGATCGATGCAAGACGAATATGACTTTTCTCAGGGCAAACGCGGCGCAGTGGCGTCAAACAAAGGCAAAACCCGCATCACCATCATGCTCGACGACGCCGTCATCGAAGCGGCGCGTACGGTCGCGGAGAACGAAGGGTTCGGTTATCAGACGGTGATCAATAACACCCTGCGTCATGCCCTGCTCGACGCCGTTGCCAAACCGGAACAAGCCGAATCGAGCGGGCAATTCAAGAAAGGCATCACCGCCGCAGACCTCAAGGGTCTCGAGAAAAAACTGTCGGCAGCGGTCGGGGAAATCCGCCGAGTGCTGGAGCCCGACGCCAAACCCTAAACGGAAGCCGGTACGATCATCCGCGCCAGAGCTTGCCGTATGTGGGGCAGATCCGGCAGGTGCAGAGCAAACTCGCGCGCCAGCAATTCAATCAGCTCATCGACCTGCGTTACCTCGCGTCGCTCACTGTTGGCGCCCATGCGATGAACAGCGAAACTGCCGTTGTTCAGGGTCTTGCGCCAGCCATTACCCGTGCGCGCGACCATCAGACGCTGGGTGAACGGCGACTCTGGATGCGTCGAGACATACCAGTTGCCAATGGTGTAATCGATGTCTTCCTGGCGTTGCAGGTCAAACAGGTACATCGGCCGCCATTCACCCGTTACGTTGGCACGCAGCATGTAGCCGTCGGCCTGCTTTTCAATGCGATACGGTTCGTGAGGGGTCGCTTGCTCGGTCTCGGTGTCGAGGAGCAGCGGCGCGGTCGGGACCATGCCACCGAAGCCGACATCGCTGATGTAACGCACGTCGTCGATGGTCACCAGACTCAAACGGTGCGTGCGTGCCGTCCAGCTGCCTTCCGGCTGATTCATCACCACCCGCCCGCTGATGGCCCGAGCGTCGAAACCCAATTCCAGCAACAAGGCAAAGAACAGGTTATTCAGCTCATAGCAGTAGCCACCGCGCCCACCGAGCAGGACTTTTTCCTCGATGGACGGCAGATCGATCAACACCGGAGCCCCGGTAATCGTCGCCAGGTTCTCGAAAGGAAACACGCCGGTATGGCGCAATTGCAGGAGACGCAAGGTCTCGAGTGTCGGTGCTGGTGGCGTTTCGAAACCGAGGCGTTGCAGGTACAGCTTCAGATTCGTCAGGCGTGGCTCGCTCATTGCTCGGTCCTTATGCATGGGGCCGCAGGTCACTGCGTTGATGGTCGCCATGTATACGGGATCGGGCAGTGTTTTCGACAATTGATTTCGCCAATCGCCCACTAGCGTTTCTTGCGTGAGCCGATACGAATCCACGTTGGCGCATGGTCACTGGCGTGGGGTTCGTTGCGCACCCAGGCGTCTACCCCGGCTTCCTGCAAGTACGGGCTCAGCGCCGGGTTGAGCAATAGATGATCGATGCGCAAACCGGAGTTGGTTTGCCAATGCTGCCGGAAGTAATCCCAAAACGTATAGAGCCGATCCGCGGGATACAGATGCCGCAGCGAATCGGTCCAGCCCTGATCGAGCAAGCGCTGATAACACTCGCGGCTCTGCGGTTGCAGCAACGCATCCTTGAGCCAGGAACGAGTGTTGTAGATGTCCATGTCGGTGGGCACGACGTTGTAGTCACCCGCCAGCACCACCGGGTGATCGCTGCTTTGCAGGTCTTTCGCATAGCTGATCAATCGTTCAAACCAGGCCAGTTTGTAATCGAATTTTGGCCCAGGCTGCGGATTGCCGTTGGGCAGATACAGGCAGCCGACCAGTACGCCGTGCACCGCTGCCTCCAGATAACGACTGTGCTTGTCATCCGGATCGCCCGGCAGACCGCGCCGGCTCTCCAGTGGCTGCGCATCGCGGGCGAGAATCGCCACGCCGTTCCACGAAGCTTGACCCTGCCAGATCGCGCCGTAACCAGCGGCTTCCAGTTCGGCGGCGGGGAACGCCGTGTCGACGGATTTGAGTTCTTGCAGGCAGGCAATGTCCGGCTGTTCGCGCTTGAGCCAGTCCAGCAGGTTTGGCAAGCGTGCGCGCAGGCCATTGACGTTGTAGGTGGCGATCCGCAGGTTTTTCATCGGCTGAGGCTCCTGCCCATGGGCTGTAAAAAATCTGACCCTGCAATCATCGCGGCGGTTGCATCGGATCCGCCCGGTACGGCGTAATAGGCGCTCGCCTTTCGCCCGCACTGCCGAGACCGGAATCCCATGCCAACCACGCTGCAAGGTCAGCGCATCCTCTTGCGCCCGCTTCAGTATGCCGACGCCGCTGCCCTGCTCCATGCCGCCGCCGACGGCGAGCTGTGGAATCTCACCGTCACCGTGGTGCCGTCGGCCAGCACCGTCGACAACTACCTGAAAAAAGCGCTCGATGGCCGTGACGCCGGCACGGTAATGCCATTTGTCATCGTATTGAAAGACACTGGCGAAGTGATCGGTTCAACACGTTTCTGGAAGATCGACCCGCTCAATCGCAAGCTGGAAATCGGCAGCAGCTGGATCTCCGCGAGTTGGCAGAAATCCTTCGTCAACACCGAAGCCAAGTACCTGATGCTGTGTCACGCCTTCGACGTGCTCGATTGTGTGCGCGTACAGTTCACCACCGACGAGAACAACCAGAAGTCACGCAACGCGATCCTGCGTCTTGGTGCGCAGCAGGAAGGCATCGTCCGGCATGAGCGGATCATGCCGGACGGGCGCAAGCGCAATTCGGTCCGTTTCAGCATCATCGACGACGAGTGGCCACAGGTGCGCTTGCATCTGGAACAGAAACTCGGCGCCTGACCCTTCAGGCGCGATTGCGCAGCCACTGCAGAAAGCCTCTTTTCGGTACCACCGCCGGCGCTTCCTCGGTCAGGGACTGCGCTTTGTGCAAGCGGTAATCGAGCAGCGTCTGCATCGCGTCGTGGATGTCATGACGCGCATCGAGGCACGGCTTGAGGTAGGATTTTTCGATGCGGTACAGCACGCAGAAGGTCTTCGCCGAAAAGTCCGCCGGCAACGAGGAATCGGACAGAATCCCCGCCTCGCCAATCACTTCCCCCGGCCCCATGCGCCCGGATTCGAACGGCGTACCGTGGCGTTTCAACGTCACCGAAACCACGCCGGACTCAATAATGAACAGGTGATCGCTGACCTCGCCGCCCGCGAGAATGACCTCACCGGCGCGGAAGGTTTGCTGGCTCATGTTCTGACTGAAGGTGTCTTTTTCCTCCTGACGCAGGGTGGAGAAGATTGGCGAACTGTCGAGCAGCGCCCGAGGCCGCGACAGGTTGGTCGGCGCAGTGCTTTCATCGCTCGACAGCAGATTGACCCCGGACGCCTGCAAATGCCGATACGCCAGGTCAAACAGTTGATTGCGCACCACGCGCTTCTCACCCATCGAAGCGACAAAACCGCTGATCTCGTATTCCGCACCGCTGCTGCCGGAGCTTTTCAGTGCGACGCTCGGAGCAGGTATATCGAGCAGTTGCCGACAGCCCTGCATCGCCCGTTCCAGCGCATCGATCACCGAACTGGGCCGCGCATGCGGGCTGACCTGCACGCTGACCGCGACGCCGAACATATTGCTCGGCCGGCTGAAGTTGATGATCTTGGCCTTGGCCGCCAGCGAGTTGGGGATCACCGCCATGCTGCCCTGACTGGTTTGCAGGCGCGTGGCGCGCCAGTCGATATCGGTGACCCGGCCTTCAGTGCCGTCGATGGAAATCCAGTCATCCAGTTGATAAGGCTTGGTGGTGTTGAGGACGATCCCGGAGAACACGTCGCTGAGCGTGCTCTGCAAGGCCAGACCGACAATGATCGCCAAGGCGCCGGAGGTGGCGAGCACGCCTTTGACCGGCAGATCCAGCACATAGGCCAGCGCGGCAATGATCGCGATGAGGAAAATCACCGCGCCGAGCAAGTCCTGCAACAGTCGTCCGGTGTGGCCGACCCGTTGCATCATCACAGCGCCGATCAACACCGTCAAAGTCCGCGCACCGAACAGCCACCAGCCGATCTGCAACCCGGTCGCCGCCAGGTGCAGTGGCACGTTGTCGGCCCACGGCGCCGGCTCCATCGGGTTGAGGCCTTCGTTGAACAGCAGCACGCTGAACAGCGTGAAAATCAGCACCCGCACCAGCAGTTTCCACTCGCTGCCATGGGAACTGATCAGACGCCACAGACCGAGATCGAGAAGGATCAGGATCAACGCGCAGAACAACGGATGTTCGGTGAGCAGAGACAGCATCAAACAACTCCGACGGGGGCCAATCGCGAGAAGATCGCACAGATTGAGCAAGTGTAGGAGCAATTGATTTCAGAGCATGAACGCCTGCGCAAAAACACCGCAAAACCCTTGTAGGAGTGAGCCTGCTCGCGATGGCGGGGTATCAGTCGAAATCTCGTTGACTGACCCACCGCTATCGCGAGCAGGCTCACTCCTACAGGTATTGCATATGCCCGGAGTTACTTACCGTTGGTCAGGCTGTTGTAGCTGGTGAACAGGTTGCGGTAATCCGGGATGTGATTGGAGAACAGCGTGCCCAGCCCTTCGATGTCGTTGAGTGGTTGTGCGTTAAGCGTGCATCTGGCCGAAGCGGCCGGACTGGAAGTCGGCGAACGCCTGGTGAATTTCCTGCTCGGTGTTCATCACGAACGGGCCGTGGCCGACGATCGGTTCGTCGATCGGCTCGCCGCTGAGCAGCAACACCACCGCGTCCTGGCTGGCTTCGAGCGTCAACTGATGGCCGTCACGTTCGAACAGCGCCAACTGCCCTTCGCGCACCGATTCCACACCGTTGACCTGCACCGAGCCTTTCAACACCACCAGCGCGGTATTGCGGCCTTCGTGCAGATCCAGCGTCAGCAACTTGCCGGCGTTGAGGCGCAGATCCCACACGTCGATCGGTGTGAAGGTGCGCGACGGACCGGTGTGGCCATCGAACTCACCGGCGATCAGCCGTAGGCTGCCCGCGTTGTCCTTGAGCGCGATGCTCGGGATGTCGCGGTCGAGAATGGTCTGGTAACCCGGCGCGGCCATTTTGTCCTTGGCCGGCAGGTTGACCCACAGCTGGACCATTTCCAGTTTGCCGCCGGTCTTGGCGAAGTTTTCCGAGTGGAATTCCTCGTGGAGGATCCCCGACGCCGCGGTCATCCATTGCACATCGCCCGGGCCGATGATGCCGCCGCTGCCGGTCGAGTCGCGGTGCTGCACTTCGCCTTCATACACGATAGTCACGGTTTCGAACCCACGGTGCGGATGCTGACCAACGCCACGGCGTTCGGTGGTCGGGGTGAAATCGGCAGGGCCGGCGTGATCGAGCAGCAGGAATGGGCTGATGTGCTTGCCCAGGTTGTCGTAGGAAAACAGCGTGCGAACCGGGAAACCATCGCCGACCCAATGGCCGCGCGGGCTGGTGTAGATACCGATGATATTTTTCATGGTCGTCTCCAATAGGGTGAGTGATGCGATGGATCAAGCTTAAATCCATGACCATTAATGCACTAGACTGCAAAAATCAGCCTTAGCGTTCTATATGGAGAACGATGGTGGAAGACCTCAACACCCTCTACTACTTCACCCAAGTAGTCGAACATCATGGTTTCGCTGCAGCCGGGCGGGCGCTGGACATGCCCAAATCAAAGCTCAGCCGACGGATTTCCGAACTGGAAGAACGCCTCGGCGTGCGCCTGCTGCACCGCACCAGTCGCCACTGTTCATTGACCGAAATCGGTCAAGCCTACTACCAGCGCTGCCTTGCGATGCGCGTCGAGGCCGAAAGCGCCGCCGAGCTGATCGAGCGCAATCGTTCCGAACCACAAGGCCTGGTGCGCCTGAGTTGCCCGACGGCGCTGCTCAATTCGTGGGTCGGGCCGATGCTCACGCGTTACATGCTCAAGTACCCGCTGGTGGAGCTGTTCATCGAGAGCACCAACCGCCGTGTCGATTTGATTCACGAAGGATTCGACATTGCGCTGCGAGTGCGTTTTCCGCCACTGGAGAACACCGACATGGTCATGAAAGTGCTCGGCAACAGTACGCAATCAGTGGTCGGCAGCCCGCAGTTTGTCGAACGCCTGTCGTCACCGCCCTCGCCTGCGGACCTCAACGGACTGCCGAGCCTGCACTGGGGCGCGGCGCAGCGTGAGTATCAGTGGGAGTTGCTGGGGCCGAATGACAACACGGCGCTGATCCGCCATACGCCACGGCTGGTCACTGATGATCTGATCGCCTTGCGTCAGGCAGTGATTGCCGGGGTCGGTGTGGCGCACTTGCCGAGTGTGGTGGTGCGTGAGGACATTGCCGCCGGACGCGTGGTCGAGCTGATTCCGGGTTGGGCGCCCAAGTCCGGGGTGGTGCATGCGATTTTCCCATCGCGGCGCGGGTTGTTGCCGTCGGTGCGTACCTTGATCGATTTTCTCGGCGAAGAGGCCAGCCCGGACAATACAAATCCTGGAAATGATTCATGACTTCTGATCAACAGTGCTTTGTCCCGTCAGCGGTTTTTCTCAACCATCCGGATGCGGATACTCC